>NZ_JAAATY010000001.1:0-91810 GCF_013280595.1 Kibdelosporangium persicum
CCTGCGCCGCACCCTGATCACCGTGGCCGCCCAACTCACCCGCCAAGCACGCCGCACCACCCTGCGCCTGCCCACCCACTGGCCCCACCGCAACGCCTGGCTACTGCTGTTCGACCGGGCACACTCCCCACCCCCACTCCAGCATTGACCACCCACCAAGGCACCCCCGCCCCAACAACTCACAGTGGAAAAGCTGGGCAGACCAGCGGCTCCCGCACGCCCACGACAGAAACCACCGGCCCACCAACACAACCACCCACGACCAAGATCACCAACAAAACCCATCGGTGGATCTGGGTTAGAACACCGATAAACACTCACGAGGGGTGGGTGGGGCGTGGGAACGCGGTGGTCTTGTCATCCGGGGCCGGCTTGCGCAGGTTCTCGGTCTTGTCGACCGGGACAGGGCCGGGGCGGCGGGGCGGAACCGGTGCCCGGCCCCCGGACGGACCCTGCGGCGGCCGCTGGGGTGTGGCTCGGACGGCGGACGACAGGCCCTCACAGGTTCGTTGCAGCACCTGAGCCGCCCGGGTGAAGCTGGGATCGATCAACGGGTTCTGCGCCACCCGCCGCCAATGCCCGTGCATTCCGGTGATCGCGGCCTGGACGGTCTCCCAAGGCGCGTCCGGCCGCAGGTTCAGCCGGTCGGCCACCGAAGTGCCTTGCCCGCCGAGCAAGCGCTCCATGACCGCGATCTGCTCGGCCGGAGCTTGCACGGACCCGGTCCGCAGTTCGGTGAGCAACCGCAGTTCGGTGAGTTCGTGCGCGCCCGCCCGCAACCGCTCGACGGCCTGGCGCAGCCTCGGGGCGGCCGGGATCGGGTCGTTGCGCGTCACGGTCTCGATCGCCCGCAGGGCACCGTCGGCCTTCAGGACGTCCCGCCGTTGCGCGAACTGGGTCAGCAGCAGCCGCCTGAGTTCGTTGAGCCCACTGCGTTCCCGCAACACGTCGCACAGCTGGACGCGATCGACCTTGCCGGAACGCAGTGTCTCGAGGCTGAGCCGGATTCCGTACAGACCCAGCATCGCGAGCAGACGTTCGCGCGCCGCGATGTCCACAGTGACCGATCGGGTCGGGGCGGTGAACCGCACCGCTGAAAGCAGAAGCGGCATGGTCGCGCTTTCGCTGGCCGAGGCGATGCCGGCGAGATCGGCGAATTCCTTGTCGCTCATCGTCGCCGCGGTTTCGGCGAGGAGACCCGCGACGGGCAGCACGGTGTGCACGAGGCTTCGAATCCGGGAGTCGGCACGGTAACCCGCGGCGACCTTGCCCGCGTGGGCGATCGCGTCGTCGTCGCCACCGCCGATTTCGTCCGCACGGGACAGCACTCCGATGGCGTTGACGGGAGAACTGTCGGTGGCGTCGCCGTCGTTGAAGGCATCGAGGAAGTCGATGTCTGTCGAGTGCAGGTGCCGCATCAGGTACAGCACCGCGTCGACACTCGCCGTCTCGCCGAGGAAATCCTGCGTACGGCGGCCTGCCGACTCGGTGAGCGAACCCATTCCGGGTGTGTCCACCAGGGTCATCTGGCCGAGCCACTCGCTCGGCAGCGACACCTCGATCCGGTCGACGCCTTCGACGTCCAGCGTGCCGAGGTCCAGGGTGTAGCGGCTGCCGTCGTGGTCGATCGCCAGCCCCACCGGCCTGGTGCCCTGCGGGAAAGCGGTCGCGCGCGGCTGCGGGCCGCGGAAGTACCACGTGACGATCCGGGTGCACTCGCCCGCGTCGGTCGCGGCGATCCTCGTGCCCACCAGCGCGTTGAGCAAAGTGGACTTGCCGGCCTTGACGCGCCCGGCGATCGCCACCCGCAGCGGGCCGTCGAGGTGCCGGGCGACGTCGGTCAGGATCCGGCCGCCCTGTCTGCCCTGGTATGCCTGGACCGCGTCGTTCAGCAACGACCGGACCCGTGCGGCAAGCGAAACTGTCACGACCGGCCTTTCTGAGTCACCCGTTCCGCGCTGGCCAGCAGCGCCGACACCCGGTCGAGCTCGGCCTTCGCCGCCGCGCCCCTTGTCGCCGCGGCCTGCGCGTCGGCCTGGACCGCCCGCATCGCGGCCTCCTGCTCGTGCCTGGCCGCGGAGACCAGTTCCTGCGCCTGGTCGAGGTAGTAGTCACGGATCTTGCCGCGGCTGTGCCTGATCAGGTCGTACGCGGCCCGGTTGGCGTCCACTCGCGCCTGGTTCAGGTACACGGCGGACGCACGCAACGCCTCCGCGCGAGCCGCGTCGAGCTTGGTCGTCTTGTAGCTGCGGACCGCGCGCCACGCGAACACCGAACCCAGCGCGGCGGTGATCGGCAGGACGATCAGCAGGCTCGGCGCCAACGTGGTGACCAGCACTGTCGTGACGACCGAACTGGACAACGACCAGCCACGGGCGGCGTGCATGCCCACTTCGAGCTTGCCGCCCTTCTTGCTGGCCAGGCCCTCCAGCTTCAGATCGTGGCCGACGGACATGTCGGTGCCTCGGGAGACCGCGTCCACCTGGTCGGCCGTCGCGTCGAACAACGCCGCGATGTCGTCCGCGAGCTCGTTGATCTGGCGGATCAGCCGCGTGTGGACGTCGGTCATCTCCTCGTTGGTGCGTTTCTGCAGCCACGGCACGATCTCCGACCACTCCTTGGTCGGGTCGCCCTCCTTGATCCGCTTGGTGACCTCGTTCTCCAGCCTGCGTGTGCAGTCGGTCAGGTCGGCGTCCACGGCCGCCTGGATGTCGGCGAACCGGTCGGTGATCGTGTTGAGCCAGCGTGCCGATGGGCTGGACAGCGCCTTGGCACGCTCGCCGCTCGCCTCGACCTTGCGCATGGTCGCCTGGCGTTGCTCGGGTTTGGTCAGCGCCGCGTGCTCGGTCGCCAGGACGTCGGCGACCTGGCGCAGTGAGTTGCGGACGACACCGGCCGCCGCCAGCACGGACTTCGCCGCGTGGTCGGCCAGCAGCCGGGAACCCAGGCGCTCGACCAGGACCGGGAAGCCGCACTCGGCGTTCAGCGCCGGATCGCCCGTGTCCAACGCCAGTTCCCGCAGCACCGACGACACCGCGACGATCTCCGCGTCGATCCCGGCCGCCTTCAGGTGCTGCCGGTCCAGGTCGAGAATCCGTCGCCACTGCGGGTAGAAGTCGGTCTTGGTGAGCGCGACGATCAGGTTCGGGCAGACGTCGGCCGCGTGCTTGACGAAGTCGACCTCGGCCGCGGTGAGTTCCTGCGACGCGTCCGTCACGACGATCACGCCGTCCGCGAGAGCAAGCGCTCGCATGGTCGCCGAGGCCGCGGCAGCCGCGAACCCGCCGCCGAGACCCGGCGTGTCGACCAGCACGAGGCCGTCGGCCAGCAGCTCACGCTTCACCGTCGTTTCGATCGCCCGCAGCCGGGTTCCGTCGTCGGCCAGCCCGGTCCGGGCATAGTCGGCGGCCTTCCGGATGTCGATCTTGATGGGTGGCGGCAGCTGCGCCGCGTCCGCGGGGGCCTCGGGAACCAGGTAGGCGGCCGGTTTGTCACCGTGCTTGACCGATGTCGGCACGGCCGTGAACGCGACCGGATCCACTCCGCACACCGGCACCCCGAGCAAGCCGTTGATCAGCGCGCTCTTGCCCTTCTTGAACTCGCCCGCGACCAGCACGTGCCAGGCGCCGGTGGTCAGCTGGCGACGGCACTTGATCAGCTTCTCGGCCAGGTCGGGCCGTCCCGCCGAACGGGTCTCGGTGATCGCGGTGTCGATCAGTTCGAGCATCTCGGCGGTCTCGGCCGCGTTCCGCGTTGCTGTCGTCATACGCCTCAGTGCCCGGGTGTGGGGTCGTGACCGAAGTCGTGCTCAGGCAACGAGTGGTCCGCCGGGGCTACCCAGCCCTGCGCGAACTCGATCACGTCGACCTGGTTGTCGTCGTCGAGGTCGTCGTCGGCCGGCTGCTGCTGCGGCTGCGCGGGCGGCTCCACCGGCGGCTCCACCGGCGGTGGCGGTGGGGGTGGGGGAACCGGTGGCAACGGCGCGGGCGGCGGATCCGCGTTGGTCATCTCGTGGCTGATCGCCACCGTCGACGGATTGCGGTCCAGCGGCGCCGGATCGGTGTTGACGCGGTGGGTGAACGCGTCCGTCGGCGGGGGTGGTGGCGGAGGCGGCGGGACGTTGCCGATGCCCGCGCCCATCTCCGGCAGGTAGCCGGCGTACTGGAACCGTTTGGTGTTGGCCTCCCATGATCCGACGCCGTACTGGGTGCCCTTGGCCTCGATCGTCTTGCCGTTGCCGAGACTGATCGCCACGTGCGCGGCCGACGGCCTGCCGCCGGACATCGGGTCGGACGAGAAGCTGAACAGCAGCGCGCCCGGCGTTTTCAGTGCCTGCTCGACCGACATGGTGGTGCCGCTCTTGGCCAGGTCGCGGTACTGCAGCCACGAACCGTCCGGCACTTTCACGCCTGCCTGGGCCGCGGCCCATTCGACCAGTTCCGAGCAGTCGAACGTGCTCGGGTTGCGGTCGCCCATGCTGACCTCGTGCCCGAAGACGTACTTGTCGCCGGTCTGTGCCACGGCCGCGTTGAGGAACGCCTGCACCTTCGTACCGTCGCCCGCGGGCAGTTGTTGCTGGCCCATGGTCTGGCTCGTCGCCTGGGCCGTTGTCGCGGTTGTCGCCGACGTCGCTGGTTGCGCCGCCTGCATGGCGTCCTCGTCCAACGGGACACCGAACTGGAGCCCGGCCTGCTTCTCGGCCAACGCGTTCGGGTCCGTCACACCGTTCGTCAAGGTCTGCACGCCGTCCGGGCCCGCGGCCGGGTCGTCGTCGAGCGGAACGCCGAACTGGAGGCCTTGTTGTTGCTCGGCGGGCGCGTTGACGTCCCCCGCCGGGGTGGTCGTGGCCTGGCTGACGTTGACGTTGTCGCTTCCGCTGCCCGCGGAGGACTGCGTCGGCGCGACGCCTTGGCCGCCGCCGCGCGCGTCACCCGCGGACGTGTGGTCGCCGTACCCCGAGACACCGGTCCACATTCCCCGGTTCGGTCCGTCGCCGTATGCCTCGGCCGCCGCTTGGGCCTGCTCCTTGTACTTCAGGTACTTCGCGGCCGACCCCTTGTGCGTGGTCGTCCAGGGTGAGATGTCGTCGCCGCCCTTGGACACCTGGAACGCCGCCCTGGCGTTCTGCACCGGGTCGAACAGGTTGACGCTGGCGAAGTGCGGGTGGGCGGCCTGGTTGATCTGCCACAGGCCTTTGCTGTTCTCGCCGTGCGGGTTGTGGGCTCCGTCGTTGCCGCCGGATTCGGCCATGGCGATCGCGGTCATCGTCGCGGCGCGATCGGGGGAGAACCCGGCCTCGCGCGCGAACGCGTAGATCTGCTCCGCGGAATATCGCGCCATGCCGCCATTATGTTTGACTCCGGCGGCCGGTGGGTGGCATTTCGTGTGCCCAAAAGGGCACTGTTCGCGCAGGTGGGTGCCGCTTGGTGTTAGTTTCGGGCGCGACGGTGTCCTGCGGTGATTCCCGAGGGGTGAAGTGCACGACGATGGCCGGCCGCGATCCGCGCCGCCGTGGCAGGTGATGGCCGACACCCTGCTGCAGCGCGAGGCTTTGGTGTGCCGGCTGGGTGAGGGCCTGCTGCCGCACGACTTCGCGGGGCTCTACATCGGACACGAAGAGGTCGACCGGATCCTGGCCGAGCTGCCGGGTGCGTCCGGTCCCGCCGCGGTGAAGGTGGAGGCGCTGCTGCGTCAGCTGGAGCCCGAACTCGCCTTGGCGCGCAAGCAGTTCGAGGAGTCGCTGGCCTCCGGTTCGTCCACATTCGACTGTCTGGTGCGGACCGCGCGGCTGGACTCCCGTGACGCCCAGGCGCTCGCTGTGCTGCTTGCTGTGGAACGGTCGCCGCACCGGATGCGGCTCGTCGCGTACTTCCAGGACAACGTGCAACTGCCTCGTCTCACCGTGGCGAGCCTGAGCCGGATGCTCGATGCTCGTTGTGTCGCACCGGATGCGCCGTTGCGCCGGGCGGAGTTCGTCGAGATCGGCACGGACGGACCGTGGGCGACCAGGATGTGCTGGCCCGCGCCGCGCCTGACCTGGGCGATGGCCGGGGACGATTCGGCCGACTCGGCGTTGCCCGCCGGGGCGTGCCGGCTCGACGCCGTGGGTGCCGGTACTGGTGAGACGTCGATGCTGCTGGTCACGGGCGCGGACAGCGACAGCAGACTGGCGGCGGTACGGGACCGTTGGCCGGGCAAGGCTTTGCTCGTGTGCCCGATGCCTTCGTCGCCCGCCGAGTGGGCGGCGGTGGTCCGGGAGGCTGGTGTCGGCGACCGGGCGGTCGTGCTCGAACTGACCGAACCGCCCAGCCGGACCGCGGCCGACCGGATCGACCGGGCGGATCACCTGAGCTGGGCGCTCAGCTCGCCCAAGGAACTCGCGCTGGACGCCTTGCCGCGCCGTCCGTGGCAGGAGATCCGGCTGGACTCGGGCCTGGCGTCCGCGACGGACTGGGAACAAGCGCTTGGTGTGCCGCCGGACCCGTCCTTCCCGTTGTCCCGTGAGCAGCTGCGGCTCGTCACCGCCGCTTCGGCGGGTGACCCGGGGCAGGTCGCCGCCGGTGTCCGTCGCCTCGCGGGCGGTCACCTCGACGGCCTTTCGGTCCGCGTCCGCCCGCGCCGCACCATGTCGGATCTTGTGCTGCCCGCGGACCAGACCGCGCAGCTGCGTGAACTGATCGCACGGTACAAGCGGCGGACCGTGGTCTACCAGGACTGGGGATTCTCGCCGCTGCCGTCGACCGGTGTGGTGGCGTTGTTCTCCGGCCCGTCCGGTACCGGCAAGACGCTGGCGGCGGAGATCGTCGCCGGCGAGCTCGGCCTCGACATGTACAAAGTGGACCTGTCGGCCGTGGTCAGCAAGTACATCGGCGAGACCGAGAAGAACCTGGAACGGATCTTCGGCGCGGCCGCCGCGGGCGACCTGGTGTTGTTCTTCGACGAAGCGGACTCGTTGTTCGGCAAGCGCTCCGAGGTCAGCGACGCGCACGACCGGTACGCCAACATCGAGGTCGCCTACCTGTTGCAGCGGCTGGAATCCTATGACGGCCTGGTCGTGATGGCCACGAACCTGCAGCGCAACATCGACGACGCGTTCCTGCGCCGGATCTCGGTGTCGATCGACTTCGAGGCACCGGACGAACCGCAGCGCAAGCAGATCTGGCGGCAGGCGTTCCCGCCCGGCGCGCCCGTCGACGACCTGGACTTCGACTTTCTGGCCAGGCAGTTCCGGATCACCGGCGGCATCATCCGCAACGCCGCGCTGGGCGCCGGCTTCCTGGCCGCGGACGAGAACGCCCCGGTGACCATGGAACGTGTCGCGCTCGCGCTGAAGCGGGAGTTCCAGAAGATGGGCAGGCTGCGCACCGAGTCCGAGTTCGACCGTTACTTCAACCTCGTGAATGGAACCGGCCATGCTGAACCTGCTTGACGAGTCCCTCGAGGAGTTTCTGCGAGCGGTCGTGCCCCTGCCCAAACGCGAGATCGACATCTCGTTCGACGCGCCGGACAAGGACTGGTCGGCCCGGGTCTCCCGGCCGACGATCAACCTGTACCTGTGGGACGTGCGCCGCAACGTGACCGAACGCGAGTACGGTCTGGAAACCGTGCACGACGAGAACGGCCGTCCGCACCGCCGTCCCCCACTGCCCAGAGTGGACTGCCGCTACCTGGTGACGGCGTGGACGTCGGACATGCGCGACGAGCACTCCTTGCTCGGCGCGACTCTGACGGCGTTGTTGATGCACACCGAGATCGAGGCGGAATACCTGCAAGCGCCTTACGACGCCGTGACTCCGGTACCGAGCGTCACGATCGCCAGCGGCGGCGAACGGGACAACTCCGACTTCTGGTCGGCGCTGGGCGGCCAGCTCAAGCCGGGCCTGGACGTGACCGTGACGGCCACAGTGGACAGTGCGCTGCTGGTCGCGGCCGGCCCGCCCGTGCACCGTTTCTCGATCATCACGTCCAACGCGGGCGAGGCGTCGGAGGAACGCATGTTCGTCGCCGGTCAGACCGACGCGGGAACGCTCGTGTCCACGCCCCACGGCGCGGTGGAAACCGACGAGGAGGGCAAGTTCCTGGTGCCCGCCGAAGTCGGCGACAAGGTCTCGGTGAACGGAAAGAACCGGGGCGAAGTACCGCCGACCGGCCCGATCGAGTTCAAACGCCGCCGCTGACCCGCGTGTCCACCGTTCCAGCACCACGACATGCCCGTTCCGGCACGGTGAGATGCGCGTTCCGGCACGGTGAGATGCGCGTTCCGGCACCGTGAGATGCCCGTTCCGGCACGGTGAGATGCGCGTTCCGGCACCGTGAGATTCCCGTCCGCGGACCGACCGGGAATGTCACCGTGCTGGAACGGTCGACACGGGGTGCCGGAACGGTCGACACGGGGTGCCGGAACGGTGGACACGGGGTGCCGGAACGGTGGACACGGGGTGCCGGAACGGTGGACACGGGGTGGCGGAACGGTGGACACGGGGTGGCGGAACGGTGGACACGGGGTGGCGGAACGGTGGACACGGGGTGGTCGCCGGGCTCACCAGGAGGCTGACGTCACCGGTGGTTTCTGGGCGTCCGCCGCCAGCTTGGCCCGGACCTCTTCCAGCAGTTCGGGCGTGACCTTGCTGGGATGGCCCGCGTCGTACGGCGGCTGGGGGTCGTACTCGATCTCCACCTGGGCACGTTTGGCCTGGTCCGGGCCGTGGATTTCGCCGATCAGCCACAGTGCCAGATCGATGCCCGCGGACACCCCGGCCGCGGTGGCGATCTTGCCGGAGCGCACGATTCGCTTGTCCGGCTGCGGGATCGCGCCCATCGAGCCCAGGATCTCCTGGCACACCCAGTGTGTCGTGGCCGGAACGCCTGCCAGCAGCCCGGCCGCCGCCAGGATCAGGGCGCCGGAGCACACGGAGGTCGTCCACGTCGTCGTCGGGTGGACCGCGCGCAGCCAGGAGACCAACGCCTCGTCGTTCATCGCGGCCACGGTCCCGTTCGATCCGCCGGGGACGAGGACGATGTCGGGCGACGGCGTGTCGTCGAACGAATGCGACGCCCCGAGCGCCAGAACGCCACTGTCCGTGACGACCGGTCCGGTCTTGGCGGCCACGAACCGGACCTCGGACTGCGGCATGGAGCGCAGCAGCTCGTACGGACCGATCGCGTCTAGAGCCGTCATTCCTGGGTAAACAACAAATGCGATCTGCATAGGTCGACCGTATCGCCGCCGAACGGACCTTTTCGGACATGTCGGCCACAGTTGCGGTCACGAGCACGGCCCGTGGCGATGAGGTAAGATGCGAGGCGTCTGCAAATATTGCTTACGCCGGTAGTCATGCGGAAAGGAACATCGTGCCGGACATCCCGACCATCAAGCTCAACAACGGCGTAGCCATGCCGCAGCTCGGCTTCGGCGTCTTCCAGGTACCCGAGGCGGAGACGTTCGACGCGGTCACCGCCGCCCTCGAAGCCGGTTACCGCAGCATCGACACCGCGGCCGCGTACGGCAACGAGGAAGGGGTCGGCAAGGCGATCGCCGGCTTCCCGCGCGAACAGCTGTTCATCACGACCAAACTGTGGAACACCGACCAGGGCTACGACGAGACGCTGCGTGCGTTCGACAAGAGCATGTCGTTGCTCGGCCTGGACTACCTGGACCTGTACCTGATCCACTGGCCCGCGCCCGCCAAGGCCCGCTACGTCGACACGTGGAAGGCGTTCATCCGGTTGGCCGACGAAGGCCGGATCAGCGCCATCGGCGTGTCCAACTTCCAGCCCGCGCACCTCGAGCGGATCATCAACGAGACCGGCCGGGTGCCCGCGGTGAACCAGATCGAGCTGCACCCGTACCTGCAGCAGGCCGAGTTGCGCCAGGTGCACGCCAAGCTCGGCATCGCGACCGAGGCGTGGAGCCCGCTCGCCCAGGGCGGTGACCTGCTGACGCACCCGACGATCGTGACGATCGCCAAGCGCGTCGGCCGCACGCCCGCTCAGGTCGTCCTGCGGTGGCACCTGCGGCTCGGCAACGTGGTCATCCCGAAGTCGGTCACGCCGAAGCGGATCGCCGAGAACATCGACGTCTTCGGTTTCGACCTGTCCGATTCGGACCTGACCGAGCTCGCCGCGCTGGACAAGGGCCACCGCATCGGCCCGGACCCGGACAGTTTCGGATGAGCCGGCGCGGGCAGGGTGACCGCCCTGCCCGCGACATCCGTCAGGAGAAGGGGGTCTTCGGCCGCGGCTGCCGCACGCCGTCCACGAAGATGTCCACCTTCTCGTTGTAGAACGCCACCATGCCGGTGATCTTCTGGCTTTCCGGCAGGGGAGTGTCGTAGTACCACACGACATCCTCGTGCAGCGTGTCCCCGAGGCGGACCGAGTAGTACGACGCCTCACCCTTGTACGGGCACGCCGTGCGGGTCGGGCTGGGCTCCAGGAGATCCATCCGCACAGCGGTTTTCGGCAGGTAGTACCGAGTGGGCAGGCTCGTTTCGAACAGCATCCGGGCGTTCGCCGACTCCGCCACGGTCACGCCGTCGATCTCCACGCGCACGTGCCGTGAGCTGCCGAGGATGTCCACGCGCTTGTACGGGTCACGCGGGTGGACGTAGATCTCCTCGTCCTCCTCGAACCACGCGTCCATCGCGGCGAAGTCGAACCGGACCAGGTCCCGCAGTTCCTCGATGGGCGAGTCGGCGTGCACCCGGGCCGCGTCCACCGCTTCCTTGCCGCCGGATCTGACCGTGTACAGGGTCGCGTCGCCGCGGCTGGGGGAGTGGTCGGTGTTGCCCGAGGCGATCAGCTCGGCCCGCACGTCCGACCGCGGGATGTAGTACGCGGGATAGTAGGGAACCTCCCACACGTACACCGGCGCCAGTGTGTCGGCGGCCAGCGCACCACCGAGGTAGACCCGGACACGGCGGGTGCCCGGCTCGAGCTTGACTCGTCCACGAGCGTTCATGTCCAGGTCAACCCCGGTGGCGGCCGGCTGATTCCGCTACGGCTCGATCGTGACCTTGATGGCCTCGCCGGTGCTGACCGTGTGGATCGCGTCGAGCACGCCGTCCAGCGGCATCCGGTGGGTGATCAGGTCGTCGACCGGCACCGCGCCGGACGCGATCAGCTCCAGCGCCCGCTTGTTGTGGTCCGGGCTGGAACCGTTGGCGCCCACGATGGTGAGCTCGCGGTAGTGCACGAGGTTCGAGTCGCACGCGATGATCGGGTTGTCCTTCGGCAGCCCGCCGAAGAAGCTGATCCGCCCGCGCCGGGCGGCCATCTTCAGGCCGTCCTCCTGCGCCTTGCCCGCGGCCGCGGCCGTGATCACCACGTCGACGCCGCGGCCGTCGGTCAGCCGCAGCACCTCCTCGACCGGGTCGACGTCCGCGGCGCAGATCGCCGCGTCCGGCTTGACCAGCGCCGCGGCCATCTCCAGCCGCTGCTTGGACAACTCGACCAGGTACACGGCCTCCGCGCCGCGAGCACGGGCGAGCCGGACGTGCAGGCAGCCGATCGGGCCGGCGCCGACCACCACGACCGTGTCGCCCTCGCCGACGCGGGCCAGCTCCTGTCCGTTGAGGACACACGCGAACGGTTCCGCCACGGATGCTTCCGCGTAGGACAACCCGTCCGGAATCCGGTTCACACCGTCCACTTTGAGCACGGCATGCGGGATGATCATGTACTCGGCGAAGCCGCCGTCGTAGTGATAGCCCATCGAGCGCTGGTTCGGGCAGATGGTCAGCCAGCCGCGCCGGCAGTCCGGGCACTCGCCGCACGGGATCGCGGCGATCACCTGCACCCGGTCGCCCGGCCGCCATCCGTCCACAGTGGAGCCTGCCTCGACGATCTCGCCCGCGATCTCGTGCCCGATCACCCGCGGCGGATCGATGTGGTGGTGCCCGTGCCGGAAGATCTTCAGGTCCGTCCCGCACGTGGAACAGTTGTGCACCTTGATCTTCAGCTCGTCCGGGCCCGCGGACGGCTCGGGCGCCTCCTCGATGCGGATGTCTCCTGGCGCGTAGAAGCGCGCGACCTTCACGGCTGGTCCCTCTCCTCGTCGATCGACTGCAGCAGGTTCAGCACCGTCCCGGCGTCCGTCGCCTGCCGCAACTGTGCGGCCTTCTCACCGTCCATCAGCACCTGCGCCAGCGCGGACAGGATGCCGACCTGCTCGGATCCGTTCGCCGCGATACCGACACACAGGTTGACGGTGTTGCCCGGGCCCCATTCCACGCCGTCGGGGAACTGCAGCACTACGAGCGTCGTGCGTTTCACGTACTGACGTGACTGGTCGGTGCCATGCGGGATCGCGACGTTCTCGCCGATGTACGTCGACAACGACTCCTCGCGTTCGTGCATGGCGGCCAGGTAGTCCGCCTCGACCGCACCGAGCTCGAGCAGGACGCGACCGCACTGGTCGATCGCGTCCGCCCGGCTGGCGGCGGTCCGGCCGAGGCGGATTCCCTCGGCGGTGAGCAGCGAGGTCCGCTCAGTCGGCAAGCGACCCACCGTCCCGGATCGCGGCCTCGACCTTGTCGAACACCGGGTCGCCCAGGAAGCTCTGGAAACCGAGCACGACCGTCTCGCCCGTGCTCTTGCGTGCCCTGGCCAGCAGAGTCATCTGGCACAGCACGAGATCCGCGTCCTCGGGGATGTCGTTGACCGGCGTGTGGGTGACCGAGACCGAGTACGGCTTGAGCCGCTTGGCCAGCTGGGACGCCACCATCACACTGCTGCCCATGCCCGCGTCACAGGCGATGACGACCTTCTTGATCGCGGACCCTTCGATGCTGCTCATGTCAGGCTTTCCTTTCAGGACTTGACAGTCCCGCCGTTGGCGACTTCCTGTTCACGTTCGGCCTTCCTGGCGTCCCGGCCGAACTTCAACAACAGCGCCGCGATGATGAAGGACACCGCTGCCGAGATGACCACACCGGCCAGCACGCCGAACCAGCCGCCCTTGGGGGTCACGGCGAGGATCGCGAAGATACTGCCGGGCGAAGGCGTGGCGGTGAGACCCGCGTCGAAGATGCTGAAGACGAGCACACCGGACGCGCCACCCGCGATGGCGGCGAGGATCAGCCGCGGCTGCGCCAGGATGTACGGGAAGTAGATCTCGTGGATGCCGCCGAGGAACTGGATCACGATCGCGCCGGGCGCGGTCGCCCGGGCGGCCTTCATGCCGAACAGCGCCAGCGCGACCAGGATGCCGAGGCCGGGGCCCGGGTTCGGCTCGATCAGGAACTCGATGGCCTTGCCGCTCTCCGCCGAGTGCGTGACGCCCAACGGCGACAGCACGCCGTGGTTGATGGCGTTGTTGAGGAACAACACCTTCGCGGGCTCGACGATCACCGAGACCAGCGGCAGCAGGTGCGCGTCCAGCAGGAACTGCACGCCGTTGCCCAGCGCCTTGGTGATGCCCTCGACGACCGGGCCGATCGCCAGCGAACCCAGCACGGCCATGGCACCGCCGATGATGCCCGCGCTGAAGTTGTCGACCAGCATCTTGAAACCGGCGCCGACCTTCTCGCCGACCGAGTTGTCCCAGAGTTTGAGCAGCAGCGCGGCCAGCGGGCCGACCAGCATGGCACCGAGGAACATCGGCACGTCCGCACCGACCGCGATACCGACCGTCGCGACGGCACCGACCACGGCGCCGCGCTGCCCGTGCACCAACCGGCCGCCGGTGTAGCCGATCAGGATCGGCAGCAGCAGCTTGACCATCGGATCGACGAGTTCGGCCAGCTGGGCGTTGGGCAGCCAGCCCGACGGGATGAACAACGCGGTGATCAGGCCCCAGGCGATGAATGCGCCGATGTTGGGCATCACCATGCCGGCGAGGTGGCCGCCGAAGCGTTGCACCGAGGCCCGCAGCTGGTGCGCCCGCGATGGCGCGTCTTCAGTCTTTGTCATCGTCGACACTTCCTGTACTGGTGGTGCTTTCAGTTGTCCCCGCGTAGTTCCCGGCCTGCCTTGATCCGTGGGTGCACCTCGACGAGGTGCGGCCGGAGGTCGTCCGGCCTGGGCATGGTGCTGCCCGGCAGCGACACGGCGGCCGCGCCCCATGCCACCGCGGACACCAGTGCCGCCTGTCCTTTCCCTCCCGCGGCGAGGAATCCGGCGAGCATGGCGTCACCGGCTCCCACCGAGCTCCTGGCGAGCACGACCGGCGCTTCGGCGTGCCATGTGCCGTTCTCGTCCACGAGCACCGCGCCGTCCCGGCCGAGGCTGGCCAGTACTGCCTGCGCGCCCGCCGCGCGCAGTTCCTGCGCGGCGTCGATGACGTCCTGCAGCGTCGACAGAGGACGCTGGACGGCCTCTTCGAGCTCGTGGTGGTTCGGCTTGATCAACGCCGGGCCGGCCGCGACGGCCGCGCGCAACGCGGGCCCGCTGGTGTCCACGACGACCCGGATGTCCTCACCGGACAACCGGTTGATCAGGTCGGCGTAGAAGCCGTGGTGCACTCCGGGCGGCAGGCTGCCCGCGAGGATCACGCAGGACGCCTTGTGCGACGCGGTGATCACCGCGTCCGCGAGCGCCCGGCACTCCTGTTCGGTCAGTCGCGCGCCCGGTTCGTTCAGCTTGGTGACGGTGGCGTCCGGTTCGATCACGCTGACGTTCATCCGCACCGGCCCGAGCGTGGGCACCCGGACGACGTCGATGCTGTAGTCGCTGAGCAGGCTGATCAGCTGCTCACCCTCGGCGCCGCCCGCCGGAACCACGGCGCGTGCCTTGATCCCGTTGCACACCAGGGCCCTGGCGACGTTGATGCCCTTGCCGCCGGGCTGGACGTGCACGGCGGTGGCCCGGTGCAGGCCGCCTCGCACGAGCGCCCCCACCTCGACCGTCCGGTCGATGCTCGGGTTCGCCGTCACGGTGACGATCACGCTCGTTGCCACCTCCATGTGGTGCCACGCACATCCAGAGTGGATTTAGGTGATTGTGCATGTGTTCATGTTGGTTTGCAATACCTTGCCGTTGCTGGCGCGCACGAATCAACATAAAGTCACACCATGTACGCGGAGGAACGGCAGCAGGTGATCCTCGAGAGGGCCAGGGCGAAAGGGCGTGTCGACGTCGCCGCGCTGGCCGAGGAGTTCGACGTCACCACCGAGACCATCCGGCGTGACCTGACCGTTCTGGAGCGGCACGGTGTGCTGCGCCGGGTGCACGGCGGCGCGATCCCGGTCGAGCGGCTGGGTTTCGAGCCCGCCTTGTCGGTGCGCGAGACGGTGATGACCGACGAGAAGGACCGGATCGCCAAGGCCGCGCTGGCCGAGCTGCCGGAGAACGGGACGATCCTGCTGGACGCGGGCACCACGACCGCGCGGCTGGCCGACGCGTTGCCTGTGGACCGTGAGCTGACCGTCGTCACCCATTCGGTGAACATCGCGCTGTCGCTGATCACCCGTCCGAATGTGACGGTCATGCTGGTCGGCGGGCGGCTGCGGAGCCGTACCCTCGCTTCGGTCGACGCGTGGGCGTTGCAGGCGCTGCGCGACACGTTCGTGGAGGTCGTCTTCATCGCCACGAACGGGCTCTCCGTGGAACGCGGGCTCACGACGCCGGACCCGGCCGAGGCGATGGTCAAGAAGGCCGCGATCGCCAGCGGGCGCCGGTGTGTGCTGCTCGCCGACCACACCAAGGTGGGCAACGACCACTTCTCACGCTTCGCCGACCTGAGCGACATCGACACGTTCATCACCGACACGGACATCGACGACTCCGTCGCCGAGGAGATCTCGGCCGCAGGTCCTCGAGTCGTCCAAGCGTGACCAATTAAAACAAAGCAAACCAACATGAAACCCTTGATTAACCACAAGGGATTTGCTTACCGTTGGCTCTTTCGGCGATGACGGAGGAGAGCTGATGGCGACGATCCGGGTGAAGATCGCGTCCACCGTCGGGCTGCACGCCCGCCCGGCCGGCCTGTTCGCGCAAGCCGCCGCGCGGCAGCCCGTTCCGGTGTTCATCGGTCGTCCAGGTGACAAAGGCGTCGCGGCGTCGAGCATTCTGGCCGTGATGGCGTTGGGTGTGAAGCACGAGGAAGAGGTCGAACTGTCCGCGGAGGGCGACGGCGCCGAAGCGGCGCTGGAGGAGCTGGCGGCGCTGCTGGCGCAGGATCTGGACGCCACGCCCGCTTCGTGACAGTCATCCCCAGGACTGACACTGCAACATTGACAGTGTCAGATGGCTCTGGCACTCTGGCAGTATGAGCGAGCTGTGGACGATCGAGCAGCTCCCGGACCAGGTCGCCGAGCTGCTGTCGGAGAACTACGACGGCCAGCGCAACGGGCGGGTCCGGGAGCTGCCGAACCGTCGCACGATCCGGTGGTACACCACGATCGGCCTGGTGGACCGGCCGGTGACCACGCGCGGCCGCACCGCCTACTACGGGCAGCGTCATCTGCTGCAGATCGTGGCGGTGAAAAAACTGCAGGCCGCGGGGCGCTCGCTCGCGGAGATCCAGGAACTGCTCGTCGGGGCGACCGACGCCCGGCTGGTGGAACTGGCCGGGCTTTCGGTCGACGTGGTGCGACCGCGGGTCGACGTCCGGCCGGCCGGGCAGTTCTGGAAGGGGCATGCGAACGGCCGCTCCACGGTGTCCTCGTCGTCCTCACCGGATGTCGACGACACTGCAACACGCAATGACAGTGTCGCGAGGCTCGTCCACGGAGTCCGTCTTTCTGACAGTGTCACTGTCGTGCTGGAGGCCGCCGGCCGTGCCCCCGGCGCGGACGACCTGGCCGCCATTCAGGCGGCCGCCGCGCCGTTGCTGGAGTTGCTCGGCCGAATCGGCCTGGCGCCGACCACTGGAGGGGAAGACCGATGAGTTTGCGCGTCGACGTCAGGGAATCGATCGCGGCGCCCGGCACGCCGAGTGAGGACGACGGCCTGGGGTGCCTGCGCACCGACCGGGGCAACCTGCCACTCGACCTGATCGACGTCCGTGCCGCGATCAGCGGGCTGGCGACCAGCGTCGAGGTCACCCAGGGCTTCCGCAATCCGCATGACGAACCACTCGAAGCCACGTACATCTTCCCGCTGCCGCCCCGTGCCGCCGTGACCGCGCTGCGGATGGAAGCCGACGGGCGTGTGGTCGAAGGCGTGCTGAAAGAGCGCGGCGCGGCCAGGGAGAGCTACGACCAGGCGATCGCCGAGGGCAAGCGCGCCTCCATCGCGGAGGAGGAGCGGCCCGGCGTCTTCACCATGCGGGTCGGCAACATCATGCCCGGCGAACGGGTCAGCGTGCACCTCACGCTCGCCACTGCCCTGTCCTATGAGGACGATGAGGCGACGTTCCGGTTCCCGCTGGTGGTGGCGCCCCGCTACATCCCGGGCGAACCACTGGCGGGCGGCCAGGTCGGCGACGGCGTCGCCGAGGACACCGACGCGGTCCCGGATGCGTCCCGGATCAGCCCGCCGGTGCTGCTGCCCGGGTTCCCGAACCCGGTCCGGCTGTCCGTCGTGGTCGACGTCGACCCGGGAGCCCTGCCGCTGCACGGCATCTCCTCCAGCCTGCACGCGGTGATCACCGAGGACGCGCCGACCGGCCTGCGGGTCCGGCTCGAGCCGGGGGAGCGCGCGGACCGGGACTTCATCCTGCGCCTGCGCTACGGCGCGGAGGCGATCAGCACGTCACTCGCGGTCCTGCCCGAGGGGGAGTCCGGCGGTACGTTCGCCCTGACCGTGCTGCCGCCGTCCGCCAAGACCGCGGCACGTCCTCGTGACGTCGTGCTGGTGCTGGACCGCTCGGGCTCGATGGGTGGCTGGAAGATGGTGGCCGCCCGGCGGGCCGCGGCGCGAATCGTGGACACCCTGGGTTCCACGGACAGGTTCGCCGTGCTGGCGTTCGACCATGAGGTGCTCACACCGCCGTCGTTGCCGGCCGGGTTCGTGGAAGCCAATGACCGCAACCGCTTCCGTGCGGTGGAGTTCCTGTCCGGTCTGGACGCCCGCGGCGGCACCGAGATGCTCGCCCCGCTGCACCGTGCCGCGACGCTGCTGGCCGAGTCCCCAGACCATGACCGCGTTCTGGTCCTGGTGACCGACGGCCAGGTCGGCAACGAGGACCAGTTACTGCGGGACCTGGCGCGGGGCCTGGCCGGAGTCCGGGTGCACACGGTCGGTGTGGACCGCGCGGTGAACGAGTCGTTCCTACGGCGGCTCGCCGGCTCGTCCGGCCGGTGTGAACTGGTGGAGTCCGAGGACCGGCTGGACGACGCGATGCGGAACATCCACCGGCGCATCGGCTCGCCGGTCGCCGTCGGCCTGCGCCTGGCCTCCTCCGGCCTCGCGGTGGACGAGGCGTCGCTGGCGCCGAGCCCGATGCCGGACCTGTTCGAGGGTGCGCCCGTGGTGGTCACCGGCCGTTTCACCGGCCCGGCCACGGGAGCCGTCACGGTGAGCAGCGCCGACGGCTGGACGTCCGCGGTCTCGGCGGTGCCCGGCGACAACCCCAGCCTCGGTGCGCTCTGGGCGCGGGCCCGGATCCGCGACCTGGAGGACCGCTACATCGTGGGCACCGGAGACCAGTCGGCGGTGGAGACCCAGATCGTCGACACGTCACTGAAGTTCGGCGTGCTGTCCCGCTTCACCGCGTTCGTGGCCGTCGACCAGCGAGTCGTCAACGAAAGCGGAACCGTGCACAAGGTGACGCAGCCGGTGGATCTACCCAGCGGGTGGGAACAGGACACGCTCCACCGAGGCATGCCCGCTCAACCTGTGGCCGCGGCGGCCATGTCACCCATGGCCTACGGCGCCGCACCAGCCGACTTCGGCTGGAACCAAGCCGGTGCCGCCCCTGCCGCCCCCGGCGGCGTACCTGCCCGCAGCGCCCCACAACCCGGCCGCGCGGTGCCGCTCGCCGGAAAGTTCGGTGCCCGCCCCGCC
The DNA here is from genome assembly GCF_013280595.1 of Kibdelosporangium persicum. Lineage (GTDB taxonomy): Bacteria > Actinomycetota > Actinomycetes > Mycobacteriales > Pseudonocardiaceae > Kibdelosporangium > Kibdelosporangium persicum. The sequence continues at coordinate 18,892 of NZ_JAAATY010000001.1, forward strand.
TCCGCCCGTCCCCGTGGCCGCGGCGGCGCCCAGTCGTTCGAGGAATCAGCCGCTCCCACCTTGGCCGACTTCGTCGTCCAGCACCTGAAGTCCCTGCAGGCCGCGGCCAACGAACCGCTCCCAGCCCGAATGACCCTGCTCCAAACCCTTGTCCAGGGAATCAGGGCCAACCTCATCACCTGGCTGACCACCAAAGAACCAGAAGACGCCCGCACAACCCTCACCACCCTGGCGGACGAACTCGACATCCCCACCACCGACCCCGCCGAGTTGGAACGCCGCTGGCACCACACCATCACCACCCTGGAGTCCCTGAAACCCCGGCCCCGAAAGGCCTTCTGGAAACGTTGACGACAAGGTCCGGGTCGGCAGGCCTTCGGATGTGCACGCCTGCCGACCCGGCCTACGGCCCCGCTGGACGGCATGACCTTGAGGCCCGTCGACGGGCACATGATCACGCTGGAAACCAACCGACGAGCGGTGGCCACGTCGGTCTGGCGGGGCCGCCGGGCCGGATCGCGGTTCTGCCCGCATTGCCTCACCGAACGCGACGGTCGTTGGGTACTGCGCTGGCGGTTTGTCCTGGGTGTTCGCCTGCACCCGGCACTGTTACATGATCACTGCTCACGTTGCGGCAAGATGCCGCGCCACGAAGGGAAAACGGCGGCTCCGAGATAACCGTCACGCGATGCGCACGCGGGTACAACATCCCGGCCCGGACGCCGGGCATCACCAGCCACCCACAAATGGTCATCAAACCTCCGACGACCTTGCATCGCGGCATTCGCGGTGCTGTCGAGAATGGACTCCCTGGCTGGCAACGTCTGGACCGTTTCCGCGCGATGCACGACATGGGATTCGTAGAGCCCTGCTCTCACGGCGGTGCCACGGCCGTGTGAGCCGGACGGCCACGTCGATGTCGGTGTCCGGGGCGTCGCGATCGAGCTCTGCGACCACGAGACCAGGCTGTCCATCGCTGTTACAGCGTCGGTGTGCGACAGCGTTTTCATCGGGTTTCGTCGGCGAAAGGCCGCCGGGAACGGGGCGGGTAGGTCGGCCTTCTCGGGTGTCTGCCTGGCCTTCGCCTGTTGATGGTTGCGGCGATCCAGTCATCGACCCATGCGCCGACATGAGGGAGAGGCTGGTTTCTGATGCCCGTTCAGCCGAACATGTCCGCGTAAGGATCGGGTTCGCCGGTCATGGGGTCCAGGCCCGCATGGAATCGCCGTTGCTGCTCCCGGTGATGGACAAAGGACCCCACTCGTCCCCACAACGACAGATCACTGAGAGGGCACTCGTCGAACTCGGCGGTCATGAGCCTACGAATGAACTCGGCCATGCCGCACTCGAACAGGGCCCACGGCGGCGATTCGTGACGGCGCCAGACCACCACCGGCCACAGGTTCGGGTCCAGCCCGGTCACCAGCCAACCCAGCTCGTTCGCGTTACACCCGGTTCCCCAGGACAGCACCTGGTTCGCGCCCGGCGGAACTCCAGGAACGCCACCCTCGGTGTCCCACAGATCACGCAGCTGCTTGGTGTGCTCGGAGATCGATCCCGACCAGCTGTTGTCGGTAGGCAGGGGCGGAAGGATGATCAAGTTGTCGATGGCTCCACCGCCGTAGACAGCCATGAAGGCGCGATAGTCGTCGGGCAGGGAAGTACCCAGGCGGGCCTCGGCCGCCGCCCAGTCAACGCGCTCGTCGGCACCGTGATCGTTGGGCATGACCCGCAGAAGTGCGTCGATGTCGGCGCGATCTGCCATCTCTCCTCCTGGACGCCCGGGAGACGCATCGTATCCAGAGCAACGGCAATCCAGACTGCCGGGCGGGAGGAAACTCATCGGGTTGGGCGGTGTTGGGTCGCCTCGCTCCGCTCGCGTGTGGTGAGGGCTCCACGTCGCCTCGGTGCGAAGCCGGTCGTGGTCGGGCAGGCCAGGACCGATCCTCCAGCCGAGGCGTTCGTAATCGGTCTCGCCCAGCCACCGCGCACAACACTGCTCTACCCGGAAGGGAGCACCACCAGCAGTGATCAACTACCACGGAAGCCGCGGGAGGAAGCCGCCGAAGTGATCACTTCAAAGCGGAAAGGACACCACTGTGGACAGGCTCAGGCCGGGGGTCGCTGTTGTCATGTCCGGCCGGAGGTGGGCGGTGTTCAGCTTTGCGGAGCTCGTCCAGGATGTCTTCGGTGGTGCGCACACGTCACCGAAAGTTCGTGCGTCGGGGTTCGTGGTGATCGGTTTGCCACGGACAGTCGCGCTGCCAACGATCCTGCTGCCGATGGCGGGCCGATCCCGCGGCCGGTGCCGCGGGATCGGATCACCGGTGTTCAGCGAACGGAACGCCAGAACCCGCAACGGTGTTCGCCTGCCAGGTCGACCGGACCGGTGTCGTCGATCGCCAGCGACATCACGGTCGCCGAGCCCCGGCGGTACTCCGGCCACCGCGGTCCGGGGGCGCCGGTCCTGGCGAAGGATGTCCAGTAGCCGATCAGCCGTTCCGCGAACGCGTTCTGTTCCTCAGTGAACGACGGCGGCATGCGGTCGATCAGGTACTCCAGGTCGGTGCCGTGATAGGCGCCGAGTTCAGGGTATTGGTGTGACGGTTGGGCATATTCGAACGCGTACACCGGAGCGCCGCGTGTCGCGGCGTCGATCGCGGGCAGTTGCGTGCACGCGCCCACCATCGCGCCGTAGTCGGTCAGCATGGTCCCGAGGGCGCTGCCCGGCGTCTCGTAGGCGGTCACCGGATACTCGGCGAGAATCCTGTCAGCTTCGGGGCCGAACAGCTGCTGGACGGTCTCCGGGTAGTTCGTCGCGGTGAGCGTGGGGTACGACACCGACACGTGGGCACGCATCTCATGCTTGGTGCCTCCGTGCAGAAGCGGAACGTCCGCTGCGGTGCCGAACTTCAGTGCCGTCAAGGGTTGCAGTGGCAGCAGAGTGGTTCCTGCGACCGGCATCCAGGGCTTGTCGGCGGCCCGGCGGTGCGCCTTGAACGTCTGCTCGCTGTCAGCGGGCCTGATGAGACGCTCGACCGGCGTGTCGCGTAGGCACCGCTCGGTGTCGGTCTCACAGCCCACATCGGTGGCGAAGGCGCGCCCACGGTCGGTTGCGGTCTGCCGGTCGAGTACGTCGTTCCCGCACGGCGCGCTCTGCACGATCGCCTTGTCGAACAGCCCTCGTGCGCTGGGTGATGCCAGTTGCGAGCAGACGCTCACCCCGCCGCCCGACTGACCCCACAGCGTGACGTTGCGCTGGTCGCCGCCGAACGCCGCGATGTTCTTCCGCACCCAACGCAACGCGGCCTGCTGATCGGCCAGCCCGAAGTTGCCCGCGTACGGATCGTCCAACGCCGGATGCTTGAGGAACCCCAACGCGCCGAGGCGGTAGTTGAACGTGACCACGATGGCGTTCTGCTTGACCATGCGCTTCGGGTCGTAGGCCGCACCCCAGCCGTTGACGAGCCCGCCGCCGTGGACGAACACCATGACCGGCAACGGACCGGTGATTGTGCGCGGTGTGGTCACGTTGACGAAGAGACAGTCTTCGCCGCCGATGAGTCCTTCTCGCCCGATCTGCGCGCACGCCTGGCGTGGTTGGGTCGCGTCACGCTCTCCCTGCCATGGGTCCGCTGGGCGTGGTGCACGCCAACGGATTGGCGGTGCCGCGTAGGGGATGCCTTGGAAGCTGCGGTGCTCGGCTGTCACGGTGCCTCGTACCCAGCCTTCTTGTGTTCTGACGCGGTCGTCATGGCTCGGTGCGGCTTCGGCGGGTAAGCCGAAGGCCAATGCGACCGCCGCGAGGACGCTCACTGTCTTGATTGTCATGCGCTTACTCTCGCGGCGCTGGCGTCGACAGTCGTCCGTTGACCGCCGTATCGGTTTGTACGTCGGCGACCGTACGCTCGCAGGTATGCGGTGGCCTTCGCGGATGATGGCGGCGGCGGTGCTGAGTGGCGTACCGTCCACTGTGCACGCCTTGCTCACCGGACACGATCCGCTGGCCGCCACGCGCGCGGCCGCCACCCTGATTCCCGGCCTGCCGTTGCGCGCCCACGATCCATCGCACCGGGAATTCGCCCGGGGGAACCCCTTGATTTCACGTTACCAAGAGGGTCTGACAGTTCTGGGCGGCGTCGCGGTGCACCTGGTGGTTTCGGCCTTCTGGGCCGCGGTGATCGAAGCTGTGGACTCCCGGGCGAAGGCGGGCGGATCGAAGCTGATGCGCGGAGCGGTGGCGGGCCTGCTGATCGCCGCGCTGGACCTGGAGATCATCGGCCGGCGGCATCCCGCTGTCCGCGCCCTGCCACGACTTCCGCAGTGGCTCGATCATGTGACGTTCGGAGTTCTGGTCACAGCGTTGGCCAGGCCGGACGGTCCGGCGTCAACCGCCTTGAGCATCCGCCCGCCATCGGCGGTCGGCCGCGGGTAGTCGTCCGACGCCCAGAGAAAATTTTCACGCGAACCGATGAGTTTCCGGCCCTGCTCTGGTCTACAGAGCACGAAAGGAGAAGAACATGAGTCTTCCTCAGATCGTGTCGCGGGACGAATGGCTGGCCGCCCGGCAGGAGCTGCTGGTCAAGGAGAAGGCGGCGACCAGGGCGCGGGACGAGCTGAACGCCGACCGCCGCAGGCTGCCCATGGTCGAGATCGACAAGGAGTACGTCTTCGAAGGCCCGGACGGCAAGGCCGGCCTGCTCGACCTGTTCGAGGACCGGCTACAGCTGGTGGTCTACCACTTCATGTTCGACCCGGAGTGGGAAGCCGGCTGCCGGAGCTGCTCGGGGTTCCTCGACGACCTCGGGCACCTCACCCACCTCAACGTCCGCGGGACCACGTTCGCGGCGGTGTCGCGGGCGCCGTTCGAGAAGATCGCCGGGTTCAAGGCGCGAATGGGCTGGAACGTGCCCTGGTACTCGTCCTACGGCAGCGACTTCAACCACGACTTCGACGTCACGCACGACGAGTCGGTCAAGCCGATCGTCTACAACTACCGGTCCAAGGAAGAGCACATCAACGCCGGGACCGGCTACTACATCGAGAACGCCGGCCAGCCGTTCGAGCTGCCCGGGCTGAGCGCCTTCCTGCGCGACGGCGACCGCGTCTTCCACACCTACTCGACCTACGGCCGGGGTGTCGAGCTGCTCACGAGCACCACGGCCATCCTCGACATCACCGCCCTCGGCCGCCAGGAGGACTGGGAGGAGCCCAAGGGTCGCACCACGGGTCTCGGCGCCCAGGCAGGCAGAACTCCCTCGTGAGTGTTCATCAGGGTTAGAACACCGATAAACACTCACGAGGGGGCCTGTAAGACTGGGTGGGTGGAGAAGAACTGGGCAGGCAACGTCACCTACCGTGCTACCGCGATCCACCATCCGGCCACCCTCGCCGATCTGCGGTCGCTGGTGGCGAGAACCCGTCGCATCAGGGCGTTGGGGACAAGGCACGCGTTCAACGAGCTCGCTGACACTGGGGGTGAGCTCGTCTCGCTGGCGCGGATGCCGAAAGAGGTCGAGGTCGACTCCTCGGCCGCCCAGGTTCGGGTGTCGGCGGGCCTGAGGTACGCGCAGTTCGCCGAAGACCTCGACCTGAAGGGCTTCGCGCTGCCCAACCTCGCCTCGCTGCCGCACATCTCGGTCGCCGGTGCCACGGCGACCGCGACGCACGGATCGGGGTCCGGCAACGGAAGCCTGGCCACTTCCGTTGCCGGGCTGGAGATCGTGACCGCGGACGGTGAGCTGCGGACGATCAACCGCGGCGAGGAGGACTTCGACGGCGCCGTGGTCAACCTGGGCGCGCTGGGCGTCGTCACCGGCCTGACGCTCGACCTGGTCCCCGCGTTCGAGATCCGGCAGTACGTCCACGAAGGACTTCCCCTTGGCGACGACGTCCTCGCGGTGCTGGACGGCGCCTACAGCGTCAGTCTGTTCACGGACTGGTCCAGCGACACGATCAACCAGGTCTGGGTGAAGCAGCGCGCCACCGACCCGGAGTTCGTTCCCCCGGGCACGACTCCCGCGGACGGCCCGAGACACCCCGTTCCGCACATGTCGCCGGAGAACTGCACGCCCCAGCTGGGCGTTCCGGGCCGCTCGTTCGAGCGCCTGCCGCACTTCCGGCCGGAGTTCACGCCGAGCGCGGGGGAGGAGCTGCAGACGGAGTTCATGGTGTCCCGGCAGGACGCGCTCGCCGCGTTGCGAGCCGTGCACGAGATCCACGACCGGGTGCACCCGGTGGTGCAGATCAGCGAAGTCCGTGCCATCGCGGCGGACGAGCTCTGGCTGAGCCCGTTCCACCGGCGCGACACCGTGAGCATCCACTTCACGTGGATCGCCGACGCCGCCCGGGTCTTGCCGGTGGTCTCCCTGCTCGGCGAGAAGCTGGCGCCGTTCGACGCGCGCCCGCACTGGGCGAAAATCTTCGACATGACGCCGGAAGTCCTGCGGTCGCGGTACGAGCGGCTGCAGGACTTCCGTGACCTGGCTCGTCGGCTGGACCCGGAGGGAAAGTTCCGCAACGAGATGGTCGACGGGCTGCTTAGCTGAGTGCCTTGCTCAGCACGGCGACCGCCTGGTTGATGGCCGCTTCGGCGGCGTGCGTCTCCCGCAGCGCGTTGACCATCACGAAGTCGTGCACGATGCCCTGGTACCGGACCGCGGTCACCGGCACGCCGGCCTGACGCAGCTTGGCCGCGTAGGCCTCGCCCTCGTCCCGCAGCACGTCGGCCTCGCCCGTGATGACCAGGGCGGGCGGCAGGCCGGCGAGTTCTTCCAGGGACGCCCGCAGCGGCGACGCGGTGATCTCCGCGCGCTGCGCCGGGTCGGTCGTGTACTGGTCCCAGAACCACTGCATGCCGTCGCGGCGCAGGAAGTAGCCCTCGGCGAACTCGTGGTACGAGCCGGTGTCGAAGCTGGCGTCGGTGACCGGGTAGAACAGCACCTGCTGCTTGAACGTCACGTCACCGCGCTGCTTGGCCATCAGGGTGAGCGCCGCGGTCATGTTGCCGCCGACCGAGTCGCCCGCGATCGCGATGCGAGTGCTGTCGAGGTTCTTCTCGGCACCGTGCTCGGCGACCCACTTCGCGGCGGCGTAGTTCTGCTCGATCGCGACCGGGTAGCGGACCTCCGGGGACCGGTCGTACTCGGGGAACACGACGGCCGCGCCGGTGCCTACGGCGAGCTCGCGAACGAGGCGCTCGTGGGTGTGGAAGTTGCCGAACACCCAGCCCGCGCCGTGGATGTACACGATGACCGGGAGCGGACCGGTCGCGCCCCGCGGCCGGACGATGCGAACCTCGGGGACGCCGGGGACGTCGGTCAGGGTCTCGATGTCGGCGGGCGGCATCTCGACCGGGCCGTCCTGGACGCCGTCGACGGCGGCGCGGCCTTCGGCGGGCGGCAGTTGGAAGAGGTACGGCGGCTGGGCGGTGGCCTCGACGAACGCCTGGGCGGCCGGCTCGAGAGCGATGTTGCGCGGGTTGGCGGTCATTTCTCTGTCCTCCTTGGTTCGAGCTGATGACAAGAAGTTAGCTCGCAACTAGGTTGTACACAACTAATTTGAGCGAAATGAGATGCGGACCACTTGAGTTGCTCCTGACTGAGTTGTGAGTCACCATGATGGGATGTCGTTGCGTCTCGATGAGCAGGTGTGCTTCGGGCTCTACTCCGCGTCCCGTGCGGTGACGTCGCTGTATCGCGTGCTGCTTGAGCAGATGGATCTGACGTACCCGCAGTACCTGGTGATGCTGGCGCTGTGGGAACGGGACAATCGTCTGGTCAAGGAGCTCGGCGCCGAGTTGAACCTCGACTCGGGCACGTTGTCGCCGCTGCTCAAGCGTCTGGAGGCGACCGGGTACGTGCAGCGTACGCGGCAGCCGGACGACGAGCGCTCGGTGCGGATCAGCCTGACCGAGGCCGGAACGCGACTGCGTGACCAGGCCAAGCGGATTCCGCCGGTCGTCGGTGAGGCCATGGGCCTGGACGACGAGGGGCTCACCAGGATGCGTGCCGACCTCGACCGGCTGACCGACTCGGTGAACGCCTACCGCGAGTCGCTGGCCTGAGCGAACCGGCCGGCGAGCGCGCGGACCCCGGCGATCAGCTCCGGCGGTGCCCGGCGGTGGACCGGAGATCCTGGCCGGTGACCTCCGGGAGTTCTTCGCGGGCCTCAGGTGAGACCGGACTGGTAGGCGAAGACGACGAGCTGGGCGCGGTCCCGCGCGCCGAGCTTGATCATGGCGCGGCTGACGTGGGTCCGGGCCGTGGCGGGGCTGACGACCAGACGTTCGGCGATCTCGTCGTTGGTCAGGCCCTCGCCGACCAGCCCGACGATCTCCAGCTCGCGCTGGGTCAGCGTGCCCAGTCGCGGGTGCGGTTTGACCGCCCGCGACGGGCCGGACGCGAACTCGCTGATCACCCGGCGGGTCACCGAGGGCGAGAGCAACGCACCGCCGCCCGCGACGAGTTTGATCGCCGAGACCAGTTCGTCCGGTTTGGTGTCCTTGAGCAGGAAACCGCTCGCGCCGTGCCGCAAGGCGTCGAAGACGTACTCGTCGAGCTCGAACGTGGTCAGCACGATGATCCTGGTGTCCGCCAGGCCCGGGTCGGCCACGATCCGGCGGGTCGCCTCGATACCGTCGATGCCCGGCATCCGGATGTCCATCAGCACCACGTCGGGCCTGGTCTCGGCGGCCTTCGCCACCGCCGCCAGGCCGTCGGCGGCCTCGCCCGCGTACGCCAGGCCGTCCTCGTTCTCCACCAGCGTGCGCAGGCCGACGCGGATCAGGTCCTGGTCGTCGACGATCAACACCCGGATCATCTAGTCATCCCCCCGTGCCGGTATCGCCGCCCGCACCTCGAACCGGCCGTCGTCGGTGGGGCCCGCGCTGAACTGTCCGCCCAGCGAGGTGACTCTCTCACGCATCCCGGGAATGCCGAACCCGTCGCCCGCCGCCACGCCGTTCACGGGACCGGGCACGGCGGGATCGGGCACGGCGGGATTCGACACAGCGGGGTTGGACACGGCGATGTGGACGGCGTCGGGTTCGTAGCCGACCTTGACCGTCGCCCGCTTGACCGGACTGTGCTTGAGCACGTTCGTCAACGACTCCTGCACGATCCGGTATCCGGCGAGATCCACCGCGGCGGGCACGGCACGTTGTGGGCCGACGACATTGAGCCGGACTTCGACACCCGCGTGACTCATCCGGTCGGTCAACTCGGGCAGCAGGCCAAGGCCAGGCGCCGGGGCACGACCACGCACCACGGTCAACGTGGCGCGTAGTTCGTCCAACGCCTCCGTGCTGGTCTCGCTGATCGCCTTCAGCGCGATCTCGGCCTGCTCCGGCTTCCTGGTCAGCAGGTGCAAGGCGATGTCCGCCTGCATCTTGATCGCCGCGAGCCCGTGACCGACGACGTCGTGCACTTCCTGGGCGACCCGCAGCCGTTCGTCGGACACGCGTTCCCGGATCGCCTCGGCCCGGGCGCGTTCGGTGGATTCCCGGTTGACCCGGATCATCACCCCGATCGCCAGCGGGATGATCGCGAAGCCGCTGGCCGGGATCAGCCCGTACAGGCCGCTCGCCGACGCCGGATGCGCGAGCAAGTGCGTGACCAGGACCGCCAGCGCCATGCCGGTGGCGGTCGCGGCCCGGACCAGCGGCAGGTGACGGCCGACGGTGTACGTCGCGACCGCGAACGTGCCCATCACCGGTCCGTACGGGTAGGCCAGCAAGAGATACGTCGTCAGCAGCACAGTGTTGACGCCGAGCGTCGCCTCCGGCCACCGCCGCCGAGCGGTCAGCGCCAGTGCGCTGCCGGCGGCCAGGACGAATCCGAGCAGGTCGATCGGCCGGTCCACGTCGGTCATGTGGTGCGTCGCGGCGGCCCCGACGACGCTGAGCGCCGTCAGGACCACCGCGAGGGCGATGTCGCCGACCTTCATGTGCGCACCCCGGTTCAGTCGATGTCGCGACGCCGCAGCAGCCAGCCGCCGAGCACGGCGAATGCCACCAGGTAGGCCACGATAACCACGCCGGCCTGTGTTCCGCCCACGATCGGGTCGACTCCGGGCGGGCCGGTACCGATCAGCGACGCCACCAGCGCGCCCGCGTTCGGCCCCGGCAGGCCCTTCTGCACCTCGTTCACCCAGTCCAGCAGGGGCGCCGCGATCGAGGACAGCAGGTTCTGGATCGCCAGCATCCACACCAGGCCGAGCCCGATCGGCAACGCGACCCCGCGGAACACGATGCCCAGCGCCATCCCGAGGGCACCCCACATCATCGTGACCAGCCAGCCTGCCCCGAACCCGCGCACGATGTCCACAATGGACGGCCAGGTCATCGGCTGGTCCGCCAGCGCGGCGACCACAACGCTCGCCGACGCGCTGAACGCGAGCAGGGCGAGCACCAAAATCGCGGTGCCTGCCGCGACCGTGACGAGTTTGGCCGAGTAGACCCGGACCCGGGAAGGTCGTTGGGAGAGCACGGTTTTCCACGTCTCCCAGCCGTACTCGCCGCCCGCGACGAGCACGCCGAAGATCAACGCCAGAGCGCCGACGAACAGCGGGAGCCCGCCGATCGCGCCGGACACGAACTGCCCGGGCAGCATCGCGGTGAGCCCCCGGCTGACCGGTCCTTCGGTCGTGCCGGTGTACCCGGCGTACGGGATGACGTAGGCGAAAGTGAGGGTCTGCACCACGGCGATGCCCAGCAGCAGCCAGATCGCCGGGCGGTGCACCTGTTTGGTGATCTCGGCCCTGATGTCAGCCCACATTCCGGGCACCTCCGGTCAGTTCGAGGAAAGCCTGTTCCAGATCGGGTTCCCGCCAGCGCAGTTCGCTGACCTCGATGCCGTGCCCGACCAGTTCCGCATTGATCTTCGAGGCCTGGCCGGGTTCGACCTCCAGGTCGAAGACGGCGTCGTCAGCCAGCATGCGCTCGTCTCCGACGAGTGCCGACAACACGGTCTGTGCCCGGTCGAACGGGTGCGCCACCACGCGTAGCGTCCCGCCTGCCCGTAGCTCGGCGACGGTCGTCTCGGCGACCAGTTCGCCGCGCGTGATCACGCCGACGCGGTCGCAGATCTGCTCGACCTCAGCCAGCAGATGGCTGGACAGCAACACCGTGCAGCCACTCGCGGCCAGCTCGCGGATGGTGACACGCATGTCGGCCATCCCGGCCGGGTCCAGCCCGTTGGTCGGCTCGTCCAGAACGAGCAGTTCGGGTTGCTTCACCAGCGCGGCGGCCAGACCCAGGCGCTGCTTCATGCCCAACGAGTACGTCGAATACCGGTCACCGGCCCGCCCGGTGAGCCCGACGGTGTCGAGCACGGCGTCCACTTCGGACCTCTTGACGCCCGCGTGGTCCGCCAGCACGGTCAGGTTCCTGCGGCCGGACAGGTACGGGTAGAACGCGGGCCCTTCGATCAGCGCGCCGACCCGGTCGAGATACCCGGGTCCCGGCGGTTTGCCGAGCAGCCGGACACTGCCGGACGTCGGCTTGACCAGGCCGAGCAACATGCGCAGCGTCGTCGTCTTGCCCGCGCCGTTCGGGCCGAGGAACCCGTAGACCTCACCGGGCCGGACAGTCAGGCTCACGTCCTTCACGGCCGTGGTGCCGCCGAAGTTCTTGGTCAGCTTGGTCGTCTCGACCGGGTTCATGACTTGTCCTTCCTCAGCCGCCCCCACGGCTTGATCACGGAGATGACGGTCGCGAAAAGCACGGCGCCGGTCGACACGATCGGCGGGAACACCAGGTCGCCGGGGACCTCACCGGCCATCGTCCGGCCGTACTCGGCGGCCTCCTGCACACCGGCGCGCAGCGAGAAGACCACCAGCAGCACCAGGATGACGTTCATGATCAGCTTCACGAACACCCACCAGTACCTGGCCAGGCCGTACTTGGTGCCCAGACCGAGCACGACTCCGCTGGCCAGGCACACGACCCCGGTGATGATCAACGGCCAGACCGCGAACAGTTCGAGCGCCTGGTAGGCGATCGCGGCCGTCTGTGGATCGGCCGTCCCCCTCGCGGTGAAGACCAGCACGGCCATCACCAGATCCATCCCGATCCACGCTCCCGCGGCCGAGATGTGCACGATCAGCCATATCTTGCGGGCGGTCTTGCCCAGCCTCGTCGATGCTCTTGGCCGCGCCGACGCCGGGCGTGTCGGTGAGCTCAGCACGTTCGTTGTCATGCCTGGAATCGTCGCCGGGTGACGGGCCGCGGGCGTCAGCGCCGGCGCGGATCTCCGCGTACGCAAATCTGCGTACATGTCCACAGGGGACTGCCGGGGTGCGGGACACCCGGATCAACGGAATAGGCCTGGGGCAGGGGTGGTTGAGGCAGCTGTTCGGCCAGTTCGACTCGCCTATGGAGGCTGTGATGCGTGCCCTGGTCACCACCCCGGACACCAAGTTCGGGTTGCAGTTGCGGGAGGCTCCCGACCCGGCGCCGTCACCCGATCAGGTTCTTGTCGAGGTGCGCCATGCCTCCCTGAACCACGGAGATGTCGGGTACTCGGCGACCGAAGCCCCTGGCAAGGTCATGGGCTGGGACGCGGCAGGCGTGGTCGTCCAGGCGGCGGCGGACGGCACCGGCCCGGAGGTGGGAGCACGCGTACTGACCTACGGCCCGGACGGCGCGTGGGCGCAGAAGCGCGCGGTTTCGGTGAACGAGCTGGCTGTCGTGCCGGACTCGGTGGACCTGGCGGTGGCGTCCACGCTGCCGGTCGCCGGGGTCACCGCGGTGCGCGCGCTGCACCGGTCGGGAGCGATCGCGGGCAAGCGAGTGCTGGTCACGGGCGCTTCCGGCGGTGTCGGCCGGTACGCGATCCAGATCGCGGCGCGGGAAGGCGCGCACGTGGTCGCGCTCGCGCGGCGGGGCGAAGGGCTTGCCGAGCTCGGCGCCCGGGAAGTCGTCGCCGACCTGGACGACGTCGAGCCGGTCGACGTGATCCTGGAGAACGTCGGCGGTCCGACACTGGTGCGAGCGTGGGCCCTGCTGAAGACCGGCGGCGTGCTGCAGAGCATCGGGTGGACGTCGATGGAGCCCGCGGTGTTCCAGCCGTACGCCACGGTCGTCCCGGCGAAGTCGCTCGTGTCGTTCCAGGCGGGCAACGGCTACGCGTCCGACCTGGAGTACCTGCTCAAGCTGGTCGCCGACGGCGAACTGAAGGTGGACATCGGCTGGCGCGGCTCGTGGACCGACTTCGACGAGGCCGCCGCGGCACTGTTCGGCCGTCAGGTCTCCGGCAAGGCCGTGCTGGACATCGACTAGATAGCGAAGCGCCGCCGAGGTGTGTCGGTGTCCTTCATCGACGTGATCAGGTCGTCGCGGGCCCTGGCCACGCGTGACCGGATCGTGCCGACAGGGCAGTCGCAGACCTCGGCGGCGTCAGCGTAGGACAGTCCGAGCGTCTGGGTGAGCACGAACGCCTCGCGGCGTTCGGTGTCCAAGGACCTGATCAGCTCTTCGAGGACGACACCTTCCTCGAAACCGGCCACCTGCTGCACGCGCTCGGCCGCGGCCTGCCAGTCGGGCACGTCAGCGTGGCGCGGCCGAACCTGGGCCGCCCTGATCTGGTCGACCACGACCCGGCGCGCGATCGACAGCAGCCAGGTCCGCGCGGACGAGCGCCCTTCGAACCGGGCCAGGCTGCCCAACGCACGCAGGTAGGTCTCCTGCGCGAGGTCGTCGGCCAGCTTCGGGTCGGCGAGATGCGCGACGAACCGCCAGACGTCCCGCTGAGTGGCACGGATGAACCGCTCGAGGGCGGTCCGGTCGCCACGCCGGGCCTCGAACGCCAACTGGGTGATCTCCGTGTCCTCAGGCCTCACAATTACCACAACGTAGTGGATCGATCCCGAGTCCGGTCACCCGCCGGTCGGACCAACCTCCCGGACCGCGCTTTCCCCAGCGTACGGCTCGTGAGTGGTTATCCGGGTTCTAACCCGGATTTTCGCTCACGAGGGGTTGCTGGCCTACAGTGATCACGATGACCGACCACACGAAGCAAGTTGTCCGAAACGACGACAAGAACCGGTACGAGGTGCTGCTCGACGGCGAACTGGCGGGCTTCGCCGCCTACACCCCGCGGGGTGACCAGGTCGTCTTCACGCACACCGAGATCGACGGCGCCTTCGCGGGCAAGGGACTCGGCAAGGTGCTGGCCGCCGGCGCGCTGGACGACGTGGTCGCCCGCGAGCTGGTGATCGTGCCGGTGTGCCCGTTCATCGCCGGCTTCGTCCGCAAGAACGAGCAGTACGACGGCCACGTCAAATGGCCTGAATGAGCCGGCGGATGAGCAACGTCAGCAGCCCGGAGTTCTTCGAGGCCCGCGAAGTCCCGTTGGGCGGGGTCCGGGGCGTCCGGGTCGACCGGGTGTTGCCGCAGCGTGCGCTGCCGACGCTCGGTGCGTGGTGTTTCCTGGACCAGTTCGGTCCGGGTGTGTCCGAGATGGTCGTCCTGCCGCACCCGCACATCGGGTTGCAGACGGTGACCTGGCCGCTGTCAGGCGAGATCCGGCACCGCGACAGCGTGGGCAGCGACGTGATCCTGCGTCCCGGTCAGCTGAACCTGATGACCAGCGGCCGCGGCGTGTCGCATTCGGAGGTCTCGGTCGGGACCGAACCGTTGCATGCTGTGCAACTGTGGGTCGCGCTGCCGGTCGAGGCAGCGGGACAGGAACCCGGCTTCGAGCACCACTCGTCCCTGCCGTGGTACCGGGACGAGGGAATCGACGCGTTGGTGTTCATGGGCGCGCTCGGCGACGCCGAATCGCGTGCCACCACGTACACGCCGCTTGTCGGAGCGCAGATCGACGTCACAGAGGGCACTGTTCCGCTGCGACCTGACTTCGAGTACGGGCTGCTGGTGGTCGACGGCGCGGTCCGCGTCGCCGACGTCGACCTCAAGCCCGGACCGTTGCTGTACCTGGGAACGGGCCGCGAGGAGATCACGCTTGCCGGTCCGGCCCGCGTGATCCTGCTCGGTGGCGAGCCGTTCGCCGACGACCTGGTGATGTGGTGGAACTTCGTCGGACGCGGCCACGACGAGATCGCGGCCGCGCGGGCGGACTGGGAAGGCGCGGACCCGAGCCGGTTCGGCACGGTCGCCGGCCACGGCACTGACCGGATCCCCGCGCCGGTCCTGCCCAACCTCCGCCTCAAGCCGCGCAAACAGCCGCTACGCGATCAGTAGCGAAGCGCCGATCAGCACCATCGCCACACCGGAGATCCGCGAGACGACCGCGGCGGCCCGTGGCCGTGCACCCAGCACGGTCCGGGCCAGCAGGCCGACCGTCAGGTAGACGACCGCGCACGTGATCATGTGCAACGTGCCCAGTGTGGCGGTCTGCAATGCCACCGGCCACCCCGCGCCCGGACGTACGAACTGCGGCAGCAATGCCACGGACAGCAGCAGTCCCTTGGGGTTCAGGCCGCTGACGCCCGCTCCGCGCACCGCCACCCGCCGCGCTGACGGCATCGCGGGACCGGCCGACGGACGCGCGGGCTTGAGCAGGACGGCTCCGCCGGTCCAGATCAGGTACGCCGCCCCGATCGCCGTGATCACCGTCAACAGCCCGGGATGAGCGGCCATCACAGCCGCGAGGCCCGCTGTCACCAGGATCGTGTGTCCCGCGTACCCGGCGACCAGGCCGGCCACCGCGGGCACGACAGACCGGTCACGCAGGCCCGCCGAGATCGCGTAGGCCCAGTCCGCGCCCGGGGTGAGCACCAGCAGCAGATCGATCAGCAGGAACGCCGCCACGGCACCGAAATCCATGCCTGGGACGCTAGATCGATCTCCGGGGAAGGTGTTCCCGGATTTCCCTTCCAAGCAGGCCTCGGGGAGTAAAATCTTGCTTGTGGACAGCGTTGACCGGAAGATTATTGCCGAGCTGCAGCGTGACGGCCGGTTGACGGTGACCGAGCTCGCCGCCCGGGTGCGGCTGAGCGTCTCGCCTTGCCATCGCCGGGTGCGGGAACTGGAACGGACCGGCGCGATCCGTGGCTACCGGGCGGTGATCGACCGGTCCGCGCTCGGCCTCGACTTCGAAGCGCTGGTGTTCGTGTCGATGGGCACGACCGAACGGGCCGTCGTCGCGGCCTTCGAGGAGGCCATCGCGGGGATGCCGCAGGTCGTCCAGGCTGAGCGGCTGTTCGGCGACCCGGACTTCCTGCTGCGCGTGGTCACCGAGGATCTCGCCGCGTACCAACGGTTTTACGACGAGCAGCTGGCCACTTTGGAAGGCGTGCAACGGGTGTCGTCGACGATCGTGATGAAACACGTCGTCGACCGGGTCTGACCGGCCTGCGTGCGTGTCAGCTGCCGTGGTACCACTGGATCATCGACTGGGCCAGCGGGCTTTCCCCGGCTGTGCCGACTGTGAGGTCCACTCCGGACGCCACAACCCGTTCGCTGTAGCGGATCGTGGTGTGACCGTGGTGCCATGCGCCGCCCCACAACGCGGTTTCCAACGCGCTGAGCACCAGGTCTGTGGTGAGCGGGGCGCATCGTTCGTACGCCAGGACTTTGCGGGCTGACTCGTCGACCACGAACAGCGCGCCGCCGTAGTAGTCCACGAACCACCGCCGCAGCGGCGGGCCGCCGCTGGGCGGCCGGGGACCGGCGGAGATCTTCAGCTCACGCATCAGCCGCTCCACCGTGCAGCGGGCGACCCGGATGCCTTCGCCGTTGAGGTGCCGCCAGATGCGCCGTGAGCCGGCGCCGGTCTCGGCGAAGACCCGCAGGATCTCGCGTTTCAGCTCCTCGTCACGGCGTGAGCGGGGTGACGGCGGCCGGGCGACGGCCGCGTAGTACGTCGATGGAGCGATCCCCAGTACCCGGCAGATCGGCTCGACTCCGAAAGTGCTCTTGTGCTCGTTGACGAACTTGATCAGCTGCTCGGTCGCGGGTCGAGCTCCCGCGCGAAGAAAGCCGATGCCGCCTTGAGGATCTCGTTCGAGCGCCGCAACCGCTGGACTTCCCTGGACAGCTCGGTGATCCGGCGTTCCGCGGAGATCGCCTCACCGGGCGACTCGCCGTGGATCTCGGCGTGGCGGACCCACGTGCGCAGGGACTGGTCACCGATCCCGAGCCGGGTGGCGACCTCGGCGATCACCCCGTAGGAGTTGCCGCGGGCCCGCCGGGTGTCGAACACCAGGCGGACGGCACGCCTGCGCAGGTCGTCCGGGTACTTCTTGGGTGCGGGCACAGTCAGATGGTGCCCGGTCACCCGCACAGAGCCCGCACAATCGGCGTACAACAGCCGCCGGGCACCCGCCGGTTCCAGATCACGCCGGGCGCCCCCGACGTGGCATCGGGGGCGCCGCTCCGCCTAGAAACCGCCGAGGGTGATCCGCTCGATCTTCACGGGCTCGGCGGGCAGGCCGTCGCCGGGCACCGCGGGATCGGTGTCGACGATGCCGTTGGCCACGATCCGGTCGAGCACGTCCATGCCCCGCACGACCTTGCCGAACACCGAGTACTTCGGGGCGATGTTGGCGAAGGAGTGCACGATGAAGAACTGGCTGCCGTTCGTGCCCGGGCCCTGGTTGCCCATCGCCACGGTGCCGCGCGGGTAGGTCTCCTGGCCGGTGACCTCGTCGTCGAACTTGTAGCCGGGACCGCCCACCTCGGCCTTGATCAGGTCACCGCACTGCAGCACGCCCAGCCGGGCGTTGTTGGTCAGCCGCCAGCACTGGCTCCTGTCGTAGAAGCGCTGCACGACCAGGCTGATCATGTTGTGCACCGCGCACGGCGCCGCGCCCGCGCGGTTGAGCTCGATGACGACCGGGCCGTAGTTGGTCTTCATCGTGACCTTCTGCGTGCCGATGGTCAGCGCGAACGGCAGCGGGCGCCGGACCGGCCGGGGCGACGGGTTCTCCGGCGTCGGCGTGAACGTGCACGGGACGATCGGCTTCCCGGCGCTCGGGGCGGCCTGGGCCGGCGCGGCCGCGAGCACGGACGCCGCCAGCGCGGCAACGGTGGTGAGGACCCAGCGAAGCTTCATGCCGAGACAATAATCGTTTGTACCTGGCTTGTATCCCCGCTCGCCAGGATGGAACGCATGCAGGCCACAAAGACCTGGGGAAGGCTGCTGCTCGCGGCCGTCATCATGACCACGGCGCTGCCCGGCACCGCTTCGGCGGCCGCGCAGTCGCACTCCGAGAAGATCATCTTCGACGGCGGCGGGGATGACACGCTCAACGGCATCCGGTACCACTCGTTCCGCATCCCGGCACTGATCCGGACCACCGGCAACACGCTGATCGCGTTCGTCGAGGGCCGGGCGGCGAACAACCGCGACTACGGCAACATCAACCTGCTGTACAAGCGTTCCACCGACAACGGCGCCACGTGGTCCAAGCTGGACGAGGTGGTCGGCGGCGGGCAGGGCGTCTGGGGCAACCCGACGCCGGTGGTCGACCGGTCCACCGGCAAGATCTGGCTGTTCATGAACCACCAGCCGGAAGGCCACCACCCCGTCGACTCGTGGGACGACCGGCAGGTCTGGCTGTCGTCCAGCACCGACGACGGCGTCACCTGGCAGGCGCCGGTGAACATGTCGGAAAGCCTGAAACCCCGCACCCTGGCCTCCGGCAAGAGCTGGAACTGGGACGCGGTCGGCCCCGGCGTGGGCATCCAGACCACGGTGCGTAACCCCGGCAGGCTCGTGATCCCGGCGCAGCACCGGCACATCTACAGCGACGACCACGGTGCGACCTGGAAGGTCCAGGTCATGCGGACCACCACCGGCGCGGCGATGGAACAGACCGGCGAGTCCACCGTGCTCGAACTGGCCGACGGCAGGCTGTACCGCAACGACCGGCCGACGTCGGCCAACTGGGAGACCGTGAAGCGGCGCTGGGTCGCCCGCGGCACGATCGAGTCCGGGTTCACGCCGTTCTCCGGCGCGGACTGCCTGCTCGATCCGCTCAACGAAGCCTCGACCATGCGGTACAACGCCGACGCGCCCGCGCGTCTGGCCTTCGTCAACTCGGCGAGCACGACCACCCGCACCAAGATGCGCATCCGGATGAGCGAGGACGAAGGCAAGACCTGGAGCTACAGCCGTCCGTTCTCCGACGCGCCGCTGCCCGGCGAAAGCTCGACGTACAAGGAAGGCGGCTACTCCAGCATCGTCAAGACGGCCGACTACCACGTCGGTGCGCTGATCGAGGTCAACGAGAACACCGGCAGCAGTTCGACCTCACACCGGTCGATCGCGTTCCGGAAGGTGAACCTGCCGTGGATCCAGGGTGGGGTTCAGGAACCGAACTGCACCGAGTAATCACATCGGATGTCCGTGCGCCGCGCCGTCGAGGTTGGGTACAAAGTGGTATGACCAGTTCCCACCTTGATGGCGCGATCCAACTGCCCGACGGGACCTGGATCCGCGGCCGGGGCCTGCGAAACCCCGCGCCTCCTGGCCTGGCGCCGGACTACGGCCTGTACCTCGGATCGGCGAAGCTGCGCGGGAAGCACGAGTTCGGCTGGCCGCACGACTGGGTCGAGTGGCCGGACTTCCTGCTCCCGAAGGACAAGGCCGCGGCCGTGCGCGCGATCCGCGACCTGTACGACACCGCGCGCTCAGGCAAACGCGCGGAAGTCGCTTGTGGAGGCGGCGTCGGCCGGACCGGCACGGTGATGTCCTGTCTGGCCATCCTCGCCGGAATCGCCCCGCACGACGCCGTCACCTGGGTGCGCGAGCACTACCACCGCCGGGCGGTCGAAACCCCGTGGCAGCGAAAGTGGGTCCTGAAGTTCACCCCCTGAATACCCCTCGTGAGTGTTTGTCGGGGTTAGAACACCGATAAACACTCACGAGGGGGGTTAGTCCATGGGCCAGGCGTGGACGGGGGTGTTGGAGTGCATGTTCGTGATGTACAGGTTCAGCATGGTCCGCAGGGCGGTGTAGCGGTCGGCGTTGTCGCGCTGCTCGATCCGGGCGACCTCGTTGACCTGCCAGGTGGCGCCGTTGCGGCCGGTCAGGCAGCGGTCCTGGATGATGCCGAGCAGCCGGTCCCGCTCGTCGGGGTGCACGCCCCAGCGGTCCAGGCCTTCGTAGGCCATCGGCAGCAGCCGCCGGAGCACGAGCTCCGCGGCGGGCACAAAACCGACGCCCGGCCAGTAGAGCTGGGCCTCGATGCCGTGCCGCGCTCCGAGGTGGAAGTTCTCCTCCGCGGCGCTGAACGACATCTGCGACCAGATCGGCCGTTCGGCCTCGGCGAGCATACGCACCACGCCGAAGTAGAACGCCGCGTTGGCAAGCATGTCCGCGACGGTGGGACCGGCAGGCAGCACACGGTTCTCCACCCGCAGGTGCGGAGTTCCGTCGACCACGTCGTACACCGGCCGGTTCCACCGGTAGATCGTCCCGTTGTGCAACCGCAGCTCGGCCAGTGACGGGATCTGTCCCGCCTCCAAGGCGTCGAACGGGTCCTCGTCGTCCAGAATGGGCAGTAGCGCGGGGTAGAGCCGGACGTTCTCCTCGAACAGGTCGAACACCGACGTGATCCACCGTTCGCCGAACCACACGCGCGGCCGCACGCCCTGGGCTTTCAGTTCGTCCGAGCGGGTGTCGGTGGCCTGTTCGAACAACGGAACCCGGGTTTCCTGCCACAGGTTCTGCCCGAACAGGAACGGCGAGTTGGCGGCCAGCGCGAGCTGGACGCCCGCGATGGCCTGGGCGGCGTTCCAGTACGCCGAGAACTGCGCCGGGCTGACCTGAAGGTGCAGTTGTGAGCTGGTGCAGGCCGATTCCGGGGCGATCGAGTCGCAGGTGACCTCGAGGCGTTCGGTGCCTTCGATCGCGATGTGCATGTCCTCGCCGCGCGCGGTGAAGATCTGGTCGTTCAGCAGGGCGTAGCGCGGATTCGCCGACAACGAGTCCCGCGTGAGGTCGGTCGCGCGCAGGGTCGGCAGGATGCCGACCATCACCATGTGCGCGCCCTGGGTCCGTGCCTTGGTCTCCGCGGCGTTCAGGCTGGCCCGGACCTGATCCTCGAACCGTGTCACGCCACCGCCGGCCAGTTCCCGCGGCTTGACGTTGATCTCGATGTTGAACTGGCCCAGTTCGGTGACGAAGTCCTCGTCGGCGATGGCGTTGAGCACCTCCTCGTTGCGCATTGCCGGCTCGGTCCGGTTGTCGACCAGGTTCAGCTCGATCTCCAGGCCGGTCATCGGCCGTTCGAAGTCGAACCGGGACTCCTGCAGCATCCGGGCGAACGCGTCCAGGCAGCGCCGGACCTTGTGGCGGTAACGGGTTCTGTCCTCGCGGCTGAACTCCCGCCGCTCGACTTCCTGTCCCATGGTCGCTCAGCCTTCCTGGATCCAGAGTCCGATCAGGCCGCGGAAGTGCGCGACGAACCGATCATGCTCAGCCGGTGGGTAGGTGGTCCGGACCGTCTCGACGAGCAGCGCGTCGAAGTCCGGTGAGGACACCCAGTCGCGCACCATGTCGTCCACAGTGGACAAGGAGGTGGCGCAGAACTCGTGGTAGCGGGTTGTGTCGAAGTAGTCGTCCGCGAGCTTGAGGTACTCGGCCAGCTTGGCCTCGTAGTCCATTCCGGAGTCCGCGACCTCGAAGTACCGCCTGGTGTCCAGGTCCAGCCGCGGCCTGCGGCCGGTGACCGCGCAGAACACCGACCACTTCAGCAACGCGCCGATCGCCCACGGGAAGTAGTAGTGCAGCGAGGTGATCGAGATGTCCGGGCAGGCGTTGGCGTAGTCGATCGGGCAGACCTCCGGGCCGACCACCAGGCTCTCGCAGGAGTTGAACTCCCACCGGAAGAACGCGTTGATCAGCCGCGAGATCGTGACGACCTCGGAACCCGCCTGCTCGGACAGGAAACCGTGCTGCACGGCGTAGCGCTCGTGCATCGGTTTCTCCGGCTGGAACCGCATGACCATGGTGTCCGGGCCGATGGTCAGCGACCGCGCGAACGAGTCGTAGCCCTCGATCGACGCCTGCAGGTGCATCAGCATCTCACCGGAAGCGTCATAGGCCGCGTGCAGCGTCTCGGGATCGGTGATCCGTGAGACACCACGCCAGGCGCCGCCGTCGTAGGGCTTCATGAACAGCGGATAGCCGACCTCGGCGGCGACCGCGTCCAGGTCGAACGACTTGTTGTACTTCGCCGCGGTGTAGGCGTACTTCGCGTGATCGACGGGATTCTTGTACGGCACAAGCCACGTCGGCGGTACCTTCAGGCCCAGCCGCATCATCGCGCAGTAGGCCGCGTGCTTCTCCATCGACTGGAACGTGAACGGGCTGTTGAGCAGGTACACGTCGTCCATCAGCGCGATCTTCTTCAACCACTCGCGCGGCACGTAGTACCAGTACGCGAGCCGGTCGATCACCAAGTCGTAACGCGGTTTCGCGCGCAGGTCGAACGGTTCGATGGTGATCCGCTCGGTGGTCAGGGAGTGGTCGACGCCGGCGGCGTCACGAACCGGCCCCAGGCGTCTGACCAACGTCTCGAACGCGCGCGGCCAGTCCTCCTCGGTGCCCAGCAGCAGCCCGAGCAAGTGCTCTGTGCGGTCCGGCATGCGCGTCCTCCCTAGACGAACCTCGGCAGGTGGTGTGCGATCTGGGCACGCCAGGACGGCCAGTCGTGCGGCACGTCATGGCCCCAGACGTCGAGTTCACAGCGCAGGCCCTTGTCCCGCAACAGACCGGCCATGTGCTGGGTGGACGGCAACGCACCCGTGGTGTCCTCCCACTGTCCCCGCCCGACCACGAGCAGGATCGACAGCCGGGACCGTAACCAGTCGAGGTGGTCGCCGTGCAGGTTCGGTACGAAGTCCACTGGGTTGGCGAAGTACAGCGCCTCGCCGCGTTCGCCCCAACCGTGCCACGCGGACGCGTCGTAGTTGCCGGAGAGCCCCAGCGCGAGCGGGAAGAGATCGGCGCGGCGCAGGCCGAAGAGCACCGCGTGGAAAGCGCCGAGCGAGCATCCCATCGTGGCCACCTCCCGCGGACCGCCCCGGGGATCGGCACAGTCGGCGTGGATCATCGGCAGCACCTGCTCAAGGACCCACGCCTCGTAACCGCCATGGTGCCGCGCACGCTCCTCCAGCGGGATCGACCGGTTGGACCATGACGCGCCGTCGTAGGAGTCGACGCAGTAGAGCTTGACGCGACCGTCGTCCAGCAACGGGCGGACCGCGTCGATCATCTCGTTGCTCTCCCAGTCCCACGCGCGCCCTTGCTCGGACGGGAAGACCAGGAACGGCCTGCCGTAGTGGCCGTACGCGATCACCGTGCCGCCGCCCAGCTCCACTTGGTCACGCCGCAAAGTCAGCCCTCCCAGACCGTGCGCAGCAGGTCGGCCAGCGGGGGGTCGAACGCGTCCCGCCACCCCACATAGTTGTGCGCGTCCGGCACTTCCACCAGTCCCGTCGGATATCCCAGCGCCACCAGCGCCGCCGCCATCTGGCGGTTGTTGGCCAGGTTCTCCTCGGCCAGGCCGCAGGTGAGCGTCACCGGGACCGGTGTGCCCCTGCCGGTGCCGCGCACGATCCCGCCGACGAACCTGGTGACCCGCCCGAAGCGGCTGTACCCCGACTCCTGCGGATCCAATCGTCGGTCGAAGAAGGACGCGGACTGCAGGAACAGCCCGCCGAACAGGCCCGGCCTGCGGCGTTGGGCGTGCAGCATGGCCAGCCCGCCGAGGCTCGCCCCCATCCCGACCACGGGCTTCTCCACCGGAACGAGTTTCCGGATGGCCGGCAGCAGGTCGCGGGCGAGCACGCCGGGGTACGCCGGATTGCCGGAGTACTCGTCGTCACGATCACCCGGCTGGAGCAACGCGACCCGGTGCGGGATCTCGAACCAGGCGGAGAACCTGGTCAGCCCGGCCAGCCGGTCGTACTCGGGCCCGTCGTGGGCGACCAGCAACGGCATCGGGCCGTCGCCCGGCGACCACAGGCAGGCCTTGATCCCCGGGACGTCCAGGTCGGCGTAGTCGCCGGTCGCCGGGGTGTCCAGCCAGACGGGCGGGGAGTAGTCCGGAAACTCCACGACGGACTTGTCGCCGAACGCGCCCGGCGCGGTCCTGTCGTTGCCGGGATCGCAGATCTCCTCGACGCGACCGTCACGGTGCCGCAGTCGCAGACGGTATTCCATCCGCCAGACCGGCGGCCGGTTCAGCCGTAACGTCCAGCATTCGCCGGTGTGGGTGAACTCCGTTCCGGTGTTCGGCAGGGACAACGCGGGCAGCAGCCGGACACCGGTGAGAACCGGGCCGTTGTCCGGCAGTCTGAAGGTCACCGAACTGGCCGTGACCAGCGGGCCGCCTTCGACGGTCGATTCGTCCACGCGGTCAACGATCTCACGGCACAGTCCCGCGGCGGGAACAAGCGCGTGACCACGGCCAGGTCGTGCCGTTCGCCGCCGCCGACGGCGGCGGGAATCTTGTGCTCGACCAGCGGTCAGCACGACGAGGAGTCCGGGATGTACTCCGGGAGCCGGCCGCCCACGTTGACCGAGTTGCTGGTGCACTACCGCCCGAAGGCCAGGGTGGCGTCCTGGCCTTCGGGCGGCCTCCACTGTGGACAAGGACGCTGACACTGTGGACACCTGCCGGTTCGCGCGGTCCCGGGTACCGTGGGAGTCGTGCCGCCAAGCGACCGGATGCGCCGCGACGCCGAGACCAATCTCCGCAGAGTCCTGGCTGCGGCAGCCGAGGTGTTCGCCACGCGTGGGTTGACCACGACCCTCGCCGACGTGGCGGCACACGCCGGCGTCGGAGTGGGCACGGTCTACCGGCGGTTCGCGAACAAGGACGAACTGATCTACGAGGTCTACCGGGAACGGATCGGCCGCACCGGGGAACTGGCCCGCGAGGCGAGCGGGACCGAAGACGTCTGGGCCGGTTTTGTCCGGTTCTTCGAGACGTCCATGCGGGATCTGGCGGCCGACCGTGGCCTGTGGGAACTGACCACGGGCGGTTACAACAACTCGCTGGGCTGGTCGCGCGGCGCCCCGCCGACCCGGCTGGCCGAACTGCTGGCCGACAACCGCAAGATCGTGAACGCCCACCTGGACAGACTCGTCCGCCGGGCCAAGGACGCCGGCCGGCTCCGCGAGGACTTCGAGGTCGGCGACATGGTGGTGCTGTCCGCCGCGGTCCAGGCCACGATCTCGTTCGGCGACGACGTGGCGCGCCGCGCCCTCGGCTTCGTCCTCGACGGTCTGCGCCCGGCAGGCGTCACGGGATCAGGTACTGACTGACAGCACGCGCGGTCGCTCTGCGTCATGGAATAGACGCCGGCCCTCTCCGGTTGACTTGAACATTCAAGTCATGTGAGGAGAGGGACATGCAGTTCGGGATCTTCGGGGTCGGGGACATCGCGGTCGACCCGTGGACGGGCCGGTCGCCGTCCGAACACGAGCGCATCAGGAACATGGTCGAGGTCGCGGTCAAGGCCGAGGAGATCGGCATGGACGTGGTCGCGGTAGGCGAGCACCACAACCGGCCGTTCGTGACCTCGTCACCGACCACGATCCTCGGCTACATCGCGGCCCGGACCAGCAGGATCATCCTGTCCACATCGGTCACGCTGATCACCACCAACGATCCGGTGAAGATCGCCGAGGACTTCGCGACCCTGCAGCACCTGGCGGACGGCCGGGTCGACCTGATGCTCGGCCGGGGCAACACCGGCCCGGTGTATCCGTGGTTCGGCAAGGACATCCGTGACGGCATCGCCCTGGCGGTGGAGAACTACGCGCTGCTGCACCGGCTTTGGCGTGAGGACGTGGTCGACTGGGAGGGCAAGCACCGCACGCCGTTGCAGTCCTTCACCGCCACGCCGCGGCCGCTCGACGGCGTGCCGCCGTTCGTCTGGCACGGGTCCATCCGCAGCCCGGAAATCGCCGTGCAGGCCGGGTACTACGGCGACGGCTTCTTCCACAACAACATCTTCTGGCCGAAGGAGCACACCAAGCGGATGATCGACCTGTACCGCGGCCAGTTCGAGCGCTACGGGCACGGGCCGGCCGGCCAGGCGATCGTCGGGCTGGGCGGGCAGACGTTCATGCGGCGCGAGTCCCAGGACGCCATCGAGGAGTTCCGGCCGTACTTCGACAACTCGCCGGTGTACGGCGGCGGTCCGTCGCTCGAGCAGACCATGCGGGAGACGCCGCTCTCCGTCGGCAGCCCGCAGGAGGTCATCGACCGGACGCTGCGGTTCCGTGAGGACTTCGGCGACTACCAGCGTCAGCTGTTCAATGTGGACGGCATGGGCCTGCCGCACAAGGTCGTGCTCGAACAGCTCGACATCATGGGTGAGGAAGTGCTTCCGGTGCTGCGCAGGGAGTTCGCTTCGATGCGTCCGCTCGCTCCGACACACGAAAGCCGCAAGTCATGAAGCTCGCGGTGGTCTCGGCGGGCCTGAGCCAGCCGTCGTCGACGAGGCTGCTCGCCGACCGGCTGGCCGCGGCCACCGTCAGGGCCGAAGAGATGGACGTCGAGACGATCGACTTGCGCGGCCACGCGCACCACCTCGTCGACGCGATGCTGTCGGGGTTCGCGTCCCAGGACCTCAAGCCGGTGCTGGACAGCGTCGCTGAGGCGGACGGCTTGATCGCTGTCACGCCGACCTACGCGTCCTCGTACAGCGGCTTGTTCAAGTCCTTTGTGGATGTCCTTGACGAGGAGGCGGTGGCGGGAAAGCCGGTGCTGATCGGCGCGACCGGTGGTACGGCACGGCATTCGTTGGTGCTGGACTACGCGCTCCGGCCGTTGTTCACGTACCTCAAGGCGATCGTCGTGCCGACCGGGGTCTACGTCGCGTCGGAAGACTGGGCCGGCACCACCTTGGCCGCCCGGATCGACCGGGCAGGGGCGGAACTGGCCAGGGAGATGGCCGGCCGGGAGAAGACGGTCGCCGCCGATCCGTTCACCGATCCGGTGTCCTTCGAGGACCTGCTCGGCGGACGGTAAAAAGCCGACGGCTCCGCGAGATCAGGTCTCACGGAGCCGCCGGCCGGCCCTCGCAGGTGGCTCAGAACGCTGCGATTCCGAACGGTGCGAGCTGCCCGGTTGTGTCCACGCCAGGCCCGTCGAAGACCTTCTGGTCCTCGACATGGGTCAGCCTGCCGTCACTGTTGGTACGGAACACCTGAACCATGCCCAGGTTCGAGTTGAGCTGGTACAGGTACTGGCTGTCACGGCTGAGTGCCATGTCGGTGGTGCCGTCGGTCAGCTTGTCGTCGTTGGGGTCCTTGCCGGGTTCGGCGGTCGCCGAGGCGTGCAGCAAGGTGAGGGCACCGTTCTCGTCCACCGCGTAGGAGGACACGGTTCCTCCGCCGAAAGCGTTGGAAGTGAAGGCCATCCGGCTGTCATTGGTGATGACGACCCAGCAGTTGTCCGTTCCCATGTTGGGCACGGCCTTGCTGATGGCCTTCAGCGTTCCGTCCTCACGGATGGTGTAGCTGCTCGTGGTGCTCTTGCCGGGGTTGCTGTGGTCCTGCTCGCTGACCACCAGCGTGCCGTCCTTGGTGAACGCGAAGCCGAACGGGCCGATCCCGGCTGGATCCATGACCTGCTTGGCACCGAGCATGCCGTCGGGAGTGACGTCGAAGGTGACGATCGCGCCCTTCTGCGGCGTCTTGGTCGGCAGGCTCGCCACGCGCTCGGTCACCACGAGCTGCTCACCGTCCTGCGTGAAGGAGACCTGGGAGCACCCGGAACCCTGCCCGCCCGACAGCGGCCGGGTGGAGTTCTCGATCTGCGTCAGGTCGCCCGCCTCGGTGACCCGGAAACCGGTCACCGTCGGCGGTTCGCCGTGCGTGCAGTTGTCCAGGAAGTCGGTGGCGTCGTCCGGCGGGCGGTTGAGGATCAACCGGTCGTCGAGCTCACCGCTGTTGAGCACGTACAGCAGACCACGGTTCACCGTCAGGCTGACCGGCGTCTCACCGCCGGACGGAACCGTCTCCACCAACTGCAGCGAGTCGGCGGCGACCCGGAACACCGTGATCGAGTTGCTGCCCGCGTTGGGCACGAACAGCAGTTGCGGGTTGTCGATGTTGTGCTGTGGCGAGGCTTCACCGTTCGCCGTGCCCAGCACGACGCCGTTGGCGCTGTCCTGGAAGCTGCCGGTGCCCACACCGCCGGTGTCGTACCGGCCGACCTCGCTGAGCCTGCCGTCCTCATTGCGGGCCAGTGCCACGACTTCGTTGCCGTGCTGGCTGTTGGACTGCACGAACACCGCGCCCTTGCGCAGGTCGAACGCCGAGCCGCCACCTGGTGCGGCGTCACCGCCCTGAGCGGCGGCCGGCGCGTTCACCGGCTGCCCGGGCGGCGGTGCCTGGTTGGTGTTCGCCATCGGTGTGACAGCGGCGGAGTCGTCGCCGTCGTCGGTGAGGACGAGACCGACGACAAAACCGATCCCTAACGCGACGACCACCCCGATGATCATGGCGATCACCAGTGGGCCGCGCCGCCTGCGCGGCGGCGGGGACGCGGTCAGCCATCCTGGCCCGCCCTGCACGCTGGCCGGCGGCGTTTGTTGAAATGCGGCAAACCCTTGGGTCGGGTGGTGTCGGCCATAGGGGTCCGCCGGGGGCCGCTCGTTTTCAGCGTTGTCCATTGTGCCTCTCCCCGTGGATTGCCGGAATCTTCGCCGCGGAGTGTTCCAAGGGGGCCGTCACACCACAGTCACCTGCCCGTGGCATCTGCCGTGACAGGCCAAAACGTGGATATTACGGAAACCTTATCGGCGGGCCGGGCGGGAAGTCGATCGCGGGATCACCGGGTTAGCTTGGGATGCGTGCCGCGCCATGGCGAACACATTCTTCGAACCCAAGGAATGGTTTCCGATGACTCTGATATCCACGCTTTCCGGGCACGATGAAACGACAAAACCGCTGCTGGACATGATCGCCGAACTGCCGCAGCTGCCGGACGACTTCGATTTCGGCGACGACATCCACACCGCGCACGAGGTGCTGCTGTCGGACGAGGCGACCGAGGAGGAGAAGCGGGCCGCGCTGTTCAAGTTCACCAGCCGCAGGCAGCCGTGCCTGTTCGGCAGGCTCGCCTCACACGCCGACAAGGGCGAGAGCGCCACCAAGGGCCTGGGCATCGACCTGGTCTGGATCCACGAGTGGGAGATGGCGCTGGACCGCGACTACGTGACCGCGAAGATCCAGCGCGCCCGCCGGGAGTGGAAGGACCGCGCCGAACGCGGCGAGAGCAGCGGCTTCCTGATCATGTTCAACAGCCGCAAGCTGGCGTACGCCAAGCCCAGCAAGGAATTGCTGGACATCTGCGTCGAGGTGTCGAACCTCTACCTGGTCGAGCACGCGCCGATCGACGTGGACGTGATCTACACCGAGGCGGTGCCGCTGCGCCGGGCGGACGGCCAGCTCACGCTGTTCAAGGCGGGCTGCAACATCTTCTACGCGGGCGCGCACATGACGGTCAACCACGACCGGCGGCTGCCCGGCGGGCTGATGTTCTCGATGAACTCACCGGGCCACTTCGCCAATTCGCTCGTGCTGCGCGGCATCCGGGAGAGTTTCGAGGACGCGGTCGACTTCGTCAGGGAAACGGCGTTCCGGTCGATCGGCAACGGCGGTATCGGCTGCCCGCACATGCCCAGTGCGAGCTGGCACAACGAGGCCGACGACAACTCCGACATGGTCGACGGCCGCAAACGCCCGCACTACATCCCGGACAATTTCGACCCGAGCCGCTATTCCGCCGTCTACCACACCGACGTGCTCTGCCCGACCGCCGTGACCACCGACGACCGGTTGATCAAGGAACACTATTCGGAGAACGACGCCGAGGTCTGGCCGTATCTGATCCTCGACTACATCACCACCGACGTGTTCCCGGAGGACCACGTCAACCACGGCCTTTTCCACGGCCACGAGATCGAGGACTGCGGGAAGTACCACAACCCGTGGCCCGCGCGCGTCGCGCACAACAAGGAACTGTTCGAGTACTGAAGCCAGGAAGGGGAGACTCGATGGCCGAACTGACCTGGGGACGACGGTTCCTGATGTGCCCGCCCGAGTACTTCGACGTGTCCTACTCGATCAACCACTGGATGGACACCGAGGTCAAAGTGGACCGCGACAAGGCGTTCGAGCAATGGCAGGACCTGGCCGGCACGCTGCGGGCGGCCGGCGCCGTGGTCAACGAGGTGCCGCCGCAGCCGGACCTGCCGGACTTCGTGTTCACCGCGAACGCCGGGATCATCGACAACGGCGGGTTCCTGCCCGCGCACATGCGTTTCTCCCAACGAAGGCCGGAAGTCGATCACGTCCGCCGGTGGATGTCGGCCAACAGCTGGGAGGTCTTCGAACCGCCCCCGGCGGTGCAGGAGGGCGCGGGCGACGCGCTGCCGTTCGCGGGCGGCCTTGTCGCGGGATACGGGATGCGGTCCGAACTGTCCGCCTACGACGCGATAACCGAACGTACCGGGTGGACAGTGCACCCGTTCCAGCTGACCGATCCCCGTTACTACCACATAGATATCGCCTTCTGCCCGCTCGACAGCAGAACCGCGCTGATCGTGCCGGAGGCGTTCACGCCCAACGACCGCAGGCGGCTCGCGCGCCTGGTGCCCGACGCGGTGCTGGCGACCACCGAGGAAGGCTCGATGTTCGTGGCCAACTCGATCGTCGTCGGCCGCACCGTCGTGATGCCCGCGTGCACCCCACGGCTGGCGAAGTCCCTGGAACGCAGGGGTTTCGACATCGCGGTCTGTGACGTCTCGGAGTTCCTCAAGGCAGGCGGCGGATGCCGGTGCCTGACCCTGGCGCTGGACGTGACGCTCAGCTCGGACTCCGACGAGGTGGCGGCATGATCAGTCCAGGCGTGGCGCGGTTCCTCGCGGGAGCCACCCAGCAGACCCCGTTCCTCGTGATCGACCTCGACGTGGTGGAGCAGCGGTACCGGGAGATCCGGGCCGCTATGCCGTACGCCAAGCCGTACTTCGCGGTCAAGGCGACGCCGGAGCCCGCGGTCATCCGCAGGCTGGTGGAGCTCGGCGCGTGTTTCGACGTCGCCAGTCCCGGCGAGATCGACCTGTGCCTCGAGCAGGGCGCCGCCCCGGAGTGCCTGTCGTACGGCAACACCATCAAGAAGGAAGCCGACATCGAGTACGCCTACAAGCTCGGTGTGCCGATGTTCGCCTTCGACAGCCTGCGTGAGGTCGAGAAGCTCGCCCAGGCGGCGCCGGGCGCCTCGGTGTTCTGCCGGTTGCTGGCCGGCAGCGCGGACGCGCGGTGGCCGCTGAGCGACAAGTTCGGCTGCTCCACGGACTTCGCCGTCGACCTGTTGCAGAAGGCGGCGAAGTGGGACCTGCGGCCGTACGGCGTGTCGTTCCACGTCGGCTCCCAGCAGACCAATCCGGACCGCTGGGACGCCAGCATCGCCGCCGCGGCCAAGGTTTTCGGAGAGCTGCGGGAGATCGGCGTCGAACTCGAGATGGTCAACATCGGCGGAGGCTATCCGGCCCGGTACGTCGACGACGTGCCGCCGATCGCCGAGTACGGCGACAAGATCAGCGCCGCGCTGGACCGGTGGTTCGGCGCCGACCGCCCGGTCATCGTCTCGGAACCCGGGCGGAGCCTGACCGCCGACGCCGGCGTGCTGCGCGCCCAGGTCGTGTCCGTCCGGCGGCCGTTCGAAGGCGGGGACCGCTGGATCTACGTCGACGCGGGCAAGTTCGGCGGCCTCGCGGAGACCGAGGGCGAGTCGATCATCTACCGGGTGCTGACCAGCCAGACCGGGCCGACCAAACCGGTCGTGCTCGCCGGGCCGACGTGCGACAGCCTCGACATCCTGTACCGCCGCACCAAACACGAGCTGCCGCTGGCGCTCGACGTAGGGGACACAGTGGACTTCCTGTCCGCGGGCGCGTACACGACCAGCTATTCGTCGGTGGGGTTCAACGGTTTCCCGCCGCTGCCCACCTACTGCATCGGAGACAAGCGATGACGCACCACCAGAAGATCCGCTTCGACGGACGGATCCTGTTGCTCGGCAGCGGATCGGTGTCCCAGTGCCTGCAACCGTTGCTGTTGCGGCATTTGGACATGCCGTTCCGGCGGCTGACCGTCATGGACTTCGAGGACAAGCGCGACCGGATCCGCGACACCCTCGACGCGGGCGCGCGGTACGTCCAGCACCGGATCACACCGGCCAATCTGGACACCACGCTGAGCGAGTACCTCGGGCCGGGCGACATCCTGATCAACCTGTCGTGGAACATCGGCGCCGAGGACATCATCACGTGGTGCCACTACCACGGTGTCCGGTACGTCGACACGTCAGTCGAGGAGTGGAACCCGTACGCCGACATGACCAACCGGCACCCGTCCGAGCGCACCCTGTACGCACGGCACCGGGCCATGCGCACGATGGCGGCACGCTGGCCGGACCGCGGACCGACAGCGATCGTGGAACACGGCGCCAACCCCGGTCTGGTCAGCCACTGGACCAAGGTCGCGCTGGAGGACATCGCCACCGCGATGCTGAAGTCGCCGGACGACCTGCCCGCTCCGCTGACCGCCGCCCGGCAGACGGCGTTGGAGGAGGCGTTGCACGAAGGCGACTACGCGCGCCTGGCGATGGAGACCGGAACCAAGGCCATCCACATCTCCGAGCGGGACACCCAGATCAGCGACCTGCCCAAGGAGGTCGGCGAGTTCGTCAACACCTGGTCGGTGGAAGGGTTCTACGAGGAAGGCGTCGCGCCCGCCGAACTGGGCTGGGGCACGCATGAGAAGACCCTGCCGCCGAACGCCGTCGTCGACGAGGAGCCTGGCGGGCAGATCTGCCTGGCCCAGCCGGGCATGACCACCTGGGTGAAGTCATGGGTGCCGTCCGGCGGAGAGATTCTCGGACTGCTGATCCGGCACGGCGAGGCTGTGACCATCAGTGACCACCTGACGGTGCGCGAGGACGGCGCCGTGAAGTACCGGCCGACCGTGCACTACGCGTACCTGCCGACCGACGCGGCGATCGCGTCCGTGCACGAGTGCCGGATGACCGGGTGGAAGCTGCAGGACCAGCAGCGGATCATGAACGACGAGATCGTCAGCGGCATCGACGAGCTCGGTGTGCTGCTGCTCGGGCATGACCTGAACGGGTGGTGGACCGGGTCGCAGCTGTCGATCGAGGAGACCAGGGAGCTGCTGCCGGGCCAGAACGCCACGACACTGCAGGTCGCGGCGTCCGTGCTGGGTGCGGTGCACTCGCTGATCCGGCACCCCGAGCAGGGCCTGTGCGTGCCGGACGACCTGGACCACCGGGAGATCCTGTCGGTGGCCAACCCGTACCTCGGGCCGTGCCCGTCCGTGCGGACCTCGTGGAAACCTTCCGACCCCGGCCTTTTCGACGCCTACCTGGGCGTCAAGCGGCCGGACGACCCTTGGCAGTTCGCCAACATCCTGGCCTGACAGCACACAGTGACGGACATGTGACGGTTGGCGTCTTAGCGTGCGGGCATGCCTGTAACGCAAGGCGCCAACTCGTCGTGACCAGGGGATGGAGACATGAACAGCATCACCGCTCGGTTCGCTCTCGTCCTGGCCGCCATCGGCTGGGGCAGCGCGACAACAGCGACCAAATACGCACTGGACGGGTTCGGCCCGTCAACGTTGTTGCTGGTCAAGCTGGCCGCGGCCGCCCTCGTACTGTGGGCGGTACTGGCCGTCAAAGGCGTACCGAAGGTCAAACGAAAAGGCCGGCTCGCCTGGCTGGGCCTGTTCGAACCGACACTGGCCTACGGCGCACTGACACTCGGCTTGGCGTACACCACCGCGACGAACGGGTCACTGCTCGGCGCGAGCGAAGCCTGTTTTGTCGTCGCACTGGCCGCGGTGTTCCTCAAGGAGAGGATCGGCGCGCGGTCGCTCGTCGGCCTGCTGCTGGCCTTCGTCGGCGTGCTGCTGATCGAGGAGGTCTTCTCGGTCTCCCCGGACTTCAACGTCGGTGACATGATCATCCTGGGCGGCAACCTGGCCGCGGCGATCTACGTGATCCTGGCGGCGAAGGTCGCGCCGACGGTGGACTCGCTGTCGATGACGTCCTACCAGTTCCTCTGGGGCGTGCTGTTGTCGCTGCCGTTCGCGGTGTTCCAGTGGTCGACCGGCGCCGAGGCGGTCCCCGTCGACGTGTCGTGGCACTTCTGGGTGGTCGCGGCGATGATCGGCGGAGTCGGGTTCGCCGGCAGCTTCCTGGTGTACAACTACGTCATCAAGTTCATCCCGGCCGGGCTGGCGGGCGTCACGCTCAACCTGGTCCCGTTGTTCGGCGTGCTCACCGCGATCATCTTCCTCGGCGAGCACCTGACGTTCTGGACCATCGCGGGCGGCATCGCGGTGATCGCCGGGATCATGATGTTCCCCGGTGACAAGAAGGAAGTCGTCGACGAACCGGAAACGGTCCCCGGGCAAGGCCACCTGGTCCACGGTCCGGTCGTGCCGGACGGCCGCCGCTGACACGTAAGCTGACGCCGGAATCGCCGCACGCGGGAACAAAGCCCGCGTGCGGCGATTCGCGTGTGAAGAACCCTCGTGAGTGTTTATCAGGGTTAGAACACGGATAAACACGCACGAGGAGGCCCCTTGTGCTTGCGCACAAGGGGCCTCATGTGTTGGCGTGCCTGCCGGGAACGCCTTCGCTCTATGCCGCGCGGTAGGTGTAGTAACGGAACTCCCGGCGTCCGAAAGCTCCCGTGGCACCGGGCTTCAGCGCCGTCACGGTACCCGGTGACAACCGGTTCCATGTCCCGTCGGACTGCACGTACGTGCCGTTGGCCGAACCGACGTCCATGACTCCTACCTGCCAGTCGTTCAGTACGACCCGGGCGTGCAGGCGGGACACGTCCGGATCGGGCAACGCCACCGGACTGGCCAAACCCGAGACCACGGCCTCGTCCGCATCGGGCGCGCGGCCGACGACGTGGTCTCGTACCAGGGGATACGTCTTTCCGTCGTCGAACACCAGGACTCCGAGCTGGGGCCGTTCGCCCAGCACGGGCTCGCGGGACACCTGGGCCATCGAGATCCCGCAGGTTCCGCAGTAGGCGATCACCGGATCGTTGAAGTGCGAGTTCCTGCAGTGCACGCCCAGCACCCGGGAGCCCGTGGAGGGCGGGTCCGACACCACGGAAGGCCGGTACACCAAGGCATCGGCGCGGACCACGCCACCTTTGATCCGTCCCCACGTCCTGTCCACCTCGCCCGCGGGTGCGGAGCCGATCGTGCCGCGGATCTCCGCCACGTCGCCCACGACTATCCGATCCGTGAACGTCACCGCGTCCCGGCCGTCCAGCGTGGTGTTCTGTCCGTCCACTGTGAACGTCAGCGCGGCGTCGCCGTGCACGATCGCGGCCACGCCGCCGTCGCCCGACGGGCCGACGACGCATAAGGCCGGGAAGTCGTTGCCGGTACCCGCCATGCTGAGCACGGCGGCCAGCCTGCGGCTCAACTGCCTGCCGCCGTCGGGCGACTCGGCCACCTCGGCCACCGCGCTGATCAGGTTGCGGATCCGGGACTCCTGGCCCGGCGTCGCCTCACAGAGCATCATCATGTCACCGAACCGGGCAAGGACACCTTGCCCGGGCAGGTGACGAACACTGTGTCTGGTCGTCACAACAGCCTCCCGCCACGGAAACGCCAATGGATGAACGGCACCCGCATCGGCCCGTTGGCCACCAGCCAGACCGCGAGCCAGACGAGTACGAAGTGGATGGTGAACGCCTCGGTCGGCACCGGGCCCGGCAGGCCGGGCACCAGGTCCCGCGTCGCGAGCAGCCACACCACTATGCCTTCGGGTACCAGGGTGAGCAGGCCGAACAACGTCGGCCAGTCCTTCTCCCAGCGCCACTGCATGAGGAAGTGGTAGATCAACTCCCAGCCGATCCCGAGCACGGCGACCGCCGCCAGCACGACGAACGTGGCCTGGTAGCGGTCGCCGAGCGGTCCGTCGACCGGCAGGATCGGGGTGAGCGCCGCGGTCACCAGCCCGCCGATCACCGCGAGCAGGAACAGTCTCGTCTGGATCCGGCCGGCAAGGGTTGGCACCATGGGATTTCCCCTCTCTCTATACGGGACGGCCGTTGGCCCACTTGAACCACTGGGCGATCGAACGCCCCGCGCCCATCCGGCGGCAGTAACCGCGCCGCGCCACGTCGTCCATCACTTCCTGGGCGG
Organism: Kibdelosporangium persicum; assembly: GCF_013280595.1. GTDB lineage: Bacteria > Actinomycetota > Actinomycetes > Mycobacteriales > Pseudonocardiaceae > Kibdelosporangium > Kibdelosporangium persicum. The sequence goes on from NZ_JAAATY010000001.1 coordinate 55,086, forward strand.
AGATCTGCAGGCCGAGGAACGTGTCGACGCCGGGGAAGTAGCCGCCGAACGAGGCCGCCCCGGTGGCGTAGACCCGGCCGATGCCGCTGCCGGCACCGCGGACCTCGAAGCTGCGCTCGACATCCAGCCTGCCCAACGGGTTCTGGGTGGCTCCGCTGTGCTGCAACAGGTCTTTCAGGACCTCGTGCCGTGACACGTCGCCGTCAAGGCCGGTGCAGTCGATCACGTAGTCGACGCGCAGGTCGTTCACCCCGCCGGCGTGCTGGATGCGTGCCACCATCTGGTCACCGTCCAGGCGCATGTCCTGAATGGTCCCGCCGACGGTGTGGTACCAGCCGCCTTTCCTCGCCTTGGCGAGGTTTCGCTGCCAGTGCCTGCGCCATGCCGTTGTCGTGCCGCCGATCTCGTCGTACACCTCGGCGCGCGCCGAACCCTCCAGCCGCCGCATCCGGGCCTTGAGCTGACCGCCCCACGCGGACTTCGGGTAGTTGAAGCCCTGGTAGGCGAAGCCGTTGCGGCCGGGGCGGCGTGACCACATGTGGGAGCCGTGCCTGCCGTCGTAGTACGTCCGGAACAGTTGCACGATCTGGGTTTGCGACCCGTACTTCAACCGGTCGGTGATCAGCCGTTCGAGCACGGCGGACGTCACGATTCCGCCGCCGCGCACGAGCACGGTGCCGGGCCTGCGGCGCAGCACCTCGTACACGTGCTCGTGATCCTCGTAGCCGTTGACCACGTGGTGGAAGTCGTTGAGCTTGGTGCGGAACGCCTGCATGTCCGGCAGGAAGCGCAGTCCCGCGTACCCGACGGCCAGGTGCACGTCCCTGGAACGGAAAGCGGTCCGGCCGTCGGCGTTCTCGAGGATGGTGAAGTAGCCGCCGCCCGCACGCCTGCGGACCATCCGGACCTCGCCCTGCACGAGCATGTCCCAGTAGCCGATCCGGTGCGCCTCGCGTTCGATGCCCTTGAGCACCATGTCCAGCTCGGGCGTGTAGAAGTCCGCGAAGACCGGCTCGAAAAGCACCTGGAGCAACGGTTTCACCGACTTCCTGGCGACCGCCTCCTGGATGGCGAAGGACGGGAAACCCCAGAGGTTGTCCGGCCGGGACGCCGAGTCGGAACGGATTCGCTTCTGCCGCGGCAGTTGGGATACCCGCGTCAGGTGTTCGTAGGTCTGCCAGGGATGACTGAGGTTGGACAGCACACGGATGTCCGACGCGGGCACGCCGCCCGCGACCCGCAGGTAGTCCACTGTGACAAAGGAGCCCATGCCGCCGCCGACACTGACGAACGGCACGTCGTGCAGTGGAATCCCGGCGGCGTCGACCATTTCGTCGGTCCACACGTCGAAACGGTCGAGGGGCGGTCGATCAGCGGGGGCTGACCGCGTGTGGATCGAGTCGTCCAGGAGGGTCACGTAGCTCACCGTCCTCGATGTCTGCGCCAGGGCAGGCCATGTGGCGGCCTGGCGCCGGTCGTGGTCAGCGGCAAGCGTCCGTGAAGGGGCGTCGCACAGCCGTGACGTGTCACGAATCCGGTGGGGTGGCCCATTTCCGGTAGATGTCGAGCACGTTCCGTTCGACCTCCGGCGGCAGGTTCTCCGACGGCAGACTGGACAACGTCCGCAGCGTCACCCGCAGTTCGCCGAGGTGCGCCTCACAACCACCGCAGTTGTGCAGGTGCACGCGGACCCGTGCCATCTGGTCCGGGCGCAGCGCGTCCTCCAGGTAGTCGGAAAGTTGCTCGACCAGCTCCGCGCACGTCATCTCCGTGGCATCCATCGTGGCCCTCCTCGGTTGGCGCCCGGTGGCGCCGTCCATTACAGCTTCTGGCAAGCGTTTTGACCAGCCGCGTCATGGTCGGGTGACGTCGGGGCGGTCAAGATCGGCGTTCATCCGCCGCCCATAGGTCTACGGGGTCGTTCATGAGTTTCGCATCCGCACCCGCGCCAGTGGCGTCACACCAGTTGCTGATCTTCCTGTTGCAGCTGGTACTTCTGCTCGTACTGGCGTTCGCGCTGGGTCGCCTGGCCGAACGCGTCAACCTGCCCGCCATCGTCGGCGAACTGTTCGCCGGCGTGCTGCTTGGCCCGTCCCTGCTCGGTTTTGTCGCGCCCGCGGTGTCGAACTGGCTGCTGCCCGCCGATGCCGAGCAGGCGCGCATGCTCGACGGCGCCAGCCAGATCGGTGTTCTGCTGCTGGTCGGCGTGACCGGCTGTTACCTCGATCTCGGCCTGATCCGCCGCAAACGAGGCACCGCCGCGAAGATCAGCATCGCCGGTTTGGTGATACCGCTGGGGTTCGGCATCGGACTCGGGGCGCTGCTGCCCGCGTCGCTGATCCCGGACACCACCACCCGGTGGGTGTTCGCCATGTTCCTCGGCGTGGCCATGTGCGTCACGGCCATCCCGGTGATCGCGAAAACACTGTCAGACATGCGTTTCCTGCACCGTGACGTCGGACAGCTGACGCTCGCGGCCGGGTTGATCGACGACGCGGTCGGCTGGTTCCTGCTCTCGGTGATCTCCGCGATCGCCACGGTCGGCGTGACGATGGGCTACATCTCGTTGTCCATCCTGTACCTGATCGGGTTCGTCGCGTTCGCGTTCCTTGTCGGACGGCCGTTGGTCGGCAGGCTGATGGCGTTCGCCGAGCGGTTCAGCGGGCCCGGGGCGACCATCGCGCTCACCGTGATCGTGATCATGAGCGGTGCCGCGATCACCCAGGCCATCGGCCTCGAAGCGATCTTCGGCGCGTTCGTCGCGGGCATCGTGATCGGGTCGGCTCGCACCGCGGGCCAGGCCAAACTCGCGCCACTGCACACGGTGGTGCAGTGGGTGCTCGCGCCCCTGTTCCTGGCCAGCGCCGGGCTCCGGATGGATCTCACGGCACTGGCCGACGCGGGCGTGGCCTTGGCCGCGCTGGCGATTCTCGTCATCGCGATCCTCGGCAAGTTCACCGGCGCCTATCTGGGCGCCCGGATGTCCCGGCTGAGCCACTGGGAAGGGCTCGCGATCGGCGCCGGGATGAACGCGCGGGGAATCGTCGAGGTCGTCATCGCGACGGTGGGATTGCGGCTCGGTGTCCTGGACGTCGGGATGTACACGGCCATCGTGCTCGTCGCCGTGGTGACGTCCTTGATGGGGCCGCCCGTGATGCGCATGGCGATGTCCCGTGTGGTGCAGACCGACGTGGAGGCCCGGCGCAAGGCCCTGCACGACCGGTGGACCGAGCCGCCCGGTGAGCAGCCGAAAGCCGCGTGACCGCGGTGGGCCGGAAGTTCCGGAAAAGAATCTTGTAACGCTGTGCGTCCGGCCGGCCACTGTGTAGAAGCACCCGCTGACGACTTCGGGAGGGACAGTGACCGGGTTAGCAGAGCGAGTCTTTTCCACCGCCACGCAGGAAACCGCCGAACAGGAGGCAAGGATCATCAGGCTGCCGACCGCGGCCGGACAGGACCTGGCCGCCGAGCCCACCGGCCGCGCCACCGCCAGGGTGAACATGCTCGGTGGATTCCAGTTACTGGTCAACGGTGAACTGGTGCAGGTCAGCCTCACCGGGCAACGGCTGCTCGCGGTCGTCGCCTGCCGGCCAGGACCTGCGGTGCGCAGTCAGGTCGCGCACGTGTTGTGGCCGGACACCACCAGTGTCCGGGCGCACGCGAACCTGCGGACCGCGGTGTACCGGCTGGAACGCAGCTGTCCGGGCATGCTCGAGGCGACCAGCTCGTACCTGCGGCTGGCGCCGGGCATCACCGTCGATCTGGACCAGACCCGTGAGCTCGCCACGCGGATCCTGGCCACCGCGGGCCCGTTGGACCCCGAGCTGGTCAAGGACGCGCTCGAGGCGAACCTGTACGACGACCTGCTGCCGGAGTGGGACGAGGACTGGCTGTGCGAGCACCAGAGCCGGTACCGGCAGCTGCGACTGTCCTGTTTGGAAACTCTGTCGCAGCGGCTGGCGGAGTCCGGTCACCACGGTGCCGCCGTGCACGCCGCACTGGCCGCGGTGCACGCCGACTCGTTGCGCGACAGCGCACACGAGACGCTGATCAGGGCATGCCTGACGCAGGGCAACCGGCACGAGGCGCAGACTTACTTCGCCTCGTACCAAAGGATCTTCCGCACCGAGCTGGGCGTCGAGCCCGCCGCGACCATCGGCCAGCTGCTGCGCACCGGCTGAGCTGTGGTGATTCCGCTCCGGCACCGAACCGCCACGCTGTGCTTGGTCGCCGAGTCCGTTCGTTGCACGCGCGGGTTCACCGACTTCGCGTTAGTCTCAACCAATGGGGATCGAAGCGGGGGAGGGGGAACAACCCTTCCCGCCCGACAGTGAACTCGTCGCCCGCCTGCGGGGCCGGGACGAGACGGCCTTCGTGCTGATGGTCGGTTCCTGGTCGGGCGGGCTGCTGAGACTGGCGAGACATTTCGTCTCCACCAACGATTCCGCCGCCGAGGTCGTGCAGGACACCTGGCTCGCGGTGATCCATGGCCTCGACTCGTTCGAAGGCAGATCGTCCCTGAAGACCTGGGTCTGCCGGATCCTGGTCAACACCGCGAAGCGCCGCGGTGTGCGGGAGGGCCGGACCATTCCGTGGAGCAGCCTGCCCGTCGCGCAGGACCAAGGGCCGACCGTGGATCCTGCTCGGTTCCTCGGCCCGGAGTCGGAAGATCCAGGTCACTGGCGGGTGTTCCCGCAGCCGTGGCCGATGCCGTCGCCGGAGCAGGAGGCGGTGGCCAAGGAGACGAGGGCCGTTGTCGAGGAGGCCCTCACGCACCTGCCCGACCGGCAACGCATAGTGATTACGCTGAGGGACGTGGAAGGGTACAACGCCGAGGAGGTGTGCTCCATTCTGGAGCTCAGCGCGGCCAACCAGCGGGTTCTGCTGCACCGCGCGCGGGCGTTCGTCCGCGGGCGGCTCGAGGAGTACTTCGCGGGAGCCAAGGCGGCGGCTGATGGGGGATGATGCCGATCCAGGTGAGATGAGTTGTGCGCAACTGGTCGAGTTGGTCACCGATTTCCTCGACGGCACACTGGATCCCGACACCAGCGACCGGTTTGAGGAGCACCTGCGCATCTGCGACGGCTGCGACACGTACATCGAGCAGTTCCGGCGGACGATCGACACGCTCGGCAGCCTGCCGGAGGCCGGCCTCCCGGAGGACGCGCGTGACGCGTTGCTGAACGCGTTCCGTGACTGGCCGAGGTAAGTGCCGGATTCGGCGTAACGTTTCGACGCCTCGCGACACTGTTACACCATAAGACATTTTTTGTGGCTCGTCGCAGACAGTCCGGGGCGAGCGCACCATCGCAGGCGGTGACAGGATGCCCGAACTGAGTTGCGCCGAGTTGGTCGAGCTTGTCACCGACTTTCTCGAAGGGACACTCGATCCTGGGACGAGGGACCGGTTCTACAGCCATCTCGCGATGTGCGAGGGCTGCGGTCCGTACGTGGACCAGATGCGGATGACCGTGCGAACGCTCGGTGACCTCCCCGAGGAGTCAGTGCCCGCCGAGGTGCGTGACGCGCTGCTGGCGGCGTTCCGGGAAGGGGAGACCCGATGAACATCGTGACCGAGTTGACGAACCTGTCGCTGCACCGGCCCGCTCCGGACGCGACCGACGCCGAGGTCGCCACCTGGTACGAGCGCAAGGCGACCGTGCACGACGCCATGGCCGCCGACGCGGACGGCGTTGTCGCGGCCAAGGAACGTGCCTACGCCGCGGCCGCGCGGGCGCATGCCAGATCGCTGTCCCAGGCGGCCGCCTGACCGTCCACTGTGGGCAGGGTCAGAGCAGGCCGCGGACGAAGGCCGCTTGGCCGGTGTGCTGCAGAACGTCCGAGATCACGCTGATCAGACGGACGCCCAGGGTCACCGGCGGGTCCCACGACTCGTCGACGATCCGCTCGAGGTCCTTGTTGGTCAGCGTCCTGACGTACTGGATGGTCTGCTCGTGCGTCGCGTCGTGGTAGCCGGTCAGCAGTTCCGCGGTGGCCTGTACTTTCGCCACCTGCTTCGCTGTGTGACCGTAGCCGGTGTCGGTCGGGTCGAGCGGCAGGCCGAACCGGTCGGCCCAGCCCTCGCCGGTCCACACCTGGGGGATGCCGGCGGCGTCGGCGATGTGGTCGTCCTGGACACGGGTGAGGTGCCAGACGAGCCACGCGATGGTGTTCGCCTTGTCGTTCACCCGGAGCGTGAGGTCTTCGGGGGACAGGCCGTTGACCACCGCGTGAACTTCCTCCTGGACACGACCGAACGCGTCGACGAGCAACTCCGCGCTTGTCATGGCACCGACCCTACCGGCTGATCACCGCTTCGCGCAGGTCGAGCACGCTCTCCCGAGCGACTGTCCACAGTAGAGGAATATGGTTCTCGTCCACTGTATCCGGCACAGGTTCAGGCATCGGTGACGATTCCTTCGAGCAGCAGCGTCAGGAGCCGGTCGACGCTGCTCGGGCTGTGCTCGTTCGCCGACGAGAGCGACGTGACGAGCAGCAACAACGCGCATCTTGAACCCCTTGCTGACCGGAGGTCAGCTCCGTTTCGTACCATACTCCTCGTGAGTGTTTATCAGTGTTAGAACACGGATAAACACTCACGAGGGATGACCAGGGGCGCCGCATCACTCTAGGTCCTGAGGCCCGGGACACCAGACCGCGTTGCGCCGCTCGCCGGATCACGCCTGGTCACCACGGTGCCGGAGTGCATAACACGATCGGGTGGTTCGTGGTCACCGGCAGGCTCGGCGCGTCGCTGGTGGTATCGGCGGGCGATGGTCCTGGGGCCAGTGTGTCCATTGTGAACTCGGCGGTGCCCGGAGCGCCCTCCGGTTCGCCACGCTTGACCAGGTACTGGGCGGTCGGCCCGGCGATCGGCTGGCGTATCGTCCGGAACCGTAAGATGATCGCCGGTAGAGACCAGTTCGAGTCTGACCGGAGAGCCGGGAGTGGACGTTCTGGACGCACCGTCGAAGACGGGTCAGCCGTTGCGAGTGCTGCTCGTCGAGGACGACGACGGCGATGCGTTCCTGGTCGCCGAAATGCTCGAAGACCTCGCTGAGCACGTCGTCCTGCATCGAGTGGAGACTCTTGCCCGTGCGCTGACCATGCCCGTGCAGGTCGACTGCGTCCTGCTGGACCTGCAACTGCCCGACGCGATCGGCCTGACGGCGGTACGCGAACTCACACAACACTCCCCGGGCACGGCGGTGGTCGTGCTGACGGGACAGCGTGACGAGGCGGTCGGTATCGCCGCGGTCGCCGCGGGCGCGCAGGACTACCTGGTCAAAGACCAAGTGGATGGCCGGTTGCTGGTCAAGGCGCTGCGATACGCCTGGGCGCGCAAGCGGGCCGAAGAAGCCGAGCGGCAGTTGTTGCAGCAGCGGTTGTTGTCGGACGGCAACCGGCGGCTCGAACGTGGTCTGCTGCCCGTGCCGCTGCTGACCGACCCGGCCATGAAACTCGTCGCCCGGTACCGGCCTGGTCGCGGTGAATCGGTGCTGGGCGGGGATTTCTACGACGCCGTCGAAATGCCGGACCGGACGCTGCACGTCGTCATCGGGGACGTCAGCGGGCACGGCCCGGATGAGGCGGCGCTCGGTGTCGCCGTGCGCATCGCGTGGCGTTCCCTGGTGGTGGCGGGCCTGCCGACCAGCGAAATCCTGCGCACCATCGAGATCGTGCTGCACCACGAACGGATCAACCACAGCTTTGTCACGCTGTGCGCGATCACCGTCGCGGCTGACCGGCGGTCGCTGCGGATGCGGCTGGCCGGGCATCCGCCGCCACTGCTGATCGAAGGTGCGTCCGGACGGTTGCTGCCGATGGACCACTTGGGTGTTCCGCTCGGCCTGCTTCCGGACGCCACCTGGGAGTCGGTCGACGTGCCATTGCGGCCCGGCTGGTCGCTGTTGCTCTACACCGACGGCGTGTTCGAGGGGAAGGTCAAGGGCCGGACCGACCGGCTCGGGCACGAGAACATGGCGCGACTGCTGCTCGAAGACCTGCGGCGGCACCCGGACTGGCGGGCGCGGCCGGGTGACGTGCTCGACCGGCTGATCGCCGCGGTCGTGGACCTCAACCAGGGCCCGCTCGACGACGACGTGGCGCTCGCCCTGTTGAGCCACCACGATCCCCGATGAACACCCTGCGCCGATGGGTGCTGCTGCTGATTCTCGTCGAGGCGGTGATGCTCGGCGCCGCGGTCGCGGGCGGCGTGATCGGCTTGACGCGGCTGGGCGAGGCGCGCGGCCGGTTGGTCGACCAGACCGATCCGGAGCTGATCCAGCAACGCGACCTGGAGACGTCCCTGCTCGACCAGGAGACCGGCCTGCGCGGATTCCTCCTGGCCGGTCGTCCGGAGTTCCTGACGCCCTACCGGGACGGACGCGCACAGCAGGACAAGGCCGTGGCGGAGATGCGCAGGCTCGGTGCCGTCCCGGGCACCGCGGCGGGCGAGGACCTGGACACCGTGCTGGCCAAGGCCGCGCAGTGGCAGGAGACGGCCGAACGGATGATCACGTCACCCGGTGAGCGGACTCTCGCGGACGCGGCGAACGTCCAGTTCGACGCGGTACGCGCGAGCCTGGACGCCCAACGTGTCAACCTCACCGCCGCCCGGGAGGCTGATCGCGACACGTTGCAGCGCTTGGCCACGCTGCTGGCAGTGGCGTTCGGTGTCATCGTCGCGCTGCTGGTGATTCTGTTCGTCATGCTGGCGATGGGATTCCACCGCCGGGTCGCGCGGCCGATCCTCGGGCTGGCCGGACACGTCAGGGCGGCGACCGACGACATCACCCGGCACGTCCCGGCCGGGCACGGGCCGCACGAGCTGCGGGAACTGGCCAAGGACGTGGAAGCCCTGCGGCAGCGCCTGGTCGACGAGGTGGCTCTGCTGGACAGGCGGACCACCGAGCTGCAACGGTCCAATTCGGACCTCGAGCAGTTCGCCTACGTGGCCTCGCACGACCTGCAGGAGCCGCTGCGCAAGGTGACCAGCTTCTGCCAGCTGCTCCAGCGGCGTTACCATGGCCGGCTGGACGAGCGCGGCGAGCAGTACATCGAGTTCGCTGTGGACGGTGCCGCCCGGATGCAGGTGCTGATCAACGACCTGCTGGCGTTCTCCCGCGTCGGCCACCGCACCGGCGCGTTCACCGACGTCGACATGGCGTCGGTGGTCCGCACCGCGATCGGCAATCTGGAAGCCGTGATCGAGCAGACCGGTGCGGAGATCACGGTTTCCGCGCTGCCGTCGGTCCGCGGCGAGGAATCGCTGCTGACCACGATGACGCAGAACCTGATCGGCAACGCCATCAAGTTCCGCGGCGACCAGGCGCCCCGCGTTCACATCGAAGCGGAACGCCGGTGCACGGAGTGGATGTTCTCGGTCACCGACAACGGGATCGGGATCGAGCCCGAGTACGCGGAACGGATCTTCGTGATCTTCCAGCGGCTGCACCCCCGGTCGGCCTATCCGGGCACCGGGATCGGCCTGGCGATGGCCCGGAAGATCGTCGAGTACCACGGTGGGCGGATCTGGCTGGACACCTCGGCCGGCGAAGTCCGCACGACCTTCCGTTTCACCCTGCCCCTGAGGGAGGAAGACCATGGCTGACCCGCTGGCGCCGATCGACATCCTGCTGGTCGAGGACGATCCCGGTGACGTGCTGATGACCCAGGAAGCGTTGGCGCACCACAAGGTCCACAACACACTGCACGTGGTCAGCGACGGCGTCGAAGCGATGCGGTTCGTGCGCAACGAGGCGCCGTACGAGGACGCGCCGCGGCCGGGCCTGATCCTGCTCGACCTCAACCTGCCGCGCAAGAACGGCCAGGAAGTGCTGGCGGAGCTCAAGAGCAGCGAGAACCTGCGGACCATCCCGGTCGTCATCCTGACCACCTCGGAGGCCGAAGAGGACATCCTGCGCAGCTATCAGTTGCACGCCAACGCGTACGTCAGCAAACCGGTGGACTTCGACCGGTTCGTCGGCGCTGTCCGGCAGATCGACGACTTTTTCCTCACGGTGGTCAAACTGCCCCGGTGAAGGAGTAGCGTGGGACATCTACCGACCGGGGGTGGAAAGATGTGCTTGTCCCATGTTGTTCCCGTGCCGAAAGTCAGCCGCCGTGCGGTTCTCACCGCCGGCGCGGTGGTGTCGGGTGCGCTGGCGTTCGGTGCCGGTGAGGCATCCGCCGCCACGGAGGCCTTCGTCATCACCAACGTCCGGATCTTCGACGGAAAGCGTGTGATCGACCGGGGTCATGTCGTGGTCGCGGCCGGCCGGATCGTGGCGGTGATCGACCGTGGCGCGGTCCCCGCGGGCCTGCGAGTCGTTGACGGCCATGGCAAAACGCTGCTGCCCGGCCTGATCGACGGACACGTGCACCACACCGGCCCGGTCCGCACGGACGCGCCGCGGTTCGGCGTCACCACGGAACTGGACATGGTCAGCAACCCGGCTGTGCACGGCCCGTTCCAGCAGCAGCGCCGGTCCTACGCGCCGACGGCGAACTCAGACCTGTGGACGGCGGGCTGGTGGGCGACGGTGCCCGGCGGCTGGGGAACCGACTCCGGGCAGACATTCCCCTTGGTGGAGCCGGGCACGGTGCCGGCGGAGTTCGTCGCCGCTCGGCGGGCCGAGGGATCGGATCACCTGAAGCTCGCGCTGGAAGACGTGCATCTGGTGACGCAGCAGCCGATCCCGGTGCTGTCCGCGGACCAGACGACCCAGCTGGTGGCCGCGGCCAAGCGGCTCGGCATGCCCGCCGTCGCGCACGCGACCAGGCAAAGTATGGCGCGCCAGGGGTTGCGCGCAGGCGTCACAGGGCTGGTGCACCTGTTCAGCGACGAGGTGGCGTCGGCCGACACCGTGGCTTTGGCCCGGCGATCGGGCGCGTTCGTCAATCCGACGCTGACTTTGTGGAGTGCTCTGGAGTCCGCGGCGAACCCGGCTTCGAACGCGGTGGTGCGGGACCCGCGGGTGGCGCCGTACATTTCCGCGACCCAGCGTGCGTTCTTGGAGACGCCGTGGGGCTTCGAGCGGCCTGGGCTGCGCACTGTGTCGCGCAACGTCAAAATCCTGCACGACGCGGGCGTGCCGATCACCGCGGGAACGGATTCCGGTATTCCGGGCATCGCGCACGGCGTCAGCCTGCTGGTGGAGCTGGAACTGCTCGTCAGAGCCGGGCTGACGCCGCGGGAGGCGCTGACCGCCGCGACCGCGACTCCCGCGGGCGTCTACGGCTTCACGGACCGCGGCCGCGTCAAGCCAGGCCTGCGTGCCGACCTCGTGCTGGTCGACGGCGACCCGACCACGGACATCACCGCCCTGCGCGGGATTTCCGCGGTCTGGCGAAACGGGGCACCGGTCAGCCGTTGATCCCGATCACTCGGGAACAGGCCGACCAGGCGTTCTCGCGGGATAGCGGGGGAGTGGTGGCCGTGTGCGTGCCGGTTGTGCCTGTCGATGGCGACGCGGCGGGCCAGGGCGGCGCACGGCCCGGATCGTCCGGCGCCGGACCGGGATTCCGCAGGGACCTCTCCGGCCTCTGCCGCTAACGGAACCGGTCGGCGTTCTCCTCGGCCCATTGCCGGAAGGACTTCGGCGGCCGGCCGGTGACGTCCTCAACCGTGCTGGTCACCGTGTACGCCTCCGCGGGCGGGTTGCTCTGCCAGGCGACAAGCACCTCGATCATCTCGTCGGCATGCCCGGCCCTGCGCCACCGTTGCCTTGCCTGTGCCTCGGTGAGCTCGACGAACTCGAGGTCCTTCCCGATCACCTGCCCGATGATCTCCAGCTTCGCGCGCGGTGACAACGCCTCCGGCCCGGTCAGCGAGTAGCGCTTGCCCGCATGCCCGTCCTCGACCAGGAGTGTTGCCGCGACCGCGCCGACGTCAGACTCGTGCACGACCGCGTTCAGGCTGTCCGCGAACGGTTCCTCCACCTTGCCGTTCGTCCTTACCGCGTCCGCCCAGTGCAACGAGTTGCTCATGAAGTCCACCGGCTCGATGTGTGTCCACTCCAGACCGGAGTTCTCCACCGCCTCCTCGACCGGTCCGCGCCGGCCGTTCCACAGAGTGACCACCTTCCGGACCCCTTGCCTGGCCGCCAGGTCGACGATGTCCGGGCCGGTCCGCAGCGTCGCGTAGTCGTCCCCGCCGATCGTGAGCAGATGGATTCCCGTGACACCACGGAAGTCCAGCGTCGACGGGTCGGTGAGGTCACCGGCGACGACCTCGACCTCGCCGGGGAGGCCGGCCTTCTCCGGATGCCGTGTCAGCGCCCGCACCCGTTCTCCCTTGCGCAGCAGGTGCTCGACCACCCGCCGCCCGGCATTGCCTGTCGCTCCGGTCACCAGAAACGTCATGCGTCAACGGTAGAAGTTCAAGTTCACTTGAAGTCAACCTCGTGGGCGGGTCGCGAGCGACCCGCCCACGAGTGCCTCAGTGCGGGGCCGTGGTCCCGGGCAACGTCAGGCGGCCTTGACCACTCCGCCGTCGATCAGGAAGTCCGCCCCGGTGATGTTGTTGGGCGACGCGGCGAACACGATCAGCCGAGCGACTTCCTCCGCCGTGCTGACGCGCCCGGTCGCGGCGCCCAGTTGGTCGAGGAACTGCCGCCGGAACTCCTCGTGCGTGGTGCCCTGGATCTTCGCGACCTTGCTGACGAATCCGTCCTCGTCGGTCCACACGCCGGTCTCGACCGGGCCGGGGGAGACGGTGACGGCCCGGACGCCCTGCGCGCCGAACTGTTCCGCGGTGATCTTGGTCAACGCGTTCAGCGCGATCTTGGAGACGTTGTAGTTGGCCGGTCCCGTGCCGACGATCCGTGCTCCGATCGACGACACGTTGACCACGACGCCCTTGCGCTCGATCAGGCTCGGCAACGCGGCCCTCGTCGCCCGCAGGGCGCTGTAGAAGTGCAGGTCCAAGGCGTCCTGCCAGGCGTTGTCCGGCAGTGTGAGCAGCGTCTGGGTCGCCCCGTCGACCAGGGTGTCGCTGTCGCCGATGCCGACGTTGTTGATCAGGACGTCGATTCCGCCGAAGTGCTCGACCGCCTCGTCGATCAGCCGCCGCGGACCGTCCGGAGTGGACAGATCGACGGTGACGGCGTAGGCGCCGGTCTCCTTGAGCCCGGGGGTGATCGTCCGCGACCCGCTGACGACCTTGACGCCCTCGCCGAGCAGGACGCGCACCACGTCGAGCCCGATCCCCTTGCTGCCGCCCGTGACGACAGCGGTCTTCCCCGCCAGCCTGAGATCCACCTGAAACCTCCCGAAGTTGCGGACCGATCGGTCCCGGACCGCTCGGTCCACATCCTGCTCGGGTCGGCGACCCCGTGTCAACCGTGTCCACCACACCAGCACCCCGAAACACCCGTTGCGGCACCCCGAAACACCCGTTGCGGCACCGCGAGATCGCACGCCGGTGCCTGGCGCGATTTCGTGAAGCCGGAAAGTGCGGCTCGGGGTGTCGGAAAGTGCGACTCGGGGTGCCGGAATGGTGGACACGGGGTGTCGGAATGGTGGACACGGCGTCGAGGCGGACCGGCCGGTCCGTGGCTGGTATCCTGGGGTTATGCCGAGAAAGCCCGATCCGGGAGCCAGGGAGCGAATCCTGGAGACCGCATGCCGGCTGTTCGACGCCCACGGTGTGCACGCCGTCGGCATGCAGCAGATCATCGACGAGGTGGGCTGCGGGAAGAACCTGCTCTACCGCGAGTTCCAGACCAAGGACGACCTGGTCGCCGCCTACGTCGAGCGGGGCAAGCAGGCCTGGTTGCTCGATCTGCGCGCGGTCGCCGAGCGGATCGAGGCACCGGCGGACCAGTTGCTGGGCATCGTCTCCCGGATCGCCGAGAACGCCACCGCGCCGGGATTCCGGGGCTGCACGATCTACAACACGCACGCCGAGTTCCCCGAACCTGATCACCCGGTGAACCGGGCGGCCACCCGGAACCTCGAGTTCATCCGGGACAGCCTGTTCGACCTCGCGAAGCGGGCGGGCGCAGCCGATCCGCGGACGCTGGCGGACCGGCTGCTGCTGATCATCGACGGGGTGAAGGCCAACGGGGCCGCGATGGGCCGGTCCGGCGCGGCCTCGGTCGCCGTGGCGTTCGCCGAGGAGACCATCCGCACCGCGCTGCGGCCGATCGGGACGCCGTCAGGCTCCTGACCCGCTCGGGTCCGCCTGGATGCCGTAGACCAGGCAGAACGTGTGACCAGCCGGGTCGCGGAAGACCCGGAACTGGTTCTCCGCGTCGTAACCCGTCACGCGGGTCGCTCCCAGTTCGAGGACCTTGCGCTCGGCCTCGTCGGGATCGTCCACCCGGATGTCCAGGTGGACTTGCTGCGAACCGTGCGGATCGGGGAACGCGGGCGGTTCGTGCTCGGGCGACAGCTGGAACGCCAGCCTCCGGCCGCTCGGATCGACCACCACGACCCAGGTGGGGTCTTCCTTCCGCACCGCCCCGCCGATCAGCTCGGCGTAGAAGCCCGCGAGTTCGGCCGGTTGCTTGCAGTCGAACACCACACTTCGCAATTGTCCGATCATATGTGCAGTGTTACCGGCAGTACCGGTCCGGAAACCTTACGGTGTACGCCAGCCGTCGTCGCGCACCAGCTGGCTCGCCTGCGGGCCCATCAGCAGCATTCCGCCATCGACCACATAGGACGATCCGGTGACGTATCCGGCCGCCGGTGTGGCGAGGAAGGCGACCACCGCGGCCACTTCCCCGGCGTGCCCCGGCCTGCCGAGCGGGACTCCCGGCCGCGGCTCGGTTCGCGGGTCGACGTCCTCCTGGCCGGTCATCGGCGTCGAGATTTCGCCTGGTGCCACGGAGTTCACCGTGATCGCGTGTTCGGCCAGCTCCAGGGCGAGCACCTTGGTCAACGCACCGAGCCCTGCTTTGGCCGCGCAGTACGGTGCCGCGCCGATGCGCGGCGCGTGTTCGTGCACGCTGGTGATGTTGATGATCCGGCCGCCACGGCCCGCGGCGATCATGTGCCGCGCGGCTCGCTGGGAACACAGGAACGCGCCGTCCAGGTCGACCGAGATGACCTGGCGCCACTTCTCGTAGTCCATGTCCATCACGAGTTCGCTGCTGCCCGTGCCCGCGCAGTTCACCAGGACGTCCACGCCGCCCAGTTCGCCGGCGAGTTCGTCGATCACCGCGGTCGACGTGGGCAGGTCGGTCAGGTCGAGTCTGCGGACCGCCGCCCGGGCACCGCGTTCCCGGATCTGCTTCGCGGTGTCCTCAATGCCTTCCGCGTCCTCGTGGTACGTGATGCCGACGTCGACGCCACCGCCCGCGAGTGCGACGGCGACGGCCTTGCCGATCCCCGAGTCGCCGCCGGTGACGACGGCGTACATCGGGGCGCCTGCCCGGTCCTGGGGGAGTGGTGCGACGGTGCTCATGATGCCTTCGCGATCGCCTTCTCGAGTTCGGCCCGGTTCATCTTCGACCGGCCACGGATGTGCAGGTCACGGGCGCGTTCGTCCAGTTCCGCCTTGCTCAGCCCGGCGAGGCCGGGCTCCTTGGCCTTGCGCTTGCCCTGCTCCGGGGACTTCTCCCCGGCTGGTTCCCGCTTGCGGCCGTGGGTGGACTCGACGCTGCGGCGCAGGGCCTCCATCAGGTCGGTGACCTCGGTGGCCTGCGGCGGCTCGGCCTCGGCGACGATCTCGTTGCCCTTGGCCTTGTCCTCGATCAGCTTGTTCACCTTGTCGGTGTACGTGTCGCGGTAGTCCTCGGGCTGCCACTTCTCGCTCATCGACTCGATCAGCGCCGTGGCCATCTTGAGCTCCTTGCCCTGCGCGGCCTTCGCTCCCTTGACGGTCTCGGTGATCTCGCCGGGGTCCCTGATCTCGTCGGCGAAGTACATCGTCTCCAGCGCCATGATCCCGTCACGGGCGCGGACCGCCGTCAGGTACTGCTTGCCGCGCATGACAAACGTGGCGACCCCGGCACGGTTGCTCTCGGTCATCGCCTTGGCCAGCAGGGCGTACGGCTTGGCGTACTCCTTCTTGGCCGGTGCCAGCCAGTACGTCTTTTGGTAGAAGATCGGGTCGATCTCGTCGAGGTCCACAAAGGCCTCGATGTCGATCGTGCGCGACCGGCCGGGGGCGATGTCGGCCAGTTCGTCCGGCTCGACCAGCACGAACTCGCCGTCACCGACCTCCCGGCCCTTGACGATGTCGCCGAACTCCACTTCCTTGCCGGTCCGTTCGTTGACCCGCTTGTAGCGGATCCGGTCGGACGTCCCGCGCTCGAACTGGTTGAAGTGGACGGTGTGGTCCGAGGTCGCGCTGTAGAGCTCCACCGGGATGCTGACCAGCCCGAAACTGATCGCCCCGCTCCAGATCGCACGCGCCATGACTACCGCTTACCCGTTCGCCCGGCGGATCATTCGTCCGACCGCCTGATGTCCTCTTTGGCCTGTTCGGCCTCGGCCTCGCCTTCCACCCGCAGCGCCTCGTTGCCGGTGTACTCGCCCCACTCCTCCTTGATCTTGCCGACGATCTCCTCGACCACGTGTTTCGGCTTGTCAGTCGCCATCTCCACCTCCTGCTCCACAGTGGGGTACCCACTCAGGCGTGGTCCCGCAACTCGATCACGCGCCCGTTGCGGGTCAACGGCTGCAGCGGCAGGGACACGGTGTCGCCGACCATGCCGGCCAGGTGTTGCAGCATGATCCCCTCCCGCAGCGCCCACGGGCAGATCTCCACCGAATCGATGTCCAGCGTCACCATGGTGTCGTGCGCGACCATCGCCCCGGCGAGGATCTGCCGGGCGCGGGACGCCGAGACGCCCCTGAGCCGGGCCCGTTCGGCCGCGGTGCGGCGGGCCAGCCGGGGAATCCACCGCGCGAGGTCGGTCACGCACAGTGTGCGCCGGACGAACGGGCCTTTACGCTGCGGAGCCGCGCCGGTGAGCCGGGCCAGTTGCTTGAACGTCTTCGACGTCGCGACCACGCGCCGTGGGTCACCTTCCCACCGCAACCGGTCGACCACCTCGCTGAGCGTGTCGCGGATGTGTCTCCGGGCCGCTTTGAGCTGTTTGGCGGTCGGCGGGTCGTCGGGCAGGAACCGGCGGGTCACCCGGCCGGCGCCGAGCGGCAGCGAGACGGCGAGGTCCGGCTCGGCGTCCCGGCCGAGCACGATCTCCATCGAGCCGCCGCCGATGTCCAGCACCAGCAGGCGCCCCGCCGACCAGCCGTACCAGCGGTGCGCCGCGACGTACGTCAGCCTGGCCTCCTGCTCGCCGGACAGGTACTGCGGCGTGATCGCGGCCGCCTGCTGGATCCGTTCGAGGACCTCGGCGCGGTTGGTGGCGTCCCTGATCGCCGAGGTGACGAACGGGTAGAGCTGGTCGACCGAGTACCGGTACGCGAAATCCACCGCACGGGACACCGCGTCGGCGACCCGCCGCACGCCTTCGGCGTCGATGGCGCCGTCCGCGCCGATCGCCTCGGCCAGCAACGTCGGTTCCTTCACGCAGTGCGCGGGGAGCGGGGGAGCGCCGGCGCGGGCATCGATCACCTGTAACTGCGCGGAGTTCGAGCCGATGTCGAGCACACCGATTCTCATAGGGAACCGAGTACCCCCGGGGACGGCCGCCGAATCTGGGCCGATCGGCCTAACCGAACACGATGGCACCGAAGTACGTTGGCTTTTGTCCACCACACTGGGAGGCATTCGTGCGGGTTCCTGTTGGCCCCTTGGTCGGCGCAGTCATCGCGAGCGTGGGATTGGGCCTGGTCAGCCCGGTTGCCGCGGTCGCGCGGCCGGAGGTTCAGGCCAGACCCTGTAGCGACGATCCCCGTGACCTGCCGATCCACGAGTTCACCGACTACCGTGAACTCCAGGTCGAACTGGGCAGGCTGCAACGGGTCAGCAAGGGCAGGCTGAAGGTCGAGACAGCGGGCCGGTCCACCCGGGGCCGCGCGATCCACCGGGTGACCGTCGGCACGGGTCCGAAAGTGATGGTCGTCAGCAGCGAGATCCACGGCAACGAGAAGACCGGGACCGACGCGCTGCTGCGCATCCTGGACTTCCTCGGCACGTCGGAATCCGCGCACGCCAAACGGTTACGCGCGACGATCACGTTCGTCGCGGTGCCCAAGCTCAATCCGGACGGCGCCGAACTCGACCGTCGCGGCAACGACCTGTCGTGGACCGAGGTGCAGCAGACGTTCCCGCAGCTGGCCGGCCGTCCACTCGCGTGGAACTACATCTCCGGCGAGGTGCAGGGCGACGACTACCGCACCCGGCCCGGGTTCGACGTCAACCGCGACTTCCACCCCGAACTGGACTACGTCCCGCAGGCCGCGGACGTGCCCGGGTCGCCGGACCGGCCCGGCTGGTTCATCACGCCGGAGGCCAGGGCCCTGCGCCAGATCTACCTGGACCTGAAGGCAGAACGGGGCAAGGTCCCTGACGTCTACGTCGACCTGCATCACCAGGGCGCGTGTGTCCGGCAGGCGGGCAGCGACAAGTTGCTCGACGTGGCGGTGGACTACCCGCCGTTGCCCGACCGGTTCTTCGAGGACGGCCAGAAGTACGCGAAGTACCGTGACGTGTACACAAAGGACGAATCACGGCAGCTGGCGATCAGCGCCTACAACGGGATGACCGAAGGCGGGTACGTCGGCGCTCGTTATCCCCATGCGCCCGACCGTGACCTGCCCGGTCAGGCTCGCTGCTCGTTCGCGTTGAACGGCACCGGAACCGTGCTGTTCGAGGTCCGTGGCCAGACGCAAACCCTTGGCCAGCAACACCGTGAGCGCTTCACCCGTGCGGTGGTCGCCGGGCTGAACCGGATGATCGCCGACGTGAGCACCGGCGCGGTCGACCGGATCGACCCGGAGAAGTTCGACACCATCCCCGGCACCGCGGCTGCCGGGGCGTTGGTGGACTAACCGAAGAACTTCACCAGGTGGGCCACTACCTCGTCCGGCTTCTCCTCGACGAGGTAGTGCCCGGCGCCGGTGATCCGCTCGAACCGGAAGCCGGCGGTCTGCTTGCGCAGCGCCGGTTCCAGGAACGGGTTGTCCTCGGAGGCGATGCCGAGCACGGGCAACGTCAGCGGGGCGTAGGTCTTCTCGTCGCGGATGTCCTGCCCGAAGGTCTGGTACCAGCCGTTCGACGCGCGGATCGCGTCCGGGGAGTCGTAGGCCCTGGTGTAGATCTCGCGGTCGGCGTCACTGATCGCATCCTTGTCGACCAGCATCATGTCGCAGAGGTGGTCGATCAGCGGCCGGACCCGGCCCTCCAGCAGGATCTGCGGGAGGTCGGTGAGCTGGTTGAACGCGAACCACCAGAGGAACGGCTGGTGATCCTGCGGCAGCATGGTGAGCGCGTACAGGCTCTCCTCCGGGTGCGGGATGTCCAGCAGCGCCAGTCTGCCGACGACATCGGGGTGGTTCGCGGCCAGGCTGTGCGCCACCATGGCACCGATGTCGGTCCCGGCGACGTCCACCCGCTCGTAGCCGAGTGACCGCACCAGTTCGTGGATGTCGCGGGCCATGGTCTTCTTGTCGTAGCCCGTTTCCGGCTTGGCGGACGCGCCCATGCCGCGGATGTCCACCACGATCACGCGGTAGTGCTCGGCCAGCGGCCGCATCACCTTGTGGAACTCCCACCACGTGTGCGGCCAGCCGCCCATCAGGACGAGCGGGTCGCCCGCACCGCCGATCACGTAGTGCAGACGGGTTCCGTTGACGTCCGCGTACTCACTGCGGAACCCCAGGGATGCGGCCAGTTCGGCGTCAGACATGACTGATCCATTCCAGATCGAACGTTCCAATATAAGGGCGTGAAACTAGTCGAGCAGGGACAGCGCGTGATCAACGGCGTCGGTCAGCCGTTGCCGGTCGGGCCGTTTGGCGATCACGCGGATGCCCTGCACGAACGTGATCAGGAACCGGGCAAGGGAGTACGGGTCCTTGTCGCCGCTGAGCTCGCCCTGGTTCCGCGCGCGGACGAGAGCGCCCGCGATGGCCGATTCCAGGCCGCCGAGCCCGATGTCCACCCGGCGGGCGGCGAGTTCGTCGTGGGGCAGGCACTCGATGGCCGTGTTGGTGACAAAACAGCCTTTGCGGTCCGGGTCCGTTTCGGCGTCCTCGGCGAACGACCTGATCAGCTGCTTCACCGCGGCCAGGGCGTCGCCTTCGGGGAACAGGGCGGACGCGGCCTTGCCGTTCATCTCCTCGCTGTAGCGGTCCAGGGCGCGCAGGTACAGATCGTGCTTGGTGCCGAAGGTGGCGTACAGACTGGCCCGGCCGATCCCCAGACGGTCGACCAGGTCCTGGATGGACGTGGCTTCGTATCCCTTGCGCCAGAACAAGTCCAGTGCGGCACGCAAAGCCGCGTCCGGGTCGAACTCCTTGGTCCTGGCCACGCCGTCACGGTAACCTAACTGGAACGAGTGGTCAAGAATGCGGCGATGGTCCGCGCGCACCGCACGGCCTCGGTGGCCGTGGTGTCGACTTCGAGGTCGTAGCGCACGCCCTGGTGGACCAGTTCCGCCTGTTTCGCCGCCATTCCACGGACCCGGTCACCGCGCGCCATCTCGCGGCCCGCGGCGACCTCGCTGTCGCAACGGACGCCGACCCACAGCACGTGCAGTCCCGCCAACGCCGTCAGCCACCGTCCTTGGGACTCCGCGCCGCCGAGGAACACCTCGTCGACGATGATCCGCGCGCCCGCGCGGGCCATCGCGGCGACACCCTGGATCCAGGCGTCCTCGAGCGCGCGGAAGTCCGGGCCGGCGCTCACCTCCCCGTCCGGGCCGATGACGACCGCCGACGACCGCGGCATCGCCTCGATCAGCGAGTCCACGCCGAAAGTCAGCCAGGGATCAGGCAGGATGCTCTGCAAACACCGGGCGATGCCGGACTTGCCCGAACTGGAGCCGCCGTTGAGCACGATCACCTGAGTCGACACGGCAGGCAGTGTGACCCACCGGCGCCGGGCGCGCTCGGTATTTTCGGCGTTCACCACGGTGCGCTCAAGCTTCATGCCGCGGGCCGGCGGTCGTGGCCGGTTCGTGGCCGATGGAGACGTTCCCGCATTTCGGCGGCATTGATTCGTGACCGGTTATTCGTGTTCCCGCGAGGCTTGGACGGTCCCCTCGAAATGGGACGAGTCATCATGACGAGTTCTCGGCCCCGTACGTCACTCCTGGGACGCCGGCCAGGACGTCGTTGGTGTCACTTCGCCACCCGATCGGGCCTGTCGTTCCGAAAGGACCACCGTTGTGCGCCGTTTCGTCGACCGGTTACCACTTTCGTGTTCACTGTATCGGGCGACCTGGCGGCCGGTGGGTCTTGAATTGCGAATCCTGAATAGTGGAGTCGGTCGATCAGCTTGACGGTGCCCGGTTGCCGTTCGTCGCGTGAAAACCACCGCTTATCGGCCTTTTGGGCACTCCGGATAGGTGTCCTTGCGACGTCGAATGGGGACCTGCTTCAATTTGGCAGTGCGCTGACATGCGAACTCACGTGCATTGGTGGTTCGGGAGGCGCATACAGGGGCGGCTCGCTGTGCCAGCAGCGAGCCGCGTCGCCCTGGCTTCCTGCGGTATCGCTGATGACACAAGAAGGGAAACAAGGACATGCCCATTATAGGGCCAGGTCAACCACGGAATCCAGACGAATCCGTCCCTCGTTGGACGGATTTCCTGGTCTCCGGTGCGACCGGTGATTCGCGCAGGTCATCGGACCGGACTCGGGCGCCGGGCCGTCCGATGCGCCCGATCTGGCTGATCGACCGGGCGCTGCACGCCCCCACATGGGTCCCGGTCATCCGGCTGGGGATACTCACGACAGTGGTCTGCTGTATGGCTGTTTTCGTGTTCCAGTCGTTCGTTTCGCCGAGCGCTCGGGTGAATCGTCCGGCGGGAGCGAGCTGGTGAAGAAGAAGGACATGATCGCCGGCGTCCTGCGGCACGAGATCATGGCGGGCCGGTATCCCTCCGGCAGCATGCTTCCCAGTGAGACGCAGTTGATGGAACGGTTCACCGTGTCGCGGACGCCGGTGCGCGATGCCATCACCATGTTGAAAGCCGAAGGACTGATCTCGGTCCACCACGGCAAAGGAGCCGTCGTCCGCGTCCGGCCCGAATGGGTCGTGCGCTCCCATCCACGCAAGATCGTCGACGAGGCCAAACCGGGCAGTGGATCGCCGGACTACTTCGACCTGGATCTCGAAGGCTACCAATGGGACATCGTCGACGAACCGACACACGAGCGCGTACGGGCCACAGCCGGCCTGGCGCTGATGATCGGGGTCCGCGAAGGCACCGACGTGTTCGTCTACGACCAACTGCTCGACGACGGGCAGGGCCGCCGGATGTTCCACCGGCTGTACCTGCCGTTCGACACTGTCAACGACGTGCGCAGGCTCGGTGGCCCGGCCTACCGGACCCCGACCGAGCTGTACAGCATTCTGGCGGCCGCCGGATATGAGGTCATCTGGCGGGAAGGAATCCGGGCCATGATGCCGCCGCGCGAAGACGCCACGCGGCTGCGGATACCGGACGCCACACCCATGCTGGTCGCCCAACGGATCGCGGCGGCACCGGACGGCCGTCCGTTCGCGATGGAGGAAACCCGGATCAGCGCCGAGAACGCCAAGTTCGTCTACGAACTGGTGTGTGCCTCCGGGGATCAGCAGTAGCGACAGGTCGACGCCTGCCCCGGCGGACGGCCGTCGGGGCGGCTTCTGGCGTACGCACTTCGGATTCCCAGGCACCGCGCCGCGTCTGAGAGCGCTCTCATGGATGTGTCCCGTTGTCGTCCGGCCCGCGGCTGGGCCAGCGCTGCTGGTCCCTGGACCACGCGTCCAGCACGATCAGCGTCTTGGTGCCGGTGACGCGGTGGCTGCGGCGGATCTCGTCGATGCGCTCCTGGAGGTGGGCCAGGTCGCGGACGCGCAGCCAGATCAACGCGTCCGGGTCGCCCGCGATGGTGAACACCGCCTGCGTCTCCGGCATCGCCGTGGTCGTCTGCACGATCTCGGCCACGTTGGTGGTGCCCGCGAACCGCAGCTCCGTGAACGCCTCGATGCCCCAGCCGAGTTTGGCGTGGTCGACCTGCACCGTGTAGCCCAGGATCACGCCACTCTCCTGCAGCCGGTCGATCCGGCGTTTGACCGCCGCGATCGACAACGAGACCCGGCCGGCGATGTCCGACAGCGTCCGGCGGGCATCCTGGCGCAGCAGCGCCAAGATCTCGTGGTCGGTGGGGTCCAGCTGGACAGTCATGGCCGCAGACTGTACGCGGTGCGCAAAAAGTTCGAGGCTCACGGCGGTTCCGGGGCGACTTTTTTGCGTCTTTTCCGCGGCACGGTGCCACGGTTGTTGCATGACGCCGGATGTCGTTGTGTGGTGTGCGCAACACGCGTGCCAGGGAGGCCTCGATGACCTTCACTCTTGAAGACCGCTATGTCCGTGATGCCGGTTCTGCCTACCTGACCGGCATTCAGGCATTGGTGCGGGTGCTGCTCGACCGGATCCGGCACGACCGCCGGATGGGACGCACCACCGCGGCCTTCGTGTCCGGCTACTCCGGGTCACCGCTCGGCGGGTTCGACCTCGAACTGGGCCGCCGCAAGAAGCTGCTCGACGAGCTCGGCGTCGTCCACCGGCCCGGGCTGAACGAGGAGCTGGGCGCGACCGCGGTGATGGGCACCCAGCTGGCCGCGAGTGTCGGCACGCAGCGGCCCGACGGTGTCATGGGCATGTGGTACGGCAAGGCTCCCGGACTCGACCGGGCCACCGACGCCCTCCGGCACGCGAACCTCGCCGGTACGGACCCGCGTGGCGGTGCGGTCGCGTTGGTGGGCGACGACCCCAACGCGAAGTCCTCGACCGTGCCGAACGCGTCCGAACTGGCCCTGGCCGACCTGGCCATCCCGGTCTTCTTCCCGGCCGACTCGCAGGACATCCTCGAGCACGGCCTGCACGCGGTCGAACTGTCCAGGGCCACCGGGCTGTGGTCGTCGATGAAGATCGTCGCGAACGTCGCCGACGCCGCGGGAACCGTGACCCTGCCGGACGACTGGAAAGCGCCGATCCTGCCGGACAACGCGTACAAGCACGTTCCGTCCGCGCGGTTGCTCGGCCCGCAGCTCGCCGCGTTGGAACGCAGCCTGTTCGACACGCGCCTGCCGCTCGCGACGGAGTACGTGCGCGCCAGTGGCCTGAACCGGATCGTCGAGCGCGGCACCACCGGCATCGGCGTGATCACGGCCGGGAAGTCCTACCTGGACGTTCAGCAGGCGCTGCGGGCGCTGGGCGTGGCCGGTCAGGTCCGCGTGCTCAAGCTCGGTGTCATCCACCCGGTCGAGCCGCGGATCGTGCGCGAGTTCGCCGCCGGGCTCTCCGAGATCATCGTCGTGGAGGAGAAGCGGGCGTTCGTCGAGACGGCCGTGAAGAACATCCTCTACGGCATGCCGGACATGCCCCGGGTGCACGGCAAGCAGGACCCCGAGGGCCGGACCTTGCTGACACAGGCGGGTGAACTGAGCCCGGAGATGATCAGCGGCGCGCTGGCGCGGCGGATGCCGCCATCCGAGTCGGTCCGCGCGTGGCAGCAGCGCCGCAAGCGGGAGCGGATCTCGGTTCCGCTGCTGGCCCGCACGCCGTACTTCTGCTCGGGCTGCCCGCACAACTCGTCGACGAAGGTGCCGGACGGCACCCTGGTCGGTGCCGGGATCGGGTGCCACACCATGGCCTTGTTCATGGAGCCGGAGCAGGTCGGCAACGTCCTGGGCGTGACGCAGATGGGCGGCGAGGGCGCCATGTGGATCGGCATGAGCCCGTTCGTCGAGTCGAAGCACCTCGTGCAGAACATCGGCGACGGCACGTTCATGCACTCGGGCAGCCTCGCCGTGCGGGCCGCGGTGGCCGCGGGCGCGAACATCACGTTCAAACTGCTGCACAACTCGACCGTCGCGATGACCGGCGGGCAGCAGGCGGTCGGCGCGCTGCCGATCGAGAAGATCGCCTCGATGATGCTCGTCGAAGGCGTCCGCAAGATCATCATCACCAGCGACGAACCGGACCGGGTCCGCAAACTGCCGTTGCCCCGCGGGGTCGAGGTCCGCCACCGCGACGAACTGCTGCGCAGCCAGGAGGAACTGGCCGCCATCAGCGGCGTCACCATGCTCATCCACGACCAGGAGTGCGCGGCGGAGAAGCGGCGCAAGCGCCGCCGGGGCAAGGTCGCGCCGCCGGCCGCGAAGGTCATGATCAACGAGCGGGTGTGTGAGGGCTGCGGCGACTGCGGCGCCAAGTCCAACTGCCTGTCCGTGCAGCCGGTCGCCACCGAGTTCGGCCGCAAGACCCAGATCCACCAGTCCTCGTGCAACGTCGACTACGCGTGCCTGTCCGGCGACTGCCCCTCGTTCCTCACGGTCATCCCGGGCCGCAAGCCCGAACACCGCCAGTTGCCGGACATCGCCGCTGCCGACCTGCCCGAACCGGTGCGGACGGCCGAGGACTTCGCGGTCCGGATCACCGGCATCGGCGGGACCGGCGTGGTGACCGTGTCGCAGATCCTCGGCACGGCCGCCGCGATCGACGGCAAGCACGTGCGCACCCTGGACCAGATCGGCCTCGCGCAGAAGGGCGGCGCGGTCGTCTCCGACGTCAAGGTCACCGTGGACCGGGTCGAGCAGGCACCCAAACTCGCCGCCGGTGAAGCGGACCTGTACCTGGCCTGTGACGCTCTGGTCGGGGCCGACCCGGCACACCTTTCGGCGGCGGACGCCGACCGGACGACCGCGGTCGTGTCGACCACGCAGGTGCCCACCGCGAGCATGATCGTCGACACGAGCGTGTCCTATCCGGACTCCGGCGACGTGCGCTCGGTGATCGACGCCGCCGCCCGCCGGACGGTCTACCTGGACGCGCAGGGGCTGGCCGAAGCATTGTTCGACGACGCCCAGTACGCGAACATCCTCCAGGTCGGTGCCGCGTTCCAGACCGGCGCGATCGCGTTGTCGGCGGACGCCATCGAGCAGGCGATCCGCCTCAACGGCACGGCGGTCGAGCGGAACCTCCAGGCGTTCCGTCGTGGCCGTCAGGCCGTGGCCGACCCGCAAACCCTTGAGGCGCTTCTGGTTCCGCCCGCCGTGCAGACGCCGGTGCACCCGTCGGCCGACCGGATCGCCCGGATCGTCAACGCCCCGGCAGGCTCCGAGCTGGCGAGGCTGGTACGGCTGCGCGTCTCGGATCTCATCGGCTACCAGAACGAGCGGTACGCCACGGAGTACGCGACCTTCGTCGAGCAGATCCGGTCAGCGGGGACCGAACGGGTCGCTGAGGCCGTCGCACGCAATCTGTACAAGCTGATGGCGTACAAGGACGAGTACGAAGTCGCCCGGCTGTCGCTGGACCTGTCCGCGGTCGAGAAGCAGTTCGGCGTGGGCGCCAAGGTGTCCTACCGGCTGCATCCGCCTGTCCTGCGGGCCATGGGGATGAAGCGGAAGCTCAGCCTCGGCCGCTGGTTCCGCCTGGTGTTCCGGCTGCTGGCCGCGATGCGCGGGTTGCGGGGCGGCAAGCTGGACGTCTTCGGCTACGCGCACGTCCGCCGGGTCGAGCGCGAGCTGATCGGCGAGTACCGCGACGCGGTACGGCAGGCGATCGGTGGCGACGAGGCGGTGGCACTGGAAATCGCCGAGCTGCCCGACATGGTCCGCGGCTACGAGCAGATCAAGCTCGACAACGTGGCCGCCTACCGGGAACGGATGGCCGAGTTGCTGACCGAACCGACCGCCCGCCCGGTCGGGTCGGCCGCCTAGCGGGCCGACCGGCCCCCGGCTTTCCGGGGGCCGGTGCCGATCCAGTGTGACGTTCCCGGCGTCCGGGGCACCCGGGAAGTTCTGGAAGAAAACATCAAGGACGGCGGACTATCCTCGCCGCGTGCGGACTCCGCGGGCCAGGCCTTCATGGACAGTGCGTGTGCGGGCCTGCGTCCAGCCTGGACGGTCGGTGCGGTTCGGCTGGCGGACGCGGAGGAACAGCGAAGATGAACTCCTTGTGCCGAGAGCACTTGAGCGCCCTCGACACGCGGTTAGCGCAGCAGGGAGATTACACTCCGTGCGCCCCGATGGTCTGACCCTGCGAGGGGGATTCGCGTGACCTACCCACCGCCACCGCCAGGCGATCCGTACCAGCAACTGCAGCAGCCGTACCAGCAGTACCCGACGGCGCCGCCGTACCAGCAGTCCGGCTACCAACACCCTGCGTACCAGTACTACTCCCAGCCGGGCGGGCCGACGTTCCTGCCGCCGGAGGCGGGCCCGCAGAGCGCGCGCTTCCACCCGGCCCAACCTGTGCGTGTGCTGGCCAATCCCGGCAGGCGGCTGGTGGCCAGGTTGCTCGACACCCTGATCCTGGGTGTGGTGGTCGGCGGGCTCGCTGTCGCGCTGGCGGGGATCACCAACGGGTTCGGCACGCGTACCCCGAGCGACGCGGGGGTCGTCGTCGGCATCGTCCTGGCCGTGGTGATCGCCCTGGCCGCGTTGCTCTACGACCCGGTGTTCATCGCCACCAAGGGCGGAACGCCCGGCAAGCTGATCATGGGCATCCGCGTGGTGAAGGTGTCCACCGCGCACTACCCGGGATTCGGCGCGGCGCTCGGTCGTTATCTGATGACGTTCGTGTTCGGCATCGTGCCGCTCGGCAGCCTGCTGAACGTGTTGTGGTGCTGCTGGGACCGGCCGCTGTACCAGTGCCTGCACGACAAGGTCGTCAGCACGGTCGTGGTGCACAAGGAAGGCGAGGACACCGAGCCGGGCCTTCAGTACGGCAGGCTGTAGAGCAGCCGGTTCGGCGTGTTCGGCCGCAGGCCGCAGAGTTTGTCCTTGGTGGAGCGGGCGATCAGCGCGGCCTCCACTTGGGCCGGTGTGGCGGTGGGGTTCTCGGCCAGGTACAGGCCGGCCCCGCCGACCACGTGCGGCGTGGAGAAGGACGTCCCGGAGAGCGTCCGCGTCGCGGTGTCGGAGGCGTTCCAGATACCGGTGATGGTCACGCCGGGCGCGTGCAGGTCGACCAGCGGGCCGTAGTTCGACGAGGGGTGCACGCAGTCGTTGGCGTTCGTGGCCGCGGTCGTGATCGCTTCCTTGACCCGGGCGGGGGAGAAGTTGCTCGCGTCGACGGCGGAACTGCCCGCGGCGACGCCGTAGGTCACGCCGGACGCGATGGACCGGCGCACGGCGTCGTCGAGCGCCTGGTTGGCCGCGCCGCCCAGGCTCATGTTGGCGACCGCCGGTTTCCTGGCGTTGCGGGTCACCCAGTCGATGCCCGCGATGACCGTGGCCATGCTGCCCGAGCCGCTCGCGTTGAGCACCTTCACCGGCACGATGGTGATCTTCTTGGCGACGCCGAACTTCGTGCCGCCGATGATCCCGGCGATGAACGTGCCGTGTCCGTTGTCGTCGTCGGGGTTTCCGTCGTTCTCGACGAGGTCGGCACCGGCGCCGACCCGTCCGCTGATGTCCGTGTGCGTGGCTCGGATACCTGTGTCGATCACGTACGCGTGCACGTTCGCCGCGTCGTACTCCCACTTGTACTTGCCGTCTCCCGGCAGGTCGCGCTGGTCGATCCGGTCAAGCGCCCACGGCGGGTCGAGTTGCTCGCCGAGCGCGTGCACCTCGGTGTCCGGAACCACGTAGGACACCGATTGGTCGCCCGCCACCCGGCGCAGCTGGGATTGGCTCAGCGAAGCCGAAAAACCGCTGATAACGGTGTGATACGTGTGCTCGGCCCGAACTGCGAGGCGATGGGTCACCGCACCGATTTCGTTGGCCTGCTTGAGTACCACGATATAACGGTGCACCGGTTCGGCCGTTGCCGGAACCGGCGTGACCAACGCGAGTGTGAGCACGGCGATGGCGGTTCGCTTACCGAATCCCATAGTCGACGTCTAGCCG
This sequence comes from Kibdelosporangium persicum, assembly GCF_013280595.1. Classification (GTDB taxonomy): domain Bacteria; phylum Actinomycetota; class Actinomycetes; order Mycobacteriales; family Pseudonocardiaceae; genus Kibdelosporangium; species Kibdelosporangium persicum. Next base: position 84,022 of record NZ_JAAATY010000001.1, read on the forward strand.
ACACCGCCGGGATGGGCAAGGTTCACCAGTTGCCACTGGTTCACCGCGACGGCACGGTAGTGCAACTAAGCCCTCGTGCGCTGGTAGCGCCTCGTGAGTGGTTATCCGGGTTCTAACCCTGATAACCACTCACGAGGGTTTTTCAGAGCCAGCCGTTCTCGTGTGCGGTCCGGACGGCTTCCGCCCTGCTCGACACCCCGAGCTTGGTGATCACGGCGGCGATGTAGTTGCGGACCGTCCCGTTGGACAGGTGGGTCTGTTTGGCGATCACGGCCACCGGTGTGTCGTACTCGGCAAGCCGCAGCACTTCCAGTTCACGCGGCGTCAGCGGGCACTCCGGGGCCGTCAGCGCGTCCGCCGCCAGCGACGGGTCCACATAACGGTCGCCGTTGTGCACCCGCCTGATCACGTCCGCCAACGTGCCGCCGGGCGATCCCTTGCGCACAAAACCCTTGGCGCCCGCGGAGAGTGCGAGCTTGAGGTGCTGCGGACGGCCGTGCCCGGTCAGGATGACCACCGCACAGCCAGGCATCGCCTTGGCCAGTTCCGCGGCCGCCTCGATGCCGTCCAGCCCGGGCATCGCCAAGTCGATCACGGCCACGTCCGGCCGGTGCGCCAGCGCGGCGTCGACCGCGGCCCGGCCGTCCGAGGCGTGCCCGACCACTTCGAGGTCAGGCTCCAGGTCGAGCAACGCGGCCAATGCCGTGCGGATGAGGTCCTCGTCGTCGGCGAGTAGTACCCGGATCACGCTCGTACCGTGGCCTCGAGGGTGAACACGCCGTCCTGGGTCCCGGTCCGCAGCCGTCCACCGGCTTCGGCCAGCCGATCGGCGAGCCCGGCCAGGCCGGAGCTGTGCCGGTCGGGCGCTGTCGCGGTCGCGCCGTCGTTGGTCACCGTCATCCGCACCTCTTCGCCGTCACGTGTCACGTCGATCGTGCACCACTTGGCTTGGCTGTGCCGCAACATGTTGGTGCTCGCCTCACGCAGCACCGGCGCGAGCCGCGTGGCGACCGCTTGCGGCAGTTCGCCGGATGGCTGCGTGATCGTGCAGCGTACTCCGGAGGACCGCAGCACGTCGGCGATCGCGGTGAGCTGTGCAGCCAGGTCGACGGCTCGGTAGCCGTGCACGGCTTCGCGCATGTCCGCCAACGCTTTCGTGGCCAGTCGTTGCACGTCGGAGGCCTCACGGGCGGCTGCGGCGGCGTCGACCGGCGCGAGCCGCGCCGCGAGTTCGGCCTTCAACGTGATCACCGACAGGTCGTGCCCGAGGACGTCGTGCACGTCGCGGGCGAAGCGCAGCCGCTCCTCGGTCGCGGCCAGCCGTGCCTGTGCCTCCCGGCCTTTGCGTGCTTGCAGCAGCATGTCCCAGAGCCAGAGGTGCACGATGCTCATCGTGAACACCGCGGCGGCGATGCCGGTCAGGATCACCAGCGCCGCCACCGGCCGGTCGGCCACCAGCAGCGCCGCCACGGTCACCGCGACCGTCACCCCGATCCCCGGCAGGCGCCCGGGTTTGAGCATCGGGAGCGAACCGAGAAGCGAGCCGCCGATCCACGCCCACGTCTCCCACCGACCGGCGCCGACCGGCGCCGTCAGAGGCAGCGACGCCACCGAAGCGACCGCGAACGTGATCAGCAGCCGCCGCCTGGTCTTCTCCGTCAGCCACGGTGTGACCGTGGTGTACAGGGCTCCTGCCTGGGCGATCGCGAAGGCGAGCACGCCGATCGTGCCGAGCACGATCCACAACGGGCGTTGTTCCCGCAGAATCCCGATCCCCGGCGTGAGCAGGCTGCTCAGCACGGTCACCGCCAGCGAGCCCAGCGTGACCGCCCTGGCCCTTCGCAGCGACGGCTCCACGCGCACGATGTTATTCATACGTCCAGCGTGGTCAGCGGCATGCGCAAAACCGATGTGCGGATGTCATCAATCGACTGTGCGGGGACACGTCCTTCCCACGCCGGAGGACCGGGCGCCCCGATAATCTGCCCGTCATGAACGCGGTTTCCTTTGGCTACAAGGCCACGTGGCTGGCTGTGCGGGACCGGCCGGCCGATGTGGTCGCGGACGCCTTACGCATGCCGGAGCGCGGGACGGTCGGCTGGCAGGACGGTGTCGAAGCCGCGTACCAGGGCTCGGTCCTGCTCACACCACCGGTGGACGGCTGGACGTTGGTGCTCTCCCGGCCGGGGCCGATACTGCCCGACCCTTCGGCCGACGGGTTCGGCGAGTGGTTCGCCAAGGTCAGCGTGGAACTGGGGACCGTCCGGAGTTTCGTCACCCACCGGGTGGTCGAGATCCATGGCTGGGCACGAGCCGACCAGGGCCGGGTCGAGCGGGTCTACTGCTATCTCGGTGAGTCCGGGGAGGTGACCACTGACGTCGGCCCGCGGACCGACGAGGAACTCGAGCTCGGCATCGGCGACCGCGACGGCATCCCGACCGAGGAGGACGTGATCAGGCTCGCCGGGTTGTGCAGTGTCAACCCCGCTGAGCTGGACGGGCGCGACGTCCCTGGTGACTGCCTGCTGGTGCCGGCGTCGAGGCCGAAAAGCCGGTGGCGGCCGGGCCGGCTACGCCGTTAGGGGCGGCGGCCCTCGGGCGGATCACGGAGGCCGGCTACCCCGTCATCGAACACCGGATCGACCTGATCCCGGCTGAGTCGGCATAGTCAGTCGTTCCACGCGGTGCACCAAGCGGGTCACGGGCACCGCGGGCAGTCCGCCGACCATGGTCTGGGGCAGCAGCGCCAGACCGTGGCCCGCGGTCGCCATCTCCAGCAGCCCGGGGACGTGTGTGCCTTCGTAGCGCAGCGCGGCACGGAATCCGGTTGTGCCACTGGCCGCGCGCAGCTGCGCCAGCGGGATCGCCGACTCGGGCGCGTCGATCCATTGTGCGTCAGCGAGATCCGCGAGCTTCACGTGCTTCCGCCCGGCGAGTGGGTGGTCCGCGGGCAGGACCACGGCCAGCGGACGCTCCGCGACACCGGCTTTGGCCAGCGGTGCGACGTCCGGCAGGTTCAGCGGATCACTGGGTGCGGTGATGCCGTCGACCAGGCCGAGGTCCAGAGTTCCCTGCGCGACACCGGTGACGACCTCGACCCGTGGCAGGACCCGGACGTGGTTGGCGCCGACGACCTCCGGGACGAACGCCAAGGGGGACACGCCGACCACGAGCCGGTCCGGCGGTGCCTGGGTCATCCTGGTGATCTCCGCCCGGGCCGCGGCCAGTCGCACGAGGATCGGACCGGCGTGCTCCAGCAGCCGCCGGCCCGCCGCCGTCGGCTGGACCGGCCGTCTGCTCAACAACGGTGTGCCCAGGTCGCTTTCCAGCGCGGCGATGTGCTGCGACACCGCGGACTGGGTGTACCCGAGTTCGTCGGCGGCCCGGGAGAAGGAGCCGCATCGGGTCACCGCCACGAAGGTCCTCAGCAGATGGGCGTCCACGCCGATAAGTATCGCTAATGGCTGGTGCAGGGATCATCGTTGGTGCTGATCTGTCCCCGCGGGTGAGGATGACCGCATGACAGCACGACTTGCGTTGGTGGGGGACCGGTCGGCGGCGGTACGGGCGCACACGCGGATTCCCCTGCTGCTCGAAGCGTTGGCCGACACCGTGAGCCTGGACGCGTACTGGATCCCGACCGAGGACGTCGACGAGTCGGTGGCGCGGTTCGACGCGATCTGGCTGGTCCCGGGCAGCCCGTACGCCAGCGAGGCCGGTGCGCTGCGTGCCGTGCGAATCGCGCGGGAAGAGAAGATCCCGTTCCTGGGAACGTGCGCCGGACTGCAGCACACCTTGCTCGAATTCGCCAGGAACGTGTGCGGATTGGACGTCCACCACGGAGAAAACGAGCCGGAAGCGGGCGATCTGTTGATTGTTCCCTTGACATGTTCGCTGGTCGGCCACGAAGGCGCGATCACCGTCCTGCCGGATTCCCTGGCCCAGCGGATTCTCGGCGCGGGACGGACGATCGAGCGTTATCACTGCGCGTATGGCTTGAGCGACAAGTACTTGCGGACTCTGCGAGCGCATGGCCTGCGGGTCACCGGAGTCGACGAGGACGGGCAGTTGCGGATCGCCGAACTGGCCGATCACCCGTTTTTCCTGGCCACGCTGTTCCAGCCGGAACTGGCGGAAAACCAACCGCATCCGATCGTCAGAATGTTCGCCATCGCGGCGCGGGACCATGCCACTGTAGTGAGGTGACCACGCCACCGGCGAAGCGTTCCGTCCTCCGAAACCCCGCTTTCCTCCGGCTTTGGCTGGCGACGACCGCGTCCAGCGTCGCGACATGGGCGTTGCCGTTCATCCTTGGCCTGGCCGTCCTCGAACGGACCCTGACCGCGAGCGCGCTCGGGATCGTGCTCGCGGCGCGGATGGCCGGTTTCCTGGTGGCCGTCCCGGTCGGCGGTGTGCTGGCGGACCGGTATTCCCGGCGCGGCATCGTGTTCTGGTCCGGTGTCCTGTCGATCGTGAGCACACCGCTGATCGCGTACGGCGGATTGCCGCTGATGGCCTGCGCCGCGGTGGTGCTCGGCGCGGGCCAGGGCGCGTGCCGCCCGGCGTTCCAGGCGCTGACTGCCGACGTCGTGGACGCTTCCCAACGGCAGCAGGCGAATGCGGCCATGACCTTCGCGGTCCGCGTGTCCACCCTGATCGCGCCGGGAGTGACCGCTCTGCTGGCTTCGGTGGTGACCACGTCCGGCCTGTTGCTGGGCACCTGCGTGCTGTGGCTGATCGTCGCGCTCTGCCCGCCGCGCGGCGCCCGGCACGTGGGTCGTGAACGCGACAAGCTGCACCGGGAATTCCTTGACGGACTCAGGGAAGCACGCAGGCACCCGTGGTTCCTCGCCGGGCTCGCCGCGTTGACCATGACCGCGGCGTTGGGGCAGTCGTCGATCGCGATCGCGCTGCCGTTGGTCAGCCGCGACCGCTACGGCACCGAAGCGGTCCTGGCGGCGGGCATGACCGCGTACTCGATCGGTGCCTTGCTGGGTGCGTTGGTCGTCGCCCGCTGGCGGCCGCGAAACCAGGGCTGGGTGGCCCTAGCCGGGCTCTCCCTGTTCGGTTTCGCGCCGCTGAGCATGCTCTTCCCGGTGCACCCAGCGGTGATCGTCGCGGCCTTCGTGGCCGTGGGGATCGGCATCGAACTGTTCAACGTGCCGTGGTTCACCGCCACCCAGCGGGAGGTCGCCCCGGGCAAACTGGCCCGGGTGTCCTCATTGGACTTCCTGGTCTCCTACGGCCTCGCGCCCGTCGGCCTGGCCGCCATCGCCCCCTCCATCGACGCCTTCGGCTTGACCGCTGTGCTTGTCGTGTGCGCCGCGATGTGCTTCCTCGCGCCCGCCGCGGCGGCGCTCGTCCCCAGTTCACGGCACCTGTCGGTCACGACTCCGCGATCCGCTTGATCGTGGCCAGGCGGCGGTCCCATTCGGCGGCGAGGCCGGCCATCCAGTCGGCCGTGGCGGCGAGCCGGTCCGACTTGACCGAGTAGCGCACCTCGCGACCCTGACGGCCGCCGTCGACCAGACCGGCCTGTTGCAGCACGGCGAGGTGCTTGACGATCGCCTGCCTGGTCACCGGGACGTCGGTGGCCAGCGTGGTGGCGGTGGCCTCGCCGCGTGTGGCGAGGGCGTCCAGGAGGCGTCGACGGGTCGGATCCGCCAGCGCTGCCAGCACCTCGTCGACACCGTTGGTCATCGTCCGCTCCTGTCAGGCTTCGACGTACGCACGCAGTTCGTCGAGTTCGATGCGCCATCCTTCCGTGTTCTGCTTCAGCGACAGCTCCTGATCCCGCTCCAGCGTGGTGAACCCGCTCTCGACGACCCGCAGCCGCGTGCCGCCGCCCTCTTCGGACAGGATGAACTCGACCCGCGTCTGGTTGCCCGACGTGGGATCGGTGTCCTCGGGACGCGCCCACCAGTAGGCGAACCGGTGTGGCGGCTCGACCGCCTCGACCTTGCCGCGGAACCGGCCGTACTCGGTCCAGCCGAACACGATCGCGCCGCCCGGCCGCAGATCGATCTCGGCCTCCTGGCCGAACCACTCCTTGACGTGCTTGTCCTCGGTCAGCGCCGACCACACCTTCTCGATCGGCGCGGCGATGGTGATGTCGCGCTCGATGGTGTCCGCAACCATGACTGCCTCCTCCGTCTGTGTGCAACTTGATGGTTGCACATCGGCGCGGTGAGGCGCAACTCCCGGGTTGCACGTAACGGGCCGGGGGCATGGCTGGTGTCGTCGCCGGTGCCGCCTTGTAGTTTGGCTCCACACGAGACGGGAGTCGGGGATGGATCTGCGGCGGGCGTTGAGCCGTGTGCTGGACAACCATCGCAAGTGGGCGGAGCAGTTCGGCGACATGCCCGAACACGTTTCACTGCAGGTGAGTGACGCTCAGGTCGAGGCCGTGCTGGACGTCCTGTCGGGACGGCTGACCGACAACTATCCCTTCTTCCACCCGCGCTACGCCGGTCAGATGCTCAAGCCGCCGCACCCTGCCGCGGTCGCGGGCTACGTCGCCGCCATGCTGATCAACCCGAACAACCACGCCCTCGACGGCGGACCGGCGACCGCGAAGATGGAGCGGGAGGTCGTGGGGCAGCTGGCGACGATGTTCGGGTACGGCGAGCATCTCGGGCACCTGACGTCGAGCGGCACCATCGCCAACCTCGAAGCCCTTTTTGTGGCACGGGAATCCCATCCTGGCAAAGGTGTGGCGTTCAGTGTGGACAGTCACTACACGCACGGCCGGATGTGCGGTGTGCTCGGCATCGAGGGGACGAAGGTCGGGGTGGACAGTGCCGGCCGGATGGACCTCGACGACCTGGAGAAGGTCCTGCGGACCGGGAAGATCGGCACGGTCGTGGCCACGGCGGGCACGACCGGTCTCGGGGCGATCGACCCCGTGCACGAGATCCTTGCCGTGGCGCGGAAGTATGACGTCCGGGTGCATGTGGACGCCGCGTACGGCGGGTTCTTCATCCTGGTCGACGACCTTGATCCGGCGCCGTGGCAGGCCATCGGGGACTGTGACTCCATTGTGGTCGATCCACACAAGCACGGTCTTCAGCCCTACGGCTGCGGGGCGGTGTTGTTCCGTGATCCGTCCGTCGGCCGGTTCTACCTGCACGACTCGCCCTACACGTACTTCACCTCCGATGATCTGCATCTCGGGGAGATCAGCCTGGAGTGTTCCCGGGCCGGTGCCGCGGCGGCCGCGCTGTGGCTGACGTTCCAGCTCATTCCGCCCACTGTGGACGGTCTCGGCGCGGTGCTCGCCGCCGGGCGGCGCGCGGCGAGCCGGTGGGCCGACATCATCGACGCCAGTGCCGAGCTGACCTTGTACCAGCGGCCTGAGCTGGACATCGTCGGCTACTTCGGCACCGCGGACTCGATCAGCGAGATCGACGAGACCTCGCGGCGGGTCATGCGCGAGGGGATGTCCGCGGACAGCGAGCCGGTGTTCCTCAGCGTGTTGTCCGTCAGCCGGGAGGACTTCCGCCGGCGTCACCCGGAGGTGACCGCCGACGCCGACCGGGCCAGGGTGCTGCGCAGCGTGCTGATGAAGCCGGAGTCCGAGCTCTACCTCGACACACTGCACGCGCGGGTGATCGATCTGGTGACTAGGTGTATGAGGCCATGACGTTGGTGACGCCGGTGCGCAGCCGGGTGGCTGGTGGCTGGTTTCCGGCGGCAGTGTGGGGTCGATGGTAGTTGTAGTGCACATTCCAGACCGTGAGGGCGGTTGTGCGTTGTTGTTCGCTGGTCCAGGTGCGGGCGTAGAGGAATT
>NZ_JAAATY010000001.1:91860-977628 GCF_013280595.1 Kibdelosporangium persicum
GGCACCCCCGCCCCAACAACTCACAGTGGAAAAGCTGGGCAGACCAGCGGCTCCCGCACGCCCACGACAGAAACCACCGGCCCACCAACACAACCACCCACGACCAAGATCACCAACAAAACCCATCGGTGGATCTGGGTTAGAACACGGATAAACACTCACGAGGGTCAGGCTGCGAGGCCGCGGACGGCGAGGCCACTGCCGACGAGCAGGACCATGGCCGAGGTCATCACCGGGACGAGTTTCGTGTAGCGCTGGATCCGGTCCGACAGTCCGTCCATCCGGTCACGCAGCTTCACCAACAGCAGACCGGCCGCGGTCAACGTCCCGGCCATGCCCAGTCCGTACGCCAGCACCAGCAGCACACCGAACCACGTGCGGCCCAACGCGATCGCGCCCAGCAGGACGACCAGCGCGGACGGGCTGGGCACCAACCCGCCCGCCACACCCATCCCGACCAGACCGGCCTTGCCGAAATGCCCGTGCCCGTGGCCGTGCCCGTGGCCGTGAGCTCGGCGGCCGCGAAGTGCGGACCGCATGAGCACGATCCCGATCCCCGCGATCAGCAAGCCGCTGGCCACGCCGAGCCAGCGAAGCACGGCCTCACCGGCGAGCACACTGGAAACGCTGATCAGCAGACCCAGGACGAGCACGCCCGCGGTGTGGGTCAACGTCACGGTCGCGCCCACCAGAACGGCGTCCTTCGGGGTTCCCCTGCGGCCGACCAGATACGCGGCGATGACCGTCTTGCCGTGTCCAGGCAGCGCCGCATGGGACGCTCCGAGGACGAGCGCGAGCAACACCGCCAGCAAACCCAGCCACAGCGTGAGATCGGCCGTGCCGACGATGTCGTTGAACGCCGCCGCGAGCCCTGATTCACCCTGAACCGGAACGACGGCGGACGCCGGAGCCGACCCCAGGCCCGGCTCGGCCATGAGCTCGACGCTCCGGACATCCAGCGGCGACGACAGCAGGTCCTCCGGGTAGCTGCGCAGTTCGTCGCTGACGCTCCGCGCGGGGACCGCGGAATCGACACGGACGTCCGTCCCGACCGCGGTGATCTCGTGCCAGCCGACCCGGTCCGGCCGATAGGAGTCGGTGAACGCCAGCCGCACCGGCCCGCGGATCTCGGCGGGCGCGGTCAGCTCACACGTCAACCGGCTGGTGGACAGGTCCGCCTGGCCCCGGGGGAATTCGAGCTGTGCGCGGCGGACCGACAGGGCCAGCCGTTGGGAGTCCACTGTGGCCCGGACCGAACCGGCGAGGTCGCGGCATTCCCGGCCGGCGTCGCCGGGCTTCTCCTGGAGTGTCGGGATTTCGGCGAAGTCCACCACCGAGCGGACGTCCACACGGTCGGGACGCAGGTGCAGGCCGTGGTAGTGGTTGACGCTGAAGTTGCCCAACGGATGCGCTGACGCCGTCCCGGACGGCCAGAGCAGGACCAGGCCGAGCACCATGAGAACCAGACGCTTGGTCATCGCAGGGCCTCCAGGATGGCGGTGCGGTGTGCCAGGACGGTCGCGTCGCGCCAGCCCGATGCGACGGCTTTGTCCGCGTACGAAAGGGCTTCGGCGTGGCGTCCGTTGAGGTGCAAGGCCCATGCCATGGCGTCGGCGACAAAAACGCTTTGCCGCTTCGCCCATTCGGCTTCGGCCAGACGCAGTGCCTCGGCCTTGTCGCCACGGTCCGCGGCGACGGCCGACGCGACCAGATCGTCGCTCGCGCCTTGTGCGGCCAGCAGTTTCCGCTGTTTCGCCAGGATCTCGTACTGCTGATCCGCCTCGGCGTTCCGGCCTGACGAGGACAACAGGCGCGCGTAGTCCGGCAGGTACTGCGGTGCCCGCACGGTCAGGTCGCGGTACACGGTCAGTGCTTCGTCGGCTCGGCCCTGGGCGGCGGCGACCTTGGCACGTCCGTGCAGCAGCGCCGTGTCCTTCGGGTTGGTCACGAGACCTTGTTCGTAGTGCGACGACGCCTCGTCCACCTGCCCGGAGTTCCACGCGAGTTCACCGAGGTGGAACTGGCAGAACGCGATCTCGTCCGACGAGGTGGCCGAGTCGAGACCACGCCGCATGGCCTCTATCGCTTCGGCTTGCCGGCCGTGCAGCTCGAAGTGGTACGAGGCACGTGTGAACGCCGCGACGTTCGGGCGCAGGTCCAGCATCCGTTGGACCGCGTCCATCGCTGCCTTGTCCTCGCCCAGCTGGGTCGACGCGTCCGCGAGAACGCCATAAACCTCAGCCGTGTCAGGCATGACGGCCTGCGCGCGAGTACCCCAGTCCTTGGCGGCGGCGAAGTCGTGACGGGCGTTGGCCAATGCGCCCATGCCGATCATGGCCTCGCCGTTGGCCGCCGGCTTGAGCTTCAGTGACCGGTCCAGCGCGCCCTGTGCCTTCGCGTAGTACGTCGGATCCGTGGTGGTACGGGCCAGTTCGACGTAGGACACGCCGAGCCGGGCCCAGCCGGAGGCGTCCCCGGGCACCCGGTTCAGCCTGGCCTGCAACGAGTCCACGTTCTGCCGGAGCCGGTTGGCCCGGCTGATCGGCTCGACGGCCACAGTGGACTCGTCAGTCTCGGTGAGGGTGACCACGGCGGCGATCAGCGCCGCCGCCGCGATGACGACGAGCAGGAATCTCATGACTGACGCCTGCGCCTGCGCAGCATCCAGAAACCGCCGCCCACCAACGCGAGCGCGCCGGCCGCGCCGCCGATCACCGGCCCGGCGGGCATGTCGTCCATGACGCTCCCACTCGGCTTGACGTCGATCAGCGCGGTGTTCGAGTTCACCGCGGTGTTGTGCGGCAGTGCCACGTAAGGGAACTGCTTGCCGAACCACTTGTCGTTGGCGTCCACTTTGTCCCCGGCGGCCAGTTCGGGCACGAGCCGTCCGGTCTGCGCGGCACCCGCGAGCGCCTGCAACTCGATGTCGACGACGTCGTCGGCGAGCCTGCGGCCGTTCGGGAAGCCCTGCAGATCACCGCCGATCACCCCGAGCCGGTTGGGCTGGTCGTTCGGCTGGATCGAGGTGTTGAGCCGCAGCATCTCCGACGGCACGAACTTCTTCGGGTCCACGTCGGCGTTGTTGAGCTGCGAGTTCAGGTCGGCCTTGATCGGGCCGCCCGCCTTGGTGGTGATGCCGGTCAGGAAGATCTCCACCAGGTCGTCGCGCGGGGCAGCCGGTGCCTTGAGCTGGTAGATCGATTCGAGCAGCTTGGCCACCTCGGGGCTGGTCACCCTGTCCAGCAACGGTTTCACGGTCCGGTCCTTGTCCGGGGTCAGACCGTTGAACGAGTCCTTCAACGCGGCCGAGGAGATGACCTCGTTGACCAACGGGTTGCCCAGCCGGGAAACCTGGACGAACGGGCCCTCGGGCTTGGCCTGGCCGGGGGACAGGCGCATGGTTCGCCGCTCGGTGTCGCTCCAGACGCCGATCACCGGGTTGCGCTTCGGGTCACCTTTCAGGCTCAGCATGGACTTGGGCACCTGGATGGCGATCGTGTTGACGTTGTAACCACGCAGCGTGTCCTGGCCGACCTCGCTCAGGTTTCCGCCGTATAGCAGGTCGAACACCCGCAGGTCGAGGAAGAACGAGTCCTCGGCCGCGCCGACGTACGTCTGGCCGCCGCCCGGGATCTGGGTGATCGCCTGGTCGCGAAGCGGCTTGTAGTCCGGAATGGACGCCGGGCCCACAGTGGACGGTGCCACCCGGCCCTTGCGGATCAACGTCTTGTCACGGCCCTTGTCGTCCATCACCTCGAGCTTGTAGTTCTGGCGGAACAACAGGTTCTCGTCGTCAAGGGACGTGACCGGACCGTTGTTGTACAGGAACGTGCTCTTGCCCCGCCGGTCGTCGTTCTCGAAGGTCCAGCGATAGGTGATGTCCGGCTTGGCGTCACCGTCGTTGTCGATGTTGATGTCGTAGTTCGCGTCGGTCGCCCACGGGTAGAAGTTCGGGCCGCCGTTCGGCTCCTGCAGACCGAACCAGTTGGCCACCACCGTGACCGTGTCCGGGTTGTCCGGGCTGACGAACGCGTACACGTCGGTGTTGTCGACAGTCGGGTCCGCCGCGATGAGCGGCGCCTCCCGGTGGCTGGACGCGCTCGCGGAACCGGGGATGAACCCGGCGAGCCCGGTGCACAGCAGCAGTGCCGCGGCCATCGCCAGCGGCTTGTGCCGCCCACGTAAGGCATTCATGACCATCCTCCCCGCCCCGGCGACGAAAGAGCCGGGCGCACCTACTGTTCGGTGCGCCCGGCTGTGCGGATTGCGGGAGGTTCCCGGTTACCTGAATCGGAGTACGGCGGCCCCGGCCAGGACGAAGAACACCAGGATGATCAACGAGCTGCTCTGCCCGCCGGAAGAGCTGGTCACCAGCTGGTCGACGGCTGCGGTGAGCACCACGCCGCAGTTCGCGGTGACCCAGTGCCTGCCCGCCTCGATCCGGTTGAACTGGACCGTCGCGGTGAAGTTGCCCTGGGCGTCGGCGATCGTCGCGCCGACCCGTTCGCCCTTCGACATCAGCGTCACCGGAGCGCCGGGTGTGCATCCCTTGCCGGTGGCCGAAAGTGAATCACCCGGGCCGACCGTCACACGGTCGAACACGAGGTCACCGTCGGCCCTCGGCCGTTGCTCCGCTGTGGACAGTGGAGGCAGTTCGGTCGACGGGATCGGTGGTGGCGGCGGGGTCACCGGCGTTCCGGGATTGCTCGCCGGTGGCTGTGACGGCGGCGGAGTCACCGGTGGGCGGCGGCTGCTCGTCGGCGGCGGTGGCGTGACGGGTGGCGTCACCGGCGGAGTCACCGGCGGGGTGACCGGGGGATTGCTGGGCGGGTTCGACGTCGGCGGCGGGGTCACCTGGAAGTCCGTTTCGTCGAACAGTTCCAGACTCGGACAGGTTCCGGTGACCCGGTGACCGCCGACCGTGGCGCCCGCGGGCACCTGGGCGCCGATCGACCCGCTCGCCCGGCCGGGTTCCGCGCTGGCCACCGTGGCGTCGTCGAAACGGAAGACGATCCCGGTCTTGCACAACGCCCTGCCGCCGTCGCGGGAGAACCCGGACCAGCTGATGGTGAGGGCCGATCCGGCGGGCCCGCCGGCCGGATTCACCGTCACTTGTGGGTTCGGTGGTGGTGGTGGCTGACTACTGCTCGTCTGCGCCGCCGCGAACGGAGCGCTGACCAAAAGTACGGCTATTCCGCCCGAAAGGGCAGCGATTCCTAGCGAACCAGTGCGCATGGCTACTACTCCCCTGAATACGTCCGCCACAGGTTGTAGCATCCCCATCCAGTTATCAACACCGACAATCGGGATGCCCAATGAGACGCGTGATTGCGGCAGGGGTTGCGCTCGGGGTGTGCGCTGTCCTTTTCGGTGGGTCGCCCGCCGCGGCCGCCGAACCGTTGAGGATCGCGATCACCTTCGACGGCAAGGACATCACCGGAAACACCGTCACGGTCGAGCCGAGCAAGCCGGTCGAGCTGACGGTCACCACGACCAACGAGAGCGACTCGCTGGTCAAGGTCCGCAGTGTGCGGGTGTCCGGGGTGGCACTGGCGTTGACCTTCTTCTCCTACGACACAGTGGTTCCGTACGACGTCCCGGCACGTCAGACGGTGACCCGGACGCTCGTGCTCGACCTGGCCGAACTGGAAGGCCAGGCCATCGGCCTGCTGCCGGCCACGGTGGAAGTGCTGGACCCGCAACGGGAAGTGATCGGCAGTTCGAAGACGGTGACCGACGTGCGCGGTTCACTGTGGTCGGTCTATGGCGTGTTCGGACTGGCGTTGCTGGCGCTCACGGCGTTCATCTGGACTACCGCGCTGGTCGCTTTGGCCCGGCACCGCCTTTCCCCCAACCGGTGGAAGCGCGCGCTGCGGTTCCTGCCCGCGGGCATCGGAACCGGCCTGGTGGCAGTGGTTTCGCTGTCGGTTCTGCGGCTCGTGCCGCCGGAGCCGTCGGTCGAGATCCCGATCGTCATCGCGGCGGCGGCGATCGGCCTGGTGCTGGGATACCTGACACCGCACCCGGTTCCGCCGCCGGTTCCGCCGATCGGTCCGGATGATCCCACGATCGGCATGACCACCCGCCGGATGGACAGCACCACCGAGGCATACGGATGACAGCGCCGCTGAGCATGGTCAACGCCTTGCCGCAGTACACGATCGGCGGGCAGATCGGCTCCGGCGGCATGGGCGAGGTCTTCTCCGGCGTGCACCGGACCCTCGGCCGTCAGGTGGCGATCAAGCAGTTGCCACCGGACCTGGCGGGCAGGGTCGGTGCCTACGTCCAGTTCGACCGCGAGGCAAGGGTTCTGGCCAGTCTCGACCACCCGCACATCGTGCCGGTCTACGACTACGTGCAGAACCTGCTCGTGATGGAGAAGCTGGACGGCGGCACCGTCTTCGACCGGTTCCACGCCGGGAAGATCGACAACGAACAGGCCTGCGCGATCACGCTGGCCATGCTGTCCGGACTGCACGCCGCGCACGTCGCCGGTGTGTTGCATTTGGACGTCAAACCGAAGAACCTGCTGTTCAACACCGCCGGCGTGGTGAAGGTCGCGGACTTCGGGATCGCGCAGGTGATCAGCGAGGGCGCGACGCTCGTCACGCACGGCGGCCAGATTCTGGGCACGCCCGCGTACATCGCGCCAGAACAGGCGATGGGCAACGCGTTGACGCCCGCGGCCGACGTGTACGCGGCCGGAACGGTGTTGTACGAACTGCTCAGCGGTGAGCTGCCGTTCGACCGTGAACGCGGTTCGCTGGCGTTGATCCGTCAGCACATGTTCGCCGATCCCAAGCCGATCGAACGGGTTCCCGAGCCGCTGGCGACCGTGGTGATGCGCAGCATCGCGCGGGAACTGCCCGCCAGGTACCGGGAAGCGGAGGCGTTCGCGACGGACCTCGCCGCGGCGGCGACCCAGGTCTACGGCCAGGGCTGGCTGGAACGCTCCGGCATCCCGGTCCTGCACCTGGCGCCGCGGGTGGTCGCGAGCCTGGCTTCCGGTGCCGCGCCGCGTGAGGAACTGACTGTCGCCACGCCGAAAGCAGGCGGTGCGGCGTCCGATCCGACCATTGTGGACCCGGACGGGCCGGGCCTGAAGCGGCCGAGGGTGCCGGGCTGGATCGCGGCGGCGGCGCTGCTCGGCGTCGTCGTCGTGTCGTTGCTGGCGCCGGCGACGTTGTCCCACGACAACACGTCGAACATGTCCGTGCGCGGCGCGCCCAGTGTCGGCCCGGCGACCGTGGACCTCACCAAACCGGTCTCGGTCACCGGGGACGACGTGGTCGACGGCGACCTGACGATGAGCATGTCCGGCGCGGGCATCCCGCTCGGGTCCGGGACCAGCGCGGTCGAGCCGGACCGGGATCGCAAGTTCACCACGGACATCGCCATGCCGCCGATCGCGCGCTGGATCGTCGGCGGCACGGTGACCGGCGAACTGCGGTGGACGCCGAAAGGCGGGGGACCGCAGGCAGTCCAGACGTTCACGCTGAAGTCCGAGCAGCATCCGCTCGCCACCTTCATGGGGACCGGCAGCCTGTTGCTCGGCTTGTTCGCCGTGGCGTACCTCGAATCCACCGCGCGCACGCTGCGGCGGGGCTATCGCCGCCCCTCGGCCCGCTACAGCGCCGGGTTCCTCGGTGCGCTGGTCGGCCTGGCGATCTGGCTGTTCACGTCACTGATGCTGGGCCACGAGCTGAGCATGATCTTCGGCGTCACGTCGGTCGTCCTGGCCGCGGCCGGTGCGGTCTGCCTGATCGTCGCGACCGAACGTGCCACCCTCATCGCCCGCCACCGGGCATTACGGGACGCACGGCACGGCGCACCTGGCGAAGGTGATCAGCGGCCGGCTCCGAGCAACACGGGAACCGCCTGAATCCGAGATTCGCCGTGTCCACCATTCCCGCACCATGAAATTCCCCAACGGCCGGGTCACGGCGGATCTCGGGGTGCCCGAAAGGGCGTTTCACGGTGCCGGAAAGGGTATTTCGAGGTGCTGGAAAGGTGGATACGGCGGCCGTCAGGCCAGCCTGAAGTAGATGCGGATTGTCGTCCCGGCCGGTGTCGTGTGCGTCCTGACCAGGTCGGACAGCAGGTTGACCAGCAGCAGGCCGCGCCCGCCGACCTGCTGGACCGGGGCGGGGATTCGTCCGGCCAGCGGGTTGCTCAGGTAGCCGGTGTCGCTGATCTGGCAGATCAGGTCGCCCGGCTCGGTCCACAGGCACACCGTTCCGGTGCCGCCGCCGTGCCGTGCGCTGTTGGCGGCCAGTTCGTCGACGGCGAGAACAAGATCGTCGATCCGGGCCGCCGCCAGACCGGCCTCGTCGGCGAACTTGGTGACGACTCGCCGTAGGTCGGCGAGGCTTGAGGCATCGACTGCCCGGCGCTCGGCGTTTGCCGGCGCGATCAGTGGCTGGTTGTACGCCGCGACCACAGCGTCCGGGGCGTACGAGCTGCTGTCGCGGGTGCCGTCCGTGTCGATCACCGTCGGGTGCGTGCGGAACGCGTCGGCCAGAACAGCGGGGGACAGCGTCCCGGTGTCGTACGGACACAGAATCGTGACCTGGCGACCGGTGAACGCGTGGTTGATCAGCGCTTCGTGCTGGGCGCAGGCCGGGTACTCGGCCACGGACCGGCCCGCCCAGATCGGCTCGCCGATGATCCGGACCCGGCCGTCCTGGTGCTGGTCGGCGAACGCGCGAAGGACACCGGGGATGATGCGGCCGGGGTTGCGGCCCGCCTCGGTCATGTCGAGCAGCCGCACCTTGGCCGCCGACGAGCCCAGTGCGGTACGGATCAGATCCAGTTGGGGCCCGGGTACGGCGACCGCCACAGGTTCGCCCTTCGCCAGCCCTTCGGCGATGAACGGCACTGTGCCGGCCACGTACTCGTCGGCACCCCGGTAGAACAGCGCGGGGTGCACGAATGGATCTGCGGTCATCTAGCCCCTTTGACGTCTGCGTCGATTCTACGATCCCATGGCCGGGAAACTGGCGCATGACGCGGTCCGGGGAGTATCCACGCGGTCACGGGGCATGTGCGTTGCGTGCGCGAAGTAGGTTGTTCCTGTGATCAATGTCAGGCCCGGCAGGCTGGATGACCTCGACGCGCTGTACCGGATCTGCCTGCAGACCGGTGACGCGGGCGAGGACGCCACAGCGTTGTACGAGGACCCCCAGCTGCTCGGCCACATCTTCGTAGGGCCGTACGCGGTGCTCGAACCGTCGTTGGCGTTCGTCGCCGAGGACGCCGAGGGGGTGAGCGGATTCATCGTCGGCGCCCTGGACACGAAGGCGTTCGAGGCGGAACTGGAACGGGACTGGTGGCCGGAGCTGCGGACCCAGTACCCGGACCCGCCCGAGGACGCCGTGCTGACCGAGGACCAGAAGCTGATGAGAGTGATCCACCATCCCTATACCACACCGGAGGAATATCTCGACCGGTACCCGTCGCACCTGCACATCAACCTGTTGCCGCGGACCCAGGGGCAGGGGGTGGGCGGCCGGCTGATGACCACCCTGTTCGACGCGTTGCGAGCGAAGGGGTCTCAGGGCGTGCACCTGGGCGTGTGGGCGGCCAACACCAGGGCGATCGGGTTCTACCGGCACCTCGGGTTCACCGAGATCGACCGGAGCGAGACGGGGTTCACGTTCGGGATGAGCCTGCGCTCGTGAGCGTTTATCGGTGTTCTAACACGGATAAACGCTCACGAGGGGCTGAGCGGTCAGGGTGGCCGGGAAGGTCCCGGCCGGGGCGTCCCGGCCACCCTCCATTGTGGACAAACCTGGTCGTGGTTCCCCGCACTTCGAGGATCCGGTGCCCTTCCAAGGAACACCCGTTCGCCTTGCGGCGTAGGACCGTCGAATCTGTTACCCGGGCGGACGATCGGCACGTCGGGCTCGTGGGTACGAGCTCGCGGATCGCCGCGGACAGCGACGGTGGGAAACGTGACACGCCTGCGCTGCGCGCGAGAAAGGCCCCTCGCGAGCCAGGGCCACGAGGTCACTCGAGCTGACGCAGCAACACGGCCCGAAGGCTACGCGGCGGTCAACTGCTCGTTCAACAGGTCGGCCACTGCGCCGATGGTGCGCAACGTGGGTACCTTGACGCCGGTCAGATCGGCCAGCTCCACGACCGCCTTGATGATCACGTCCAACTCGAGGGGCTTGCCCTTCTCCAGGTCCTGGAGGGTGGACGTCTTGTGCTCACCCGCTTTCTCGGCGCCGGCGAGCCTGCGCTCGACCGACATCCTGGGGTGGCACCCGAGGCTGGCGGCGACCTCGAGGGTCTCGGTCATCATCCTGACGACCAGTTCGCGGGTCTCGTCGTGACGGCAGATCGATGCCATCGTGGCCCGCGACAGTGCGCTGATCGGGTTGAACGCGATGTTGCCCATCAGCTTGATCCAGATGTCGTTGCGCAGGTCGGCCTCGACCGGGCACTTCAGCCCGCCCGCGACCATCGCGTCGGAGAACTCCTTGCAGCGCACGGACATCGTGCCGTCCGGCTCGCCGATCGAGAACCGGGTGCCTTCCAGGTGACGGATCACCCCGGGCTGTTCGATCTCGGTCGCCGCGTAGACCACGCAGCCGACGGCACGGTGGACCGGTAGTGCTCTGCTCACCGCGCCGCCCGGATCGACGCTCTCGATCCGGTGACCCTCGTAAGGACCGGGCAACCCGTGGAAGTACCAGTACGGGATGCCGTTCTGTGCGGTGATCAGTGTCGTGGTCTCGTGCAGCAACGGTTTGACCATGGGGCCCGCCGCTGCGTACTGGTTGGCTTTGAGGCCGAGGAAGACGTGATCGACTGGCCCGACCTCTTCTGGGTTGTCGGTAGCGTACGGATGGACCTCGAAGTCTCCTCGCGGAGACAGTACCTTGAGACCCGACGCCTTGATCGCCTGCAGATGGGCTCCACGGGCGATCAGATGAACCTCGACTCCAGCACGATGGAGTCCGGCTCCGACATACGCGCCGATTGCACCGGCGCCAAGAACAGCAACTCTCACGGGCGGCTCCGTTCTTGCGTCGATAGTGTATTCAGTATACCGTATGAACACCTTCGGTCAACGGTGTCGAGGAGGCATGCCAAATGCCTGGTACGGGGCGATATGAGCGATGTTTGTGATCGCTACGGCCGGCCATGCCGACCACGGAAAGTCGACACTGGTGCAGCGGCTCACCGGGATGACGCCGAACCTCGGTTCGGCGTGGACGAAATTGCCGTCCGGGCGCATGGTCGAATTGGTCGATTTGCCCGCGGCCGCCACTTTGGCGGGCATTTGCCCGGTCTCCGCGGTACTCCTGGTGGTCGCCGCGGACTCCGGCTGGATGCCGCAGTCCGGTGAGCATTTGGCGGCGCTCAACGCGTTAGGAATCCGGCACGGCCTGCTCGTGGTGACCCGCAGCGACCTGGCCGATCCGCTGTCCACGGTGCGGCGCGCTCGCGCGGAGCTGGCCGGCACCAGCCTCGCCGAGGCCGAACCGGTCGTGGTCAGCGGTTCGACCGGCGAAGGCATTCCTCAGCTGCGGCACGCGCTGGACCGGCTCGCCGACCGGATGCCGCCGTCCGGCACGGATACCGCCGTGCGGCTGTGGGTGGACGAGACGGCGGGAACAGTCGTCACCGGCACACTTCCGGTTGGCACTTTGCACACCGGAGATGAATTGGTGGTCGCGCCGACCGGGCGCCGGGTCCGAATCGAGTCCCTCGAGTCACTCGGGCGGCCGGTGAACCAGGTGATCGCGCCGGGCCGGGTGGCGGCCGGAATCGACGGAATCAATCCCCGGCGGATGCGCCGGGGACAGGCTCTGGTCGCGCCGAACAGCTGGCGATTCGTGGCCGTTGTCGACGTGCGGCTGAAGATGCTGGACAAATCGGGGATGCCGGCGCGGGAACTGGTGTTGCACATCGGTTCGGCCGCAATACCCGCCCAGGTCCGTCATCTCGGCCCCTCGGTGGCGCGGCTGACGCTGCGCTCCCCGTTGCCGCTGCGGCTCGGCGACTCCGGCCTGTTGCACGATCCGCAGCGGCACCTGGTCGTCGCCGGTGTCACCGTGCTCGACATCCTGCCGCCCGACCTGCGGCTCGGCGGGACCGTCGCCGAACGCGCCGTCGAACTGTCCAAACGCGACATCACCACCGACGGCATGGCGGAGTTGCGCAGGCGTGGCATGGTCCGGCGCAGTGACCTCGTCGCCATGGGATGTACGGTGCCGCGCGCGCCGTCGGTGGGGGAGTGGCTGTTCGATCCCGACCGGTTCCAGAAGCTGCGCCAGTCCCTGCTCGAGGCCGTGCGCGAGTACGCCGCCCGGCATCCCGAGGACCCGGCGATGCCCAAACCCCTTGCCGCGCAGACGATCGGCCTGCCGGATCGCCGGCTGGTCGAGCCGCTGGCGCGGGCGTCACGGGGACTGGGCGTGCGCATGTTGGGCGGACGGCTCGTACTGGGCCCGCGTGACGCGCTGGAAAAGCTGATCGACGATCTGGCGATGGAACCCTTCGCCGCGCCGGAACAACCCAGGCTCGCCGAGCTGGGCCTGACCACCAAGCGGCTGAACGCCGCTGTGGCGAGGGGAATGCTGATCCGGCTGGCCGACGGGGTCTACCTCCGGCCGGACGCGATCGACCTGGCCAAGGCCGTGCTGACCGAACTGCCCGAGACGTTCACGGTGGCACAGGTGCGCACAGCGCTGCGGACGAGCAGGCGCGTGGCCGTGCCTCTGCTGGAACTGCTGGACGCCCGGGGGGTGACCGAGCGACTCGACGCAAGTCAACGACGACTGCGGAAGGGGCGGCGGCAGTGAAGTTCTCCCTCACACACAACAAGGTCCTGGACGAATGGGCCGAGCTGGCCGTCGCCGAACTCGGCGTCGGTCCGGACGAACTGGACAAGCAGGAACTGTTGTCCGTGGCGCACTGTGTCGCCAGGGACGTGGGCGGCTCGGCCGCCGCACTGGCTTGTTACCTGATCGGAATCGCTGTCGGACGGGGGATGTCCTTGTCCGAGGCGGCATCCCGAGTGTCCACAGTGGTGGAACGGTGGCGCGGCGTGGACTGGCGCGACTGAAGTCTGGACAAAGGGACGTCAGGAGGTCCACTATGAAGTACATACGGTATGCAGTATGCGACCCGAGGAGCTGACCAGATGGCACAAACGGCCCAGGCGGTGCCCGAGAACGCAGGTGTCGAGGCATCCAACGGTGCCGCTGAGCCCGAGATGATCTCTGGTGGTCACCTCGTGGCTAAGGCGCTCAAAGCCGAAGGCATCGATGTGATCTTCACGCTCTGCGGCGGTCACATCATCGATATCTACGACGGCTGTGTCGACGAGGGCATTGAAGTGGTCGACGTACGCCACGAGCAGGTGGCGGCGCACGCGGCCGACGGGTACGCCCGCATCACCGGCAAGCCCGGTTGCGCGGTCGTCACCGCGGGCCCAGGCACGACCGACGCGGTGACCGGTGTCGCCAACGCGTTGCGTGCGGAGAGCCCGATGCTCCTGATCGGCGGCCAGGGTGCGTTGAGCCAGCACAAGATGGGCTCACTGCAGGACCTGCCGCACGTCGACATGATGACCCCGATCACCAAGTTCGCCGCGGGCGTGCCGCACACCGAGCGCATCGCCGACCTGGTGTCGATGGCGTTCCGTGAGGCGCTGGCCGGCGCGCCCGGCCCGTCGTTCCTGGAGATCCCGCGCGACATCCTGGACGCGAAGGTGCCGCTGGCCAAGGCCCGTATCCCCGAGGCGGGCCGCTACCGCGCCTCCACCCGCTCGATCGGCGACCCGGCCGACATCGAGCGCCTCGCGGACCTGATCGTGCACTCCGAGAAGCCCTGTGTGCTGCTCGGCAGCCAGGTCTGGACCACCAGGGGCAGCGATGACGCGATCGACTTCGTGCGCACGCTGAACATCCCGGCGTTCATGAACGGCTCCGGCCGCGGCACCCTGCCGCCCGGCGACCCGCACCACCTGCAACTGGCGCGCCGCTACGCGTTCCAGAACTCCGACCTGATCATCATCGTCGGCACCCCGTTCGACTTCCGGATGGGGTACGGCAAGCGGCTTTCGCCGTCGGCCACGGTCGTGCAGATCGACCTGGACTACCGCACGGTCGGCAAGAACCGCGACATCGACCTCGGCATCGTCGGCGACGCCGGTGCCGTGCTCGCCGCGGTCACCCAGGCCGCGTCCGGCCGCACCAGCACCGGGGCCGCCAACCGCAAGGCCTGGCTGGAGGAGCTGCGGGGCGTCGAGGACGCCGCGTACCAGAAGCGCCTGCCGCGCCAGCACTCCGACGCCAGCCCGATCGACCCGTACCGGCTGGTGCACGAGATCAACGAGTTCCTCACCGAGGACTCGATCTACATCGGCGACGGCGGTGACATCGTCACCTTCTCCGGCCAGGTCGTGCAGCCCAAGTCGCCCGGCCACTGGATGGACCCCGGTCCACTGGGGACGCTCGGTGTCGGTGTGCCCTTCGTGCTGGCGGCCAAGTACGCCCGCCCGGACAAGGAGGTCGTCGCGCTGTTCGGTGACGGCGCCTTCTCGCTGACCGGCTGGGACTTCGAGACGCTGGTCCGCTACAACCTGCCGTTCGTCGGCATCGTCGGCAACAACTCGTCGATGAACCAGATCCGCTACGGCCAGATCGCCAAGTACGGCGCCGACCGCGGCCGCGTGGGCAACACGCTCGGCGACGTCAGGTACGACGAGTTCGCCAAGATGCTCGGCGGCTACGGCGAGGAAGTGCGTGACCCCAAGGACATCGGTCCCGCGCTGCGGCGCGCCCGGGAGTCCGGCCTGCCGTCGCTGATCAACGTCTGGGTGGACCCGGAGGTCTACGCGCCCGGCACGATGAACCAGACCATGTACAAGTAGGGAGGGCACTGTCATGGGCAAGGCACTCGACGGCGTTCGCGTCCTGGACTTCACCCACGTCCAGTCCGGGCCCTCCGCCACTCAGATCCTGGCGTGGCTGGGAGCCGATGTGGTCAAAGTGGAGGCTCCGACCGGCGACATCACCCGCAAGCAGCTGCGGGACCTGCCGGACGCGGACTCGCTGTACTTCACGATGCTCAACTGCAACAAGCGCAGCATCACGCTGAACATGAAGAGCGACCGGGGCAAGCAGCTGTTCACCGAGATGATCGGCAAGTTCGACGTCATGGTGGAGAACTTCGGCCCCGGAGCGGTGGACCGGATGGGGTTCCCGTGGGAGAAGCTCCAGGAGCTCAACCCGCGGCTGATCTACGCGTCCATCAAGGGTTTCGGCGACGGCCCTTACACGCACTACAAGGCGTACGAAGTGGTGGCTCAGGCCATGGGCGGCTCGATGAGCACCACCGGCTTCGAAGAGGGCCCGCCGCTTGCCACCGGCGCGCAGATCGGCGACTCCGGCACCGGTATGCACGCCGTGGCAGGCATTCTTGCCGCGCTGTACCAGCGTGAGCAGACGGGACGCGGCCAGCGCGTGACGGTCGCGATGCAGCACGCGGTGCTCAACCTGTGCCGCGTCAAGCTTCGCGACCAGCAGCGCCTGACCCACGGCCCGCTCAAGGAGTACCCGAACAAGGAGTTCGGCGACACGGTGCCGCGTTCGGGCAACGCCTCCGGCGGTGGACAGCCGGGATGGGCGGTGCGTTGCGCACCGGGCGGGCCGAACGACTACGTCTACGTGATCGTCCAGCCGGTGGGCTGGGAACCGATCACCCAGCTGATCGGCCGCACCGACCTGACCGAGGACCCCGAGTGGGCCACCCCGGAGGCCCGGCTGAACAAGCTGGACAAGATGTTCCAGCTGATCGAGGAATGGTCGATCAACCACACCAAGTGGGATGTGCTCGCGATGCTGAACAAGCATAACATCCCCTGTGGACCGATCCTGTCCACCAAGGAGATCATCAACGACGATTCGTTGCGCGCCAACGACATGGTCGTCGATGTTCCGCACCCGCAGCGGGGCACGTTCACCACGGTCGGCATGCCGATCAAGCTGTCCGACTCGCCTGCGGAGGTCGAGCGCTCACCGCTGCTCGGCGAGCACAACAGGGATATCTACGTCCAGGAACTGGGCGTCGCCGAGGAGGAGCTCGCCGAGCTCTCCGCGAACGGAGTGATCTAGAGTCATGAGTTACGACGCCGAGACGGTCCGGGAGATCCTGGACAAGGTGCGGGCCGAGGGCCGTGAGGCGCTGACCGCGCCAGAGGGCAAGCGCGTGTGCGACGCCTACGGCATCCCGACACCCGGCGAAGGACTGGCCGCGACCGCCGACGAGGCGGTCGCGCTGGCCGAGAAGATCGGCTTCCCGGTCGTCATGAAGATCGTGTCGCCGGACATCCTGCACAAAACGGAAGCAGGCGGTGTCCTGGTCGGCGTCGCGGACGCCGACGGCGCACGGTCGGGCTACGACCAGATCATCGCCAACGCGAAGAACTACAAGGCCGACGCGCAGATCGACGGCGTGCAGGTGCAGCAGATGGTCGGTGGTGGCCAGGAGGTCATCATCGGTGCCACGACCGACCCGACGTTCGGCAAGGTCGTCGCGTTCGGACTCGGCGGCGTGCTGGTCGAGGTGCTCAAGGACGTCACCTTCCGGCTCGCGCCGGTGAGCCAGGACGAGGCACTGTCCATGCTGGACGGCATCGCGGCCGCCGAAGTCCTCAAGGGAGCCAGGGGCGCCGACCCGGTCGACGCGGACACGCTGGCCGACGTGCTGCGCCGGGTGTCCGAACTGGTCACCGACTTCCCGGAGATCAGCGAGTTCGACCTCAACCCGGTGTTCGCCTCGAAGGACGGCGCGGTCGCCGCGGACGTGCGGATCATCCTGCAGACCGGACCGGTCACGCCCCGCGAGCAGATCCCGCAGGAGGAGATCCTGCGGGTGATGACCAAGCTGATGAATCCCGCCGCCGTCGCCGTGATCGGTGCCTCCGACCAGGAGGGCAAGATCGGCAACTCGGTGATGAAGAACCTGATCAACGGCGGCTACCAGGGCGGGATCCACCCGATCAACCCCAAGGCCGACGAGATCATGGGCAAGAAGGCCTACGCGTCGGTCAAGGACATCCCCGGTGACGTCGACGTCGCGGTGTTCGCCATCCCGGCGAAGTTCGTGCCCGCCGCGCTGGAGGAGTGCGGCGACAAGGGCATCCCGGCCGCGGTGCTGATCCCGTCCGGCTTCGCCGAGACCGGCAACCACGAGCTGCAGGACGAGATCGTCGAGATCGCCAGGCGGCGCGGGATCCGCATGCTCGGCCCGAACATCTACGGCTACTACTACACGCCGCAGAACCTGTGCGCCACGTTCTGCACGCCGTACGACGTCAAGGGCGGCGTCGCGCTGACCTCGCAGAGCGGCGGCATCGGCATGGCGATCCTCGGCTTCGCCCGGTCGACCAAGATGGGTGTGTCCGCGATCGTCGGGCTGGGCAACAAGTCCGATGTGGACGAGGACGACCTGCTGACGTACTTCGAGCAGGACGACAACACCAACGTCATGGCCATGCACCTGGAAGACCTCAAGGACGGCAGGGCCTTCGTCGGCGCGGCGAAGCGGATGACCAAGAAGAAGCCGGTCATCGTGCTCAAGGCAGGCCGGACCGACATGGGTGCCCGTGCGGCCAGCTCGCACACGGGTGCGTTGGCGGGCAACGACAAGGTGTACGACGACATCCTCAAGCAGGCGGGCGTGATCAGGGCGCCGGGCCTGAACGAGATGCTGGAGTACGCCCGTGGTGTGCCGCTTCTGCCCACGCCACAGGGCGAGAACGTGGTGATCATCACCGGGGCCGGTGGCTCCGGTGTGCTGCTCTCGGACGCGGTCGTCGCGGAAGGACTGTCCTTGATGGACATTCCATCGGATCTCGACGAGGCGTTCCGGAAGTTCATCCCGCCGTTCGGTGCCGCGGGCAACCCGATCGACATCACCGGTGGTGAACCCCCGTCGACGTACGAGGCCACCATCCGGCTGGGGCTTGAGGACCCCCGCATCCACGCGCTGATCCTCGGCTACTGGCACACCATTGTCACACCGCCTATGGTGTTCGCCGAACTGACCGCGCGAGTCGTCGAGGAGGCCAGGGCGAAGGGCATCGACAAGCCGGTGGTGGCGTCACTCGCCGGTGACGTCGAGGTGGAACGCGCTTGTGAGTACCTCTATGACAGGCGCATTGTGGCGTACCCGTACACCACCGAGAAACCGGTGGCGGTGCTGGGTGCGAAGTACCGGTGGGCCAGGGCGGCTGGGCTGCTCGGCTGACAACCAGAGGCTCCTTGTGGCGGGTGGTGCTTCGCCCGCCACAAGGTAGGAAGGGGGAGGGAAGCACAGGCAAGGGGTTGTCCGACCGGGACGAAATCGAAATTCCTCAAAGGAGAGGGGTCTGAGATGGAGACCTCGAAAACCCCGGCAGCCGGGCCGAAAGCAGTCGCCGGCGAGGAGAGAGTGTGGCGAGCCGGTCGGCTCGATCCAATGCCCATCCGTACCCTGCCCGAGCCACCGCCGTCGGTCCACCTGTTAGGTCCGACGGTCTTCCTGGTCGCGCTCGGCGTCGGGATGGGCGAGTCCTACATGTGGCCGAGGCTGGTGCTGGTCTTCGGCCCGGAGATCAGGTGGCTGTTCCTGATCGGTGTGACCCTGCAGGCCGTGGTGATGCTCGAGATGGCCCGTTACGCGATGGCCACCGGCGAGAGCATCTTCACCGGTGCGGCCCGCGTGTTCAAACCGATCATGTGGTTCTTCTTCGTCACGGCCATCTTGGTCTATATCTGGCCAGGCCATCTTTCGGCTGGTGCCGCGGCGTTCGAACAGATAACAGGCATACCGTGGGTCGTGACAGCCTGCGTTGCCCTGGTCCTGGTGGGCATTCTGTTCAGCCTCGCCAGGGTCATCTACAACCTGCTGGAGAACGTGCTCGCGCTGCTCATCGGACTGCTCGTGGTGGGCACCGCGGTGATCGCGTCGATGGTCGGCAGCTGGGGCGACCTCACCACGACCATCACCGGGATGTTCAACATCGGGTACTTCCCGTCCGGGGCGATGAACGCCGAGTGGTTCCCGATCGTGGTCGGCGCCATCGCGTTCGCCGGTCCGTCCGGTATGCAGCAGATGTGGTACACGCTGCACCTGCGGGACAGCGGCGCCGGCATGGGTTCGCACATCCCGAAGCTGCGAGGGCTGCGGCACGCGGGTGAAGAAGAGGAGATGCCCAACCGCGGGTTCATGTTCGACACCGAGAACACGGAGGAGATGCGCAAGTGGAAAGGGTGGCGGCGCTGGGTCACCTTTGACGCCCTGTTGTTGTTCTGGGGCGTCACGATGCTTGTCACCATCTCGTTCACCGTGCTCGCCCAGTCGGCCGCCCGGGCCAATCCGGACGTCAAGACACTGATCGAGGGCGGTGACCGGTCCGCGGCGCTCGCGGCGATGTCGGACGCCTTCGCCGCGGCGGGTGGTTCGGTGCTCGGCACGGCGTTCTTCGGCTTCATCGCCCTGATCGGGTTGAACGCGACCCTGGGCCTGTTCGACTCGTTCTCGCGTGGCCAGGCGGACATGACGTACTTCTTCGTCAAGGGCGCCAAGCGGTTCAAGATGTCACACCTCTACGCGTTCTTCCTGTGGGCTGTGATCATCTTCGGCATCCTGATCCTCAACTTTGGGCCTGCCGACGGACCTGAGGCCGTGCTGGACATCCTGGCGTTCCTCTCCACCTTCGCCATGGGTGCGTACTGCGTCGTGTTGTTGCTGGTGAACAACAAGATGCTGCCCAAACCCATCCGTCCGAAGTGGTGGACCAACGGCATCATCGGCTTCGGAGCCGTGTTCTACCTGGGCATGCTGTTCTTCAGCCTGTTCGCCTTCGGGGTGGTCGTGGACTGATGACAGTGCCGAATCGAGGGGCAGCACGAGTACGCGAGCTGGCAGAAGTTTCCCGTCCCGGATTCGCCGTCGGTTTCCTCGCCGGCAGTGTCGCCGGACTGATGGCGCTGATCGTCGGTCAGCCGATCGGCTGGGCGATGGTGAGCGCGTTGGCGCTCGGGTTGCCGCTCGGGCTGCTCGGCGCCGTCTACAGTGTCCTGATCGCCTTGGGCAAGGTCCGCCTCGGCGGTTTCGCCCCGGCCTGCCTGTTCTGGCTGATCGGCTTCCCCCTGTCGCGCCTGTCACAGGAGGTGCTGACCCGCCTGGTGCTGACCGGAGAGCTCGGCGGCCCGCCCGACGTCCTTGGTTTCCTTGCCTACCAAGGGCTGATCAGCGCGGGGTTCGCGTTCGGGTTCCTCTGGATGCACGAACGCCTTGCGCCACGCTGGTGGCACAGGATGTCCGGCCAGAACCCGACTGCACTGCGGGTCTATGATCGCTACGCCTCACATGCGCGTGTCATGTGGGAGGCGCGAGAGGCGCGTAAACGCAGGCGGGAGGCGAGCAAAGCCCGATGAACATCCCCACATGGGTTTGGCTGGTCACAGTGGCCGGTCTGTCCGCGATGATCATGTTCGACTTCTATCTGGTGTCGCGTAATCCGCGGAAACCCTCCATGCGGGAATGCACTCTGTGGGTGTCGGCCTACGTGGGCCTCGCCGTCCTCTTCGGATTCGGCGTGACCCTGTTCGCAGGCGGGCAGCATGGTGGTGAGTTCTTCGCAGGCTGGATCACCGAGTATTCGCTGTCGGTGGACAACCTGTTCGTGTTCATCATCATCATGGGCACCTTCGCTGTTCCCAAGCAGTTCCAACAGAAGGTGTTGTCGATCGGGATAGTCCTGGCACTGCTGATGAGAGGTTTGTTCATCGCGGTGGGAGCCCAGGCCGTCTCCCGATTCGACTGGTTGTTCTACATCTTCGGCGCCTTCCTCATCTACACGGCCTGGAAGCTCATCCGCCACCAGGACGACGATGAGGAAGAATTCACAGAGAACGCGGTTCTCCGCGTGGCCAAGAAATTCCTGCCGGCCACGGACTCCTATGACGGGGCCAAGCTGACCACCAGGGTGGACGGGCGAAAGATGGTCACGCCGATGCTGATCGTGATGATCGCGATCGGTACCACGGACCTGCTTTTCGCCCTGGATTCCATCCCGGCGATCTTCGGCCTCACCAAGGAGCCCTACCTGGTGTTCACCGCGAACGCGTTCGCCCTGATGGGCCTGCGACAGCTGTACTTCCTGATCGGCGGCTTGCTGGACAAGCTCGTCTACCTCAGCAAGGGGCTGTCGATCGTTCTCGCCTTCATCGGCGTGAAACTCGTGTTCGAGGCTCTGCACCACGACGGTGTGAGCTGGGCTCCGGAAATTCCGATCCTGGTCTCACTCGGCACCATTCTCGGCACGCTGGCGGTGACGACGGTGGCGAGTTTGATCAAGGTTCGGCGGCAACCGAAGGAAG
Source organism: Kibdelosporangium persicum (assembly GCF_013280595.1). Classification (GTDB taxonomy): domain Bacteria; phylum Actinomycetota; class Actinomycetes; order Mycobacteriales; family Pseudonocardiaceae; genus Kibdelosporangium; species Kibdelosporangium persicum. Next base: position 113,250 of record NZ_JAAATY010000001.1, read on the forward strand.
CGGAGCCCAAGTCAGTGACCGTTACGGCGGCTGACTGACTGGCGGTTACCTGGCGGCAGGCGTCAGGACGGTGTCATCCGGCCGTCTTGGCGTCTGCCTTCTTGGTGTCGCTGTCGCGCAGGTAGGTCTCGACCTCGTCGGAGAGACCCCGCTCGGCCCGCGCCATGGCGGCCGTGAGTCCCACACCGATCATGCCGCCGTCCGCCGAAGCGCCCAGCGGACCACGGGTGAGAGTCTCGAAGATCTCCCGGATCCTGCTCATCTGACTTTCACTCCTCCTAGTCGTGTCGATCGTTCTGGTCGACTGCCTACAGCATACAATCCGTACAACCGTCCTGGTCGGTGTGAACAGTCACATCACATAAAGTGACGATCGGTCACTGTCCCGCGCTGCTCGTGGAATACCCACCCCGGCGAGCCGCAACCGTCGCAAAGTGCTCATGAGGTGAGCGCTTTGCGACGGAAGATGGTCCCTGACAAGCCAACCGAACGGAGGGACCACCGATGTTGCGAGGATTCACCACCATCACCTACTGGGCAGACGACATGGACGCCGCGCGGCGGTGGTACACCGAGCTGCTCGGCGTCGAGCCGTACTTCGTGCGCCCGGTCGAGGGCCCGCCCGCGTACGTCGAGTTCCGGATCGGCGACAGCCAGGACGAACTGGGGCTGAAAGACCGCCGTTACGCCCCCGCCGAGGCGGCACACGGCCCGGGAGGCGCCGTCATGTACTGGCACGTCGACGACATCGAGGCAACGTTCCAGAAGCTGCTGTCACTGGGAGCCAAGGAATACCAGCCGATCACGCCCCGGGGAGAGGGGTTCGTGACGGCGTCCGTGGTCGACCCGTTCGGGAACGTCCTGGGAATCATGCACAACCCCCACTACCTGGAAATGCTGGCCCGATGACGCATCCCGCCGCCGCCAGGCCTCCGCACTCAAGGCAGCACAAGCTGCGGCTTGAGTGGAGGGCGCGCAGCCTCTAAAAGGGTGGGATCTCGTAGCGTTCCGGGGTGGTCACGACGGTTCTGCTGGCCGGCGTGTGGAAGACGAGTGTGCCTGGTTCGATCTGTTCGATCCTCCAGTTGGTGCGTTGGCGCATGAGGTTGTGGCGCTTGCAGAACATGGCGGTGTTGTCTTGCGCGGTGAGCCCGCCGGACGCGTACGTCTTGGTGTGGTCGGTCTGGCAGCGTTCGGCCGGGACTGTGCAGCCTGGTTGACGGCATACTCTGTCGCGCATCTGGATGTGACGTTTCAGCGTGGGGGAGGCGAACCGTCGCCTGCTGACTTCCAGCACCTGCCCGCTCGGGTCCGTGAGCACTCGTCGCCATGTGGCGTTCTGGGCGAGTTCGCGTGCGTATTCGGCTGTGATGGGCCCGTAGCCGCTGATCTCGCCTGGTTCCTGGTTCAGGCCCATGAGCGTCGTCATCGGGACCAGGACGTTCACGGCCACCGGCGGTTGCTTGGATTCCTTGCCCAGCACCAGGTCCATGAACACGTCGGCCTTGCGGTGCGCCAAGCTGCGTCCGGTGCTCCCGGCCTGCTCGGCCAGGGAAGTGATGCGGGCATAGGCCGCTTGAGCCTCGTGCGGCTCCATGGTGATGGTCAGCGACGTGGTGCCGTCCGGCTTGTCCCACTTCGTCACATCGCGCTTGGCGCGGGCGAGCCGCCTGCGTTCGTTGGCGGCCGCGGGGTCGGCGCGGATGACTTCACGGCGGAGGCTGTGCTTGAACCGGGTGAGATTTTCACGCTGCCCGCCGTCCAGCACGCGTCTCTCCACTCTGGACGCCTGGTCATCGTCCAGGTCGGCGGTGTAGTCGTGCATCGCCTTGGCACACATGTAGTCGATGGCGCCTGCTTCGAGGGCGTCGACGGTCGCGCCCAGGCGTTTGACGAGCGCCTGGGCGAAGGCGATCTGGCTGGAGGTGGTGTTGGGGCTGAGGTTGAGTTCCATCGCCACTTCCTCGGCGGCGCCGTCGCCGAGGTCGATTCCCCGGCGGCCGGGTGGGCGATGCTCGGCCAACCGGGCCAGAGACCGGAGAAACAGGGCTTCCGCGCGGCATTTCTCCCGGTGGTGGTAACCGGCGCTGTCGAGGGCCTCCTCGTCGTCCATCGCTTCGATGGGGACCTCCGGCGGTGGCTTCACCTCCCGGAATCGGACTGTCAGTTGTTCGCTCATATGTTCAATTTACCGGAATCATGACGGTGTTGCGTCACTCGACCGGGTGGACGTTTGTCCTGTGTGGACTGACCGGGTGTCACCGGCGGGGCTGTCTTGCCTCGTGGTACACGGTTGGTCGTGGAAGAGCGCGTTCTGGCTGGCCAGTGTCTGGGCGGTGTTCCAGGCCGGGGTCGCCTTTCCGGAGGGCAAGCGGCGCGAGAAGGCGTCATGTCGGCGCGGACGGCGATGACCGCGGACGCGGTCTGCGGCGGCCTCGGCTACCTCGGGAGCAGGTCAATTCCTCCCCTGGGGCCCAAGAACACCGCATCTTGGCACATCAGGGGAGGAGCCGGGCAAACCTATTCCGCTTCGGAGACCCGCTGGTCGTGATACGCCTGGCGGGTCCTTTCCGTGTGCCGGTTCATGATCGTGCTCGCCAGGTCCGCGTCGTGCGCGGCGATCGCCTTGATCAGCTCGGCGTGCTCGGCCCACGCGTCATGGCCACGCGGGCGGGCGATCGGCCGGTAGTACCACCGGACGCGGCGCTCGACCAACGCGATGTGCTCGGCCAGGACCGCGTTCCGGGAGATCTCGGTGATGTACGCGTGCAGCGCCGCGTTCGCGGCGGTCATGCCTTCCGCGTCGTCGGTCTCCACCGCGGCCTCACCTTCGCGCTGCAGTTCCCACAGCCGCGCGACTTCCTCCTCGGTGGCCCGGCCTGCCGCCAGCCGGGCGGAGTGCGTCTCCAGCACCGAACGCACGCTCAGCAGCTGGTCGGCCTCCTCCTCGGTCGGTGTGTGCACGAACGCGCCCTGCGCGGGGCGCAGGTCGACCCAGCCTTCGGTTTGCAGGCGCTGCAACGCTTCGCGCACCGGTTGCCTGCTGACTCCCAGGTACTGAGCCAGTTCCAGCTCGACCAAGTGCTGACCTGGCTGCAGGGTGCCGTTGATGATCAGCTCGATCAGCGCGGAGTGGACGGCTTCGCGCAGCGGAGCGGGCCGCTCGACCCGTTGGGTCGCGGCCCCGCTCAGCGCGCCTCGTCCACCCCGTTTGCCGCTCCCGAGTGGCTCGGGAAGCTGGATCACGGGTTCGTTCACCTGGTTCCTCCCGAACCGACGGACGACATCGTTGTGTCTACAACATACATTATGGGAAGCGTGGATACATGTCCTGGACGGCGCAGGCGCACGCTCAGTATCGCCGATCCGAGCGCGACCAGCCCGGATATCAGGAAAACGGCAGGGAATCCCCACGCCGGGACCGCCAGTGCGGCGAGTCCGACGCCGATCACGCCGCCGAACGCCTTCGCGCTGTAAACCACCCCGTGGGTCTTGGCGACGTCGCGGTCGCCGAAGAACTCCCTGGCCAGGCTGGCGAAAAGCGGATAGAACGCGCCACCGCCCGCGCCGGCCAGCGTGGCCGCGACCAGGAGCAGGAAGATCGATCCGGAGGACGCCGCGCCGGCGAGGAACACCTGGCCGACGGCCTGGGCCACCAGCACGGCGCCGATCGCGCGCCTGCGGCCGATCTGGCCGGAGATCCGGATCGCCAGCGATCTCCCGGCGCCGTTGGCGCCGAGCAGAACGGCCGTGCCGATGGCCACGACGACCAGACCAATCCCCATCTGGGCGCCGAGGACGGCGAAGAAGGTGACCGTGAACAGCGACACCGCGCTGGCCGTCAGCAGAACGAAGTACATCAACGGAAGCACGCCCGTGCGTAGCGCTTCCCGCACTGAGAACTGCCGTACCGCACGTGATGGGCTACGCCTGCGATCGACCGCCCATTCCTGCGGGTCGATGTGCGGCGGCCACCAGTTCGCCGGTGGGTCACGGAAGAAGACGCCGGTCGTGGCCACGACAACGCCCACGATCACCGCGGCGACGTCCAGAGCGATCGTCGGCGGCGAGAACAGGAACGCGATCGCGAACGGCACCGCGCCGTAAGCGAAAGCACCGGTCACGAAGCTCACCCGGGACGCCATCTGCTCGGGATGCCACTTCGCCACGGTCGACGTGCAGGTCGCGTAGACCAATCCCGCGCCGGTGCCGCCGAGCACCGAATAGCCGAGCAAAGCCATGACGTACGAGTCGAAATGCGCCAGCGAGACCATTCCCGCCAGCATCAGCACCGCGCCGAGCACCATCACCGCGCGCGGCCCGAGCTTGCCGCGCTCCCGCAGATAGGCGGTGGGGAACCCGGCGACCGCCTGGAAGACGGCCCACGCGGCCAGCAGCCAGAGGGTTTCCCTGACGCCCCAGCCGCGTTCGGCGAGCTGGGGGACGAGCGAGCCGAAGGCGTACTGCATCACCCCGGTCGCCGCCATCGCCGCCCAGGGCAGCCAGGCCATCCAGGCCCGCGAACGACCGATGAGCTCTTCGGGAACCGGGCCGAGGAGATACGTCCGGCCAAAGCAATCCCGCACCGATGGATACATCTCGCCCTCCTACCTCTGGACAGGCCGCTCCATACTGCATACAGTCTACAACGTGGACCTGTACGAGTATCAAGCCAAAGAGCTCTTCTCGAAGCACGGCGTCCCGGTCGGCCCGCAACGGGTCGTCACCAATCCGACCGACGCCGTAGCCGCCGCCCGGATCCTCGGCCTGCCTGTCGTGATCAAGGCACAGGTCAAGACGGGAGGGCGCGGCAAGGCGGGCGGCGTCAAGCTGGCCCGCACCACCGACGACGTGACCGCGCATGCCGAGGCGATCCTTGGTTTGGACATCAAGGGCCACATCGTGCGTAAGGTGCTTGTCACTCCGGCGTCCGAGATCGCCGGCGAGTACTACTTCTCGTTCCTGCTCGACCGTGCCAACAGGACGTTCCTCGCGCTCGCCTCCGCGGCGGGCGGCGTGGAGATCGAGGACAACGCCGACACCCTGGCGCGCGTACCGATCGACCCGATCGAGGGCGTGGACCTGGCCAAGGCCAGGCAGATCGCGGCCGAGGCGGGAATTCCCGAGGCCGCCGCGCCGACCATCGTCCGGCTGTGGAAGGCCTTCGTGGCCGAGGAGGCCACGCTGGTCGAGGTCAACCCGCTGGTCAGTGACTCGGCCGGGGAGATCATGGCGCTGGACGGCAAGGTCACCCTGGACGACAACGCGGACTTCCGGCACCCGGGGCACGCCGACTTTGTCGACACCGCGGCCGAGGATCCGTTGGAGGCCAGGGCGAAGTCGAAAGGCCTCAACTACGTCAAGCTCGACGGGCAGGTCGGTGTCATCGGCAACGGCGCGGGGCTGGTCATGTCCACTTTGGATGTCGTCGCCTACGCGGGCGAGGCGCACGGTGGCGTGAAGCCCGCCAACTTCCTGGACATCGGCGGTGGCGCGTCGGCCGAGGTGATGGCCAACGGCCTGGAGATCATCCTGTCCGACCCGGACGTGCGCAGCGTGCTGGTCAACGTGTTCGGCGGCATCACCGCGTGCGACGCGGTGGCCAACGGCATCGTGCAGGCGTTGCGGTTCCTCGGCAAGGTCGACAAGCCGATCGTGGTCCGGCTCGACGGCAACAACGCCGAGGAGGGCCGCCGGATTCTCGAAGAGGCCGCGCTGCCCGCCGTCGTGCAGATCGAGACGATGGACGCCGCCGCCGAGCACGCGGCCAAGCTGGCAGCAGGGGTGTGACATGGCGATTTTCATCGACGAGAACTCCAAGGTGATCGTCCAGGGCATGACCGGCGCGGAGGGCCGCAAGCACACCGCGCGGATGCTCGCCGCCGGCACGAACATCGTCGGCGGCGTGACGCCGGGCAAAGGCGGCCAGTCCGTCGAAATAGGACAGAAGGAACTGCCCGTCTTCGACTCGGTCGGCAAGGCGATGGCCGACACGGGCGCCGATACGTCGGTGATCTTCGTGCCGCCGAGGTTCGCCAAAGCCGCTGTGGTGGAAGCGATCGACGCCGAGATCGGCCTCGCGGTCGTGATCACCGAAGGCATCCCGGTGCACGACTCCGCGTGGTTCTGGGCGCACGCGGTCGCCAAGGGCAACAAGACCCGGATCATCGGCCCGAACTGCCCCGGCATCATCTCGCCCGGCAAGTCCAACGCGGGCATCATCCCGGCCGACATCACCACGGCCGGCCGGATCGGCCTGGTGTCCAAGTCCGGCACGCTGACGTACCAGCTGATGTACGAACTGCGGGACATCGGCTTCTCCACGGCCATCGGGATCGGGGGCGACCCCGTGGTCGGCACGACCCACATCGACGCGCTCGCGGCGTTCCAGGAGGACCCAGAGACCGAGCTGATCGTGATGATCGGTGAGATCGGCGGCGACGCCGAGGAGCGCGCGGCGGCGTTCATCCAGCAGAACGTCACCAAGCCGGTCGTCGGCTACGTCGCGGGCTTCACCGCGCCGGAGGGCAAGACCATGGGCCACGCGGGCGCGATCGTGTCCGGCTCGGCCGGTACCGCTGCCGCGAAGAAGGAGGCCCTTGAGGCGGCCGGCGTGCAGGTCGGCAAGACGCCGAGCGAGACCGCGACCTTGGCCCGTCAAGCCCTCTGACCCCGGATAACCCCTGGTCACCCCTCGTGAGTACTTTTGCGTGTTAGAACACGGATAAGTACTCACGAGGGATTCATGGTCACGGTTGTCGGTATTGGTGCTGAGGGGTGGGACGGCCTGACCGCCGTCGCCCGGCGGGCTCTGCGGGAGGCGGAGGTCCTGCTGGGCAGCAGGCGCCAGCTCGACCTCGTGCCCGCTGAGGTCGAGGCGCAACGGGTGGAATGGCCCTCACCGATGATGCCCGCGGTCCCCGGTCTGCTGGAGACGTACGCCGGCCGCGGGTTGTGCGTGCTGGCCAGCGGCGACCCGATGTTCTACGGCATCGGCAGCAAACTCGGGCCGGTCCGCGTGATCTCGCACCCGTCCTCGGTGTCCCTCGCGTGCGCCCGGCTGGGCTGGGCGGTGCAGGACGTCGAAGTCATCAGCGTTGTCGGCCGCCCGATCGAGCTGCTCAACGCGGCCGTGCATCCGGGGCGGCGGCTCGTTGTGCTCAGCTCGAACGGCGACACACCTCGTCAAGTCGCGGAACTGCTGACCCGGCGCGGCTACGGCACCAGTGTGATGACTGTGCTTGAGCGACTGGGCGACACGGCCGAGAACCAGGTCGTGGGTGTCGCCGAACAGTGGCAGGGATCGTCGGATCCGCTGAACGTGATCGCGATCGAATGCCACGGCGGTGAACTGCTGCCCAACGTGCCCGGTTTGCCTGACGAGGCTTACGAAAGCGACGGGCAGCTCACCAAACGCGAAGTCCGCGCGATCACGTTGTCGCGCCTCGCGCCCGTGCCCGGCCAGTTGTTGTGGGACGTCGGCGGGGGAGCGGGCAGCATCGCGATCGAATGGTCGCGTACGCATCCCTCCTGCCGTGCCATCACGATCGAGCGCGACGCCGAGCGCGCCGCGCGCATCACGCGCAACGCACACGAACTCGGCGTGCCGGGGATCAAGGTCGTCGAAGCCAAGGCCCCGGTGGACGGCCTGGAAACGCCGGACGCGATCTTCGTCGGCGGCGGGCTGACCGCGCCGGGCATGGTCGAGTGGGCCTGGGAGGGCCTCAGGCCCGGCGGACGGCTCGTGGTGAACGCGGTCACTGTGGAGTCGGAGGCGGTCGTGGCACGATGGCACGCCCGGCTCGGCGGCGACCTGGTCCGGATCTCGATCACCCGTGGCTCACCGGTGGGCGGGTTCACCGGCTGGCGGCCGCTGATGCCGGTCACCATCTGGAGCGTGACCAAGGAGGACCAGGCGTGACGGTGCACTTCATCGGCGCGGGACCCGGCGCGGCCGACCTGATCACCCTGCGCGGCCAGCGGCTGATCGCGTCGTCGCCGGTGTGCCTCTACGCGGGCGCTCTGGTTCCGGCCGAGTTGCTGGAGATGTGCCCCGAAGGCGCTCGTCTCGTGGACACAGCCAACCTGAACCTGGACGAGATCACCGCCGAACTCGTCGGCGCGCACAGCAAAGGCCTGGATGTGGCACGACTGCATTCCGGCGATCCTTCGGTGTACAGCGCGATGGCCGAGCAGATGCGTCGGCTCGACGCCGCTGGTGTGCCGTACGACGTGACGCCTGGTGTTCCGGCGTTCGCCGCCGCGGCGGCTTCGCTGAAGCGTGAGCTGACCGTTCCCGGCCTCGGGCAAACCGTTGTGCTGACAAGGACCTCGGCGCGGGCCACCCCGATGCCGGAAGGAGAGGACCTCGCCACCCTCGGCCAGAGCCGGTCGACCATGGTGCTTCACCTTGCCGTGCAACGGATCGACGAGGTCATCGCCGAACTCGTGCCCAACTACGGTCCGGATTGCCCGGTCGCGGTCGTCGCCTACGCCAGTCGTGCGGACGAAACCGTGCTGCGCGGCACACTGGCGGACATCGCGGACCAAGTGCACGCCGCCGGGATCAAACGGACCGCGGTGATCATCGTCGGTCAGGTGTTGTCCGCGACCGAGTTCATCGACAGTCACCTCTACTCGGTCAACCGCGCCCGGTGACCGTCCTCATCCTCGGCGGGACCGGCGAAGCGCGCAGGCTGGCAGGCGAACTCCCCGGCATCAGGGTGATCTCGTCGCTGGCAGGCCGGGTTCGCACGCCCCGGCTACCTCCCGGCGAGGTCCGGATCGGCGGCTTCGGTGGCCCGGACGGACTCAGGAAGTGGTTGCTCGGCAACGACATTCACGCCGTCGTCGACGCGACTCATCCTTTCGCGGCGAGGATGACCGCGACCGCCGCCCAGGTCACGGCCGAGCTCGCGATCCCCTTCACGGTGCTCAGCCGCCCAGGCTGGTCGCCGGGCCCAGGCGACGACTGGCGGTGGGTGGACAGTGTGGCCGAAGCCGCCCGGAATCTCCCGGCTGAACGGGTTTTCCTCGCGACTGGCCGTGAGGAGCTCGCCGAGTTCGCGGACCTCGGCAACTGGTTCCTGGCGCGTTCGGTCGAGCCGCCGCAACCGCCAGTTCCCCGACGGCTGCGCGTCGTCCTCGACCGTGGACCGTTCACTGTGGAGGGTGAGCTCGCGTTGATGCGCGAGCACGGCATTCAGGCGCTGGTCACCAAGGACAGTGGCGGCGAGATGACCGCGGCGAAACTGACCGCCGCGCGGGAGCTGGGAATCCCGGTGGTCGTCGTTCGCCGCCCGCCGCTGCCTGCCGGCGTCAGCGTGGTGTCCAGTGTGGACGAGGCCGTCAGCTGGGTTCGGGGTATCGGCGAGGCGTGAACACCTTGCCGTTCTCGGTCAGCCGCGTCTGCGACGACCCGATCAGCAGCAGGCACCGCATGTCCACCTTGGACGCGTTTAGCTCGCCGAGCCGGACGATCTCGACGGCTTCGGCCGGGTGGCCGACGTCCCGCCCGATCACCACCGGGGTGTCCGCCGACCTGTGTTCCAGCAGCAGATCACGGGCCGCCTCCACCTGCCACGTCCGGCTCTTGGACGCAGGGTTGTAGATCGCGAGCACCAGGTCGGCCTTGGCCGCGGCGGACAGCCGCGACGCGATGACGTCCCACGGCTTGAGCCTGTCGGACAACGACAGCACGCAGTAGTCATGGCCCAGGGGAGCACCGACTCGGCTGGCGACGGCGTTGGCGGCGGTCAGTCCGGGCAGGACCCGCACGGGAACTTCGGCGTATTCCTCGGCGACTTCGAGCACGGCGCTGGCCATCGCGAAGACGCCGGGATCACCCGACGACACCACGGCAACCCGTGCCCCGCCGCGCGCGAGGTCAAGGGCGAACGCGGCCCGCTCAGCCTCGACACGGTTGTCCGAGGCGTGGCGGCGTTGACGTGGATTCGGTGCCACACGGTCGAGATACGGGCCGTAGCCCACCAGATCCGTTGCTGTGGCCAATGCGTCCTGCGCTTCCGGCGTCAGCCATTCGCGTCCGGCCGGGCCAAGCCCGACGACCACGACCTCACCCTGCGACGACTGCGGGACGGCGGTCGGCGTGACGGCCGCCGCCCGGCTGGACAGCAAAGCCACGGAGAAATAGGGAACTGTCGACGGGTCCACTTCACTGAGCGGCTCGACGCGCTGCTTGTCGGTCGTGGCGCGTTCGACGTACCAGGCCTCGTCCAGGCGCCCGGCATCCTCCAGAGCCGACCGGACCTTCGAGAACGTCCGCCCCAGCTTCATGATCGCCGCGGAGTCCGTCGCCTTGAGCTTCTCGGTGAGCGCCTCAGGATCCAAAGTCCCTGGCAGCACAGTGAGGATCTCGTCCCGCTCGACCAACGGCCTGCCCAGTTCGGCCGAAGCCGCGCTGACCGACGTCACGCCGGGCACGACCTGAGCCGGGTACCGGTGCGCAAGACGCTTGTGCAGATGCATGTACGAGCCGTAGAAGAACGGATCCCCTTCGGCGAGAACGACAACGTCCCGGCCCGCGTCCAGGTGGGCGGCCAGCCGGGCGGCGCACTCCTCGTAGAAGTCGTCGAGCGCACCCTGGTACCCGCCGGGATGATCCGTGGTCTCGGTGGTGATCGGGTACATCAACGGCTCTTCGATCTGGCCTTCCCGCATGTAGTGCCTGGCGATCGAACGGGCGATGCTGCGGCCGTGCCGTGCGCTGTGGAACGCGATCACGCCGGCGGACTCGATGAGCCGGGCCGCCTTGACGGTGATCAGTTCCGGGTCGCCGGGGCCCAGCCCGACGCCGAACAACCGGCCTGTTGGCTCACGCATGCCTACTCCTCGTCGCGGCTCTTCGTGAGCCGGCTCCCTGTGGTGAATGATTCGCTCGCGAGCTCGCTCACACTTCCGCCTCACTCGCGATCGCGTTCACGGCCGCCGCGGTGATGGCACTGCCGCCGCGCCGCCCGTGGACCACCAGATACTCCAGCCCAAGACTGTTGCCGGCCAGCGCCACTTTGGACTCCGCGGCACCGATGAACCCGACCGGAACACCGAGCACGGCAGCCGGTCGCGGCGCGCCGTCCGCGATCATGTCGAGCAGGTGGAACAACGCGGTCGGCGCGTTCCCGATCGCCACGACGGAGTCGCCCAGCCTGTCCTTCAGCAGTTCGAAGCCCGCGACACTCCGGGTGTTGCCCATTCGCCGCGCCAGGCCGGGCACCCGGGGATCACCGAGCATGCACACGACCTCGTTGTCGGCAGGCAGGCGTTTGCGCGTGACACCGGCGGCGACCATCTGGGCATCGCACAGGATCGGTGCGCCGTTCCGCAGTGCGGCACGGGCCTTCGCCACCACGTTCGGCGAGAAAGCGATGTCCTGGACCAGGTCCACCATGCCGCACGCGTGGATCATGCGGACCGCGACCTTGGCGACGTCCTCGGGCAACCCGCCGAGGTCCGCCTCGGCGCGGATGGTCGCGAAGGACCTGCGGTAGATCTCCGCGCCGTCCCGCAGGTACTCGGTCACTCGCTCCTCCGATATCCGTCGCCCGTGGCGATCATCTCCACCACGCGCCCTGCCGGTTTCCCGCACCGCCGCTCGCAACCCGACCAGTGCACGGGAAGTTCATCCGTCCTGGTGGGGACCCACGCGGTCGCGTCCGCTCGCACGTCCGCCAACGACTTCGCGCAGCCGGGCCGTCCGGCACACGCGGTCACGCCGTGCCAGGGAGAGCCGGGGTCGGTGACCAATCCTTCCACCTCAACGGCCGGAACCACGACGCTACGCCACGGTGTGAGCCGCACCCAGGGAGCAAGATCACACAACGCCTGCGCCTGTTGCCTCGTGAGCCGGCCGAGCGGCACGGCCGCGACGGTCACGTCGCCGAAGCGTCCGATCGGGTGCGTGGCCTGGTGCCGGATCTCGATCCGGTCCGGCCCTGGTGTGCCGAGTGTGGCGGTGATCCGTTCGACGCCGTCGGGCACTTCGGCCAGCCGCCAGGCGTCTCCCCGGATCTTCTGGAACTCCCGTGCGGCCTTGATGACGGTTTCCACCGGGTTGTCCACCCGGAGCCCGGTGTCGGCTCCGGCGAGCAGCAGGGCGTTGCCGTGCAGGCCGATGTCGCCCTTGAGTCCGCTCACGTCGCCACGGCCGTCGTCCACGGTGATCAGGAACCGGCCGGGCAGTGCGGCGAGTTCCGGTTCGGCACACAGCGCCCGGTCGATCTCGTCGACGAGGTGCTGATCATCACCCAACGGCGACGCGATGATGTTGCGAACCCGCTCATGGCTCAGGGAAGGCAGCAGGTCCGCGTCCCAGAGCCTCTTGGCCAGTTCCGCGCCGTCCGCCAGTCCCCGGATCTGGACGTTGGCCCGCGACGTCAGCTCAAGACTGCTGTCGCCGAGTTCGGCCGACGCGTCACTCAATGCCCTGAGCTGGGCACTCGTCACCGTGCCACCAGGAACCCGCACCCTGGCAAGCCCACCGTCCGCCGCCTGGTGCAGCGTGATCGCGCCAGGACAGGCATCCGGGCGCGTGCGGTCGGGATTCGTGGGCACGCGCCGGATGCTACGCGAGCGGATCAGGCGGGCTTGCCGCGTTCCTTGGCGGCCTTGGTGAGATGACACCCGGTGCTGACGCTCAGAGTCGTGTTGGCGGCCGTGCCGAAGAGCAGTTCGGCGCCGTAGTCGTTGCCGAAGGTGACTTCGTGGTCGCTGGGCCGGTCGACGACGGCGCCGTGCAGCTTGAATCCGTGTCGGCCGGCGATCGACTCGACGAGTTTGACGGCGTCGGCCCACCTGGCGTCCGGCAGGTTGCCAGGGGAATGGCCGGAGCTGTACCGCCGTTTGTGGGCTTCCGAAAGGTCGGAGAACTCCGCGCAGCCCGACCCGCTGAACGGCTCGTCCTTGGGCACCCAAGGTGCTATGCCGATCTGGGCTACCAGCTCGTTGCGGATCTCTTCGAGCATCTTGGTGTATTCGTCGTGGATCTGCTCGATGTCCGGCCGCTTGAGCAGCTCGGCGTATTGCTCGTCCTTCGACATGGAACCACCTTTCGAGTCACACGCGCCGACGAGCAGCAAGACCGTGCAGAGCAGGACAACAAGTCGCATCAGTAGGTCCCCGGGACGGGCCAGGACAGAACATCGCCGAAACCCTTGCCATCATCGCGCACGGCTCGTTCCGGCATTCCACCGACCACCACGCTCAGGTTGTACTGGCTGGTGCTCTTGTCCGTCATGTACGCGCTGTGCCCGGTGGATTCGGAAAGCTGACGGCCGTCCGGCAGTGTGGTCTCCTTCGCGGAGACGTGGTTCATGCCGTCCATGTGGCTGGGGTCGATACCGAAATACCCGAAGTCGCCGACCGCGTCGTTCTTGGCCTCGACGTAGTACGAGTTCCCGGTCGGCACGTTGATCTTGTCGACGTCGTTCGTGCCGAGCCCGGGCGAGCCGTAGAACACCGCGTTGTCGACTCCGGTGTTCTGTTGCAGAGCGATTCCGGTCGTCGTCGATCCGTAGGAATGGCCCAGCGCGGTCATGTGCGGATCGGTGGCGCGTGACGCGTCGATTCCGTTCAGGAATGGCGCGAGCTTCTTGGCACCCTCCTTGGCGGAGTGATCGTCGAGCACGGTGTTGTCGTCGAAGATCAGACCGTGCCCGGTCAACTGGGGCGCTTGGTATCCGATCCAGGTCACCGTCGCGACCTTACTGCCGTCGCCGTAACGCGCCAGTTCTTCCTCGCTCCGGTGCTTCAAGTTGTCCATGGCGTCGTCATAGCCCTTGAGGCTTCCGTCGACCGTGGAGGTGAGGCCAGGTGTGAACACCGCGACGTGGTCCGCGGTGTCGATGTTGCCGACGGCGACCGCCGCTTCGGCACGTTCGTTCGACATGTTCAGCAGCAGAAGCTGTCGCTCACCGGGCTGGGCGAGAGTTTCCTCGATCTTCTTGAGCGATTCCAGCTTGGCGTTGACCTGCTCCAGTTCCGCGTCGGCGTTGGTGAACGTGCCACCGAACCAGTTGTCGTCCAGGTCCGCTTCGAGTTCGCGCTTGCGGGCCTCCAGCTTGGCGCGTTCGTCGTCGATACGGTTGCGGTTGGCCTCGTCGCGGGCCGCGCCGGGCACGCCGTCGAGGTTGCCGACCCACTCCGGGTGCTGGGCGATGATCTGCTTGCGTTCCGCCTCCGACAGCGAGTCCCACCAGCCCGCGTTGTCCCAGGGGGAGCCGCCTTTCGGGGGCTCGAGGGTGGACAGGCCGCCCTGCTTGGCGCCCGCCGCCGCGGCGGCCTGCAACGAGGTGGCGCCCTGGTCGTCGACCTCGCCCTTCTCGGCCCTCGTCAGGATCGCGGCCAGGTCGTTGTCGATGTCCGTACCGCGCCGGACCGCCTGCTCGACGCGGTCGGCCAGCTCGGTCTGGATGCGTTGGCGCTCACGGAAGTACTCGTCGATGTGCGCGGGGTCGTGTGCCGTGTCCGGCGCGTTGTCGACGATGCTGCCGTCGTCGCGGATCACGAAGTGGTGCCGCTGGGCGATGTCCTCGGTTTCCTTGATCGCGTGACCGAGGGCCTCGACCGCGTCGGCCGCCTCGCCCATCCCCCTGCGGACCGCGGCGACCCCGGCCACCAGGCGTTCCATCCGGTTGTTCAGGTCCTCGCGCTTGGCCCGCGCCTGATCGGCCGCCTGCCCGGTCCAGCCTTGCGGCGTGCCGGACGCGGCGAGCTCGTCGCTGAGGCCGAGCAGTTCGTCGCAGCGCTTGTTCAAGTCCCCGACCGCGGTGTCCAGCGGACCGGACTGCCATTTGCGGACGTCTCCATACGCGACCACGGGCTACCCCAGACCTTCGAAGTCGGCCTTGGCGGCCTGCTCGTTGGCGGCGTAGTGGTCCGCCGCCTTTGTCAGATTCTCGCTGTAGGCCTGCGCGTCCGAGCTCCAGTTCTTCACCTGGCTGGTCCACGCCGTCGCGAGCGACGCCGCCGCCGGACCGGACCGGCTGCCCGGCATGGCCGGGCCGACGTCGTCGATCGCCGCCCCCAACTGGACCTTGCCCGCCTGGGCGGCCGCGTCGGCCGCGGCCGACGATGCCTTCCTCAGCGAATCGATCACGACCTGGTAGCCCACGTATCGCCTCCTGTTTCCGACGCGCAGGTGAGAGTGTCCCGAGCAGTGCCCGGTTCCGCCGGACGGAGTCCGTGACCTGACTGTGACATGTTCGTCAGGTAGGGTCGGCGGCAACGACGAAGCAGTGAGGAAGCCGGTGTGAATCCGGCGCGGTCCCGCCACTGTCACCGGGCCCGGACAAGGGGCCCGGGAGCCAGACACTCGCGCTTCGCCGCATACCTGCGTCCCGGGGCGAGGACCTCGGGGGACTGGAGTGAGCCGCGTGATCCTGCTGCTGTCGACGTCCGACACCGACCTGTTGTCCGCCAGGGCCAGCGGCGCCGAGTTCCGTCTCGGCAACCCGGCCCGCCTCGGGGTCGACGATCTTCCCGCCCTGGTCGACGGCGTCGACCTGGTCGTGGTCCGCATCCTCGGCGGCCGCCGGGCCTGGGAGGAAGGCCTGGACGCCCTGCTGGCCGGCCCACGGCCGGTGGTCGTGCTCGGCGGTGAGCAGGCGCCGGACGCCGAGCTGATGGAGCTGTCCACGGTGCCCGGTGGTGTCTGCGCGGAAGCCCACGCCTACCTGGCCCACGGCGGCCCGGCCAACCTCACCGAGCTGTACAACTTCCTGTCCGACACCGTGTTGCTCACCGGTCTGGGCTTCACCCCGCCGGTCGAGGCACCGACGTGGGGCCTGCTCGAACGCGAGTCACGCGGGGAAGGCCCGGTTGTCGCGGTCCTGTACTACCGGGCGCACCACATGGCCGGGAACACGGCCTTCATCCACACCTTGTGTGACGCCATCGAGGCAGCGGGCGGGCAGGCGATGCCCGTGTTCTGCTCGTCGCTCAGGACAGCCGAACCCGC
The DNA here is from genome assembly GCF_013280595.1 of Kibdelosporangium persicum. GTDB lineage: Bacteria > Actinomycetota > Actinomycetes > Mycobacteriales > Pseudonocardiaceae > Kibdelosporangium > Kibdelosporangium persicum. The sequence continues at coordinate 129,223 of NZ_JAAATY010000001.1, forward strand.
GCTGCTGGAGACGTTGGGCAAGGCGGACGCCCTTGTCGTGACCGTGCTCGCGGCCGGCGGAACGAAACCCGCCACGGCCTCGGCCGGTGGGGACGACGAGGCGTGGGACGTCGGCGCGCTCGCGGCGCTGGACGTGCCCATCCTGCAAGGGCTTTGCCTCACCACCAGCCGGGCCGCGTGGGACGAGAACGACGACGGCCTGTCCCCGCTGGACACCGCCACACAGGTCGCGATCCCGGAGTTCGACGGCCGGATCATCACCGTGCCGTTCTCCTTCAAGGAGATCGACGAGGACGGCCTGACCGTGTACGTCGCCGACGAGGAACGAGCGGCGCGTGTCGCGGGCATCGCCGTCCGGCACGCTTCACTGCGGCACATTCCACCGGCCGAGCGCCGGATCGTGGTGATGTTGTCGGCGTATCCGACGAAGCACTCCCGCATCGGCAACGCGGTCGGCCTGGACACCCCGGCGAGTGTCGTCCGGCTGCTGGCAGCGCTGAAAGAGCGCGGGTACGACGTCGGCGACCTGCCAGGTGTGGCGGCGCAGGACGGCGACGCGCTGATCCACGCGTTGATCGCGGCCGGCGGGCAGGACGCGGACTGGCTGACCGAGGAGCAGCTGACCGGCAACCCGATCCGGATCTCGGCGGCGAAGTACCGCCGGTCCTACGAGAAACTGCCGCGGGACGCCCGGGAAGCGATCGAGCGGCACTGGGGCCCGGCGCCCGGCGAGCTGTTCGTCGACCGGTCGTCCGATCCGGACGGTGAGATCGTGCTGGCGGCGTTGCGCGCCAACAACGTCGTCGTGATGGTCCAGCCGCCGCGCGGGTTCGGTGAGAACCCGATCGCGATCTACCACGACCCGGACCTGCCGCCGAGCCACCACTACCTGGCCGCGTACCGCTGGCTGGCCGAGGAGTTCGGCGCGCACGCGATGGTGCACGTGGGCAAGCACGGCAACCTGGAGTGGCTGCCGGGCAAGACCGTCGGCATGTCCGCCGGGTGCGGCCCGGACGCGGCACTCGGCGACATCCCGCTGATCTACCCGTTCCTGGTCAACGACCCCGGCGAGGGCACGCAGGCGAAACGGCGTACCCATGCGACGTTGGTCGACCATCTCGTGCCGCCGATGTCGCGTGCCGACAGCTACGGCGACATCGCCCGGCTGGAGCAGTTGCTCGACGAGCACGCGAACATCGCCGCGATGGACCCGGCGAAGCTGCCCGCGATCCGTGCCCAGATCTGGACGCTGATCCAGGCCGCCAAGCTCGACCACGACCTCGGTCTGGCGGACCGGCCGCACGACGCCGAGTTCGACGACTTCCTGCTGCACGTCGACGGCTGGCTCTGCGAGGTCAAGGACGTGCAGATCCGTGACGGCCTGCACGTGCTGGGTGTCGCGCCGGAGGGCGAGGCCCGCGTCAACCTGGTGCTGGCGATGCTTCAGGCCCGGCAGATGTGGGGCGGCCAGGCCGACGCCCTGCCCGGTCTGCGCGAGGCCCTCGGCTTGTCCGAAAAGGACTCCGACCGGACGGCGACGGACACCGTCGAAGCGACCGCACGGGCTTTGGTCGAGCGCATGGAGAACGCTTCATGGTCCGCTGACTCGGCGCCGTCCGTGGTGTCCGAAGTGCTCGGTCGCGCCGACGACACGGTGGAGAAGATCCTGGTCTTCGCCGCCACCGAGGTCGTGCCCAGGCTCGCGAGGACGACAGATGAACTCGACCACGTGCTGCACGCCTTGGACGGCGGGTACATCCCGGCCGGCCCGAGCGGGTCCCCGTTGCGTGGCCTGATCAACGTGCTGCCCACCGGGCGGAACTTCTACTCGGTCGACCCGAAGGCCGTGCCGTCGCGGCTGGCGTGGGAGACCGGGCAGGCCATGGCCGACTCGCTGCTGGCCCGGTACCGCGACGAGACAGGGGAGTGGCCGCCGTCGGTCGGCCTGTCGGTGTGGGGCACCTCGGCCATGCGGACAGCGGGCGACGACATCGCCGAAGTCCTCGCGCTGCTGGGTGTGCGGCCGAAGTGGGACGACCAGTCCCGGCGGGTCAGCGGGCTCGAGGTCGTCTCGTTGGAGGAACTCGGCCGTCCGCGCATCGACGTGACCGTGCGCATCAGCGGCTTCTTCCGTGACGCGTTCCCGCACGTCGTGGCCTTGCTCGACGACGCGGTGAAGATGGTCGCGGCGCTCGACGAACCGTCGGACCAGAACTTCGTCCGCGCGCACGTGGAAGCCGACCGGCAGGAGCACGGGGACGAACGGCGCGCCACCATGCGCATCTTCGGCTCCAAGCCGGGTGCTTACGGCGCGGGCATCCTGCCGTTGATCGACAGCCGCAACTGGCGCGACGACGCCGACCTGGCCGAGGTCTACGCGGTCTGGGGCGGTTACGCCTACGGCCGTGACCTCGACGGAGTCCAAGCGCGCCAGGACATGGAGACGTCGTACAAGCGGATCGCGGTGGCGGCGAAGAACATCGACACGCGCGAACACGACATCGCCGACTCGGACGACTACTTCCAGTACCACGGCGGCATGATCGCGACCGTCCGCGCGCTCACCGGCAAGGCGCCCGCGGCCTACGTCGGCGACAGCACACGCCCGGACGCCGTGCGGACCCGGACGCTGAACGAGGAGACCACGCGGATTTTCCGTGCCCGCGTGGTGAACCCCCGGTGGCTCGCTGCCATGCGCAGGCACGGCTACAAGGGCGCGTTCGAACTCGCGGCCACTGTGGACTACCTGTTCGGCTACGACGCCACGACCGGAGTCGTCGCCGACTGGATGTACGAGCAGCTCGCCGCTTCGTACGTGCTCGACCCGGAGAACCAGAAGTTCCTGGCCGAAGCCAACCCGTGGGCGCTGCACGGCATCTCCGAGCGGCTGCTCGAAGCGGCCGACCGCGGCATGTGGGAGCACCCCGAGCAGAGCACCCTCGACGCCCTGCGCGCGGTCTACCTGAACACCGAAGGCGACCTGGAAGCCCAGTCCCCCTCGTGAGTGTTTATCAGGGTTAGAACACCGATAAACACTCACGAGGGTTGGTCAGGCGATGGGGCGGTCCGTCGGGGCGATGGGGGCGGGCAGGACGTCGCGGCCCATCAGGTACGCGTCGACGCCGGCCGCCGCCGAGCGGCCTTCGGCGATGGCCCAGACGATCAGGGACTGGCCACGGCCCATGTCGCCCGCGACGAAGACGCCATCGACGCTGGTGGCGAACGACTCGTCGCGGGCGACATTGCCCCGTGGGTCGTAGTCGACCCCGAGCTCGTTGAGCAGGCCTTCCCGCTGCGGCCCGACGAACCCCATGGCCAGGGTGACCAGGCCGGCCGGGATCTCCCGCTCGCTGCCCTCGACGGGCACGAACCGGCCGCCGTCCAGCTTGACGTCGACCAGCCGCAACGCCCGCACGTTCCCCTCGGCGTCACCGAGGAACTCCGTTGTGGACACCGAGTAGATCCGCTCGCCGCCCTCCTCGTGGGCCGAGGAGACGCGGTAGATCATCGGGTACGTCGGCCACGGATGCGCGTCGGAACGGACCTCCGGCGGACGCGGCATGATCTCCAGCTGCGTCACCGAAGCGGCGCCTTGCCGGTGCGCCGTGCCGACGCAGTCAGCGCCGGTGTCACCGCCGCCGATCACCACGACGTGCTTGCCGGAAGCGCTGATCGGTGACGTGGCCAAATCGCCCCTGGCCACGCGGTTGGCCGGCGGCAGGTACTCCATGGCCTGGTACACGCCCTGCAACGAGCGGCCAGGGATCGGAAGGTCACGCCATGCCGTCGCGCCACCGGCCAGCACCACCGCGTCGAAGGACGTCCGCAGCTCGGTCACGGTGATGTCCACGCCGACGTTCACGTTCGCCCGGAACTCGGTGCCTTCGGCGCGCATCTGGTCCAGCCGCCGGTCCAGCCGCCACTTCTCCATCTTGAACTCGGGAATCCCGTACCGCAGCAGGCCACCGATCGCGTCGGCCCGCTCGAACACGGTCACCGAGTGACCCGCGCGGGTCAGCTGCTGCGCCGCCGCGAGCCCGGCCGGGCCGGAGCCGACGACCGCGACCTTCTTGCCGGTCAGCGTGACCGGCACCTGCGGAGTCACCCAGCCTTCGTCCCAGGCGCGGTCGATGATCGAGATCTCGACCCGTTTGATCGACACCGGGTCGCCGTTGATGCCGACCACGCACGCGGTCTCGCACGGCGCCGGGCACAACGTCCCGGTGAACTCCGGGAAGTTGTTGGTCGCGTGCAGCCGCTCGATCGCCTCCCGCCAGTCGGTCTTCCAGACCAGGTTGTTCCACTCCGGGATCAGGTTGCCCAGCGGGCAGCCCTGGTGGCAGAACGGGATTCCGCAGTCCATGCAGCGGCCGGCCTGCCGCTGCGTCCGCTCCGTCGCGAAGTCCTCGTAGACCTCGCGCCAGTCCCGCAGCCGCAGGAAGACCGGCCTGGTGGCGGCCGTCTCCCGGGGAGTGGTCATGAAACCCTTGGGGTCAGCCATGCGCGGCCTCCATGATCGCCTCGTTCACGTCACGGCCGTCCCGTTCGGCACGGGCCCGCGCGGCCAGGACACGCTTGTAGTCCTTCGGCATCACCTTGGTGAACCGGCCGGCGTCGAGGACGGCGTCCCAGTCCACGAGCAGGTCGTGCGCGACCACGGAATCCGTCTCGGTCAGGTGCTTCTCGACGGTCAGCCGCAGGAACTCACGGTCGGCCTCGTCCAACGGGTCCAGGTCGACCATCTCGCTGTTCACCCGGTGGGTGGCCATGTCGAGCACGTACGCGATACCGCCGGACATGCCCGCCGCGAAGTTGCGGCCGGTCGGCCCGAGCACGACGACCCGGCCACCGGTCATGTACTCGCACCCGTGGTCGCCGACGCCTTCCACCACGGCCAGCGCACCGGAGTTGCGCACGCAGAAGCGCTCGCCGACCTTGCCGCGGATGAAGATCTCACCGCTTGTGGCGCCGTAGCAGATCACGTTGCCCGCGATGATGTTCTCCTCGGCCGCGAACGGCGCCGACGGATCGGGCCGCAGGGTGATCCGGCCGCCGGACAGCCCTTTCGCGACGTAGTCGTTCGCGTCACCGATCAGCCGCAGCGTCACGCCGTTCGGGATGAACGCGCCGAACGACTGGCCCGCCGTGCCGGTGAAGGTGATGTCGATGGTGTCGTCCGGGAGCCCGGCGCCACCCCAGATCCTGGTCACCTCCGAGCCGAGCATGGTGCCGACGGTCCGGTTGACGTTGCGGACCGGAAGTTCCAGCCGTACGCGGTCGCCCGAGGACAACGCGCCTTCGGCGAGCTGGATCAGCGTGTTGTCCAGTGCCTTCGCCAAGCCGTGGTCCTGCTCGACGATCTGGTGACGGGAGGCGCGCGGCGGCAGGTCGGGCACGTGGAAGATCGGTGACAGGTCCAGACCGGACGCCTTCCAGTGGTCGACGGCCTTGCGGGTGTCCAGCAGCTCGGCGTGCCCGATCGCCTCGGCCAGGGACCGGAAACCCAGCTGGGCCAGGTACTCGCGGACCTCCTGGGCGACGAACTCGAAGAAGTTCACCACGTACTCGGCCTTGCCGCTGAACTTCTCCCGCAGCACCGGGTTCTGGGTGGCCACCCCGACCGGGCAGGTGTCCAGGTGACACACGCGCATCATGATGCAGCCCGACACCACCAGCGGTGCCGTGGCGAACCCGAACTCCTCCGCGCCCAGCAGCGCGGCGATGATCACGTCCCGGCCGGTCTTGAGCTGACCGTCGGTCTGCACCACGATCCGGTCCCGCAACCTGTTGGCCAGCAGGGTCTGCTGGGTCTCGGCCAGGCCGAGCTCCCACGGCCCACCGGCGTGCTTGATCGACGACAGCGGAGAGGCGCCCGTGCCGCCGTCGTGCCCGGAGATCAGCACGACGTCCGCGTGCGCCTTGGACACCCCGGCCGCGACCGTGCCGACGCCGACCTCGGACACCAGCTTGACGTGGATACGCGCCCGGGGGTTGGCGTTCTTCAGGTCGTGGATCAGCTGCGCCAGATCCTCGATCGAGTAGATGTCGTGGTGCGGCGGCGGGGAGATCAGCCCGACGCCCGGCGTGGAGTGCCGGGTGCGCGCGATCCACGGGTACACCTTGGTCCCCGGCAGCTGGCCGCCTTCGCCGGGTTTGGCGCCCTGGGCCATCTTGATCTGGATGTCGTCGGCGTTGACCAGGTACTCGCTCGTCACGCCGAACCGTCCACTCGCGACCTGCTTGATCGCCGAGCGGCGCAGGTCGCCGTTCTCGTCCGGGGTGAACCGGTCCGGGTCCTCGCCGCCCTCGCCGGTGTTCGACTTGCCGCCGATCCGGTTCATCGCGATCGCCAGGACCTCGTGCATCTCCTGGGAGATCGAGCCGTACGAGATCGCGCCGGTGGCGAACCGCCTGACGATGTCGCCGACCGGCTCGACCTCTTCGATCGGCACCGGCGGCCGGTCGGTCTTGAAGTCGAACAGGCCGCGCAGGGTCAGCAGCCGCGTCGACTGCTCGTCGACGGCTTTGGTGTACTCCTTGAAGATCTCGTACCGGCCGCTGCGGGTGGAGTGCTGGAGTTTGAAGACGGTCTGCGGGTTGAACAGGTGCGCCTCGCCGTCGCGGCGCCACTGGTAGTCGCCGCCGGTCTCCAGTTCCCGGTGGCTCGGGCGCACGCCGTCGGGCGGGAACGCCCTGCGGTGCCGCTGCGCCACTTCCTCGGCCAGCACGTCGAACCCGACGCCGCCCAGCCGGGACGTGGTGCCCGTGAAGCAGCTGTCGATCACCTCGGCGCCCAGGCCGATCGCCTCGAAGATCTGCGCGCCGGTGTACGAGGCCACAGTGGACACGCCCATTTTGGACATGGTCTTGCGGACGCCCTTGCCCAGCGCCTTGATCAGGTTGCGGGTGGCCTGCCCGGACGTCTCCGCGGGCGCCATCTCCTCGACGCTGGCCATCGCCAGGTAGGGGTTCACGGCAGCGGCGCCGTACCCGATCAGCAGCGCGATGTGGTGCACCTCGCGGGCGTCACCGGCCTCCACGATCAACCCGACCTGTGTACGGGTCTTCTCGCGGATCAGGTGGTGGTGCACCGCTCCGGTCAGCAGCAGCGACGGGATCGGGGCGTGCGTCTCGTCCACGCCACGGTCGGACAGGATGATCAGCCGGGCGCCGTCGGCGATCGCCGCCGAGACCTCGGCCCGGATCTCGTCCAGCCGCCGCTCCAGCGCCGCGCCGTCACCGGTCACGTCGAACAGGCCGCGCACGGTGAACGTCTTGAAGCCAGGCAGGTCGCCGTCGTCGTTGATGTGCACGATCTTGGCGAGCTCGTCGTTGTCCAGCACAGGGAAGGACAACGAGATCCGGCGGCACGCGCTGGCCACCGTCGACAGCAGGTTCGGCTCCGCACCGACCGAAGTGTGCAGCGAGGTGACCAGTTCCTCGCGGATGGCGTCCAACGGCGGGTTGGTCACCTGGGCGAACAGTTGCGTGAAGTAGTCGAAGAGCTGCCGTGGCCGCTCGGACAACGGCGCCAGCGGCGAATCGTTGCCCATCGACCCGATCGGCTCCGCCCCGGTCGCGGCCATCGGACGCAGCAGGACGTTCAGCTCTTCCTCGGTGTACCCGAAGGCCTGCTGACGGCGCACCAGGGACGCGTGCGTCGGCACCTCCCGTTCACGCTGGGGCAGATCCGCCAACCGGATCACACCGGCGTGCAGCCATTCGCCGTACGGGTGCTCGGCCGCGAGCTCGCCCTTGATCTCGTCGTCGTCGATGATCCGGCCGGCCACGGTGTCCACCAGGAACATCCGGCCCGGCTCCAGCCTGCCCTTGCGGATCACGCTGGCCGGGTCGATCTCCAGCACCCCGGCCTCACTGCCGAGCACGACCAGACCGTCCTCGGTGACCCAGTAGCGGGCTGGACGCAGACCATTGCGGTCGAGCACGGCACCGATCAGCGAGCCGTCGGTGAACGACACCAGCGCCGGCCCGTCCCACGGCTCCATCAGGTTCGAGTGGTACTCGTAGAAGGCGCGCCGCGCCGGATCCATCTCCTCGTGGTTCTCCCACGCCTCCGGGATCATCATCAGCACCGCGTGCGGCAGGCTGCGGCCCCCGAGGTGCAGCAGCTCCAGCACCTCGTCGAAGCTCGCGGAGTCGCTGGCGCCGCGGGTGATCACCGGCAGGATCCGCTCGATGTCGCCGGGGATCAGATCGCTGGACAGCATCGACTCGCGTGCGTCCATCCAGTTCCGGTTGCCGCGCAGCGTGTTGATCTCGCCGTTGTGGGCCACGTACCGGTACGGGTGGGCCAGCGGCCACGACGGGAACGTGTTGGTCGAGAACCGGGAGTGCACCAGGCCGATCGAGCTCGTCACCCGCTCGTCGGTGAGGTCGGGGAAGAACCGGTCGACCTGGGTCTCGGTGAGCATGCCCTTGTAGACGATCGTGCGCGAGGACAGGCTGGGGAAGTACACGTCCGTCGTGTGCTCGGCCCGCTTGCGGACGCAGAACGCCAGGCGCTCCAACGCCAGCTCGTCCTGCCCGGCAGTGTTCTCGGCGGCCAGGAAGACCTGGCTGAAGTAGGGCATGGTCGTGGCCGCGGTCGGGCCGACGTGGCCGGTGTCCACGGGCAGTTCCCGCCAGCCGAGCACCCGCATGCCCTCTTCGGCCGCGATCCGTTCGACCGTGCCGACGACCTCGGATCTCGTCGTGCTGTCGACCGGCAGGAAAGCCGTGCCGACAACGTATTCGCCCGCGGGCGGCAGAGCGAAGTCCACCACGGCGGCGAAGAACTCGTGCGGGACCTGGATGAGCAGCCCGGCGCCGTCGCCGGTGTCGGGTTCCGCACCCCGGGCACCGCGGTGCTCCAGATTTCGCAGTGCGATCAGGGCTTTGGCCACGATGTCGTGGTTCTTGCGGCCGGCGAGATCCGCGACGAACGAGACGCCACAGGCGTCGTGCTCGAACTGTTCGTCGTAAAGGCCCTCGGTCTGATGGCGGGTCACAGCAGCGGCCCTCCCAGGCAACTAAAGGGGCTGGTGCCGCACGTCGTTGTGCGAGATTGCTGCGGCGGTTCCCGGATGGCGGGACAGCAGGCAGCGCAGGGCAAGCTCCCCGGGATCTCCGGGTGTCTCGTGACAGTAATGTGAACACACGGTTATACCTGATGTCACGTGGTAAATCCCACGCGGCCGTTGACAGTTCCCGGCAGGCGGTGCTCAACTGCGGCATTCCATAATGTGGACAGCCTGTCGGCGTGGGGCTCTGTCCGGCGTTCTGTCCTGTTCCAGGCGTGGCCCATCCGGTGCTGCTGGGTTAGCATCCGCGTCATCCCCCAACTCGGTGGGACCTTGTGCGGCGCGTGATTGAAACGTTTCAACAACACCCAACGGAGGGTGCAGCGATGGAGATGAACCGCCGTGTCTTCTTGCAGAGCTCGGCCATCGGCGCCGGAGCGCTTGCCATGCCCCACGATCCGCCTGGTGGTGAACTTGACCGTGTGGGCAAACCTGAGGTGATGTGGGTCGAACGGACCACAGTGGAGTACGCCGAGACGTTGCTGGGCACCGATGTGGCGCGGCCACGGTTGTCCTGGGTACTCGGTTCGGATCTGCCCGGTGCCCGCCAAACGGCGTATCAGATCCGGGTGAAGGGGATCTGGGACTCCGGCAAGGTTTCCTCGGACCAGTCGGTGGCCGTGCGCTACGCCGGACCGCCGTTGCGGCCACGGACGCGCTACGAATGGCAGGTCCGCGTCTGGGACGGCCGTGACCGGCCGACGGAGTGGTCGGCCCGGCAGTGGTGGGAGACCGGGTTGCTCGGCTCGCCGTGGACCGCACGCTGGATCGGCGCGCCCGCGCCGGAAGCGCCTCCCGGAGTCGAGGGCGCGTCCTGGATCTGGTCGGCCACGGCGCCCGCGGCGGCACGGTGGTTCCGGGCGGCCACGGACATCACCGGTTCCGTCGTCCGGGCCCGAATCGTGGCGACCGCCGACGACGACTTCACGCTTTTCCTCGGCGGCACCCAAGTCCTGCACGCGCCGCAAGCCACCGACAGCTGGAAGACGGCGTTGAGCGCCGACGTGACGGACCTCGTACGGACCGGCCGGAACGTGATCGCGGCTGTGGCGACGAACCGCGGGACACCCGGTACGACCAACCCGGCGGGTTTGTTGGTACGTCTGGTCGTCGAAACCTCTTCGGGACAACAGACTGTGGTCAGCGGACCCGGCTGGCGCGTCGCCGAAACGGAGCAGAGTGGGTGGCGGCAACCGGAATTCGATGACAGCTCGTGGGCATCGGCGACTGTGCTCGCGCCATATGGGCAAGGCGTGTGGGGGTCGAACGTGTCCGTGCTCGCGCCAGAGAACCCAGCGCCATTGCTGCGCAAGGAATTCTCGTTGAGCAAGCCGGTAGCCAGCGCACGGCTGTACATCAGCGGCTTGGCGTACTACGACGCCACGATCAACGACAAGCGTGTCGGCACTCAGGTGCTCGACCCCGGCTTCACCGACTACGACGAGACCGTGTTGTACGCCACGCATGACGTGACGAAGTCGTTGAAGCGGGGCGACAACACCCTGGAGGTCCTGCTGGGCCGCGGTTTCTACGGCATGACGACTCCGAACGTCTGGTACTGGGAGCGGGCGACCTGGCACGGCGAGCCCAGGCTGCTGGCCCAGCTGGAGATCACGCACCCGGACGGCACCACCACCACGATCGCCTCCGGACCGGACTGGAAGCTCGCCGAGAGCCGCACCATCACCAACTCGCTGTACGCGGGGGAGACCTACGACGCCCGCAAGCCCATCGCCTGGCGTCAGGCGTCCACGATGGACGCTCCAAAAGGGACGCTCCGTGCCCAGCAACACGAGCCCATCGAGATCATCGAGACGGTCACGCCGACGATCCGGGAACTGAAACCGGGCGTCTACGTAGCCGACATGGGCCGCACGATGTCCGGCTGGACCCAGCTGACCGTGCGTGCCCCGGCCGGCACGGTGGTTCGGATGCGGCACGGCGAAAAGCTGCGCGCCGACGGCAGCGTGGTGTGGGAGAACGGCCACGTTCCCGGCAGACACCAGACCGACGAGTACATCTGTGCGGGTACAGGCGTGGAAACCTGGGAGCCGAAGTTCTCCTACAAGGGATTCCGTTACGTCGAGATCACCGGGGCGCGCCCGGAGGCGCTGGCCGGCAAGGTCGTCCAGACGAACGTCCCGGACACCGGGACGTTCCGGTGCTCGGAGCCGTTCTTCGACCGGCTGGAACGCGCGATGCGCCGGACGTTGCGCAACAACCTGCACGGAATCCCGACCGACACCCCGATGTACGAGAAGAACGGCTGGACGGGCGACGCCCAGCTCGGCGCGCCGGTGATGATGTACGCGTTCGGCGTGGCACGGTTCCTCACCAAGTGGCTCAACGACCTCGCCGACAGCCAGACCGACGTGGGCCAGTTGCCGGTCATCGTGCCCAGCGGCGGCTGGGGGTACCGGGAACTGGCGCCGTCGCCGGAGTGGACGACCGTGTATCCGTTCATCATCCGGGAGATGTACCGGATCTACGGTGACCCGTCCGTCGCGGCCGAGCACTGGACGACACTGACCCGTTATCTGGACTGGGAAATCGGGCGGCTGCGGGACGATCTGGCGATCACCGCGCTCGGCGACTACCTGCCGCCCGGTTACGGCGGGAACCCGCCGGAGGACACCCGGCTGACGGCGACCGCGTACTTGCACCGAGCGTTGACCAACACCGCCGAACTCGGAGACCTGTTGGGGCACAGCGATACCGCCGCCAGGTATCGCTCGGTCGCCGCGCGGTGCCAGGCGGCGTTCAACGCGGCTTTCCTCGCGGACGGCCGTTATCGCACCGCCAAGGACCCGGACTACCGCCAGACGTCCAACGCCCTCCCGCTGATGTTCGGGCTCGTGCCGCCCGGCTCGGTCACGCAGGTGGTCGGCAATCTGGTCGCCGACATCAAAGCCCGGGGAAACCACCTCAACACCGGTGCGCTCGGCACGAGCGTGCTGTTGCGGGCACTGACCGCGCACGGTCACGCCGACGTCGCGCACGCGGTGGCGACGCAACGGACCTACCCGAGCTGGGGCTACTGGTTCGACAACGGCGCCGACACGATGTGGGAGATGTGGCCGCTCGACTCGCGGTCGCGTGACCACTACTTCCAAGGCACGGTCGTGCAGTGGCTCTACGAGAACGTCGCCGGACTACGCCCAGGCGACGACGGTTACCGGCGGTTCACGGTCAAACCGGACGCCCGCGTCGGCGTGAACTGGGCGCAGACGTCGGTGCGGACCGTGCGGGGCCTGGCTTCGGTGGAGTGGGCTCACGTCGGTTCCACCGTGCACCTGACCGTCCGGGTACCAGTGGGCTGCACCGCCGAGATTTTTGTCCCCGGAGTGTCCCGTGGCCGGCCGGACGGCGTGGAGTTCGTCCGCGAGGAGCCGGGTTTCCAGGTCTTCCGGGCACCGGCGGGCCGCTGGGTGTTCGCCGGTGACGTGGATCACCCTTAACAAGCCCCTAATTCGGGCGGTGTGGAATGGTTCCGGGACCGTCGCGCGTTGTAATAGGCGTTGAGGATTGTTCGCGTGCTTGGAGGCTTGTGGTGCTGGAGCCGGAGAACCTGTACGAGGTCGATTCGGACGTGCCGGACCTGACCGGCGCGGTGCTGCTGCATCACTTCGACGGTTTCATGGACGCCGGTTCCGCCGGTGCCGCCCTCGTGGAGCAGCTGCTGACCGCGTACGACAACCGGGTGATCGCCCGGTTCGACGTCGACGGGCTGCTGGACTACCGGGCCAGGCGGCCCGCGATGACGTTCGTGCAGGACCACTGGGAGGACTACCAGACTCCCGAACTGGTCGTGCGGTTGCTGCACGACCGGGTGGGCACCCCGTTCCTGCTGATGACCGGGCCGGAACCGGACTTCCGGTGGGAGACGTTCGTCCAGGCGGTCCGCCAGCTCGTGGAGCGGTGGGGTGTGCGGTTGACGATCGGAGTGCACGGGATCCCGATGGGCATTCCGCACACCCGTCCGCTCGGCCTGACCGCGCACGCCACTCGCCCTGAGCTGGTGGCCGAGCACCAGCCGTTGTTCAGCCGCGTGCAGGTGCCGGGGAACGTGGCGGGCCTGCTGGAGTTGCGGCTCGGCGAGTCCGGGCACGACGCGATCGGTTTCGCCGCGCATGTGCCCCATTACCTGGTGCAGTCGACGTATCCCGCGGCCGCGCTCGTGTTGCTCGACGCCGTGAGCCGGGCGACCGGCCTGGTGCTGCCTCCCGGCGGGCTGGAGGAGAGCTCGCGCCGGGCGGATGCCGAGATCGCGCGTCAGGTGTCCGAGTCCGCCCAGGTCGCCGAGGTCGTGGCGGCGCTGGAGCAGCAGTACGACGCCTTCACGTCGGCCAAGCAGGAGGACAACCTCCTGCTGGACCCGGACAACATCCCCAGCGCCGACGAACTGGGCGCGGAGCTGGAGCGGTTCCTGGCCGAGCAACAGGGCAAAACCGACTGACCCCCCTCGTGAGTGTTTATCAGTGTTAGAACACCGATAAACACTCACGAGGGTTATGCACGCATTACGGTGGCGATGGGGATGCGCGCCGCCCGGATCGCCGGGATGAGGCCACCCAGCAGACCGGCGACGAGACCGGCGACCACGCCCGCGACCCCGGCCTGCCACGGGAACTCGACGTTCGCCAGTGACGGGAACCGGCTGCCGAACATCGAAGCCCCGGCCTTGATCCCCAGGGCCCCGGCGCCGATCGCGGCCCCGGCGGTCATCAACCCGGTCAGCAACGTCTCGGACAGCACGATCCCGGCCAGCAGGATTCGAGGCGTGCCCACGGCTCTCCGCAACGCGAACTCCTCGATGCGTTCGCCGACAGTGGCAAGGCCGACGTTGAGAATCCCGGCCGTGCCGATCAGCAGCACCAAGGCGGCCATTCCGAGGAAGATCAGGCGCATCATCGCCAGCTGGTCCTCGACGCGTTCGCGCGCGTTGATCCTGTTGACGTAGATCTCCCCGGCCTGCACGCCCGCCGCGACCAGCCGAGCCTTCAGCGTCTGCTCCAGGTCACGTGCCTGCGGCGACATCAGGACCTGCAGGCGCGCGTTCCCGTCGCTCAACGCGACGGGCTTCATCCAGTTCAGCAGTTCGTCGGCCCGCACGTACGCCATCGGGCCGTAGGACGCGCCGCCGTCGTCGACCACGCCGATGATCTGCGGCGTCGAGTCGGCCGTGCCGTTGTCGACGTGCATCTGGGCCGGCACCTGGTAGCGCGTGAACCCCTTCGCGGCTTCCTTGTTCAGCACGATCCTGGGCGCCAGGGACGGCGCGGAGGCGAAGTCGAGCCACTGGCCGGAATCCTGCCGGAAACCGCGGAACGGCCGGATGTCCCCGGTCAGCGCGACCAGGTTGAGCTCGATCGCCTTGCCGGGTGGTGCGCCGGTCTGGCTGGCGTCCGTGCAGTTGCCACGGTTGTCGCACCGGTAGAAGCGTCCGGGGCCGCCTGGCTGGTCGAAGGGCGCGCCACCGGGATTCACCGGGGCCACGTTCGGTTCGCCGATGATCGCGCGGTTTTCGAACATGGCTACGGCGTCCTGCCGGCCACGCAACGTCTCCAGGGCCACCGGGGCGGCCTTCTCGTGCGGCGGCATGTACATCTGCAGCGTGCCGTCCTTGGCCATCGAGCGTTCGGCGTCCGCGAGCAGTTCCTTCTGCGCGAACTCGGAACCCGCCTGGACCACGACCACCGCCAGCACGCCGAGGAACAGGCTCAGCATGGACAGCAACGTCCGGAGTTTGCGGGCACGGATGCCCTGCCCGCCGATGATGAGCGCGGACCGGAACCGGCCGGACATCCTGATCACGCGACCACCTGCTGATGTGCGGGAGCCAGCTTGCCGTCCTGCAGCCGCAGGACCCGGCCCATCCGGTTGGCGTGCGCGTGGTCGTGCGTGACCAGGATCAGGCCGCACCCGCGTTCGGTCGCCGAGTGCAGCGCGTCGATCACGAGGTTGCCGGTCTCGGTGTCCAACGCGCCGGTCGGCTCGTCGGCCAGCAGGATGCGGGGATCGCGGACCAGGGCGCGGGCGATCGCCACGCGTTGCTGCTCACCACCGGAGAGCTTCGGCGGCTTGTTCTTGGCCAGGTGCGCGATGCCGACCTGCTCCAGCGCCTCCAGCACGCGGGCCCGGCGCTTGCGCCGCGGCAGCCAGCCCTGGCCGTTGACCAGCGCCATCGCCACGTTCTGTGCCGCGGTGAGGTTCTTGAGCAGGAAGAAGCGCTGGAACACGAACCCGAACCGGGCACTGCGCAGCGCCGCGGCCCTGCGTTCGGCGATCCGGGAGATGTCCTGCTCCTCGAGCATGTACTGGCCGCCGTCCGGCCGGTCGAACAGGCCGATCAGGCTCAGCAGCGTGGACTTGCCCGACCCGGAGCGGCCGAGGATGGCCACGCTCTCTCCACTGTGGACGGTCAGGTCGACGCCGTCCAGGATGGTCCTGGGCTGCTGCTGGCCCTTGAGCGTCTTGGTGATCCCGCTGAGCCGGATCAGCGCGGGCGTGCCGATCGGCTGGGTCAGGTCCGGACTCACTTGCCTGTGCCCCCTGGCCCGTTGGGCTCCCGCGGCGCGGGCGGCAGGTTCGGGCCGGGCACGGCCACCGTCTCGTCCTCGGTCAGCCCCGACTTGATCTGCACGACCTTGCCGTCGGTCAGGCCGAGCACGACGTCCTTGGTCACCCGTTCGCCCTTGGCGCCCAGCACGTCGACCTTGCCCTTGCCCTGGCCGCCCGCGACGGCCTCGACCGGCAGCACGAGCACGCCGATGGCCTTCTCGGTGACGACCTCGATGGTCGACTCGGCGCCGTTGATCAGCTTGACGTCAGCGGGCGCGGTGCAGACCAGCCGCATCCCGGTCGCCTCCGAGGGGTCCGGCTTGTCGGCGGGCGGCTGGTTCGATGCGGGCGGCGGCGCTGCCGGAGCGGACGGCGCGCCGGTGCCCGTGGGGGCCGTCGAGGTCTGCGCGGGCGGAGGATCGGGAATGGTGCCTGCGGGCAACGCGGCGATCGTGCCGAGCACGGCGCACGGGAACGGCCCGGGACCGTTCTTGATCTGCGCCTGCACCGAGGAAAGCGTGTCGGACAGCTGGTAGGCCTGCTCGCCCTTGATCTCCGCGACGATGCCGTAGCCGACGTGCTTGGCCGACACGATCGGCTGGCCCGCGGCGACCGTGGCCTTGTCGTCGGCCAGCCGTCCGCTGAAGATCGCCCCGGCCGGGATCTCGACGGACGTCGCCTTGCCGCCCGCGAACACGTTGGCCGCCTTGGTGGGTTTCGCCGGTGTCTTCTCCGGCACCTTCACGTCCAGGTACCTGACCTGCCCGGCGACCGGTGAGACCAGCCCGAACACCGGGTTGATGGTCACCTTGCCGCTCAGGCTGACCTTGCTGGTGAGGTCCTGGCGGGTCGGCTTCGCCGTGGTCATCTGGGTGCCGCGGGGCGCCAGGTCGGGGCTCGGTCTCTCCGGGGTCGACGTACTGCACCCGGCCACCAGGAAAAGCGCCACGCCGAGCGTGGAGACTGTGCGCACCAGTTGACCCCCGAAGTCCGGTTCATGGTGATTCACTGACAATGACGCCGGCCGGTCGCGCAAGGTTGCGTCGAGTGTCACCCCAGAACCCGGCATTTGATCTTGCACTGGCCCCCGGCCTCCGTCAGGCTATCGGGGTGGACCGGCGTGCCGAGGAGGGGGACCCTGAGCGATCAGACCGTCACTGAAGGAAACGACCTCAACGCCCAGGTAGACCGGCTTCCCACCGTCATCGCGCCGTCCGAGCACGCCGAATACCGTGCGCTGGCGCGCAAGTGGCTCGCCTCGGCCGGTCCTGGTTCCTCAGTGGCACATCGGATCACGGTGGCGCGTGGCTGTCTCAAGCTGCTGGCCGCCGGAGTGTGGGGCGTTGACGAGAGCTGGCGCGCCGAGGTCCGTGACCTCGTGCACGCGTTGCGGCCCGGTGAGAACGACCAGGCGAGCGCGTCCGGCGAGCAGCTGGACGAGCTGTACGCGCTGATCGCGATCGGGCTGGCACTGCTGTTGCAGGACGCCAACCTGCACGGGGGAGCGGGCCCGGACCTGATCGCGAAGTCCGCGTGGGACGAGACGCAGGAGCTGGCCGCGTTCGCCGACGAGTCCGTGGTCGGCCGGTTCCTGGTGCACTCCACCCAGTTGCACGCGCGGGTGGCGACCGAGTCCGAGGTCCAGGCCGTGGTCGAACTGGCGATGGCCGCCGCGGACGACCCGAACGCGGAACTGGTCGCGGCCCTGGAGGCCGAAGGCCTGAACGCGCAGCTGATCGACGCGGTGTGGGTCATCGACGGCGACTTCCGCACGCCGCTGCGTGCGGCGGCGCGGGCCGCGACGCTCATCGGCAGCCCGTGCGTCGTGCTCGCCCGCAACACCAAGAAGTCCACGGTGTTGCTGTGGCGGGACGCGACGCTGGCGATGGCCGATTCGGCGGTGCCGCGATGGCGCGTCTACCGGATCGTGCCGCCGACCACGCCGCAGTCGAAGTTCGGTGGCGGCGAGGGACTGCCGTCCACCCGCGACATCTTCCCGCTCGCGCCGGCTCCCGAGCAGGTCCGCACGCTGGCCGAACAGGCCGGTGTGCAGCTGCCGATGCTCCTCGCCGCCCTGCGGTAGGTGCCCTGATCAGCCCGGCTACGATGCGTGGCCTGGGCTGATCCGGAACTGGGGTGGGGGTAAGCCGTGAGAGTGGTGGCAGGCAGATACGCCGTTCGCGACGAACTCGGCCGTGGCGGGATGGGCGTGGTCTGGCGTGCCGACGACCAGGTGATCGGCCGTCAGGTGGCGCTCAAGGAGCTGCCGCCGCCGCAGGGGATCTCCGGCAAGGACCGTGCCGTCTACCTGGAACGTGTGCTGCGCGAGGCGCGCACCGCCGGGCGGCTGAACGACCCCGCCGTGGTCACGGTGTTCGACGTGGTCACCGAGAACGGCACCACGTTCATCGTGATGGAGCTGGTCGAGGCACCGACCCTGGCCGACGTCATCGCCGCGGAGGGGCCGATGCGCGCCGACCGCGTGGCGTCCATCGGCCTGCAGGTGCTGGGCGCGCTGCAGACCGCGCACGCGGCGGGGATCGTGCACCGGGACGTCAAGCCCAGCAACATCATGGTGCTGCCCGGCGACCGGGTGAAGCTGGCGGACTTCGGCATCGCCAGGGCGATGGACGACCCGAACCTGACGATGACCGGCGGCATCATGGGTTCGCCCGGCTACATGGCGCCGGAGCTGTTCGCCGGCTCGCAGCCCTCGCCGGCCACGGACCTCTGGGCCTTGGGCGCCACGCTGTTCCACGCCGTGGAGGGACGTTCCCCGTTCAGCCGTGAGACGACCGCGGCGACGATGCACGCGATCATGTACGACGACCCGCGGCTGACACGCTGCGAAGGGCCGCTGGCCCAGGCCATCATGGGCCTGCTGGCGCAACCCGCGGAAACCCGCCTGACGGTGGCGGGCGCGCGGGAGATGCTGAGCCGTCCGGTCTCCGACCGCACGCAGGTCGTCGACAGTTCGACTCAGGTTGTCGACGCTCCGACCGTGCAGGTTCACGCGGTCCGCAGAGACACCCGGCCGCGTGAGCCGTGGCAGGAGTCCTACCCCGAGGACGTGCCGCTGGCCACGCCCGCTCCGGTGAGCTGGGCCGAGGATCCGTGGGAGCAGCAGGGCAGCAGGAAGAGCGGGTCGCGTAACCGGGTCCTGATGCTGTCCGGCGCGGCCGTGGTCGTGGTGGGCGCGTTGCTCGCGGTGTTCCTGATCTCGCCGGGCGGCGGGGAGGGCGAGGCCACGCCGGCGTCGTCCAATGTGGCCAAGGCGGGGGCGACCGAGCCGCCGAACGAGATCGCGAGCCCGCTGATGCCCTCGTCCGCTCCGCCGTCGTCGTCGTCATCGTCCACAGTGTCCTCGGCGCCGCCGGTGAGCACGGTGACCGTGACCAAGCCGGGCACGCCCGCCAAACAGCCCAAGCCCCCGGCCGGGCAGCAGCCGGTCGGAACGCCACCGCCGCCACCGGCGGACAAGCCGCAACGGACATTGGTCCAGATCACCCGGTACAACCACCCCGCCGGTCCGCATTTCACGGCGACGCCGGGTGTTCCGGCGCCCGCCGGGTTCAACCGCGAGTTCCCGATGGGCTGGCTGGTGAAGGACTCCGAAGCGGGCACGAAACGGTTGTACGCCTGCCACCTCAAGGGTTCCGACGACCGGATGACCTCGGTGGACCCGGGCTGCGAGGGGCACACGCAGGTCGGGGTGCTCGGCTACATCTTCACGAGCAAGCCCGCCGGGGTGAACAGCCGAGGGCTGTACCGCTGCACCTACAGCGGCGGGCACTACGACTCGACCGACGCCAAGTGCGAGGGCTACAACCCGGAGTTCCAGTTCGGCTGGGTCCTGGTCTGAACCAGGTCGTCGACCTCGGCCCTGGTCGGTGCGGTGGCTGGGCCCCGCCTCGTCACGGCGATCGCCGCGGCCGCGTTCGCACGTACCGCGGCCGTCAGGATGTCGTTGCCGCGCAACAGTTCGGCCGCCAGAACGCCGCAGTGGGCGTCGCCAGCGCCGTTGGTGTCGACCGCTTGGACCACGAAGCCGGGGACATGTGTGCTCCGGCCGTTGTGGATGACCGTGCAGCCGTTCGGGCCTTCCCGGCGGATCACGGTTGCGACGTCCGCTTCGGACAAATGGCCTGCCTCGGTCACGCTGCTGCTCAGGATGTCCACATTGGCCAGCACCGCACGCCAGATCTCCGTGGAGATACCGGCGACCAGCGGGCCCGGGTCGAGCAGGACCGTCGCTTCGGTTGTCGGCAGCCACTCCAGTAGTGCGTCGGCGTTGTGCTGGTGGGTAAGGCTGTAGCCGCTCACGTAGACGAGATCGTTCGCTGAGGTGCCGACCGGGGTGAAGCGGCCTTCCGCGCCAGGGCTGGTCACGAACGTCCGCTCGCCGTCGCTTTCGACCAGTGCGACGGAAATCCCCGAATCGGGCTCGGTGACCGGGTGCGCGACGTGGATCTGTTCGCGCTGGAGGGCATCGCGGATCAGGTCGCCGTAGGCGCCGCGGCCGTGGCTGCCCGCGTAGACGACGTCCGCCCCGGCCCGTCGCGCCGCCGCCATCACGTTGAACCCGCCGCCCGGGGTCTGCAGGAAGTCGGAGGCGAGCACGTCGCCGCCGCGTGGTGGCATCCTGTCGATCCGCAGGACCAGGTCGACCACGACCTGTCCGGTGTGGACCAACCGGCCGGTCATCGCAACGCGAGCAGCTCGTCGACCAGTGGCTCGAGTTCGAGCCGGTTCACCTCGCGGACCTTGCCGACCTGGTCGGCGGGCAGGCCCGCCAGACCGTGCTGGGCGCCGAGGATCGCACCGGTCATGGCCCCGACGGTATCGGTGTCGCCACCGATCTGGGCGGCCACCGTGAGCGCGTCGTGCTCCAGGACCTCGACCAGGGCTATCGCCGCGACCACGGATTCCTGTGCCGCCACGGAAGTCCCGATCACCTCGGCGACCGCGTCGGCCACGTTGTCCCGGCTCATGCCGCGCACCCACTGGCGGGCCCACCGGATCCGAGGCCCGATCTCGCCGCCGGGTACCCACTTGCCCCGCCGCGCGCCCTGGTCCGCCGCGCGCTCGGCCTCGTCCAGTGCG
The DNA here is from genome assembly GCF_013280595.1 of Kibdelosporangium persicum. GTDB lineage: Bacteria > Actinomycetota > Actinomycetes > Mycobacteriales > Pseudonocardiaceae > Kibdelosporangium > Kibdelosporangium persicum. The sequence goes on from NZ_JAAATY010000001.1 coordinate 149,967, forward strand.
GCACCGAGATCGGCGCCGTCGAGGGAGGCGGAGATCGCGGCCGCGATGGCGGAGGCGGCCGCGATCCCCAGACTGGTGTTGTGCGTGACCATGCTGGCCTGTGCGACGGCGTCCAGCAGACGGTCACCCACAGGGTTGGCGATGCCGACCGGCGTCACCCGCATCGCGGCCCCGTTGGTGGCGCCGGTGACGCCGGCCTGTTGGGGGTCCAGGCCGGCGTCGAGCAGCTCGAGCGCGCGCTTGGTCGAAGGGCCGAGCAGGTCACGGGACCCGCGGGCGATCATGTCCGCTTCCCACGCGCGCAACGCGCCGGCGAACGCGTGCGGATCGATCCGGCCCCGTCCTTCGACGAGCAGCTTCGCCACGAGCACTGCCTGTTCGGTGTCATCGGTGACCGACCCGGCGGGCATCCCGGGTGCGATCGGCTGGTCGGGGGCTGCGTCGACCAGCCCGGTGATCGAGCCGTAACGGTCCTTGATCCGGGCGCGGGACATCGACTGCGTCGGCATCCCGAGGGCATCACCCAGGGCAAGACCATAGAACGCACCCAGCGCCCTGGCCCGCACCTGTTCAGGCATGTCCAAACATGTACCGTACGGCGGCGGACCGGTCAAGACGGCCGGACGCCGGCTTGAGGATTCGTCGAGCGGTCGCGCGCTACCGGCCCAGCTCCGACGGATCGATCAGCTTGTCGGCCGGTAACGGCGGTGAAGGTCATTCCAGCCGATAGAAGCGGACGTAGCCGTTGCCGCGCAAATACACCTGCAGAGGCGTCCACACGAAGGCCTGCTCGTCGCGCTTCGCCAGGAACTGGCATCTGTACCCGGTGTCGGTTTCCCCGTCGGCCTGCACGACGAAGGCGGAGATGTCCGGGATCCTGTCGCAGCGGCGCCGCACCGGCTCGGGTTCTCCGACGTTCTGGCTCAAGAAACTGGAGTACACCCGCTTGCCCAGCAACAGAACCTTGTCGGGCGGGGAGATGGTGTACGAGTAGAGCTGAGAGCCCTCCGCAGTACGGGAACCTTTCCGGACATCGACGTGCCACTGCAGTGCGACTCCGTTGAAGGTCGTGGTGCAGGTCGTTGTCGCGCCGTCCCGCAGCGTGACGCGGTTTCCGGCACAGCTCGCGGTGAGCTCGCCGCGCGTCCTCGTCATCACGAGCGTGTCCCAGCGGATCTCGCCGAGGACCCGGTCGAGGATCGGCGCGGTGACGTCCGCCCGCGCCGCCAGCCGGTCGATCTCCGCCACGCCCAGGTCGTGCTCAGGTGGCCCGACGACCTCGACCGGCAGTTCGGTGCCGATCGTCGTGGGCGGGCTCGACGTCCTGACCACGGTGGGCTGGGGCGGACTGGCACAGCCGCCGAGCGTCACAGCCAGGACGACGTACAGGATCGACCGTCGGCGCATGAACTGCGACGCTACCCGCGCACAGGCGGGACCCCTCCCGTGCTCAGAGCCGGGTCGGTGCCTCGATTCCCAGCAGGTCCAGCCCGAGCGTGAGCACCTTGGAGGTCAGCGCGCAGAACACCAGCCGGGACTTGCGGATCTCCGGCTCGGCCTTCAGCACCGGGCACTTCTCGAAGAAGCTGGTGAACGCGGAAGCCGTGTCGTACAGGTACGTGGCCAGCTTGTGCGGGGTGTAGCCGTCGACCGCGGCCTGGATCGCGGCGGGCAGCTGGATCAGCTGCAGTGCCAGATCGCGTTCGGCCTTCTCGGTCAGGATGACGGTGGCGCCCGGTTGCACGGTCTCGCCCGACTTGCGGATGATCGACAAGGTCCGGGCGTTGGCGTACTGCAGGTAGGCGGCCGTGTTGCCGTCCGTGGCCAGCATCTTCTCCCACGAGAAGACGTAGTCCTTCTCGCGGTCGCTGGACAGGTCCGCGTACTTCACCGCACCGATGCCCACGGCGTGGGCGATCGACGCACGCTCCTCTTCGGACAGGTCGGTCCGTTCGCCGACCACCGCTGCCGCCCGGTCCACCGCCTCGCTGAGCAGGTCGATCAGTTTGATCGAGTCGCCGGACCGGGTGCGGAACATCTTGCCGTCCTCGCCGAGGATCGAGCCGAAGTTCACGTGCACCGCGGTGTGGCCGGGCGTCAGCCAGCCCGCGTCCCGCGAGGCCGCGAAGACCATCGCGAAGTGCTGGGACTGCGGGGTGCCGACGACGTACACCAGATCCGTCGCGCCGCGCTCGCCGGTCCAGTACCGGACGGTCGCGAGGTCCGTGCTCATGTAGCCGTAGCCGCCGTCGCTCTTGCGGACGATCAACGGCAACGGGTCGCCTTCGCGGTTGAAGAAGCCCTTCGGGAACACGCAGACCGCGCCGTCGCTGATCTCGGTCAGCCCTTTGCGTTCGAGCTCCGCGACGGTGTCGGCGAGGAACGGGTTGTAGAAGCTCTCGCCGTAGTTGTCCTCCGGCGTCAGGCCGATCCCGAGGGTCTTGTAGACCTTCATGAAGTGCCGCATGGACTCGTCGACGAGCTCGCGCCACCGCCGCAGCGTCTCCTCGTCGCCGCTCTGCAGCTTCACCACGCGCAGCCGCGCCCGCTCGGCGAAGTCGGGATCGGCGTCGAACTTCTTGCGTGCCGCTTGGTAGAACGTGTTGAGGTCGCTGATCGAGTGGTCGGCGCTGAATCCCTCGTCGATCAGGTGCTCGATCAGCATCCCGAACGGCGTGCCCCAGTCGCCGAGGTGGTTGTGCGGGATGACCTCGTCGCCGTGGAACCGCCGCAGCCGCACGAGCGCGTCGCCGATGATGGTCGAGCGGACGTGCCCGACGTGCATCTCCTTGGCCACGTTCGGGCTGGAGTAGTCGATCGCGATCCGGCGGGGGTGCCCGGTCTCCGGCACGCCCAGCCGCGGGTCGGTCAGCAGCCCTTCCAGCTGGGTGGTGAGCCACGTGTCGGTCAGCGTCAGGTTGATGAACCCGGGGCCGGCGATCTCCGGCTCGACGATCAGGCCGGTGCCGTCCAGCGCGCCGACGATCGCGGCGGCGACCTCCCGCGGCGGCCTGCCCACCTTCTTGCCCAGGCCCATGGCGGCGTTGCACTGGTAGTCGGCGCCCGGTCGGCTCGACGGGCGGATCAGCGCCTCGGCCGGGGTGATGTCCAGGTCAAGCGACGACTTCACGGCCGCGGCGACCCGCGCGGCCAGTTCCAGTCCAACGTCTCCGTGTAGCACCGATCCAGTATCCCAAACGCGTTCGACGAGGTATCAGGCGAGCTTGTCCCAGTGTTCCTGAGCGGCCGGCCGCCATTCCTGGTGCTTGCGGTGGAACAGGTGCGCGGCCTGCGCGCCGCGCCAGTTGGCGGGCAGCAGGTCGGCCGGCAGTTGCGGGTCCAGGAACGGGAACCGGCGCCATTCGTGCACCAGCAGCGTCTGGGCGTGCAGGGTGGACGGGCCGTCGTCCGGGTCGAGCGCGGCGAACTCCTCGATGAAGTCCTCGTACCGGCGCTCCACTTCGGACAGATCCCAGGCGCGGCCGACCATCGCGCCGACTTCGCCGATCGAGCCGTACTCCGCGACGAACGACATGGCGCCGCGGGTGAGCTCCAGGCCGGTGAGGATCTCCTTGGCCTCGTCCTGCCTGCTCGCGTCCGGGCAGATCCACACCCCCGCCTCGGGTGAACCGAAACCGGCCCACGTCAACCGGGTGCGCAGCCGGTGCCGGAGGTCGCGTTTGGACTCCGGGACCGACACGAGCAGCACCAGCCAGCGGCCGTCCCACTGGCGTTCGACGCTGCCGAACTCGTAGATCCGCCGTGCGCCTTCGGTGAGCAGTTTGCGCCCGGGCGGCGTGAGCGACCACCGCACCCGGCGGCCCACCCGATCGGATGTCAGCCACCCCTCCGCGGCGGTCCGGGCGAGGGCCTGGCGGGCCGACTTCTCCTCGATGTCGAATTTCGCCAGCGTGTTGACCAGCACTGAGGTCCACACGGGGTGGTCACGGGGCAGGACGTACTCACCGAGTAGTGTCATCAGCAGTGAACGCGCGCTGGTGTGACTCACTTCCCTGCGCCGGGTCACCATCGGTCGGCTCATTCCCGGCATAATACATGAAATCAACGTGGCGTCACGTTTCTGTAGAACTTCGGTTGTATCTGTTTTATAAGTGCCCGTCCGACACTCTCGCCGTGCATCCAGCGAAGGGACGGCGATGAGAGTCAAGCGGTTGGTCAGCCTGGGCGTCGCGCTGCTCAGTGCGACCGGATTCATTGTCTTCGCGCCAACAGCGGGCGCGGCCGGGCCGCGGCCCGCCTTCCAGTTGCCCTTCCCGTGCAATCAGGCCTGGCACGGCAACTCCAGCAATTCCAGCGCGCACCGGGCCTGGGAGATCGACTTCAACCGGGGAAGCACGGCGGACGCGGATCTCGGTGACACGGTTGTCGCCGCGGCCGCGGGCAAGGTGGTCATCTCGGCGCACCAAGGATCCGCGAACGGTTACGGCAATCTCGTGAAGATCGACCACGGCGGCGGCTGGTCGACGTACTACGCGCACCTTCGGGTCCGCTCGGTGGGGCTGAACGCGCAGGTCAGCCGTGGTCAGAAGATCGGCGAGGTCGGTAACACCAGCAAACCGGGCAATGCGATCTCACCGCATCTGCACTACGAGGTCCGGACGACGGACGCGGCCTATCCGGCGAACATCCAGAAGGCCGTGTTCAACGGCGTGACGTTCGGCTATCCGGACCAAACCGTCACCTCGCGCAATTGTGGCGGGAGTGCGAACCCCTACGAAGCGGCAGAGGTTTGCGGCAGCGGTTTCGGCGTGATCGACTCCGCCGCGCTCGGTTCGGCGGCGACAGTGTATTTGCTGTGGAACGGCAGCACGTCGCAGAACTGTACGGTGACCATCAAGAACACCTCGGTCGGCAGCGCGACGGCGGTGTCGGCGTATTTGGAGGTGCAAGGCGCGAGCCGGGTCACTGATTCCGGCAATTTCGAGTACTACGCCGGACCGGTGCGGGCCGCCGCACCCGGCAAATGTGTCAAGTGGGGCGGCTCGGCCGGATCAACCCGCTACGACAGCCCTTTCGAGCACTGCTCGTGACTGCCGTGGTGCTCAGCCCCGCACGGTGATGTCGGCGGCGTGAGGCGCGGTGGCGATGGCAGGCTCCTGGCGGCCGAGCGCTTTCGAGCGGAGCGAGGACAAACCAACACAGGCGAGGGCTGCTACCGCTGCGACTTCGGTGATCAGCAGCCCTCGCTCGACCGCGCCGAGCGGGATCGCGACCCACCAGCGGACTCCGGTGAACGGCTGGAGCACGACCGCGCCGAGGATCAACGCGAACCAGCCGAGCGACAGCACGCCCAGCCAGACCGGCCACGCGGCCCTCGCGGCCCGGCCGACGATGATCGCCGCGATCGGCAGCGTGAGGAACGCGACGACGCTGGCGTACCGGTGGATCATGCCGCCGACGCTCGGGCCGATCGCCCAGTTGTTCTTCGGGAACACCACGACGGCGATCAGGCACAGCGCCCAGACGGCGATCAGGACCGAGGCGGGGGAGACCGCCCTGATCACGCCACGGCCGACCAACGCGGCGATCACCGCGAAGGACCCGGCCGCGAGTGCCAGGACCCCGACGTTGAACACCCAGGCGTCCTCCAGCAGCGCGTACTCGCTGACAGTCCGGCGCACGACGTTGACCTGCGACGACGGCGGCAGTACGTGCAGCAGCCCGATGAGCACGACGGAGGCCGCGACGCCCACCAGCCCGAGATGACCCGTCGCTCGGGACCATGTGGTGCTGCTCGCGGGCATAGGGAGTACCTCCTGCGGGTGAGTGGTTCTGACGAACGGACCAACTTCGGGAGAATTCCGGAGGTTCCCGGCGACAGCGGTTTGACAGCTTCCATGGCTGGGTACCTCTCGGCCATGTTTATCGGCACCGAGGAGCGCATGCTTGGCCCACTGGTCTGGGTGCACTTGGTGATGTATCGCCCGGTGCTGCTGCCCGACAGGGCGGTCGACGACGTGGTCCGTGACGTCGAGGAGCTGGCCGGGCACATGGCCGACCTGCTCGCCGTGGACGGGCCGCAAGCCGCCGCCTCGCTGGAGGCGGCGAACCGCGTCCTCGACGAGTGCTGCATGTTCGTCGAACGCTGGACGCTGGGCCAGCAGCGGCCGGGGACTTTCCGGGGTGACGTGCTCAGGCTGCGGATGCGCTTGGACACCATCGCCGCCCGCCTCGTGCCGGACACCGACCTCGACGTGACCCGAATGGCCTCGTAACCCCTCGTGAGTGTTTATCCGTGTTCTAACCCTGATAAATACTCACGAGGGCTGAGCTGGGGATTCAGCGGGCCTGGCAGACCACGTCGGGCTTGACCGGGTTGGGCCCGTTCGTTCCCGCGATGAAGCCGAACGAAGTCGACGTCCGCACGGCCGTGTTCCATTGCGCGGGCGCGACCTGCACGGCCGTGCCGTCCTGGGACAGGGTGCCGTTCCAGAGGTTGTTGATGCGTTGCCCGCCAGGCAGTGTCCAACTGACGGTCCATCCGTTCAACGGCTTGGTCGCGCGCACGGTCACCAGGGCTTCGTATCCGTCCGGCCACGAGTTCGTGATCTGGTAGTCGGCCTCGCACGTCGAAGGCGCGCGACTCGACGTCGTGGTCGTCAAAGGCAGCGCCGGGCCGGCCTGGGGCTGCTGCGGCGAGTCGCCGCGGTTGATCGCCAGGCCGACCACGAGTCCCAGTACCACAAGGAGAACGGCCGCCGCGGCGAACAGGATGCCGCGTCTGCGCGGTTTGGGCGGCGGCAACGCCATGGTCGCCGTGCGCGGCTGGAACTCGGGCGGCGGTTTGCCGTTCGCCAGGTGGTCCTCGGCCTGGCGCATGCTCGGGCGCTCGCTCGGGTCCGCGCGCAACAGCCACAACAACATCGGCGTGAGCGTGCCGGACTGACGTGGCGGGACGATCTCGCCGGTGGACACGCGGCGCAGCAGCGCGATCGGGTTCTCGTCCAGCCCGAACGGGGGGATGCCTTCGGTCGCCGCGTACAGGGTCGAGCCGAGGGAGTAGACGTCGGACGGGAAGCCCGCCTTGCCGCCGCCCGCGACTTCCGGCGCCAGGAACGCCGGAGTGCCCGCGATGATGCCGTTGCTGGTCATCGTCGCGTCGCCGACGGCGCGGGAGATCCCGAAGTCGGTGATCTTCGCCGTGCCGTCCGGGGCGATCAACACGTTGTCCGGCTTGATGTCCCGGTGCACGATGCCCACTTCGTGCGCGGCCGCCAGTGCACCGGCGATCTGCGCGCCGATCCTGGCCACCTCGTCGGCGGGCAGGGCGCCGCGGTCGTTCAGGACCGCGGACAGGCTTTCCGAAGGCAGGTACTCCATGACGAGGCACGGCCTGCCTTCGTGCTCGACGACGTCGTGCACCTGGATCGCGTTGGGGTGCTGGAGCCGCGCGGCCAGACGGGCCTCGCGCATCACGCGCGTGTCGGTCTGTTCGCCGTCCGTGCCGCCCAGGGCCGCGTCGAACGACAGCAGTTTCACGGCGACCGTCCGGTCGAGGCGCTCGTCGTGCGCGCGCCAGACCACCCCCATCGCGCCGCGGCCGATCCGGCCGACCAGCCGGTAGCGTCCGGCGACCAGGTCGTCCTTGTTCGTCACCCGCCCGATTCTACGGTCGCGCGGGCCATTCCGAGGCCAGTACGGACCACACCTGGGCGTCCTGACGGATGCCGCCGATCGGGTACTCCGAGCGCAGCACACCCTCCAAGGTCATGCCAAGTCGTTGTGCCACGGCGATACTGCGCTCGTTGTCCGGGCTGCAGCGCCACTCGACGCGGGACATTCCACGAACGCATACCGCCCAGTCGATCATGTGCCGCACCGCCGTGGTGACGAGCCCGCGACCGGCCGCGTCGGGATCCAGCCAGACGCCCACTTCGCACACGCCGTTCTCGGCGTTGAACACGCGGAACAGCGTGCCGCCCATCAGTTTCCCGTCGATCCAGATCCCGTAGATCCGGCCCTGGTCGGCGGCGAGCTTGTCGGCGTAGCGCTGCAGGATGACGCGGCCGCTTCCGGTGTCCGTGACGAGCTCCGCCATGCCGATCCACGGTCCGATGTAGTCACGGACGTGATCGATGTGCGCGGCGAACTCCTCGGCGTTCCAAGGCTCCAACGCGCGCAGTTCCGCGTTGTCGGTCAACCGCAGTGACAGCATCCCCAGACCTCCGTACCAAACGTTTGTTATGTACCATCATGCCATGCCTCCAGCTCCCGGCGATCACGACGCCCGCAGGCGTGACGTGTCCGAAGCGGTCTGGCGCGTGCTCGCCGACCGGGGATTCGGCCAGCTCACGCTGCGTGCGGTGGCGGCGGAGATGGGCGCGTCGACCGGGATGCTGACGCACTACTTCCCGGCGAAACGCGACCTGGTCCGCTACGCCCACGCCGTCGCCGAGGAGCGCACGTTGGCCGCGCTTTATCGCGAGCTGGACGTGACCGGCCTGGCCGCGCTGCGTGCGTACCTGCTCGACGTCCTGTCGCTGACACCCGAGGCGACCGCGATGAACCGGGTGTGGGTGAGTTTCTGGGACGCGGCCATCGGCGATCCGGAGCTCGCCGCGACCGAGACCGCGCGGTACGAGCGGTGGCGCGGCAAACTCCGGCCGCACGTCGTCGCCGCGATCGAGCAGGGCGAGATCCCGGCGGACCGGGACGTCGAGGACATCGTCGCCTCCGCGGCCGCGCTGACCCACGGCCTTGTCGTGCAGGCGTTGTTCGATCCGGACCGGTTCCCGCCGGACCGGCAGACCAGGCTGATCGACGACTACTTGAGGACTCTGACATGCCCGTAGAAGACCGGTTCGCTGACGTGCCAGGCAATGCGCCGGGCAACGGATACGCCCATGCCGTCACGGCCTCCGGCCGGTTGGCGTTCATCTCGGGCCAGGTGGCGATCGACGAGCAGGGCCGGCTTGTCGGTCCTGGTGACCTGGCCGCGCAGACCCGGCAGTGCCTGCGCAATCTGGAGAATGTGCTGAAGCGGCTCGGCGCGGGCTGGGCGGACGTGGTCCGGTTCAACTGGTACGTGGTCGACGTGGCCGAGGTGCAGGTCGTCCGGGACGTCCGTGACGAGTTCGTCCGGCCCGCGCTCGGCGGCGACCCGAACCCGGCCAGCTCGTTGATCCAGGTGGCGGGCCTGTTCAAGCCGGAGTTCCTGATCGAGGTCGACGCCGTGGCAGCTGTCCCCTAATGGCCCTGTCGCCGCCGGGGCGGGAGCGGGTAGCACGGAAGTCATGCGAGCTGTCTGGCGTGGTGCCTTGGCGGTCGGCCTGGTGTCGATAGGTGTGCGGGCGTACGCCGCCACCAAGGAGCACGATTTCCGGTTCCACCACGTGCACCGGGCCGACGCCGGGCGGATCCGCTACCGGCGGGAATGCGAGGCGTGCGGCGAGGAGATCGATTTCGCCGACGTGGCAAGGGGATACGAGCTGCCGGACGGGCGGCTCGTGGTGCTGGACCGCGCCGACTTCGACACGCTGCCCCACCCGTCCGACCGGACGATGCAGGTGCGGTCCTTCGTCGCGGCGGGCGACATCCACCCGGTCTTCTTCCAGCGAAGTTACTACCTGGAACCGGAGGACAACGCGGTGCAGCCGTATGTCCTGCTGCGCCAGGCAATGGAGCGCACGCGACGGCTGGCGGTCGTGAAAGTCGCGCTACGGCGCCGGGAAGTCCTGGCGGCGGTGCGGCAACGCGGGGACATGCTGATGCTGCACACCATGCTGTGGCCCGACGAGATCCAGCCCGCGGATTTCCCTTTCCTGCGACGGGAGGTCACAGTCCGCCCGCAGGAAGTGGCGGCGGCGACGGCGTTGGTGACGAGCATGGCGGCGCAGTTCCGGCCGGACGACCTCACCGACGACTACCATGAGGCGCTGGCCCGGTTGATCGAGGCCAGGACAGCCGAGGCGCAGGCGCCGCCCATTCCCGTCCAACGGGACGGCGGCACCACGATGGACCTGCTGGAGGCGTTGCGGCTCAGCGCAGAGCGCGCGCGACTGGACGATCTTTAGCCACCACACAACAAGCGAGCAGCCGCAAGGACAGGCCGTCCAGGCAGGTCCAGACGAGCGGCGGTTCCCAGCCCGCCCGGACGGCTTCCTGGTGGATCTCCTCGGCGTAGATCGCGAGCAGGACCAGCGGCGGTGCTTCGACCAGACCCCGGCGCAGTTCGGCGTCCCGGTCCAGTTGGATCCGGACCACCTGGACGTGCCGGGCCAGTGCGCCGGCGAGTACCGGGTCATGGCCGGCCGAGGTGTGGCCAGCCTCAAGACGGGCGTCCAGCCTGCGCAACCAGCGCCGGGCGGACCACCTGGCAGCGCGGTCCCAAATGCTCACGGATCGGATTCTGTTGGTCGGACGAGGAGTCGGCGGCCGCACCAACTTACGCTGTGCGGCCGCCGAATGCTCACACCGGCTGCGGAACCTTCTCGTGGCGTTCCTGGTCGCCGATGTGGCGGGCCAGTGTCTCGCCTTCGACGTCCACGTTCGGGGTAATTCGGTCGAGTGGCCGGGGGTACCACCACGCCGCCTTGCCGAACAGCGTCATCAACGCCGGCACGAGGGTCATCCTGACCACGAACGCGTCCACCATCACGCCGAACGCGAGCGCGAAGCCCATCGACTTGATCACCGTGTCGTGCGAGAACACGAAGCCGAGGAACACCGCCGTCATGATCAGCGCGGCGGCCGTGACCACGCGGGCGCTGTGGCCCAGGCCGTCGACGACGGCCTCACGAGGCGTGTCGCCACGCACGTACGCCTCTCGCATGCCGGAAACGAGGAACACCTCGTAGTCCATGGCCAGGCCGAACAGGATGCCGGTCATCAGGATCGGCAGGAAGCTGATGATCGGCGAGCCGTGCGTGAGGCCGAAGACGTCGCCGAGCCAGCCCCACTGGAAGATCGCGACCACGGCGCCGATCGACGCGGCCACGGTGAGCAGGAAGCCCGCGGTCGCCTTGATCGGCACCAGGATCGACCGGAACATGATCGCCAGCAGGATCAGCGACAGGCCGACGATGACGATCAGGTACGTCGGCAGCGCGTCGGACAGCTTCTGCGACACGTCGATGTTCAGCGCGGTCTGCCCGGTCACGCCGATCGTCGAGCCGGTCTGCGCCTTGATCTCGCCGGTCAGGTCACGCAGCCGCGAGACCAGTTCCTTGGTGGCCTCAGTGGATGGTCCACTGCTCGGGATCAGTTGCAGCACAGCGGTTGTCCGGTCCGCGCTGACGCCGGCGGGCACCACCCTGGTGACGTCGGGGACGGAGCCCAGCCTGCCGGCCAGCGCGCCGAGGGCCTGTTCGGGGTTCGCGCCGGACGGCAGGTCGGCCACGACCACGAGCGGACCGCTGAAGCCCGGCCCGAACGCCTCGGTGACCAGCGCGTTCGCCCGCTGCTGCGGGCTGCCCTCCGGGGCGGTCGAGTCGTCCGGCAGGCCCATCTCCAGCGAGAACGCCGGGATCGCGATGGCCCCCAGGGACAGCACGATCAGCACGAGCGCGGTGATCGGGCGGCGGGACACCGCGCGGCCCCAGCGGTAGCCGAAGGCCTCCTGCTGGCCGGGCGCGGCGGCCCTGGCGCGGGCCTTCTCGGACACGATCCTGTCGCCGACGAACCCGAGGATCGCCGGGACCAGCGTCAACGCGACCAGCACGGCGATCGCCACGGTCGCGGCGGCGGCGAGGCCCATCACCGACAGGAACGGAATCCCGACGACGGTCAGGCCGACCAGCGCGATGATCACCGTCAGGCCGGCGAAGAACACCGCACTGCCCGCCGTGCCGATCGCCCGCGCGATGGACTCGTTGACCTCCATACCGCCGAGCACCTGCTTGCGGTGCCGGTGCACGATGAACAACGCGTAGTCGATGCCCACCGCGAGGCCCAGCATCAGCGCCAGCACCGGAGCGGTCGAGGACATGTCGATCACGCTGGTCAGCGCGTACAGACCGCCGATACCGATGCCCACCCCGACCAGCGCGGTCAGCAAGGGCAGACCGGCGGCCACGAGCGAGCCGAACGTCAGCACGAGCACGATCGCGGCGATCACGACACCGATGCCCTCGGTGACACCGATCGCGACCATCTCGCCCGCGATCTCCTGGCTGTAGGCGACCTCGATGCCGGAGTCCGACACGGACCGCACGGCGTCCTTGATCGCGGTCTTGGTCTCCTCCTTGACCTCGGGCGGGGAGACCGAGAACTGCACCTGCGCCAGGCCGATCCGGCCGTCCTGGGAGATCGCCTTGGTCACGAACGGGCTGAACGCGCCGGAGACCTGCCCGGTCCGGCCGACCTGGGCCATCACGCCGTCGATGGCCTGCTGCGACTCGGCCAGGGTGCTGCCCTGCGGCGCGGCGAACACGATCCGGCCGGACGCGCCCGCGGCCTGCGGGAGCTTGTCCTTCAGGTGGTCGAGCGCCTGCTGCGACTCGGTGCCCGGGATGGAGAACTGGTTCGTGGTCTGGCCGGCGAACCCGAGCGCGCCGATGCCGGCGACGGCCAGGACCAGCAGCCAGATCCCGAGGACGGTGCCCCGGCGCCGTCTTGCGGCGTGCGCGAGTCGGTAGAGCAGCTTCGCCACCGGCGTGCTCCTTCGTGTCTTGTTCGATGGATCGAGTGATGCGGGCTGATCCGCCCTGATCAGCCCTGAGTGGTCTGGAACCCGGTCCGCAGGTAGCCGAACGCCTCGTCGATGAGGGCGCTCACCGGGACTTCCGGGTGGTCGTTCGCGTGATTGATCGCCGCCTGGATGACCCCGAACGCCGCGTGCACCAGCGCGAGGGCGTAGAAGGTCGGGAAGCCGGAGGGCATCCGGTCGACCAGCGCCTCGTGTGCGCCCTGCACCATCCGTTCCCTGACTGCCAGCTCGTACGGGATGAGCTCGTGGTAGTCGGTGGCGATCGTGGCGAGCCGGTTGATCAGGCCCAGGTTCCCGGGGCTGATGACCAGTTCGGCGACCACGCGCAGCGAGTCCACCAGCGGCTCGTCCGCCGGGCGGGCCTGCAGTGCGGCCATGCCGTCGTCGAACACGAACCCGCCGACCGCGACAACGGCTTCTTCCTTGCGGTTGAAGTAGTTGAAGAAGGTCCGGCGGGACACCCCGACCCGGTCGGTGACGTCCTCGACGACAAATCCGTGCAGCCCGCGCTCGGTGGCCAGGTCGAAGGCGGCGAAGCCGAGCGCTCGTCGCGTCTCGTACTTCTTCGCCTCACGAATCCCCGGCTTGGGTGTCACTCGATCAGGCTACCGAGTAATCTTGCCCGGCGTGCAACTTTGCCCGCTGTGCAGGAATGTGACGTTGCTCATGGGATAGCTTGCCGGTGTGCCGAACGTGTTCGATCCCCGGGTCTTCGCGCAGGGCCTGCCGCACGCGGCGTTCCAGGAACTGCGGGACACCGCGCCGGTCAGCTGGCAGGACGAGCACGCGGTGCTCGACTGGCCCGCCGGGCCCGGGTACTGGGCGGTGACGCGGTACGCCGACGTCAGGCACGTCCTGCGGACGCCGGAGGTCTTCTCGTCCTGGCTCGGGGCCACCCAGATCCGTGACCCGGAACCCGACGACCTGGCCTTCATCCGCCGGATGATCCTGAACATGGACCCGCCGGAGCACCAACGGCTGCGCAAGATCGTCGCAGCCGTGTTCACCCGGCGCCGCCTCGAACAGTCCGCCGCGCAGATCGCTTCCCGGGCCTCGGCGCTGCTCTCCTCGGTGGCTTCGCGTGGTTCGTGTGATCTGCCCGTTGACGTGACCGACGACTTCCCGCTGCTGAATCTGGCGGACCTGCTGGGTGTGCCCCCGGCCGACCGGAACCTGTTGCTGCGCTGGACGAACCGGGTGATCGGCTACCAGGACCCCGAACACGCCCACGAGGTCGTCCGGGACGCGTCCGGCAAACCGGTGAACCCGCGCTCGCCCGCGATGCTGGCGGACATGTTCGCCTACGCCACCGAGTTGGCCGCCGCCAAGCGGAAGAACCCGGGCGACGACCTGATGTCCGCTCTGGTCACCGCCACAGTGGACGGTCGCAGGCTCGATTCCGCCGAGCTGCAAATGTTCTTCTTCCTGGTGGTGATCGCCGGGAACGACACGGTCCGCAGCGCGTTGCCCGGTGGCGTCCTGGCGCTTGTCCGGCACCCGGCGGAGTACCGCCGTCTGAGGTCCAATGTGGACCTCCTGGGCACGGCCGTTGAGGAGATGCTCCGCTGGCATCCGCCGGTCCTGAGTTTCCGCCGGACCGCCACGCGGGACGTAGTCCTTGCCGGGCAACAGATCCGCGCGGGTGACAAGGTCGTCGTGTACCACGCGTCCGCGCACTACGACGCACGTCAGTTCCCGGACCCGTTCCGGTTCGACATCACGCGGACGCCCAACGACCACATCGCCTTCGGGCAGGGACCACACCTGTGCCTGGGCGCCCACTTCGGCAGGCTGCAGATGCGCATCTTCTTCCGCGAGTTCCTGACCCGGCTGCCCGAAGTTCAGCTGGCGGGTGCGCCGACGCACCTGACGTCGAACTTCATCAACGGCGTCACGCACCTGCCGCTGAGCTGGTCTCCTCAAGGACCGCGTCACTGAACACCGGCCACGCCTCGGCGGCCCACTCGCCGAACGCCCGGTCGGTCAGGGCGACGGTGGCGATCCCGGCGTGTGGGTCGGCCCAGAGGAACGTGCCGCTCTGTCCGAAGTGCCCGAACGTCTCGGGGGAGTTGCGCCGCCCGGTCCAGTGCGGACTCTTGTGGTCCCGCAGGGAGAACCCGAGGCCCCAGTCGTTCGGTTTCTGGTGCCCGAACCCGGGCAGGACACCGTTCAGGCCGGGGAAGACCACCGTGGTGGCCTCCTGGAACAACTGCCGGGACACCAAGGCCGGCTCCAGCAGTTCGGCGGCGAACCGGCTCAGGTCGGCGCAAGTGGACACCCCGGCGTGCGCGGGACTGCCCTTGAGCGTCGAGTCGTTCATGCTCAGCGGCGCGAACACCGCCTCGGCGAGGTAGGCGTTGAACGGAATCCCCGACGCCTGCTGGACGGCTTCGGCAAGCGCGTCGAAGCCCGTGTTGGAGTAGATCCGCTTGGTGCCCGGCTTGGCCTGGATCTTGTCCTCCGACATGGCCAGACCGGAGGCGTGCGCCAGCAGATGCCGGATCGTGGACCCTTCCGGTCCCGCGGGCTCGTCGAGCTCGACGGCGCCTTCTTCGACGGCGATGAGCACGGCGTAGGACGTCAGCAACTTGGTCACGGACGCCAACGGGAACAACCGGCCCTGGTCACCCCGCGACCCCAGAACCTGCCCGTCCCGCCCGACCACGGCCGTGGCCACGTTGTCGACCGGCCACTCGTCCACCAACCCCAAGCTCCGCATGACCCAAAACTACAGGGCGGCCCCACAAAACCCGACCCGGCTCCACCACCCCAAGCCGACCACTCCACCACCCCGTGTCCACCACTCCGGCACCCCGTGTCCACCACTCCGGCACCCCGTGTCCACCACTCCGGCACCCCGTGTCCACCACTCCGGCACCTCGTGTCCACCACTCCGGCACCCCGTGTTGACCGTTGCGGCACCTCGTGTCCACCACTGCGGCACCCCGTGTCGACCGTTCCGGCATGGTGAAATTCCCTCACTGGTGGGCGGGAATTTCAAGGTGCCGGAGTGTGCATCTCGGGGTGTCGGAACGTGCGGTTCGGGGTGTCGGAACGTGCGGTTCATGGTGCCGGAGGGTGCATCTCGGGGTGCTGGAAAGGTGGACACGGGGTGTCGGAAAGGTGGACACGGCGAGGGGTCAGGTTGTGGTTTCGTCTCCCTCCAGGTGCTTGGCGATCAACCTGAGCAGGCGGTTGTTGTTGACGGGCTTGGTCACGTAGTCGTTCGCGCCCGCCGCCAATGTCCGCTCCCGGTCCTCGGGCATGGCCTTGGCCGTCACCGCGATCACGGGAAGGTCCTTGTGCGACGACATCTCGCGGATCGCGGCGATGGTGGCGTTGCCGTCCAGCTCCGGCATCATCACGTCCATCAGCACCAGGGCGATGTCCTTGTACTGCTCCAAAGCACGGACACCGGCCACGCCGTTGTCGGCGTAGACCACGTCCAGCCCGTGCTGTTCGAGCATCGCGGTCAGGGCGAAGACGTTGCGGAGGTCGTCGTCGACGATGAGGATCTTCTCGCCGTGGAACCGGATCGGGAGCAGGACGCTCGGGTCCTCCGCCAGTTCCTCCGCCGGGCTTTCGATCACGAGCGGCGCGGCCGGTTCGGGCTTCTCCGGCTGGTCGACCGCCAGGTACAGGGTGAAGATGCTGCCCGACCCCGGCTCACTGGTCACGTGCAGCTCGCCGCCCAGCAGTTGCGTCAGCTGACGGGAGATGGACAAACCAAGCCCGGTACCGCCGTACTTGCGTGACGTGGTCCCGTCGGCCTGCTGGAAGGCCTCGAAGATCACGGCCAGTTTGTCCTGGGGGATACCGATTCCGGTGTCCTCCACGGCGAACGCGATCACCGCGTCGGCCGACCGCAGCCGGGCGGTCTTCATCATCGCCGGGTCGACCATCGTGATCCGCAGTTCCACGCGGCCTTCGTGGGTGAACTTCACCGCGTTGGACAACAGGTTGCGCAGGATCTGCTGCAACCGGTGCTCGTCGGTGTGCAGGATCGACGGCACGGTCGGCTCCACGACCACCGAGAAGTCCAGGCCCTTCTCCGTGGTCAGCGGGCGGCACAGCGCTTCGACGTAGCTGACCAGCTCGGGCAGGGCGAAGTCGTTGATCTGCAGTTCCAGATGCCCGGCTTCGACCTTCGTCAGGTCGAGGATGTCGTCGATCAGCTGTTGCAGGTCGCTGCCCGCCGAGTAGATCGTCTTGGCGAACTCGCGCTGCCGTGGCGTCAGGTTGCCTTCCAGGTTGTCGCTCAACAGCTTCGCCAGGATCAACGCACTGTTCAACGGCGTGCGCAGCTCGTGCGACATGTTCGCCATGAACTCCGACTTGTACTTCGAGGCCGTCGCGAGCTGCCGCGCCCGGTCCTCCAGCTCTTGGCGGGCCTGCTCGATCTCGGAGTTCTTCACCTCGATGTCACGGTTCTGCCGGGCCAGCAGCGCCGCCTTCTCGGCCAGTTCGGTGTTCGAGCTCTGCAGTTCGTCCTGCTGGGCCTGCAACTGCTCGGAACGGGCACGCAGCTCGCGCGTCAGGCGCTGCGACTCGGCGAGCAGCGCCTCGGTACGTGCGTTGGCCAGCAGCGTGTTCATGTTGACGCCGATGGTTTCCTTCAGCTGCTCGAGCAGGTCGTGGTGGACCGAGCTGAACTCGTTCACCGACGCCAGCTCGATCACGCCGAGCACCTGGCCTTCGAACAGCACCGGCAGCACGATCACGTTCTTCGGCGCCGTCGACCCCAGGCCGGACGACACCCGGATGTAGTCCGCGGGCGCACCGGTCATCACGATCGGCCGCTTGTCCATGGCGGCCTGGCCGACCAGCGACTCGCCGAGCTCGAACGTCAGCGGCCCGTCCGCCTCGGAACGACCGTACGCCGCGATCCGCCGCAGCCACGTGCCGCTGTCGCCGGTCTCGGCGAGGAACACCGCGCCGTACTGGGCACGGACCAGGGGAGCGAGCTCGCTCAGGATCAGCGACGCGACCGCGCCGAGGTCACGGTGTCCCTGCATCAACCCGGAGATCCTGGCCAGGTTGGTCTTCAGCCAGTCCTGTTCCTCGTTGATCCTGGTCGTCTCGCGCAGTGTGACGATCATCTGGTTGATGTTGTTCTTCAGGTCCTCCAGCTCACCGGACGCGTCCGCAGTGACCTGCCGCGTCAGGTCACCCGCGGTCACGGCCGTCGCGACCGCACCGATCGCGCGGACCTGGGTGGTCAGGTTACCGGCGAGCTGGTTCACGTTCTCCGTCAGCCGCTGCCACGTGCCGGACACGTCGACCACGTTGGCCTGGCCACCGAGCTTGCCCTCCGTGCCGACCTCGCGGGCCACACGCGTGACCTCACCGGCGAACGACGACAGCCGGTCGACCATGCTGTTCAAGGTGTTCTTCAGCTCGAGGATCTCGCCCCGGGCGTTCACGTCCATCTTCTTCGACAGGTCGCCGTTGGCCACGGCCGTGGTCACCTGAGCGATGTTGCGGACCTGGGTCGTCAGGTTCTCGGCCATGACGTTGACGTTGTCGGTCAGCTCTTTCCACGTGCCCGCCACGTTCGGCACGCGCGCCTGGCCACCCAGCGTGCCCTCGGTGCCGACCTCGCGCGCCACACGCGTCACCTCGTCACCGAACGCGCGCAGCGTGTCGACCATGCCGTTCATCGTCTCGGCCAGGTCGGCGACCTCACCGCTCGCCTCGACGGTGATCTTCTTCGACAGGTCACCGTTGGCGACCGCGTTCGCCACGG
Organism: Kibdelosporangium persicum; assembly: GCF_013280595.1. Taxonomy (GTDB): domain Bacteria; phylum Actinomycetota; class Actinomycetes; order Mycobacteriales; family Pseudonocardiaceae; genus Kibdelosporangium; species Kibdelosporangium persicum. Next base: position 168,380 of record NZ_JAAATY010000001.1, read on the forward strand.
TCGCGATGCTGCGGACCTGGGTCGTCAGGTTCTCGGCCATGACGTTGACGTTGTCGGTCAGGTCCTTCCACGTGCCCGCGACACCACGGACCTGCGCCTGACCGCCGAGCTTGCCCTCGGTGCCCACCTCACGGGCCACCCGCGTGACCTCGTCGGCGAACGCCGACAGCTGGTCCACCATGGTGTTCAGGGTGTTCTTCAGCTCCAGGATCTCGCCCCGGGCGTCGACGTTGATCTTCTGCGTCAGGTCGCCACGCGCGACCGCGGTCGTCACCTGAGCGATGTTCCGCACCTGGTCGGTCAGGTTCGACGCCATGAAGTTCACGGAATTCGTCAGCTCACGCCACGTGCCGGCGACGCCAGGCACTTGCGCCTGACCACCCAACCGCCCGTCGCTGCCGACTTCCCGGGCCACCCGCGTGACTTCGTCGGCGAAGGCGGAGAGCTGGTCGACCATGGTGTTGAGGGTGTTCTTGAGTTCGAGGATCTCGCCCCGGGCGTCGACGTTGATCTTCTGCGTCAGGTCGCCGCGCTGCACGGCCGTCGCGACCGTCGCGATGCTGCGGACCTGGTCGGTCAGGTTGCCCGCCATGAAGTTCACCGAGTCGGTGAGGTCGCGCCACGTGCCCGCGACGCCGGGAACCTGCGCCTGACCGCCCAGAATGCCGTCCGTGCCGACCTCGCGGGCCACACGGGTGACCTCTTCCGCGAAGGCGGAGAGCTGGTCGACCATGGTGTTGAGGGTGTTCTTGAGTTCGAGGATCTCGCCCCGGGCGTCGACGTCGATCTTCTGCGTCAGGTCGCCCCGGGCCACCGCGGTCGCCACGGTCGCGATCTTGCGGACCTGGTCGGTCAGGTTGCCTGCCATGGTGTTGACCGAGTCGGTGAGGTCGCGCCAGGTGCCCGCGACGCCAGGCACTTGTGCCTGACCACCGAGGATGCCGTCGGTACCGACCTCGCGCGCCATCCGCGTGACTTCGTCGGCGAAGGCGGAGAGCTGGTCGACCATGGTGTTGAGGGTGTTCTTCAGCTCCAGGATCTCGCCTCGCGCGCCGACGGCGATCTTCTGGGTCAGGTCACCCCGGGCCACCGCGGTCGCCACCCGGGCGATGTCACGCACCTGGTCGGTCAGGTTGCCCGCCATCAGGTTCACCGAGTCGGTCAGGTCACGCCAGATGCCCACACCGCCCGGGACCTGCGCCCGGCCGCCGAGGATGCCCTCGGTCCCGATCTCCCGGCCGACCCTGGTCACCTCGGACGCGAACAGCGAGAGCTGGTCGACCATCCGGTTGACGGTGTGCGCGAGTTCGAGGACGTCACCGCCGAGCGGCCTGCCGTCGATCTCCAGCGGCATCCGCTTGGTCAGATCACCCTCCGCGACCGACGTCAGCACGTGGTTGATCTCCACGGTCGGCCTGGTCAGGTGATCGATCAGCTCGTTGACGACGTCGGTCGCGACACCCCAGCCGCCCGAGTCACCCATGGAACGGACGCGTTCGTGCAGCACGCCGTCGGTCGCGACGCTCTCGCGGACCCGCAGCAGCTCGTTGACCAGCTGCTGGTTGCGTTCCGCGATCTCGTTGAACGCGGTGGCCAGCTGCGCGGAGCGGCCCTCGCCCTTGGCGACGATCCGGCGGCGGAAGTTGCCGTCCCGCAGGTCTTCCATCGCGGCCAGCAGTCTGTCCAGCGCCGCGTCCTCGCCATCCTGGCTCACTGCTTCTTGGTTGATGTGCGTAGTCACGGCGACTGCTCCCCGGATCGAGGCGACCTTCGGTGTCTAACCTTGCCATGTCCGTCAGCGCCCGTGGTGGCAGGCGCTACGGTTATGGACGAAGTTGCCGAAGCGTCAGCGAGGTGCGGGATGACCGATGCAGAGGCATCGGCCCGTCCGGCCGTTGTCGAGCAAGACGACACGGCCTTTCTTGCCGAGGTCGGTGGCCGGCTCTGCGGCAGCATGGACACCGACACGGCCGCGGCATGCGTCGCGGAGCTGGCGAGTCCGGTCCTCGCCGAGCGCGCGGTGGTGCTCCTGCCGTCGACCCGAGGCCGCTGGGCGTGGTGGTGCCACGTCCTGGACGGCCGTTCGCTGCGCGGCAAGGTCAGGCGGCTGACACCGGCGGTCGCTCCGGTGCTCGCCAGAGCCATGTTCGCGACGCAGTCCACGGTTCGCGCGCTGCCACGGCCCGAGGTCGAGGCGATCCCGGGCATGTTGCGTGAGCTGCTCGTCGGACACCCCGAGATCCATGCGGTACCGCTGGTCACGAACGAGACGCCGGGCGTGCTGATCCTGGCCCGCAGCGAGCCGTTGTCCGACGTGGAGCAGCGGGTGGTCCGGGAGTTCGCCGCCCGCGCGGGCGCCGCCCTGGACGCTGCCGCTGTGCTGGGCAAACAGCGGGCGGCGATCGAGGGCCTGGAGAGCACGTTGCACCCGTCGGAACTGCCGGCCGTGCCGGGCTGCCGGATGGCCGCGCTGTACCGGCCCGCGTCCGGCCCGCTGCAGGTCGGCGGCGACTTCTACGACGTGCACCCGCGCTCGGACGGGACGCTGCTGTTCCTGCTGGGCGACGTCTGCGGGAACGGACCCGAGGCGGCCGCGCTGACCGGCAGCATCCGGCACGCGCTGAGCGCGCTGCATCTGGTCGAGCGGGAGCCGCAGCGGCTGCTCGACCTGGTCAACCAGACGCTGCTGGCCACGGGACGCAGCCGGTTCGCCAGTCTCGTGGTCGGCTCGCTGACCTCACGCGGCGCCGACTCGATGCGCCTGGCGATGGGGTCCGGCGGGCACCCGAGCCCGTTGGTGCTGCGCCGGGACGGCCGTGTCGAAGAGGTGATCATCCCGGGCATGCTGGTCGGGGTGACCGCGAACGCCAAGTTCGGCCAGGAGTTCGTCGAGCTGCGCCGCGGTGACGTCTGCCTGCTCTACACCGACGGCATCAGCGAAGCCCGCGGCGGGCCGTCCGGCGACGAGCTGTACGGCGAGGAAAGGCTGCACGATCTGTTGTCGTCGTGTGCCGGTGAACCGATCGACGCCATGCTCGCCAAGATCAACTCAAGCGTGCGGGAATGGCTCGGTGGCAACGATCACGACGACATCGCGCTGCTGGCCATCCAGCCGTACTGACTCAGCGGCCCTCGCCCAATGCGTCCAACGCGTCCGAGACGGACGGGTAGATCGGCAGGACCTGCTCGAGGCCGGTGATCTTCAGCGGGCGGCTGATCGGCGAACTGCCCGCGACGATGCCCCACCTGACGTTGCGGCGCTCGGTCTCGCGGTGCGTCTCGACCAGCACCGAGAACCCGAGCGACCCCATGAAGGTCACGCCGTCCAGGTTCAGCACCAACGCGTCGCAGGCGGCCACGCTCTCGGCGAGGCCCGCCCGGAACACATCGGCCGACGCCAGGTCGATGTCCCCGGTCACGTGGGCGACGGTCACCGCCGACTCGTGACGTTCCAGCTGGATCTGGACCACGTCGCTGTCGGACACGCTTTCTCCCTACTTCGGCCGCGTTTTCCGTCGGAAGGTCCGCTGGAGCCACAGTGCCGCCACGGCACCCGCCGCCACCAGCCAACCTGCGGTCGCCGGGCGCAGCGTCGGCGCGGCGGACCCGGCAGTGGTGTCTCCAAGGTACTCCCCGCGCTGCTCCGGTTGGACCACCAGTGGGGTGGCACCTTGATCACCACCGGTCGCTATCCACGCGGCGACCAGCAACAACAGCCGTGCCACGAGGTAGACGAAAACCAGCAGACCGATGATCGAGCCGAACGCCGCGCTCGTCGGGGACCGGCCGAGCAGGTTCAGGTACACGTTGGCGCCGATCTTGAGGATTTCGAACCCGATCGCGGCGGCCAACGCGCCACGCACGGCGTAGCGCTTGCTGACCTTGGCCCGCGGAAACCGGACGAGAACCCACAGGAACACCAGCCAGTCCGCGAAGATGGCCAGGGGAACGGACAGCAAGGACAGCACGGTGCCCGCCCACGGATGGTCGTCCATCCCGGTCCACTGCAGGATCGATCCGTTGAGCCAACTGCCCGCGGCGGTCAACGAGAACGAGACCAGCAACGCGATGGCCAGGCTGATCAGCGCGAACAGGTCCCGCAGGATGGTGCGGAAGAACGGCATCGGCGGCCGTTGGAGGTTCCACATCGCGGTGAGCGCGTCACGCAGGGCGTTCATCCAGCCCCAGCCGGCGTACAGGCCGATCACCAGACCGAAGACACCGAGCGACGCGCGCTGATCGATAACGTTGTCGTAGATGTCCGCGACGAAGCCGTCGAGGCCGGACGGCAGCGCCTGGATGATCGTGATCCGCAGGTCACGGGTGATCTCGTCGTCGTCGGCCAGCACAAAACCGGTGACCGACAGACCCACCATCAGTACCGGGACGACCGACAACACGCTGAAGTACGTGATCGCGGCCGCGTACTGGTACGCGTTGTGGTCGACGTACCGGTCGATCATCCGGACCAGGTGGTCGAACCAGGCATATCGGTTCCGTAGCCGCATGAGCACCGCCCGATTCTCGCCGACCGGGGTGTAGTGATCATCACGAAGGGCACCCAACAGGCAAACCTTCGAGAACAGGAGGTCTCACGATGTCAACGGGTGCGATCATCGCCATCATCGTCTTGGTGGTGCTCGTCGCCGCGGCGGCGGTGTTCTTCTTAATGCCGCGAATGCGTAGTCAACGCCTGCGCCGTAGGTTCGGCCCCGAGTACGACCGCGTGGTGTCGACCAACGGTGACCGGAAGGCAGCGGAGAAGGAACTGGCCGACCGGGAACGGCGACATTCCCAGCTTGAACTCCACCCGCTCCCGCAGGAGAAACACGAGCGGTACCGCGCCGAGTGGACGCGTATCCAGGAGCGGTTCGTCGACGCACCGGTGGAGGCTGTGGGGGAAGCCGACCGGCTGGTGAACGTCGTGGTGACGGATCTCGGGTATCCGGCCGAGGGCTACGACCGTCAGCTCGCCGACCTGTCCGTGGAACACGCGGGGGCGGTCGACCATTACCGGACGGCACACGACGTCCGGACCCGATCCGACGCCAGCACGGACGACCTGCGCAAAGCGATGATCTCGTACCGCAAGGTCCTGGACGACCTGCTGGATCACAAGCCGGGTAAGGCGGTGCAACGCGCATGACGACCATCGACCCCAACGACCGCAGGCACGAGGTACGCCGGAACGACGCGGGGGACGAGGCGCAGGCGAACATCGACGAAGCCACGAGAAACGACGACCGGATGGCCGAAACCCGCGCCGACGAGCGGACGAACGGCCGTGTGGACGGCGAACGGGTGGCCGAGGACCGGACCGACAACCGGATTCCGGAGGACCAGGCGCCGGTCGCCGCACGAACGCGGATCTTCGAGGACAGCGACGCGGAGCAGTACCGCGCGCAGTGGCGTGAACTGCAGGCGGGCTTCGTGGACGAGCCCCGTGAGGCCGTCCGCGAGGCGGACGCACTGGTGACGCAGATGGTGGAGACGCTGACGTCCCAGTTGAACGAGCGGAAACGGGCGCTACAGGGCGAATGGGACTCGGTGGACACCGAGCAGCTGAGGGTGGCGCTGCAACGGTACCGGTCGCTGTTCGACCAGATGGTGCAGATTTAGTCCGGCGCGCCTCGTCCGGCTCACGCCAGTGATCGTTTTGAATCTGTGGTGTGAGCCGGACTCGTCATTCGACCGTCGCCGCAGTCGGCGCGGTCGCCCTGCTGCTTGTCCTGGCGGTCGCGTTCTGGTGGCTGAACCGGGCCGAATCCGCCGCGTTACCACCGGAATCAGCGGACCTGCAAAGCCTCAAGGTGGCGCCGCCGGGGCCGATGAGCGGGTACAGCCGCGACCGGTTCTCGCACTGGGCGGGCAACGGGGACTCGTGTGACACCAGGGAGATCGTGCTGCAACGCCAAGGAGCGCAGGTTCAGCGGGACGCGCAGTGCCGTGCGGTGTCAGGCAAGTGGGTGAGCCCGTACGACGGCGTGGAGCTGACGAAGGCGGCGGACATCGACATCGACCACATGGTGCCGCTGGCTGAGGCGTGGCGGTCCGGCGCGTCGACGTGGACCGACGAGAAGCGCAAGCAGTTCGCCAACGACCTGGGCAACCCGCAACTGTTCGCGGTGACAGCGGCGGCGAACCGGTCGAAGGGCGATCAGGACCCGGGCACGTGGAAGCCGCCGGTGCGGGCGTACTGGTGCACGTACGCGAAGAACTACGTTGCGGTGAAAGCCTTCTACCAGCTCACGGTGGACACGAAGGAGCGGGACGCCCTCGCGACGATGCTCGCTACCTGTTGACGGAAGCTGTATTCGCTACTGCTCAACGTCCTTGAGATCCTCCACCACTTGCTCAATCAGGGTGATGGAGGCTGCCGGAGTCAGCGCCTCAGCCTGCAGCAGGCTGAACTCAAGCTTGGCCTTCGCCACATCTCCGGGATCATCGATGTGGATTGCTCCGGCGACATGTTCGACATAAAGAATGGCGGGATCCTCCTGGTCGGGAAAGGTCAGAATGTTGAATGGGCCGGTCAAACACCTGGCCGCCCGCCGGAACGGCAGGATTTGGAGGTTGACTGTCGGCAAGGCGGCCGCCGCGAGCAGGTGCCTGAACTGCTTGAGCATCGCTTCAGGTCGAGGTCCGGCTATGTCACATCGAAGCACTGCTTCATCGATGACTGTGTTCAGCCGCAGGGGCTGTCCTTCACCCATGAGTCTGCGCTGGCGCATCAGCCGGACTGCGGTGTCATTGTCGGCCGCGGACGGCTCCCAGTGGCCGAATACTGCTCGCATGTACTGCTCCGTCTGGAGCAGGCCCGGTACCAACTGCACCTCGAAGTTGTCGACCTGCGCCGCCGATGTCTCAACATCGACATATCCCAGACCTAAGTCGCCGTAGGCGCGGTACCACGGCGGCTTGTAGGCCTCCCGTGCCTCCTCGATCAGGTCCGGGTCGTAGATGTCGTAGAGGTCCATCATGGACCGCACCATGTGGACGTCGACCCGCGTCTCCCCGGTTTCCATCCGGTGCAACGCGCTCCTTGTCTTGTCCAGTCTCGGTGCGGCGTCGTCCAAGGAGAACTCCGCCGCCTCGCGCATCCTCCGCAACTTCGCGCCCAGTTTCCGGCGCAGGAACGTCGACCCGGTGTGCTTCGCCACCGTGCCATGGTGTCATTCCCCGTCCCAGCACTGGGATTCCCAGTTGGGTCAGATCGTGAACGGGAGCGCGAACGCCACCTTCTCCGCCAGGTCGGCGTCGCCTTTCACCGTGGTACGACCGAATCCGAGTTCCACCGGCATCCGGCCACCAGCCAATCGGGTGAAAACCGTCGACGACATCGTCAGTGTCGCGGTCGCTTCGCCCGCCAACTGCGGCACCACCGTGGCGCGACCGTCGACCTGGACGTGCAGCCGGCGCCGGACCGGGCCATCGAGGTCGAACGTGACCGACGATCCCTGCGGCGCTTTCGCCTTCTTGCCGACGATGTAGCCCAGCGCCACCGAAATCTCGTCGAGCGACATCTCGGCCGGATCGCCCGACTCGTGGCCCGGCCGGTCGACCGCTTCCCGGACATCCTGTTCGTGCATCCAGCAGTCGAACACCCGGATCCGCATGAACCTGGCGTACGTGTCCTGGCCCGCCGGTGTCCACGAGGGAGCGTCGAAGTCCTCTTCGGACATCGCGGTGAGCGCCTCGGCGCGGGTCGCGGTGGCCTCGCGGAAAAGCCGGTGCACGTCGGCGGGGGACTGGGCGCGCATCGACTCCACCCAGCACTCGTTGAGCGCGGCGATGTCGTTGTGCACGTGCGGGTATTCGCGGACGCCCGGCACCTCGGGCGGCTGCTTGCCCGACAGGTTGAGTTCCGTGCCGACGATGTGGGCGACCACGTCCTGCACCGACCAGCCCGGCAACGCCGTCGGCGTCTTCCACTGCTCCTCGGGCAGTTCCGCCAGCAGCTGGTCGATCGAGGACCACTCGTCGATCAGCGTCTGCACCGTCTTCGCCTTGGTCATGCGGTCCCTCCAGAGAAGTCGACGATCTCGCCTCGGTTGACGCTCACCCAGTCCCGTCCGTCCAGGTACGGCCGCAGGTGCTGGGCGATCAGGTGCTGGTCCGCCGGTGACTTGGGTCGTTGCAGTTCGTAGACGTGCGGCAGGTCCGCCATTCCGGTGACGACGTGCCACAGTTTCACCGCGTCCTGGCCTTTCGGCGGGTCGACCAGCACCGGCCCGAACAGTGTCTGGCCGTCTTCGAAGAACAGTGTCGGCACACCGAATCCGCCCGCGTCGACCACCCGTTGGTGATCCGCTTTGACCTCGTCGTGTGTCGTCGGGTCGTTGATCGCTTCGTCGAACACGCCCGGGTCGTCGAGCAGTTGCCTCGCGACGGCCGGATCGTGGGGCTTCTCGCCCCGCATGTGCAGTGCTTCGCCGATTCTGGCGTACCAGGTGTCCAGGTGGCCCATGCCGCGCCTGCGTAGCGTGGCGCCGATCCGCATCAGCGACCAGCCGTACGACCATTCCCGTTCCCACGGGTGCTTCTTGCCTTCGAACCGGTTGATCTCTTCGAGGCTGAAGAAGCGCCAGTTGATCGTGATGCCGATCCGGTCGCGCACCTCCCGCAGCCACACGGAGGTCTGGTAGGCGAACGGGCACATCGGGTCGAAGTGGAAGTCCACAGTGGAGCGTGTCATCCCGGCTCCTTGAGGTTGGCGCTGATCAGCGCGCGGATTCCGGCGGCGATCTCGGTGGCCGGACGCAACCGCACCTTGGCGATGAGGATCTGCCCCTGGATCTGGGCGAGGATCATCCGCGCCAGCTGCTCCGGCTCGACGCCGTCCCGGAGAGGCGCCTGTTCACACGCGGCGACGAGGCGCTTCTCCCACCGGTCGAACACCGCGGCCACATGAACCCTCAGCTCGTCGTCGGTGGTGGACAACTCCGCCGCGAGGTTGCCGAACGGGCACCCCACGATCCGGCCGAACTTCTCCTCGAACGCGCCCTGGACGTCGGCGACCGCGCCGGCGACCGCGTAGAGGCCCTTGGCCTCGGCGAACCGCCTGTCGAACTCGGCCGCGTGCAGGTCGACCACGGCCTTGGCCAGCTCGGCCTTGGACGCGAAGAAGTGGTAGAAGCTGCCCTTGTGCACGTCCGCGGCCGTGCACAGATCGCTGATCCCGACCGACGCGTAGCTGCGCGTGAGGAACATCTTCGCGGCCGACCGCACGATCCGTTCCCTCGACACCACCATGCGGGCACGCTAGCGCCCTCTTGACTGGTCGGTCAACTAGGTCCGCGTACGTCGAGTGGCGTACTCGGCGACCCGCTCGGCGACGGATGTGTGCGATGACCGCTCCCGGAATGGTGTCCCAGCAGGAGAAAGGAGTTCTGATGGGGCAATCGGTATTCGGCAGAGGGCTTGTCGTGACCCTCGTGTGCGCCGGGATGCTGGGCGGTGCGTCGGCGGCGTCCGCCGGGCGTTCGGAGCACCCGGTGACCGGCTGGGTCACCCAGACCATGGCGCCGCTTGACCGGGTCGATCCGGCGGGATCGCTTGACGATCTGGCGCCGCTGCGCGAGTCGGTCCGGCAGGCACAGATCGTCGGGCTGGGCGAGTCGGTGCACGGTGCGTCCGAGGAACTGCGGCTCAAACACCGTGTGCTGCGTGTGCTGGTCGAACAGTTGGGCTTCCGGTCCATCGCCTGGGAAGACCAGTGGACGACGGGCGTCGAGGTCGACGAGTACATCAGTGGCGGTGCCGTGGACCTGGGCGTGGTGCTCGGCAACCTGGGCCCGATGTGGCAGAACCATGAAGTGGCCGATGTGCTGCTGTGGCTGCGCGACTTCAACAAGGGGCGGGCCGACAAGGTGCGCTTCGTCGGCGTCGAGTACTACCTGACCGGTCTCTCGGCGTATGACGCCGTCGACGCCTTCGTCGCCCGGACCGCGCCCGAGCGGCTGGCGGAGGTTCGTGCCCACCTGCGGGTGATCCGTCCGGCGTCAGCGGACATCTTCGGGCACATCGCGAAGTACCAGGCCATCGTGGACAAGCAGCCCTTCATCACGGCTGCCCAGAAGGTCCATGACTTGGTCACGAGCCTGCCGCACAAGCCCGGAGACCGGGCTCATGCGCTGGCCGTGGGGCATGCCCGGCAGATCAAGTTCTTCTACGAGCACTACAGCCGCTCGGCGGCCGATGGCCTGGTGTACCGGGACGCCCGTGCTGCGGAGAACCTGCGGTGGTGGCGTGACCACAGCGGCGACAAGGTGGCGTACTGGGCGGCCAGCCCGCACGTCGCCAACGCCCCGCACCTGCGGATCGCGATTCCGCCCGACCCGGACATGCGCTTCGCGAGCGCCGGGTCGTACCTGCGCGACTGGTATGGCCGCCGGTACGTGCCGATCGGGTTCACCTTCGACCACGGCACGGTCAGCGTGAGCCCCGGCGAGACGGTCGCACTGCCCGCGCCTCCGCGGCACTGGTTCGAGTGGCCGTTGGGTGCCGTCCGCGCCGACCAGTTCGCTGTGGACCTGCGCGTGCCCGCCCCACCTGAGGTGCGGAGCTGGCTGCGGGCGCCGATCGTGACCCGTGGCCTGCCGGACCGCGGGCCGGGCTCCTACACCAGCGGCGGCTCGGTGGGGCAGTGGTTCGACGTGATCGTGCACCGCCAGAAGGTGACCCCCGCACAACCGGTCTGACAGCTACCCCCTCGTGAGTGTTTATCAGTGTTAGAACACCGATAAACACTCACGAGGGCTGAGCTGGGGCAAACTCGGGTTGTGGCGGAGTGGACAAGGGACGCGCTGTGGGCAGGTGCCGTGCTGGCCGGTGTCCTGGGACTGACGTATCTGAACGGACCCGCGCCGGACGTGGCCGGGTTCGTCGTCATCATCCTGACGTGTGGGATTCTGGCGTTCCGGCGGCGCTTCCCGGTGTCGGTCACCGTCGGCACGATCATCGGCTGCGGCGTCTACTACCCGTTCGTGACAAGTTCCGGTCCGTTGCTGGCGGCCTTCGTCATCGCGCTGTACTCGGTCGCCGCCGCGGGACGGATCGTCCTGGCGATCGCGATCGCGGTAATCGCCATGACGAGCGTCGTGCTGGGCGAGATCGCGACGCCTGTCAGGCACGTCGACAACATCGCCATGTTCATGCTGGTCGGCTGGTTGGTCGCCGTGATCGCGCTCGGCGCCGTGAGCAGTGGCCGTCGTGCGCTCGTCGCCGAAGCGGAGAAGCGGGCAGCCGGTGACGAGCGCCTGCGCATCGCACGGGAGCTGCACGACGTCCTCGCGCACAACATCTCGTTGATCAATGTGCAGGCCAGCGCGGCGCTGCACCGGAGGAACAACGAGCCCGAAGCGCTGGAAGCGATCAAGCAGGCCAGTAAGGACGCGTTGCGGGAACTGCGGGCGACGCTCGGTGTGCTGCGCCAGGTCGACGAACAGGCACCGACCAGGCCGCCCGGGCTGAGCCAGCTCGACGAACTGGTCGAACGCACCCGTGCCACCGGCCTGAAGGTCACAGTGGACGGCGAGCCCCGGCCGTTGCCGCCGGAGGTGGACCTGGCGGCGTACCGGATAATCCAGGAAGCGCTGACCAACGTGACCAGGCATGCTTCAGCGCGGGCGGTGAACGTCCGGATCCAGTACGGCGACAAGGACATGCGGGTGCAGGTCGACGACGACGGCCGCGGCGGCGACGTGCACGCGGGCAACGGGATTCGTGGTATGACCGAAAGGGCACGATCCGTCGGCGGCGAGCTGACCGTGCGAGGTGGAACCGGCGGCGTGCGAGTGTCGGCCACGCTTCCGATTGGGGCGGAGCGATGATCAAAGTCCTGCTCGCGGACGACCAGCGACTGGTCCGCGCCGGTTTCAAGTCCATACTGGACGGCGAGGACGACATCGAGGTGATCGCCGAGGCCTCGAACGGCACGGAGGCGATCAGCCAGACCCGCGCGTGCGAACCGGACGTCGTGCTGATGGACGTCCGGATGCCCGAACTCGACGGCCTGGCCGCGACCCACGAGATCGTCCGGAGCTCGGCCGTCCGCGTGATCATCCTGACCACCTTCGACCTCGACGACTACGTCTACGGCGCGCTGCGAGCCGGGGCAAGCGGCTTCCTGGTCAAGGACACCGAACCGATGGAACTGATCCACGCCGTCCGCGTGGTCGCCCGGGGAGACGCGCTGCTCGCCCCCACGGTGACACGCAGGTTGATCGCCGAGTTCGCGGGCCGGATCGACCGCCCGGCGCCCAGCCCACGGCTGAACTCGTTGACCGAACGGGAACGCGAGGTGATGACCCTGGTGGCCACCGGGCTGTCCAACGACGAGATCGCCGCGAAACTCGTGCTCAGCCCGGCGACCGCGAAGACCCACGTCAGCCGGATCATGACCAAACTGGACGTCCGTGACCGAGCACAACTGGTGGTACTGGCCTACGAATCGGCGATGATCACCCCCGGCTGGATGTCACCCTGAAACCCCAGCTCACCCCTCGTGAGTGTTTATCAGGGTTAGAACACGGACAAACACTCACGAGGGGGCGCTGGAACACGCCTGATCGGCGGCAGAATTACCCACCGGGACGCGGGGCACTTGTGCCTAACATCGGCGAGTGGGGTCCGCGGAACGGGAACTGTTGAGAATCGGGCTGCGGTACGCCCTGGGGTTGCGGCTGGTCGTGGTCGCCATGGCCAGCCTGGTGTCCCTGCTGCTGGAACCGGCGCGGGAACCCGTGCTCGCGGCGGCCGTCGTCCTGGTCCTCAACGGGTGGAACGCCTGGTACGCCTACCGCAAGGTGCGCAACGGCGGGATCTGGCTGACGGTGGCCGACGTCGCGGTGATGTGCGCGGCGTGCCTGACCCAGGTGTGGACCGCCACCCCCGACGCCGCGGCCGCCGCGAGCTGGGTGTTCGTCGCCGCGGCGATCACGGTCGTGTCGTACCCGTGGCAACTGGGGCCGATCACGCTCGCGGTCGCGACGCTCGTGATCATGGCGGCCTACCTGGCCGGCACGGCGGTGGCCGACCCCACCGGGTGGACGGCGAACGTTCCGGTGCAACTGTGGATGATCATGGAAGCCGCGCTGTCGTTCGCGTTGTACAGGTTCGTCCGGCGCGGCGCGCGGATCGCCGACCGGCTGGTCGCCCGCAACGAGGAACTACGCAGGCAAGCCGCGATCGCCTCGGCCCGGCGAGCCGACGAGCGGGAGTACCTGGCAGCGTTGCACGACACCGCCTCCGCCACGCTGCTGATGGTCGGCGCGGGGGTGGTGGCCAAGCCGGAAAGGTGGTTGTCCGAGCAGGCGGCGCGTGACCTGGAAGTCATCCGTGGCCGTGAGGACATCCCCGCGGGCCAGGTCGACCTGGTGGACATGTTGCGTGAGGTCACCGACCGCGCGCCGTTGACCATCACCTGGCAGGTGCCCGGCGCGGTGACCGTCCCCGCGGTCGTCGCGATCGCGTTGTCCCGTGGCACAAGGGAAGCCTTGACGAACGTGGTCCGGCATTCCGGGGTGCGGGACGCCGAGATCCGTGTCGGCCACCACGACGGCACCGTTTCGGTCGAGATCGTGGATCGCGGCAAGGGCTTCGACCCCGCGAGCGTGCCGGACAACCGGTTCGGCGTGGCACGGTCGCTCGTCGAACGGATGGACCGTATCGGCGGGAACGCCTCCGTGGCCAGCAAACCCGGCGAGGGCACCACGGTCCGCCTGGAAAGCCCGATCAGGATGGGGGAACCGGCGGGCGGGGACGCCGACATCATCGCCAACCGGTTCCTGCGGGGGCTGCGCTGGGCGATGGTCGCGATGAACCTGGTGATCCTCTACGGCCTGGACCTGCCGAAGATCCTGGCCAATCCGGAGTCGTACACGTCCGGCGCGACACAGTATCTGACGCTCGGCGTGTGCACGTTCATCTCGCTGTGGGCCGGGTTCACCCTGTGGACCGGGGCTTCGCGGATTCCGTTGCGCTGGCCGTTGGTGTTCCTGGTGTTCGGGGTCTCGATCCTCGCCACCCAGGCCGTGCTGCCGGAGCAACGCCTGGGTTTCGCGCACTGGTCCGAAGGCGACGTGGCCTGGTCGTTGGTCCTGTTGCTGCTGGACGAACGCGCCGTGGTGTTCGCCGGGGTGGTCGTCCTGCAGTACGCGCTGACGTTCGTCCAGGTCTGGATCGGCGGCGTGAGCGCGGTGACCATCGCGGGCGCGGTGAACGCGACCGTGCTCGTGCTGGCGTACCAGATGGCCGTCGGCATGATCGCGACCGTGCTGCGGGGAATCGCCGTGTCGGCCGCGAAGATCGCGCGGGACGAGGAGGAACTGCGGACGTCGGAAGCCGTCGCGGATCAACTGCACGGTGACCGTAAGGAACGGTACGCCGTCCTCGCCGACACCACGGCGCCTTTGCTGACCGGCCTGGCTTCCGGGGCCCTGGACCCCGGCGACGCGACGGTCCGGCGACAGTGCTCGTTGGACGCGGCCAAGATGCGGCGCCTGTTCGCTGAGGGCACCCCCGACCCGCTACTGCACGAGCTGCGCGGATACATCGAACTGGCCGAACGTAACGGCGTCTCCGTACGGTTCGCCGAGCGCGGGCAACGGCCTGTCGTGCCGCCCGAGGCCCGCCGCGCACTGACGGAACCCGCGGTCACGATGCTCACGACGGCCGTCAGCATGGCGCGGGTAACCGTTGTCGGCACAGGGGAATCCGTGACCGTCAGCGTGGTCTCCGACTCACCGCCGGAGAGCGTCCCGGCAACGTCCCACAACGGGGTCACAAGCTCGACGGTGCACAGCGGATCGCAGGTCTGGGTCGAGGTGACCTGGATGAGGGGTGAATGACTGTCACACCGCGCCACGGCCGGTTCCTACTGTGGTGCCATGGGGATCACAGTCGGGGTGATCGAAGACCACCCGCTCTACCGCTCGGCCGTGGCACAGCTGCTCACGGAGTCACCGGACTTCGAACTCGACACGGTCGCCGAATCCGTCGCCCAGTTCGCGGTCCGGCGACGCTCGCCGGAGTCCGTGGTCGTCCTGGACCTCAAACTGCCGGGCGTGCGCGACTCGGCGGCGGTCATGGAAGTCGTCGGGATGGGCCACAAAGTGCTGGTGGTCAGCGCGCACGCCGGCCAGCACGAAGTGCTCAGCGCGATGGCCGCCGGAGCGCGCGGATTCCTGTCGAAGGACGTCGAGGCCGCCGAGCTGCTGCGGGCGTTGCGCCTGATCGCCATGGGGGAGAGCTACATCTCGCCGACTCTGGCCTCGTACATGCTTTCCGCCACGCGGGGCAGGCACGTGATCGAGCTGTCCGTGCGGGAGCGTGAGGTGCTTTCCCTGGTGGCGTCCGGGGAACGTGACCAGGACATCGCCCTGGAACTGGCCATCAGCATCCGCACCGTCCGGTCCTATCTGGACAGGATCAGGGACAAGACCGGCCAGCGCCGCCGGTCGGAGCTCACCCGGTACGCGATCGAACAGGGCGTGCTGGCCCGCCGCTCCGCCTGACACCGCCCCCGGACCACAGGATAAGGTCGGGGAGGTGATCGAGCGGATCGTGCACCGATACCTCACCGTGGCCGACCGGCTGCTGCCCGGCCAGATCACCGGCTTCTACCTGGTCGGCTCGGCCGCTCTGGGCGCCTGGCACGCCGATCGCAGCGACGTGGACTTCGTCGCGGTGCTGACCGGCGACCCCAGCCGGTTGCGGGCGCTGCATGTCCTGGGCAACCTGCGGACCGCGGGAGCGGCCGTGCTGCTCGGGAAACCCGGCATTCCGGGCACGATGAACGGCGTGTTCGTCGCCCCCGAGGACATGGCCAAGCCGGTGACGAGCATCCGGCCCATCGCGTCGCACAGCGGACGGCGGTTCAAGGCCGGACGCGGGTTCGACGTCAATCCGGTGATGTGGAAGGTACTGCTGGACAAGGGAATCACGGTTCGCGGGCCCGCGCCGACGGAACTGGGCCTCGATCCGGAACCGGACAAGCTGCGGCAGTGGAACCTGGACCAGTTGACCGGCCACTGGCGGTCCTTCGCCCAGCAGTGCCTGTCCGACCGGCCGCCGCGCAAGGCGCTGACCCGCATGATCGGCCCGCCGAGACTGCACTGCACGGTCAGGACCGGACAGATCATCTCCAAGGACGAGGCCGTGCGCTACACGCTGGACACGTTCGGCGTGCGCCTGGGTGATCTGCGTGACCCCGGGCAAGCGGGGGAATTCATGCTCAGGGTGATTGAGGACGCCGGACGGGAGTGTTTTCACGCTCCCGGACGTTGAGCGGGTATGCCCGTTCTGATCCTCTTGTTGCTGGCGATGGCGGTCGAGCTCACCGTGCTCGTGGTGATCGGCTCGGCGATCGGCGTGCTGCCGACGATTCTGCTGGTGGTCGCGGCCACCGTGATCGGTGCCGTGCTGCTGCGCCGCGAGGGGATGCGCGCGCTGACGGCGTTCCAGAGCAAGGTCCGGTCCGGACAGCCGCCGCAGGGCGAGATGATCGACGGCGTGCTCATCGCGGCCGCCGGGTTCCTCGTCGTGCTGCCCGGATTCGTGAGCGATGTCGTCGCGATCGCCCTTTTGTTCCCGCCGACACGGGCGTTGATCCGCAGGCGCGTGCTAAAACGGGCGGAAGCACGTGCGCGTCGCTACCGTGAAGGCGGTCCGCTCTTCATCGTCGACGCGCAGCCTTGACGGCTTCCAGCGACAAGGGGGGCACATGACCGTCGTCAATCGCCAGGTCCGGCTCCGGTTCGACACCGGCGCCGTCGAGGCACTCACGCACGTCAACCTGTCCGCGGTCCGCAGTGACGGGCGTTACCTGTGGATCGCCGGCGACGAGACCGCGACCGTCGAACGGCTGACCGCCGACGAGATCGGCCGGCCCACCGAGTACGCCGAACACGTGACGTTCCCGCTGCCCGCCGTGATCAAGCTGCCCGGGGAGGCGCACGAAGAGGTCGACGTCGAGGGCCTCGCGCGCGTGGGACCGTACCTCTGGGCGGTCGGTTCGCACAGCTCCAAGCGCAAGAAGCTCAAGCGTGACCACTCGGACGCCAAGTCCGCCAAGCGGCTGGCCAGCGTGAGTGCCGAACCGTCACGCCGGGTCCTCGCACGGCTGGCGATCGAGAACGACGAACCGGTCTCCGAGACCTGCGACGGCCACCGCAGTGCCGCGCTGGGCAGGCCCGGCCTGATCGACCTGCTGGAGGACGACGACCACCTGGCGCCGTTCCTCGCCATTCCGGGCAAGGACAACGGCTTGGACATCGAGGGCATCGCCGCGGCCGGTGAGCCGGGGGAGGAGCGCGTGTTCCTCGGCCTGCGCGGGCCGGTGTTGCGAGGCTGGGCGGTGATCCTCCAGCTCGCGCCGCGTGCCGACGGCAACGAGCTCAAGCTGGACAAGGTCGACGGTGGCCGGTACGTCAAGCACTTCATCGACATCGACGGCCTCGGCGTGCGGGACCTGTGCGTGCAGGGCGACGACCTGCTGATCCTCGCGGGCCCGTCGATGGACCTCGACGGCCCCGTCCGCGTCTACCGCTGGCGCGGCGCCGCCGACCTCCGGGCCTCCGACGTCGTGCACCGGGAAGAGCTGGAGCGCGTGCTCGACCTGCCGTACGGCGAGGGCGACGACCACGCCGAGGGCATCGCCTTGCTGCCGGACAACGAGCTGCTGGTCGTGTACGACAGCCCGGCACGGTCCCGCTTGACCGAACCCGATGTCGTCCTGGCCGATGTGGTCACCTTGCCCTCGTGAGTGTTTATCGGCGTTCTAACCCTGATAAACACTCACGAGGTTGTGGGCGGTTACCAGGAGGGGCGTAGGGCTGGGATGTCCTGGCCTGCCATGGTCCGGATCAGCTTGGTCAGCTCGACGCGCAGGCCGGCGAAGTCGACCTGTTCGGCCAGCTCCGCTTCCAGGGCGTGCAGGATTCGCCCGGCCACCGTCAGATGCCGGAAGGCCTTGCCGGTCAGCACGACCAGCTTGCGTCTGCCGCCTTCGGGGTGCGGCTCACGGGTGACGTAGCCCTTCTCTTCGAGCTCGTCCACGATCTGCCCGGCTGCTTGTTTGGTCACGCCGAGGCGGTCGGCCAGCTCCGTCCCGGTCGCGCCCGACGACTTCAGCGCCTGGAACACCGCGCCGTGGATCGGCCGCAGGTCCTGGTAACCGGCGGCGTCCATGCGCGTGACGAACTCGCGGAGCACCAGCTGGAAACCCATGCCGAGCAGGAACGTCAGCTCGGTCCTGGCCAAGGGGTCCTCAGTCACGCCTCCATCTTGACACATTCGAGTCAAGTAGCTTTACTCGCAGACGAGTAAAGCTACTTGACTTAGGAGCCGAGATGATCGTCGTGACCACCGCCCGGACCGTCGAAACGCCGAACGCCGCCATGGCCAGCCTGGCCACGCCGAGCCTGGGCAGCAAGGAACAGAGCACGTGGCGGGTGAGCATGCGGCCCGGTGCGCAGGGCCCGGTGCACGCCGTCGACCGCGAGCAGGTCTGGGTCCTACTGGACGGTGCTGTCGAGTTCGTTGTGGATGGTTCGGCGAACCTTGTCCGCGCGGGCGAGACCGCCATCCTGCCGGCCGGTGAGACGCGGCAGGTGAGGGTCGCCGACGGGCCGGTCGAAGCGTTGGTGTGCATGCCCGTCGGCGGGTCCGTGACCCTGCCCGGCTCGGACGACCGGCGCCCGTTGCCCTGGGCGGAATGACAGGAAATGACAGGACGGCCGCTCGTCCGGCAAGAGTCTGCCCAGAGCGGAAACCTTGGTATACCGTCGGCCGGGAACCCCGTCTTCCTGGAGGTCACCTGTGCACGACGATCGGCGGCAGGTCGAGGACCGGCTGGCACGGATGCTCACCACTCGCATCGCGCCCGCCAAGTACGCCGGGTCCTACCCACTGGAGATCGAAGTCTGGCACGTGCCCGACGAGCCCGTGCCGGTCGCCGAGGCGCTCGCCGCGGACTACGAGCCGTTCACCGTGGGACAGCGCTGGGGTGCGCCCTGGTCCACCAGCTGGTTCCGGATCCGCGGCGCGGTTCCCCAGGAATGGCACGGCAAGCGCGTCGAAGCCGTGATCGACCTCGGCTTCACCGGGACGCAGGCGGGCTTCCAGGCCGAAGGGCTCGCGCACGACCTGGACGGCCGCCCGATCAAGGGGATCGCCCCGCGCAACAACCACGTGCCGATCACAGGTGACCTGGTCGGCCTGCTGATCGAGGCGGCCGCGAACCCGGATGTGCTCGCCAACGGCATGCAGCCGACACAGATGGGGGACAAGCAGACCGCGGGCAAGGAACCGCAGTACGTCTTCGCGGCCGCCGACGTCAAACTCCTCGACGAGGACGTGTGGCAGCTCCAGATGGACGTCGAGGTGCTCAGCCAGCTGATGGTCGAGCTGTCCACATCGGACCCGCGGCGGCACGAGATCCTGCGTGCCCTGGAACGCGCTCTGGACGCGATCGACGTGGCGGACATTTCCGGCACGGCGGCGGACGCACGTGCGGAACTGACCGAGGTGCTGTCGCGACCCGCGCACGCCAGTGCGCACAAGCTGTCGGCAGTCGGGCACGCGCACATCGACAGTGCGTGGCTCTGGCCGCAGCGCGAGACGATCCGCAAGACCGCACGCACCTTCGCGACCGTCACCGCGTTGGCGCAGGAGTACCCGGAGTTCGTCTTCGCGTGCTCGCAGGCGCAGCAGTACGCGTGGATCAAGGAACATCAACCGGTCATCTTCGAACGGATCGCCGCGGCCGTGAAGTCCGGCCAGTGGGCGCCGGTCGGCGGCATGTGGGTCGAGTCGGACGCCAACCTGCCCGGCGGCGAGGCGCTGGCCCGGCAACTGGTGCACGGCAAGCGGTTCTTCCTCGACGAGTTCGGCTACGAGTGCGAGGAGGTCTGGCTGCCCGACTCCTTCGGCTACACCGCGGCCTTCCCGCAGCTGGCCCGGCTGGCCGGGGCGAAGTGGTTCCTGACGCAGAAGATGTCATGGAACCAGACGAACAAGATGCCACACCACACCTTCTGGTGGGAAGGCATCGACGGCACGCGGGTGTTCACGCATCTGCCGCCGGTGGACACGTACAACTCGGAGTTCTCCGGTAAGGAGATGGCGTACGCCGTCTCGAACTACCTGGAGAAAGGGCGCGGCACCACGTCGCTCGTGCCGTTCGGGTACGGCGACGGCGGTGGCGGCCCGACCAGGGAGATGCTCGAACGCGCCCGCCGGCTGAAGGACCTCGAAGGCACGGCGAAGGTCGTGATCGAGAAGCCCGGCGAGTTCTTCGAGAAGGCACACGCGGAGTACCCCGACGCGCCGGTCTGGTCCGGCGAGATGTACCTGGAACTGCACCGCGCCACCTACACCAGCCAGGCCCGGACCAAGGCGGGCAATCGACGGAGCGAGCACTTGCTCCGGGAAGCCGAGCTGTGGGCCGCGACCGCCGCGATCGCGGGTGCCTACGACTACCCGTACGAAGCGTTCGACCGGTTGTGGAAAGTCGTGCTCCTGCACCAGTTCCACGACATCCTGCCGGGCAGCTCGATCGCGTGGGTGCACAAGGAGGCGGAGGCGAAGTACGCGGCCGTGGCCGCCGAACTCACCGCGATCACGCACGCCGCCCTGGAATCGTTGGCCGGTTCCGGCGATCAGGCCGTGGTCTTCAACACCAGCCCGCGCGCCCGGACCGAGATTGTCGACGGCGTGCTGACTTCCGTGCCCGCGTCCGGCGCCGCTGTGCTGTCCAGTGCGGACGCCGTGCCGGTGACCGTGTCCGATCGCTTGCTGGACAACGGCTTGGTCCGCGTCGAGCTGGACGACAACGGCCTGTTCTCGTCCGTTGTGGATCTGGCCGAAGGACGTGAGGTGCTTGCCGGACCGGGCAATCTGCTCCAGCTGCACCCGGATCTGCCGAACTACTGGGACGCGTGGGACATCGACGCCCACTACCGCCGCAGGCACACCGAACTAACCGAAGTGGACTCGATCTCGGTGGTGAGCACCGGTGCCGAAGGCGCGATCGAGGTCGTCCGGTCGTTCGGGTCGTCCCGGATCACCCAGGTGATCAGCGTGCGGGCCGGCAGCCGCCGGATCGACGTGCGGACCGAGATCGACTGGCACGAGTCCGAGAAGATCCTCAAGGCCGCGTTCCCGGTGGACGTGCACGCCGACCGGTCGGCGGCGGAGATCCAGTTCGGGCACGTCCACCGGCCGACGCACACCAACACCAGCTGGGACGCGGCCCGGTTCGAGATCTACGCCCACCGCTGGGTCCACGTCGCCGAGCCCGGTTACGGCGTCGCCGTCCTGAACGACTCGACGTACGGCCACGACATCGGTCGTTCCTCCAATGAGGACGGTACGACGACCACGACTGTGCGTCTGAGCCTGGTCCGTGCGCCGCGCTGCCCCGACCCGTACGCCGATCAGGGCAAACACGTGATGACGTACTCGCTGCTGCCGGGTGCGTCTGTTTCGGACGCTGTCGCCGAGGGATATGCGTTGAACCTTCCGGTGCGTTCCGTGCGAGGCGGACGCGCGCCGGAACCTTTGATCACTGTGGACAGCGACGCGGTGACGGTTGAGGCCGTGAAACTCGCCGACGATCAGTCCGGTGACGTGATCGTGCGCCTGTACGAAGCGCTCGGAGGCCGCGCGAAGGCGGTTGTGAAGACGAGTTTCCCCGTGTCCGCGGCCAAGCCCACGGACCTGCTGGAACGCCCCCTGGCGGACGCCGAGGTCACGCCGGACGGCATTCCGGTGTCACTGCGGCCGTTCCAGGTGCTGACCCTGCGCCTGAGCCGGTGACGAACGGGGGAAGGCCGCGTGGGCCTTCCCCCGAACCATCATTCCGCCTGGCGCGGCGGCGTGCGTTGCTCTGCCGCCATCGAGCCGCCTGCCTCGTCCGCGAGCTGGCCACGGTCGGAAGCCTCCCGCGCCACCTCGTCGTCCAGCGGGGACGGTCGTTCCGGCTGCGCGTCCGGCTCTTCTTCCTCCAGCCGTTCGCCGAAAGGCCGAGGATGAGCCTGCTCGTAGGGAGTCGTCCCGTACTTGTCCGCGCCTGACCAGCGCTCGGGCGGGTCCATCCCGGCTTCGAGCGGGTCGACGCGCAAGCGGTCCTCGTCGAGGTCCTCGGCAGCCGACAGGGCGGCCGGATCGCGCTCCACCGGATCGGGTTCCCCGGTGTCGTGTGGTGGTGTGGGAGAGTCGTACTCGGAAGTCACGTGTTCCCCTTCAGGACTGCGACTGCAGTGCCTTCGTCAGTTCGTCCCTGTTCATGCCGGACACGCCGCTGATGCCCGCGTTGCGTGCCTGCTGGAGCAGCTCCTGTTTGGTGGCCTCGCCCGGCTGTTCGCCGAGGTGCCGCGCCCTGCTGGCGGCGAAGGCCTTGCCCAGCTGCGAGAGGCGTGAGTCGTCCAGGCGCTCGCGCATCTTCGGCAGGACGGTCGACTCTTCCTCCTCGACGTGGTGGGTCACCGCCTCGGTAACCTTCTTCAGCAGTTCGTCGTACTGCGGCGACGTCGGGTTGGCCTTGGCGAGCCGGGCGAGCAGTTGCTCGGCCTCGGCGTGCTCGTGCTGGCTGTGTTCCACTTCGTCGGTCTCGCCCGCCTCCTGCTTGGCGACCGGATAGACCTCCGCTTCCTCCGCCCGGCTGTGCGCGACCAGCAGCGAACAGAGCACGGGGGTGAGCAACGGGCGTTTGTCCGGGTGATTCTTCAGTTCATCGAACAACCGCTCGACCTCGCGGTGGTCGTCCATGATCAGGTCGACGACGTTCACGGTTACCTCCATGGCGGAATGGACCTGGCGTCAGCCGATTACCCACCTGGCTGGCGGGTATGCAGTAGCCATGCCAACGTTTCGTCGCTCGCGCACACTGCACGCCGGTGAGGACCGCGTCTTCGAGTACCTCGCCAAGGTCGACAACCTGCCGAAGTACTTCGACCAGATGACCTCGGCCAAACCGGCCGGTGGCGACCGGGTGGACGTCGTCGCCGAGGTCCACGGCGAGAAGGAGGAAGGTGAGGCGTGGTTCCGCGTCGACCGCACCGCCCGCCGCATCCAGTGGGGCGCGCCGGGCAGCGACTACTCCGGCGTGCTGGACATCAAGGCCGACCAGGACCGGACCATTGTGGACATAGAGCTGCACACCGCGCAGCCACACGCCTCGGATGACGAGATCGACCAGGCACTGGACGCGACCCTGGACCACATCCGCGACCAGGTCGAAGCGGACAACGCACAAAAAGGCACAGTCTCCGACACCTAACGGCCGCGTCCACCACTCCAGCACCCCGTGTCCACCACTCCGGCACCCCGAGATGCACGTTCCGGCACCTGGTGTTGCACGTTCCGGCACCTCGAAATGCACGTTCCGGCACCGGGTGTTGCACGGTGCCGGGCGTGTCCTCAGCCGCGGTTGGCCCCGCCTCGTGACCCACCTCTGGGCCGCGAGGGCACCAACGGCGAACTCGCGGTGCTGGAACGTGTGACTCGGGGTGCTGGAAGGTGGAACTCGGGGTGCTGGAACGTGGGACTCGGGGTGCTGGAAGGTGGAACTCGGGGTGCTGGAACGTGTGACTCGGGGTGCTGGANGTGGGACTCGGGGTGCTGGAAGGTGGGACTCGGGGTGCTGGAACGTGTGACTTGGGGTGCTGGAAGGTGGAACTCGGGGTGCTGGAAAGTGCATTTCAGGGTGTCGGAAAGGTGGACACGGCGTGGGTTAGCGGGGCTTTTTCGGCCAGACTGCCTTGCGGAGGGCCGCTGTGAAGGTGTTCGTCGCCGGTTCGATCTCGGCTAGGTAGTCGTCCAGGCGGTCGGGCCTGCCTGCCGGGTCCGGTTCGGGGGGCCTGCCCGGGGTGATCCAGGTCAGCCCGGCGAGCCGGGCGGTGACCTGGCGCCACCAGGCGGTGATCTCCTTGCGGACCTGCTCTTCCTGCGCCGCCGCCGACTTGATCTCCTTTTCGGCCGCCGCTATCTCCGTGACCAGCTCGACCCGGCGGCGGCGCTCGCGCTCGGCCAGCTTCTGCGCCGCCTGGCGGGTCAGGTCGAGGATCTCCTTGTACTGGGCCACCGGGTCCTGGTGTGTCATGCGGGATCCACCGTGTCGAAGGGGATGATCACGTCGGGTGAGCTGTGGGTCGACTTGTCGAAGTAGATCGCCCGCCTCGGCCTGGGCGCCCAGTCGATGATCTGGCCCGCCGCGAGCGCGCTCAGTTCCTGGCCCTGCACGTCCAGAGCCACCCACGCGCCGATGTCGTCGGTGCCGCCGAAGCCGAGGGTGTCCTTCAGCCGCCCGACGCCGCGCCACCAGCCGAAGGTGTGCACGTGGTTGGCCGGCCCGTTCTTCAGCAACGCCCGCAGGTCGTCCAGTCCGCTGCGCATGGCCGGTGGTTGCTTGCGTTCCAGCCATTGGTGGGCCGCGTCCACCGCGAAGAACATGATGTACCGCGGCCGTTCGCCGGACGACGGCACCAGTTTCGCGATCTCCTCGTCCGTCCGGTGGTCCACCGAGTGCCCGATCGCCCTGAGGATCTTCGCCAGCCGGGTGACCCGTTCCCGCAAGGCGGGCACCGAGCACCAGATGCTGAAATCGACCGAACCCGGGGAGTGCTTGCGGGCCAGGGAGAACGTCATGCTTTCCATAATGGACAGAGCGTCGGCCGTCGCCGTGCCGATCACCGCGAGGTTGCGGCCGGGCACCGCGTCCAGTGCCATCGTCGCGGCACGGCAGCCCACGTCGATGATCTGGCCGAGCAACGGTCCCGCCGGGTCGGCGAAATCCGCTGCCTCGGCGAGCAACGGCTGGTGCGCGCCGTCGAACAGCGTTGGCGCCGGCCAGTTCCCGGCCGACCACAGGCGCTGCTGAAGCTTGTCGAACGTGCCCCTCGCGGACGCGTCCGGGATGTGCGCGACCTGGTTTCCGTGTGCCACACCGGAATCATGGTTGATCACGGCGTGCCAGCGCGGCAGAGTGAACGCCGCGTTGTTGGTCTCGGAGAGCACCCGCTTGGCCTTCGGCATCGCGATGCGCAGCGTGCACTGCTCGAACACCGCCGGTTTGCCCCAGAACGCCTCGATGCCGGCGATGTCCTGGCTGGCCAGCACCAGGTGGATGCCCTGGGAACGGCCGCGCCTGGCCACGTCCTCCAGCAGCACCGTGGCCTGCTGGGTGATCCGGTCCCGGCCGCCGAACAACGCCTGGAACTCGTCGATCACCGCGACGATCCGTGGCCAGTGCCCGTCCGGGTCGGCCTCGCGCAGCTCGGCGAGCTTGGTGACCTCCTGCCGCTTGGCCGCCTCGGCCCGCCGCGCCAGCTCCTCGGTCAGGAACCGCAGCAGGGCCAGGCCGAACTCGCGGTCGGTGTTGACATTCACGCCCACCAGCCGCGCCTGCGGCAGCCAGCTCGGGTCCTTGCGTCCCGGCGCCAGCCCGGCGAACGAGACGCCTTCCTTGAAGTCCAAAAGGTACAGTTCGAGCTCGCCGGGGCCGTACCGCGCGGCCAGCCCGCCCAGCATCGCGTACAGGAAGTTCGTCTTGCCCGAACCACTCGGCCCGGCGATCAGCGCGTGCGGTGTGGCGTCGCCGATCACCACCTCGACCGGGACGCCGTCGGCGAACCCGACCGGGGCACGCAGTTCGTCCTTGGACGACAGCGTGCCGAACTCCGGCGGCAGTAAATCCTCGAAGGTACGGGGTTTGCCCCGGCGAGCGATCAGGTCCGCGGCGATCGCGGCGGCCGCCCGGCTGGCCAGACTGCCGTCCGGCGCGTCGTCCGGGCGGAACCTCACGCCAGGGCCGGTCATGCTCGTGGTGGCGTGCCGGGGATCGGTGAACGCGATCGTCTCGAGTGGACTGTTCGCCGACAGCGGCACGTCGACGCAGATCAGGCTCACGCCCGCGTCGATCCCGGTCCGGGCGACACGTTGCAGTTCGCGTTGTTGCTCGTCCGGCAGGCGCTCACCGTTGCCGAACAGCACCACGACGCGCCACGGCTCGACCCGTTCGCCCTTGGCCACGCACACCGACCGCAGGGACGTCTCGCCCTCGCGCATCGCCTTGGCGTGCACCCGGCGGATGTGCCCGGCCAGATCGGCCAGCAGGTCGTCCAGCCGGGTCGGATCATGAACGGTGAGTAAACCGGCTGAGGTCAACGGTTGCAGGTTGGGCAGTGAACCGGTCAAGTGCCCGATGTCCCACAGATGGACCTTGACAAGGCCGGGCCGGAAGTAGCTCATCAGCCGGAGCAGCAACGTCTCGACCAACGAGTCCACAACGGACCGGCTGTCCGGTACCGAGTTCACCCGCAGGTGCGCCCGGTCGAGTAACGGCACCGCCACCGGGAACTCGTCCTCCCGCGGCGCTTCCTCGACCACGGCCGTGCCGACCCGCCACATCGCCGGAGCCTCGCCGCCCGCGTCGTGGCCCGTCCTGCCCAGCCAGTCCTGCCACGGCGAACCCGCCGATCCGGGCGCCGCGCCGGCCACGAGCGCACGCAGCCGGTCCGGGCCGTCGTGCCAGCCCGCGTAGAGCTCGTCGCGTTCGGCGATCACCTTGTCCCAGGTCACAGCCAGTTCAGGCCGTTGGCGCGCCTCGATGATCTCCAGGTCGACCCGGGCCTTGGCCAGCCCGAGCCGCGTCACCGACTGCTCGAACTCGAGCTGGTCCTTCCTGGTCTGCGCGTTGCGCAGAATGGCCACGGCGGCGCCGAGCGCGAGCCTCAGTGCCTTGCGCAACTCGTCGAGCGCGTCCTGTGCTCGCTGCCGGCGTTCGCCTTTGCCCAACATCACAGCCTCAACAAGTAGTCCAGGAGGGCTTGCCGGGCCAGGGAGATCAGCTCCCCGGCCGTGGTCAACTGTGCCATCGCGAAATCGAGTTCGACTGGTTCGTACCCGTTCGTGTCTTTGCTGGCGGCCGTCAGCGTGGCTCTGGATTCGGCCAGTAACGGAACGGCGTTCGTCGCGGTCGATCGAGCCCGTTCCAGGGTGAGGGTCACCTCACGCAGCGCACCGGCCAACTCCGAAATGGTCAAAGCCGGCTCGCGTATCCCTCGGCGGAGGAGATGCTGGCCTGGATCGCCGACTGTGCGTTCGCCAGCGTCTGCAAGGCCTCGGCGAGCAGGCCCTGTGCCTGGTTGACGTCGGCGTGGGTGCTGCCCTGTGTGGCGTTGACCAGGGTCATGCGCGCCTCGTCGAGCTGTTGTGCGGCTTGCATGATCGCGGCGATTCCGGCGTGCGACTTCTCGTTGGCCATGGCGATACTGCTCTTGACTTCTTCAACACCACCCATGCTGGCACAAGATACTGTTGATCACCGGTGGGCTATCACCCGGGTGGCCTAATCTCCTTGCCCGGTGCGGACTTCGTCAAATTCTCGAACTACCCACGATACTGGCGCGCCCACCGCTCGCACGCACCGGGTCCACTCAGTACTCGAGCCGGCCGAGCAGCATCGTCACGGCGGCGGCCGAGCGGCGATCACCGCTGCGCAGATGCGCGTCCAGCGACTCGGTCAGCAGATCCCTTGCCTTGGCGTGATCGCCGGTACGCAGGAACAACTCCCCAGTGTTCTGGCGCGCGTACGCCACGCAGTGCTCGTCTCCCAGCATCTGGAACAACTCGGTGGCTTCAGTCAAGTGACTGAGTGCCTGCGCCGGTTCCCGCAGCCCGGCCAGCCGTTGCAGCGCGTGTGCTTCGCGGTGCCGGTCACCGATCCGGGCGGACAGTTCCCGTGCGCCGGTCAGCCACCGTTCGGCCGCGGGAAGTCTTTGCTGGGCAAGCAGAGCCGTGCCGATCGCGGTCCGGGCGGCTGCCTCGAAGTGCGGCTGGCCGGTGCGGACGAAGATCCGCAGGGCGTGCCGGTGGTGGCGCAACGCGCCGGCGTAGTCGCCGTGGATCCGGGACGTCGTGCCGATGCCCGCGTGGGCGATTCCTACGCCACTGTAATCATTCTCCTCGGTGAACAGGCGCAACGATTCCCGGGTGGCCGCTTCCGCGTCGGCGTATCGGTCCTGGTAGAGCGCGACCTGCCCCTGGTTGCGCAGCACGATCGCCTCGCCGTGCCGGTCGCCTGCCTGCCGGGCGCCACGCAGCGCGATGTCGTGCGAACGCCGCCACTCGTCGTGCCTGCCGCGCAGGTCGAAATAGGGCGCGGTCACGGCCGGTATCCGCCAGGCGTGGTCCGCCATTTCCAGGTCCTCGGCCACTTGCAGGATGGCCGTGATGGACGGCAGTTCGGCGTCGAACCACGCGACCGGATCGTCAGGGCCGGTGACGACATGGCCGAAGCGAGGCAGGACGCCGAAGTACGACACAGGAATGCGTGTTGCCGCATGTGTTGCCCGCGCGAGGTAACCGTCCAGCACGCGGCGGGCGGCGGCGCGCAGGGCGTGCCGGGATTCGCCGGACAGTCGTTCGGTCGCGTAACACCGGAACAGATCCGGCATCCGATAACGAGACGTGCCGGTCGGATCCACTGAGACGGCAAGGAGGTTGGCGTTCACCAACGTGTCGAGAACGTCGTCCGCGTTCGCCCGGCCGAGCAGCGCCGCGACGGCCCAGCCGGGGAACGAGACCGGGCCGAGCATCCCGGCGAACCGGAACGCCCGGGCCGCCGCCGTGGACAACCGGAGGTAGCTGTCGGTGACGCTCGTCCGGACGGTCAGGCTTCCGGTCGTCAGCTCATCGAGTCTGCCCCGTTCGTCGGCCAGCCGCTCGGCCGCGACCCGCAACGGGACCGACGGGCGGGCCGCGAGCTTGGCGCCGGCCACCCGGATCGCCAGTGGCAGATTGCCGCAGGCCCGCAGGATTTCCCCGGCCCGACGGGGTTCCGCGGCGACGCGGTCGTGACCGGCCACGCGGGCCAGCAGCTCGCGGGCATCCCGGTCGGTCAACGCGTCGACGTGGACGTGCGTGGCGCCGTGCAGTTCGGGCAGCCACGTCCTGCTGGTGATCAGCGCGGCGGAGCGCCCGGACCCCGGCAGCAAGGGCGCGACCTGGCTGGCGTCGGCCGCGTTGTCCAGTACTACCAACAGCTCCCGGCGTGCGAGCACCGAGCGGTACCGCGCCGCGCGTTCGGCAAGGCTTTCCGGAACGTCCTGGACGCCCAGGGCCCTCAACAGGTACTCCAGCACCTCGGCCGGATCCTGGTCGCCCAGTACGACGTGCACCTGGCCATCCGAAAAGGACCGCTCGACACGATGTCCGATATGGACGGCCAGAGTGGACTTCCCGGTGCCGGCCGCCCCGGTCAGCACCACGGCGGACGGCCGCCTGCCGAGATGCCGCTCGACCTCGGCGACGGTCTCCAGCCTGCCGGTGAAGTCCGGGATGTCCATCGGCAGCTGGCAGACCGGGAAAACGCCGGTCCGGATCTCGTCACGCGCTCCGCGCAGCTCCGGGCCCGGCCGGGTGCCCAGTTCCTCGGCCAGCACCCGTTCGGCTTCGCGGTACGCGTGTAATGCTTCGGCGGTCCGTCCGTCGCGGTGCAACGCCTGCACGAGCTGCCGCCAGAGTTCCTCGCGCAACGGGTACTCGGCGAGCAGGCCACGCAGTTCGGGGATGGAGACGTCCGGACTCCGTTCGAGCACCGACAACCGGAGCTCCTCCAGCCGGGCCAGCGTCGGCTCCCACGCCGGGCTGCGGGGCAGGTCGGCCAGGGCCCGGCCGCGCCACAACGCGCTGGCCTCGGCCAGTTCGCCTTGCCGTGCCTTGGCTTCGAAGGTGGTCATGTCGAGCTCGTCCGGGCTGACGGTGACCTGGTAGCCGCCTGGCCGCGTGCGGACCCGGTCGCCGATCCCGGCCCGCAGGGCATGGGCGTACGTGCGGACGTTGGCGACGGCCGACCGGGGCGGCGAACTGGGCCAGAGCACGTCGACCAAGGTGTCGACCGCGACGGTGGTGTTCGGTTCCAGCAACAACGTGGCCAGCAGCATCCTCGGCTTACGGCCGCCCAGCGGGACCGCTCGTCCGCCGACGGTCACCTCCAGGGGACCGAGCACACGGAACGCGATGCTGTCCACGGCGAACCCCCGCTGGGTAGGCGACCGCCCCGATGGTAAATCCTTGACCAGCATGTGGGCTAGGGTTGGTTATTGATTAACCGCGTGGCCGGTTTCCCGCAAGGTCCAGTTCGGCCCCGAGTTCGACAGGCGCGTGACCGACAGGGGAGTGACGTCGATGCGCCAGAACGACTGCGCGGGCGCGTTCAACACGTGCACGACCGCCGCGCGAACGACCGCGGGATGGGTCACCGCGGCGACACGTTCACCGGTTCCTCGCAGGCCCTTCAGCCACTCGCCGACCCGATCGAGAACGTCCCGCACGGACTCGCCGCCGTGAGGCGCCGCGTCGGGATCAGCCAGCCACGAGAAGTCGGTGACCTCGTCGAGGGCACGACCGCGCCAGTCGCCGAAGTCCAGATCGGCCAGGGCATCGTCGACCGTGGCCGGCCAGCCGAACGCGGCCGCGGTCTGTCGGCAGCGCGATTCCGGACCGGTGTGGAATCGGGTGAACCGCCCAAATTCCACGGGGACGATGTCATCCGGTCGTTCCACCGGTTCGTCACCGGGAAAAGCGGCGGCCCGCGTCGCGCGCGTGGCGGCGTGACTGACCAGCACGACGCGCGTCGAGGCATTCGGGTGAGCAGGGTCTTCCAGCGTTGACACAGTGTGCGGCTCCTGCCTACGTTCCTGTGGCCATCGTCGGAGTAAGCCGGTGAGAACCCGGCACGGTCGCGCCACTGTAAGCGGGCTCGCAGCCCGTGAGTCAGACACTCCGGCTGTTCCATCCGAAACCCCATTGGGTCGCGTCAGCCCGAGGAGGTCACACTGTGACTAGCGCAGCAGCACCCGTACCAGTTCCCATTCGTATTCCCGTTCGCGAGATCCTGCCGTGGGCGGCGTTCACCGCCATCCTGTCACTCGTACTGCTGTATTTCGTCGGCAGCGCGCAAGGCGCGGACAGCATGATCCACGAATTCGTGCACGACGGCCGTCATCTGCTCGGTTTCCCGTGCCACTGAGCTCGCCGTGAGAACAGGAAACCTTCTGGTCCGGGGCATGGCCGCCGGACTGCTCGCGGCCGTGCTCGCCTTTGTCTTCGCCTCGGTGTTCGGTGAGCCGCAGGTCGACAACGCCATCGCCGTCGAGGAATCGACGGCCGGCCATGATCATGGCGACGCAGGGGAAGTGGTCAGCCGCGGTGTGCAGAGCACGCTCGGGCTGGCGGTGGCGACAGGCGCGTACGGTCTGGCCTTCGGCGGGCTGTTCGCTCTGGCGTTCGCCTTCGCGTACGGACGGATCGGCACCCTCAGCGCTCGCGCGACCGCCGCTGTCCTGGGAGCCGGCGCGTTCCTGACCGTCTTCCTGGTGCCGTTCCTGAAGTACCCGGCCAATCCACCGGCGGTCGGCCAAGGCGAGACCATCGACGAACGGACCACTTGGTACTTCGTGATGGTGTTGATCTCGGTGGTGGCCGCGACCATGGCCGCGGTGCTGGCCCGCAGGCTCGCGCCGCGCCTCGGCAACTGGAACTCCGCGCTGGCCGGCGCGCTGGGTTACGTCGTGGTGATGGCCGTGATCGCGGTGGTCCTGCCGAGCATCAACGAGGTGCCGCCCGGGTTCCCGGCGAGCCTGCTCTGGGACTTCCGGATCGCGTCCCTCGGCACCCAGCTGATCCTGTGGGCCGGAATTGGACTGCTGTTCGGCGTATTCACGGAGCGCCGCGTCCGGCGTGTCGCCGAAGTTCCCGGATGATAGCCGCTGACCTCGTAATTCAGCAGCTTGTTCGCCGTTTGCCCCCTAATCTCTGGTTAGGGGGCAAACCCTGTGTCCAGCGTCACGTTTGGTGACGTACGATGGGGACACCGAGCTCGGGGATCGCTCGGATGGAGTAACAGGCGAACAACGGGGTAGGGGAACCGTGATGACAACGATGACACAACCGGCTCCGGCCTGGCTGCGGGATCTGGCCGCGGCACGGGCCCACTATGAGGAAACCTTCGGCTGGCCGGTGGCCGTCCAGGTCGGTCAGCGTCAGCTGGCCGTGGCCCTCGGTCAGGTGCTCGACGCGATCACCATGCCTGCCGGCCTGGCGGATCAGGTGCACCAGCAGCTCGGCATCGCCATGCTGGCGGGGCCGGTGATCGCCCACCCGGACGGCGGGCGGTGGACCTTCCTGACCCAGGCGGCGACCATGATTCGTGGGGACATCGTGGACGGCCTGCAAGAACACGACGTGCGGCACGCGGGGGCGGGCGCGTACACGGTCGTTCCGACCGAATCCGGCGACGGGGGCTGGCGCTGGATCAACGAGCCTCGGCGGCACCAGATGCTTCCCTCGGCCTACGCGGTCATCGCCACGGTCCGTCGGCTGTGCGCGGCGGCCAGCGCCGCGGCCTGAGAGTTCTTTTCCCGACCGGGCGGCCTGGTGCCGCCCGGTCATTTTTTCGTGCTGCTGCACATGCACGGGCACGCTGACGTGCTCGGGCAACGGATCGATGAGGCGGTAGGGCCCTAGACGGAGGTGTCGTAGAAAACGATGGCCTCATAGAGCAGATCGCCGTAAGCGGCGGTGAAATGCGTGCGCGTGTATGTGTCGTTGACCGTCTTGATCCCGAGTTCGATGGTCGGCATCGCCTCACCGGGCGCGACGGTCGCCTTGCTGGTACAGGTCCTTGTCCCCAGGGAGCCGGTGCATTTCCAGCCTTCGCCGGTCGCCCCGGTGAAGTGGGTCGCCAGTTCCGTGCCGGTCCTGGGATCCGGTTCTCGCTGCTGGAGTTCGAACTTGATTTTGGGTGAGGTGATCTGTTCGTCGCCGACGTTCTGGAAGACCACGTACATGGTGGTGGCCCGGCGCCAGTGACGGAACAACTTCACCTGCTGACCGCTGGTTGACTGGATCCGGCGGCCGCCCGAGTCGACCTCGACCTCGAGCCATTCCTCCGGCGGAGGTGGTGGTTGCTCCGTCGCCGGGGTCACGGTAGGTGTGTACGGCCCGGTAGTCGTCGGTGGCTGCCGCGGGGGTGATTCCGCCATGCAGCCGGTCAGGACCAACATCGCCAGCAGGATGCGTAACACTCTTCGACATTACCGAAACGGGCCAGGGGCGCGGCTGGAGAGGCCGCGCCCCTGCTTTCCTTCCCCGGTCAGCCGTTCTTCATCACGGTGATCAGTTCACCGGTTGCCGTGTCGCCGGACAGCTCCCAGAAGAAGGAGCCGCCCAGGCCCTGGCTCTTGGCCCAGCCCATCTTCCCGGCGATCGTCGACGGGGTGTCGTAGCTCCACCATTGCGAGCCGCACTTGGCGTACGCCGTCCCGGCGACAGTTCCGGTGGCGGGACACCGGGTTTTGAGGACCTTGTAGTCCTCGATTCCGGCCTCGTACGTTCCGGGTGCCGCACCGGTCGCGGTGCCGCCGGGAGCGGTCTGCGTGACGCCGGTCCAGCCACGGCCGTAGAACCCGATGCCGACCCAGAGCTTGCTCGCCGGTATGCCCTTGGCCTTCAACTTCGCGATGGCCTCGGCTGTGGTGAATCCGGCCTGGGGAATCCCGGTGTACGGCGTCAGCGGCGAGTGCGGGGCGGTCGGGCCGGTGGCGGCCCACGCGCCGAAGAAGTCGTACGTCATCACGTTGTACCAGTTGAAGTACTGCGCGGCTGAGGCGTAGTTCGCCTTGTCGATCTTGCCGCCCGCTGACGCGTCCGCCGTGATCGCCGCGGTCACCAGCTGCGAACCGAAACGGCCGCGCAGGGCCTGGGCGAGCCGGGTCAACGCCTCGGGCCCGCTGGTGTCACAGGTCAGCCCGCACGCGTTGGGGTACTCCCAGTCGATGTCGATGCCGTCGAACACGCCCGCCCAGCGCGGGTCGTTGACCAGGTTGTAGCAGGAGTTCGCGAAGGCCGTGGGGTTCTGCGCGGCCTGGCCGAAGCCACCGGACCAGGTCCAGCCGCCGAACGAGAACAGCACCTTGATCTGCGGGTACATCTTCTTCAGCTTGCGCAGCTGGTTGAAGTTTCCGCGCAACGCGCCCGCGTCCCACGTGTCCGACGTACCGTCCACACTGGACGCGGCATCGTAGAACCTGTCGTAGTCGGCGTACGTGTCGCCGAGGACGCACTGGCCGTTGGTCACGTTGCCGAACGCGTAGTTGATGTGCGTCAGCTTCGCGGCCGAACCGCTCGTGTGGATGTTCTTCACGTGGTAATTGCGCTGGTAGACACCCCATTGGGCGAAATAGCCGAGGACGTTGCCGTTCGGGGCGGCCGCTGCCGTGGGCGTCGAGGCCGGCGGGACGGTCACGACCGCGACTGCCGTGACCAGGGCGCTGGCGAAAGCGAGGAGCCTTCTGGACATGCGTTCTCCGTAGGTGACGCGGTGCGTCGCCGCACCGCACCCAGCAGGGAACCGCTGAGCCCGCGCCTGGCCGGCGGTTGGGTCGAACGTCCTTCACGGTAGGTGGACTAGACCAATACGTCAATGGTCAACAGGACAGGCCACGATGAGGGGCATGGACGTCACCATCGCCGATGACCACATCCGGTTCCTGCGCTACGAGTTCCGTGGCGCGTCCGTGCACCCGCACGGCACGCTGACGGCCGCGCAGATCCGCGGCGTCAACTGGAAGCTCGCCCCGCCGGAGATCCGGACCGTACTGGGCGAAACGCTGTTCGTGCCCGCCGGTCAACGGCAGGAACTGGAACAGTTCTGCCGGCGCAACGACATCGCCTTCGACCGTCGCCTGGACGCCTGGGGCAACCTGCTCGAACCGTTCCTGGACACCAAGATCAGCGACGAGACGGCGGACGCCACCGACGAACGGCTCCGCAAGGCGGGGTTCGACTTCGGTGAGATCGCGGAGATCCGGCTGCGGATCGCGCCGCTGATGAAGGCCTACAACATCGACAGCATGCTGTGGGACTGGGCGAACCTGGGGCTCTACGACCTGCTCCGAGCGGTGTCCGGGCATCTGGTGCCCGCTGGCCTGCCCGCCACGCTCGGCGACCCGGCCGAGGTTTACGCCTGGGCGCAGGAGATCGCGGACCGGCCGTTCACCAGTGGCCGTCCTCCAGCATCCGCTTGAGCACCTTGCCGGTCGCGTTGCGCGGCAGGGCTTCCACGAACACCACGTCCCGGGGAACGGCGAACCGGGCCAGCCGCTGATGTACGTAGGCCTGCACGGTTTCCGCGTCCAGGCGTGCGCCTGGGCGCAGCACGATGTACGCGGCAAGCCGTTGCCCGTACTCGTTGTCCGGCACGCCGACCACCGCGGCCTCGTGAACCTGGGGGAGTGCGGTCAACGCGTCCTCGACCGGTCGCGGGAAGACGTTCTCGCCGCCGGACACGATCATCTCGTCGTCCCGGCCCGCGACGAACAAACGCCCGTCAGCGTCCAGATAACCGCGGTCCCCCGTGTCCATCAGGGAGTGTCGCAATGCGAGGTTCGCACCGTTGGTGTAGCCGTCGAACAGCATGTCGTTGCCGACGAAGATCCGCCCGACCGCGCCGGGCGGAGCGGGATGCCCGTCCCTGTCCAGGATCCCGATGCGTGTGCCGTTGGGCGGCAACCCGGCCGTCGTGCGTGCGGCCCGTAGGTCCGTCGGGTCGGCGATGGTCGCCCACGACACTTCGGTGGAGCCGTACAGGTTGTAGAGCACGTCTCCGAACGTGTTCATGAACTGCTCGACCAGTCGTCCCGGCAGCGCCGAACCGCTGCTCGCCACGACCCGCAATGACGACGTGTCGTAACGGGATCGCACGTGGTCCGGCAGATCAAGCATGCGCTGCAACATGATCGGCACCGCGAACATCGACGTGCAGCGGTGCTCGTGGATCGCCTGGAGTGCGGCTTCCGGGTCGAAACGGCGTTGCAGCACCAGACTTGCCCGCAGCGGCATGCCGAGTTGCATCGCGGCCAGGCCCCACGTGTGGAACAGCGGCGCGGCGATGAGCATCTTCTCCTCGGCCCGCAACGGAATCCGGGACAGCACCGCGGCGGCGTCGGCGAGGCCGCGTGGCGTCGGCCTGCGAGCACCCTTGGGCGGTCCGGAGGTGCCGGACGTCAGCACCACGATCCGGCCGGGCCGCTTGGGCGGCGTGAGCCTGTCCGCCGGCGCGCCGGCGATCAGGTCCTCGGTCGTCGGGCCGGAACCGGTTTCCTCCGGCCAGGTCCGCACGCGCGGCAACTCCGGCGGCAGATACGTGGCCAGGCCGGCGAACTCGTCGTCGGCCAGCAACAGGACCGGGTCGTGGTTGCGGACGACCTCGGCGACCTGGTTGGCGGCCAGGCCCGTGTTCATCAGCACGACTTCGGCGCCGAGCTTGCCGCACGCGATGAACGCCTCCAGCATCGCACCGTGGTTACGGCACATCAGCGCGACCCGCGATCCGGCCGTCACCCGGTACCGGGACAGGGCGTTGGCCAGCCGGTTGGTCCGCTCGTCCACTTCGGCGAACGTGTGCGATCTCCGCTCGTCGCGGTAGGCGAGTTCGTGCGGTCCACGTGCCGCGGATGCCTGGTAGCCGCCGACGATCGTCGCGCCCCACCTGGCCAGTGACGCGAGCTGACGTACCGTCCGATCAGGCCGGGCCGGGCGCAGCACACCGGCCTTGACCAGGGTTTTCGCGATGCTGAGGGTCGATCCGCGAGCGGACGCGGGATCGCGGGGCGCCGGCGGCAGCGTGGCGGGAACGCCGTCGAGGTGATCACTCAGGCGGGCGAGTGCGTCGTCGATCCTGCGCCGCAGCGCCGTCACGTTCTGGTCGTCGGACGCCAGCGACAGCAGCACGCCGATCTCGGTGCCGCCCTTGTCGGTGTGCCGGAGCCTGATCGACAGCCGGTGCGTCTGCCGCTTCACGCTGGACCACACGAGGTGCTCGTCGCGGCGGAAGATCAGCAGCTCGACCTCGTCCTCATGGTCCGTACGCACCAGATAACGCGCGCCGCGGCCCGGGTGTGGCGTCAAACGCTCACACCAGCTCAACCCACGGACATAGCGTGGGTACAGTTCCGGGTCGCTGATCACCTCCCACACCCGAGCGGGTGGTTGGCGCACGACCGCTCGCGTTTCAACGCTGTCGGCTCGCATACCTACTGATGAGTAGCAGTGTTCCGCCAATCAGCGCAAGTCACCCCTCGTGAGTGTTTATCGGGGTTAGAACACGGATAAACACTCACGAGGTGGTTCGGTGGCGCAGGATCGCCGCGGCCCATTCGCACCATTCGGCCTGGTCGTCGTGGTACATCTTGCCGCGGGTGCCGGCCAGGTACGGGCCCACGTTGTCGGCCGACGCCAGGAAGTCCGCCTCCGGCTTGTCGCCGCGCAGCTTCTCGAGCTGGGCGGCCAGGAACTCGGCCTTGGCACGGGACTGCGCGGCGCGGTCCTCCAGCTGTTTGATCAAGGTGTCCGGGTCGGCGGCCTGCTCGGCGTAGGCCTTGACCATGAGGTCGTCCCGGATCGAGGTGGGCTTGGTCGGCGCGCCGGTGAACCGGGTCAGCTCGTCGCGGCCCGCGTCGGTCAACGCGAACACGCGCTTGTTCGGCCGGCCCTGCTGGACCACCTCGTGCCCGGTGAGCAGGCCGTCGGCCTCGAGTTTGCCGAGTTCGGCGTAGAGCTGCTGGGACGAGGCGTGCCAGAACGAGGACGCGCCGAGGTCGAACAGCTTGCTCAGCTGGTAGCCGCTCAGCTCGCGGTCCAGCAGCGCTGCCAGCAGAGCGTGCCGGAGTGCCATGTGTCTCCCGTCTCTTGTGGAGATGATACTCAAGGATATGATTAGTCAAGAAATTGAGTAGTGGGAGGCGCGTGTGAAGCTCGGATTCCACACCGGCTACTGGTCGTCGGGCCCGCCCGCGGGCGTCGAGCAGGCCATCGCCGAGGCCGAACGGCTGGGCCTCGACTCGATCTGGACGGCGGAGGCGTACGGCTCCGACTGCCTGACGCCGCTGGCGTGGTGGGGTTCGAAGACCACGACCGTGCGGCTCGGCACGAACATCCTGCAGATGTCCGCGCGAACGCCCACCGCGACCGCGATGGCCGCGCTGACGTTGGACCACCTCTCCGGCGGCCGGTTCGTGCTGGGGATCGGCGCCTCCGGGCCGCAGGTCGTCGAAGGCTGGTACGGCCAGTCGTACCCGAGGCCGCTCGCGCGCACCCGGGAGTACTTCGACATCGTGCGCAAGGTCGTCGCGCGCGAACGGGTGGAGTACGCCGGGAAGTTCTTCCAGTTGCCGTACCAGGGCGGCGCCGGACTGGGCAAACCGCTGAAGTCCACCGTGCATCCACTCCGGACGGACATCCCGATCTTCCTCGCCGCCGAGGGCCCGAAGAACGTCGCGCTGGCCGCCGAGATCGCCGACGGCTGGCTGCCGATGTTCTTCTCGCCGCGCAGCAACGACTTCTACCGCGCCGCACTGCGGAACGGCTTCTCCCAGCCGGGTGCGCGGCACGACTGGGACACCTTCGAGGTGCCCGCGTTCCTGCCGGTGGTCGTCAACGACGACGTCGAGAAGGCCGCCGACTGGGTACGCCCGATGCTCGCGCTGTACATCGGCGGAATGGGCGCGAAGGGCGCCAACTTCCACTTCGACGTGTTCGTGCGCCTGGGCTACGAGGCCGAGTGTCAGAAGATCCAGGAACTCTATCTGGACGGCCACAAGGCGGAGGCGGTCGCGGCCGTGCCGACCCGGATGGTCGAGGACATCGCCCTGGTCGGGCCGCTGGCCAAGGTCCGGGACGAACTAGCCGCCTGGCGGGAAAGCGTGGTCACCTCATTGCTGGTCAACACGGACGTGCCGACGTTGCGTGCGCTCGCGGAAATCGTCGCATGAGCACGGTCGCGGCTGAGCCGAGCGCGCAGGGGCAATGGGAAGCGTGGAAGCGTAAGGAGTTGCCTCCCGCCGAGCAGGTGAGGCCCGGCCTGTGGTCGGTTCCTGTGCCCATCCCGCACAACCCCTTGCGGTACACCATCACCTATCTTTCGGTCGCGGACGA
This sequence comes from Kibdelosporangium persicum, assembly GCF_013280595.1. Taxonomy (GTDB): domain Bacteria; phylum Actinomycetota; class Actinomycetes; order Mycobacteriales; family Pseudonocardiaceae; genus Kibdelosporangium; species Kibdelosporangium persicum. Next base: position 207,377 of record NZ_JAAATY010000001.1, read on the forward strand.
CGGCGTCGTGGTCGTCGATCCAGGCTGGTTCGCCACCGAGACGTGGGACGCCTTGGTCGCCGGGCTGTCCACCGCCGGTGCCTCAGTGTCCGATGTGGTAGGTGTGGTGGTCACGCACATCCACGCGGATCACCACGGCCTGAGCGCCCGGCTGAAGCAGGAATCCGGTGCGTGGATCGCGATGCACCCGGCCGAGCGGGAAGTGCTCCCGGCTCGCCTCGCCGCGACGACAGTGTCCTCGTTCGACCGTGACTGGCTGCGTTCCTCCGGTGTGCCCACGGACGTCGCGGCGAAGCTCAGCTTCGACGCCGAGTCCATGAAGCCGTTCATGGAACTGGCCATGCCGGACATCCTGCTCGCAGACGGCGACCTCGTCCCGTCCCGGGCCATGCGGGCAGTGTGGACGCCTGGGCACACCCCTGGCCATATCTGCCTGTACGACCAGGAACGCGGTGTTCTGCTGACCGGTGATCACGTGCTGCCGCGGATCAGCCCGAACATCGGCATGATGGTCGGCGACGACGATCCGTTGTCCAGCTACATCGCTTCCCTGGAACGGATCGCCGCGTTCGACGACGCCGAAGTCCTGCCCGCGCACGAATACCGCTTCCACGGCGTCGCCCGCCGGACGCTCGCGCTGATCCGGCACCACCAGGACCGCTGTGACGAGATCACCCGTGTGCTGCGGGAAAACGGCGAGTCCACGACGTGGGAGATCACCGAACGGCTCACGTGGTCGCGCGGCTGGGAGAACGTCCGCGGCATCATGCGCCGCAGCGCCGTCGCGGAGACGGGCGCGCACCTGCAATACATGCGCAAGCACGGGGCCGTCGAACTGGTGGATGGTGAGGTGCGCCGCTGGCGGGCCGGGATGTGACCCGCCGGCCAATGCCCGAGCCGCTGAGCCGCGACAGTTAGCCCTTGCGCTAACTGTCGCGGCTCGTAATACTTAGCCGCGTGGCACAGTATTCGGCGCATCTGGACGGTGTGTTCGTCGCCCTCGCTGACCCGACCAGGCGTGCTGTCGTGCGGCGCCTCGGCCGCGGGCCGGCGAGCGTCGGCGACCTCGCCCGTGAGTTCCCGATGACCCTCCCGTCCTTCATGAAGCACGTGCGGACGCTCGAATCGAACGGGCTCATCCGCACGGTCAAATCAGGCCGGGTGCGTACCTGCGTGCTCAACCGCGAGCGGCTCGGCCTCGTCGAGGACTGGCTCGCGGAGCAGCGCCGGATCTGGGAAGAGCGCACTGACCGCCTCGAACAGTTCGTCACCGCCCCGGAGGAGAACCCGCAGTGAATCCCGATCTCGACCTTGGCGTGGAACGGATCATCCGCGCCCCGCGTGCGACCGTGTGGCGCGCGTGGACCGACCCGGCGCGGCTGGAACAGTGGTGGATCCCGGCTCCCGCCCGGTGCCGCGTGGAACGCCTGGACGTGCGGCCCGGCGGGGCGTTCCGCACGCGGATGAGCGACGACGGGACCGAGTTCGTCCCGCACCTGGACGCGTGTTTCCTCGCCGTCGACGAACTGGAGCGGATCGTGTTCACCAACGCGGTCGACAGCACGTGGCGTCCGGCGAATCCCGCTCCGGTCGCGATGACCGCCACGGTCACGCTGACCGACCACCCGGACGGCACGGACTACCGGGTCGTCGTGCGGCACGGCGACCCGGATGCCCGCGCGCACCACGAGAAGCTCGGCTTCGCCGACGGCTGGGGTTCGGTCACCGGCCAGTTGGCAGCGGTCGCCGAAAGCATGGTCTCGCGATGAAGCTGGCCCTCATCCAGTTCGTCACGCTGGACGGCGTCAGCCAGGGCCCCGGCTCGCCCGACGAGGACACCAGCGACGGTTTCACCCGGGGCGGCTGGCTCGTTCCCCACATCGACGAGCGGTTCGTCCAGCGCACGTCGGACTGGCTCGACCTCGCCGACGGCCTGCTGCTCGGACGGCGGACCTACGAGGCGTTCGCGCGTGACTGGCCACGGATCACCGATCCGGCGGATCCGTTCACCAAGCGGATGAACGCGCTGCCGAAGTACGTCGTGTCGGACACCCTCACCGAGGCGACCTGGGAACCCGTGACTGTGCTCGACGGCGATCCGATTCAGGCGGTCGCCGGACTGAAGGCGCGACCGGGACGGGAACTGCAGATCCACGGCAGCTCCCGGCTGGGCGACACGCTTCTGGCCGCGGGCCTGGTCGACATCCTCCGCTTGGTGGTCGCGCCCACCGTGCTCCGGTCGGGACGGCGACTGGTCACGGGCGCAGGCGCGTCGTCCGGTCTGCGCCTGATCGGCCACGAGGCAACGCCGAACGGGCTGGTGATCCTCGAATACGAGACGAAAGGCGAAGCGCCCCAAGCGGAATACGAGGGCGTCGCCGCCTTCGTGCGGTGAATCCGCTTGCGTGGCAAGGCACAGACAAGCCGCCGCCGGCGCGTCACAACGGTGACACGCCGGCGGCGGAGGGGTACGTCAGGCGTCTTCGCCGAGGTCGGCGAGAGCCTGCTTGACCTTGGCCATCTCGGCCTCGAGCTCACGCAGGCGCGACTCGTGCTGCTCGCGGGCCGCGGTGATCACCTCGTCGATCTTCTCGGCGATCTCCGGGTGCAGTTCCTGGGCGGCCTTGGCCACGGCGGCGGCCGGGATCGTGAGGCCCTGCACGACGCGCGTGGTGCCGTGCATCAGGTCTGCCTGCCACGCACCGTCCAGGCTGCCCGTCACCGTCAGGGTGAGCTCGACGGTCCGGGTCTTCTTCGCGGTGCTCTTGGTCCGGGTGGCGCGCTTGGGCTTCTCCTCGACTGCGGCTTCCTCGGCAGCGGGAGCTTCGGTGCCCTGTCCGTTGGTCGAGGCAGGCACCTCCTCGTCACCGGGAGCGCTTGCCGCCTCGGCGGTAGGAGCGGTCATCCTGGTCCTTTCGTGGTCACGTGGAGGGGGTATCACATCCTAGAACACGTGTTCGACCGTGTGTGCTCCAGGGGGCGTCAAGACACTATCCCGATAGGGTGCACCGGGTGAGCGGAGGCCTGCTGGTGGCCGGCACGTCGTCGGATGCCGGGAAGAGTGTGCTGGTCGCCGGGCTGTGCCGGTGGCTGGCCCGGCAGGGCGTGCGGGTCGCGCCGTTCAAGGCGCAGAACATGTCGAACAACTCCGTCGTGACGATGGAGGGCGGGGAGATCGGCCGGGCGCAGGCGTTGCAGGCCGCGGCCGCCGGAGTGGTCCCGAGTGTCCGGTTCAACCCGGTTCTGCTCAAACCGGGCGGGGACCGGACGTCCCAGGTGGTGCTGCTGGGCAAGGCGATCGGGCAGGCCACCGCGCTGTCCTATCGGGACCGCAAGCCCGAGTTGTTCGAGACCGTCCTGGCCACTTTGGAAGGGCTGCGGGCCGAGTACGACGTCGTCATCTGCGAGGGCGCGGGCTCGCCGGCGGAGATCAACCTGCGGGCCGACGACATCGCCAACATGGGCCTGGCCAGGGCCGCCGACCTGCCTGTCCTGGTGGTCGGCGACATCGACCGCGGCGGCGTCTTCGCCCATCTGTACGGCACGGTCGCCTTGCTCTCACCCGCTGACCAAGCGCTTGTCTCCGGGTTCGTGATCAACAAGTTCCGCGGCGACCCGGCCCTGCTGCGGCCCGGGCTGGACCAGATCCAGCGGATCACCGGGCGGCCGGTGCTCGGGGTGCTGCCGTGGGACGCCGGGCTGTGGCTGGACGCGGAGGATTCCCTGTCCTACACGGCGGACGGCGTGGTGGGCAGGCCACGGCCGCCGGTGGGCAACCAGTGGCTGAGGGTCGCGGTCGTCCGGCTGCCCAGGATCTCCAACGGCACGGACGTCGAAGCGCTGGCCTGCGAGCCCGGCGTGTCGGTCCGGTTCGTGACCGAGCCGTCCCGGCTGGCGGACGCCGACCTGGTCGTGATCCCGGGCTCGAAGGCCACAGTGCACGACCTGGAATGGTTGCGGCACACCGGACTCGCCGACGCGATCGCCGGACACGCGAAGAGCGGGCTGCCGGTGGCCGGGATCTGCGGCGGGTTCCAGATGCTGGGCACCAAGATCACCGATTTGTATGAGTCCGGTACCGGCACGACGGCCGGGCTCGGCCTGCTCGACGTCGAGTTCGAGTTCGTGCCCGACAAGATCCTGCGCCGCCCGGACGGGTTCGTTTTCGGCAAGGCCGCGACCGGCTACGAGATCCACCACGGCACAGTGGTGAACCAGCCCGCCGAAGGCCTCGTGACCTTGCCGGACGGTTCACCCGAAGGCGTCGTCGACGGGGCGGTCATCGGCACGCACTGGCATGGCCTGCTGGAGAACGACGAACCCCGGCGCGAGTTCCTGCGCTGGGCCGCGGGGCACGCCGGACGGGACTTCGTGCCCGCGGCGGACACGTCCTTCGCGGCGATCCGGGAAGCCCAGCTGGATCTGCTCGGTGACCTCGTCGCCGAGCACATCGACACCGACGTCCTGCGTCAGCTGCTCGCCGACGGTGCGCCGTCAGGACTGCCCGTGCTGCCGCCAGGGGTGAACTGAGCGGTGATGTCCAGCCCGCCGTCCGGGCAGGCGACACACGACAGCGTTCCGCCGTGCGCGTCGACCACCGCACGCACGATCGACAGGCCCAGTCCGGTGCCACGGCCCCGGCCCGCTCCACGGACGAACGGTTCGAACAACGTGTTCACCTCAGCCGGGTCGACGAGCGGGCCCGAATTGGTGATGTGCAGGGAAGACGGTCTGGTGCGCACGGTGATGTGCCCGCCGGCATGGTTGTGGCGCACGGCGTTGTCCACGAGATTGCGGACCATCCGGTCGAGCAGGACGGGCTCACCGCGGATCGGAGCGGGCTGTAGGTCGCGGCGAACCTCGACGCCGTCGACCGTGCTGAGTGCCTCGGCGGCCAACGAAGCGAGGTCGACGACCCGCTGTTTGCGCACCCCGGTCTGGCTTCTGGCCAGGATGAGCAGCCCGTCGAGCGTCCGCTGGCTGTGCTCGACCGCGTCGCTGACGTCGACCGCCATGGACAGCAACTCGTCCTGCGTGGGCTTTCCGTCCAGTGTCACGTCAATTGCCGTGCGCATGGTGGTCAACGGCGTGCGCAGCTCGTGGGCCGCGTTCGCGACGAACATGCGTTGGCTTTCCAGCAAACGGTCGCGTTCGGCCACACCGGACTGGATACGGTCGAGCATGCTGTTGATCGTCTTCGCCAGCGTGGCCAGTTCATCGGCCGGTGCGGGCACGGGAACGCGCGCGGACAGGTCCTCCGCGGACAGCCGGTGGGCCGTGGCGGACACGTCCCGGATCGGCCGCAGCACCCGTCCGGCGACCAACCAGCCCAGCGCGGCCGCGAGAACGGCCACGATCCCGAGCGCGATCGCGGACCGGGTCAGCAAGTCAGTCATGGTCTGGGCGTGCATGTCCGCGAGGAACCCGGCGACGTCCGCGGGGTTGAACGGCGGTCCGACGCCCTTCGTCACGACCACCTTGGGCCGGTCGCGTTGGACCAGGACGAAGGTGAGCGCGATCAGCACGAGGCCCGCGATGAGGACCAGGCCCGTGTAGAGCAGGGCCAGCCTGCCGCGTGCGGTCATGTCGCGACGCGGTATCCGGCGCCGGTCACGGTCTGGATGACGGGTGGATCGCCGAGCTTGCGGCGCAACGTGCCGACCGTGATCCGCACGGCGTTGGTGAACGGGTCGGCGTGTTCGTCCCACACCTTGTCCAGCAGGGTTTCCGCGCTGACGACGTCACCCGCGGCCATCAACAACCGTTCCAGCACACCGAATTCCTTCGGCGTCAGGTGCAGCAGCACGCCACCGCGCTCCACGGTGCGCCGGGCGGGGTCGAGCACGATGCCGGCCGCACGCAACACCGGCGGCCGGGCCGGAGTGGCTCGACGGGCCAACGCGCGCACGCGGGCGACCAGTTCGGTGAACGCGAACGGCTTGCCCAGGTAGTCATCGGCGCCAAGGGTGAGGCCGTCCACCCGATCCTCGACCGTGCCCGACGCGGTGAGCATGAGAATCCGTGACGTTCCGAGGTCCGCCAGGTGTCTGCACACGGTGTCGCCGTGCACCACTGGCAGATCACGATCCAGCACCACCACGTCGTACGGCGTCAGCTCCACTTTGGCCAGAGCGGTCCGGCCGTCCGGCGCGACATCGACGACGCACCCGTGCTTGCGCAAGCCCGCGGCGATGTAACCGGCCAGCGGCTGCTCGTCCTCGACCAGCAACACCCGCATCGTGCCAAGTATCCGCGGACGGCATATGGATTTCGTATGGCCGCCGCAGACGTGCCCGAGACAGGCCCGCCGATAGAAGTGGTGGCATGACCAGAGAGCTACAACCGTCACGGCGGACAGTGCTCGGCGGACTGGCCGCGACCGGTTTTCTCGCCACGACCGGGATCGCGCGCGCCGACGCGACCGGCCGGATCCAGGACATCGTCAATCGGCCGCAGTTCAGGGGTGCGCGCTGGGGAATGACCTTCCACGCGCTCGACAGCGGCGAGACGTGGCACGTGATGAACCCGGCCGAACTGTTCACCGCGTCGTCGTCGTTCAAGATCTTTCTCGGCGGCACGGCGTTCGAGGCGCTCGGGCCCGATCATCGGTTCCGCACGCGGGTCTACCGCACCGGCCCCGTGACGGGTGGTGTGCTGCACGGGGACCTCGTGCTCGTGGCCAGCGGCGACATGCTGCTGTCCGGCAGAGTGCGGCCGGACGGCTCGCTGAACCTGCCCGACCCGGACCACACGTATCCCATCGGACGGCCACTGCCCGGCGACCGGCTGGCGGAGATCCGGGATCTCGCCGCCCAGATCAAGGCGGCCGGTGTGCGGCGGGTCACCGGCAAGGTGTCGGTCGACGTCTCGCTGTTCCGTGAAGGACAGGAGAGCATCGCGATCAACAACCAGCTGATCACGGTGTCGCCGATGATGGTGAACGACCACATGATCCACGCCGCCGTGACACCGGGCGCCGCGGTCGGCGATCCGGCCGTCGTCCAGGCGATTCCGCAGACGGGCTATGTGCGGTTCGTCAACAAAGTCACCACGGTCAGCGGGACGCCGAAGCCGCTCGTGTTCGTGGGCGACCGGCTCACCGGGGAGATCCAACTGGGCAGCGCTCCGAGATACGTTGCCCACTACGTGCGTGAGCCGAGCCGGTTCGCCGCGGTCGCGCTCACCGAAGCGCTGCGCGACAGGGGAGTGCAGGTCCGTGGCGAGGCATGCCGTGCGGCGCGGCGGATCCGGATCGCCGAGCACGTGTCGCTGCCGTTCGCCGAGCAGTCGAAGGTGATGCTCAAGGTCAGCTCGAACATCCACACCGCCACGATTCCCTACCTGGTCGGCGGGATCGCGGGTCGTGCGCCCGGCAACCCGAAGGCGTCCTATGAGGACTTCCGGCGGGCGCTGTTCCGCAAGGCGGGCCTCGACCCCGATCCGGCCGGATCGGCCGAGGGGCGGTACACGGTGGAGACGTTCATCAAGTTCCTGGCGTACGTGGCCAAGCGGCCGTACATCGACCGGTTCCGGTCGGCGCTGCCGATCATGGGCAGGGACGGCACCCTGGCCGGGAACCAGCCGGACTCGCCCGCGGCTGGGCACGTCTACGCCAAGACCGGCACCGGCCTGATGGGCCCCACGCTGAACAAGGCGCTGGCCGGGTACATCGAGCTGCCGGGTGGGCGGTGGCTGGCCTTCGCGCAGTTCATGCGGCTGGAACTGGCGTCGGCCGCGGACGGCAGGGCACTGGACGGGCAGGCCCAGGAGGCGATGGCCGAGATCTGCACCGCGGTGTACGAGGAGCACGCACGATGACAACGCGGCGATCACTGCTGCTGGCCGGGAGCGCGCTGGTGGCCGCGCCCAGCGTCGCGAGTGCCGGGCCTGCGGAGGATCTCAGATCGTACGAACGATTCGTGGCGGCGCAGGCGGCGCAGGACAAGTTCTCCGGCACCGTGCTGCTCGCCCATCGCGGCAAGCCTGTCCTCGTCCGGTCGTACGGCATGGCCGATCAGAGCAAGGCGATCCCGAACGGCAAGGACACCGTCTTCTGCCTCGCGTCGATCTCCAAGGTCTTCACGGCGGTCGCCGTCGCCCAGTTGGCGCAGCAGGGCAGGCTGGCCTTCCACGATCCGCTGCGCACGTACCTCGACGGCTTCCCGGACAAGGTCACCCTGCACCACCTGCTGACCCACACCTCCGGACTCGGCAGGCCGTCGCAGGGCGGTGGCGCCCCGCCCGCGTGGCAGAGCTTCGACGAAGCGCTCGCGGGCACGCTGGACATCGTCCGGTCGACGCCACCGCAGTTCACGCCGCCCGGCACCGAACACCGCTACAGCAACGACGGCTTCTGGGTGCTCGCGGGAGTCGTCGCCCGGGTGACCGGGACGTCCTTTTTCGACTACGTGCGGGACCACGTGTTCCGTCCGGCGGGCATGACGCGCACTGACTACCACAGCAAGCCGCAGGTCCAAGCGTCAGCGCAGATCGCGCGTCCCTATTGGACGCGGCCGTCGGGTGGCCGTGTCGACGCCTTGACCACCCCGTTCTTCCCGTTCACGAACGGGCCCGCGGGTGGCGTCTACTCGACTGTCTCGGACCTGCTGGCGTTCGTGACCTCGTACGGAAAGGTGCTGAACCGGCCGTTCGCCGACGTGATCACCAGCGGGAAGGTCGCGCTGCCCGCCGGGACGTCGCCGGTCCGGGCGAACTTCTACGGGTACGGGCACATCGACGCGATCTGGCGTGACCAGCGCGTGTTCGGGCACTCCGGCAGCGGCCCCGGCATGGCGACCAGGCTGGACGTCTTCCCGTACGGCGACTGGGTGTCGATCATCCTGAGCAACTACGACACCAGCATCGACCCGATCGTCACCGCGGCCCGTGACCTACTCACCTCGTGAGTGTTTATCAGGGTTAGAACACCGATAAACACTCACGAGGAGGTTGAGCCGAGCGGTGGTTTCCGGAGGGGGTGGCGGGGTGCGAAAATCGTGGTTGACAACGTTGTCAGCCTCCCTCCCTGCAGGAGGAACACCATGCGTGCTCTCGCCGCGTCCCTGGGGTTCGCGGCGGCGCTCATGTTCGCCGCCGTTCCCGCGACCGCCGCGCCCGTCCAGGTGGCGGTCAGCGATCCCGCGCAGTACGTCAATCCTTTTGTCGGCACCAAACCCGGCGGCCCGGACTTCGGGCACGGCGGCGGTGCCGGCAACACCTTCCCCGGCGCGGACGCGCCGTTCGGGATGATGCAGTGGAGCCCGGACACCGTGACCCACCAGCACGGCGGTTACCACTACGACGACAACCGCATCAAAGGCTTCAGCCTGACGCACCTCTCCGGCCCCGGTTGCAGCGACTTCGGCAACATCCCGTTCATGCCGGTCCTGGGCACGAGCCCGGTCAGCCACTACACGTTCTCGCACGCCAACGAATCCGCCTCGCCCGGCTACTACTCGGTGGCCTTCGGCAACGGCCTGCGAACCGAGCTGACCACGACCACCCGCTCCGGCATGGCCAGGTTCACGTACCCCGCCGGCCAGCGGGCATCGTTGTCAGTCGACGCGGCGAAAGCGTTCAACGCGGCCAGCGGGACGATCACGATCGGTACCAACACGCTGTCCGGCTACACCGACAGTGGTGGTTTCTGCGGCGCCGGAAACCGGTACCGCCTGTACTTCCACGCGGTGTTCGACAGCCCGTTCGCGACATCCGGTGTCGCGGGCGCGGACGGCAAGGTCGACGAGAGCCGCAAATCCATCGTAGGCAGCAGCACGGGCAGTGTGCCGCAGCCGCGGAAAGGCACGGACACGCGCAAGGGCCCGGCGGTCACGAGTGACGTGACACCGCTCGCCGCCTCGGCGTTCGTGTCGTTCAACGCCACCACGGTCACGGCACGTGTGGGAATCTCCTTCGTCAGCCTGGAAGGCGCGCAGGCGAACCTCAACGCTGAGCAAGGCACCAAGAGCTTCGACGAGATCCGCACCGGCACGCGCAACGCGTGGAACGCCCTGCTCGGCCGGATCAACGTCACGGGCGGAACGGATGCGCAGCTGCGCACCCTCTACACCGGCCTGTACCACTCCTTGTTGCATCCCAACGTGTTCAGTGACGTGGACGGCCGGTACACCGGGTTCGACCGGCAGATCCATTCGGTGCCCAGCGGACGTGCCCAGTACGCCAACTTCTCCGGCTGGGACGTCTACCGCTCCCAGGTGGCGCTGATAGCCCTGATCGCGCCCGCCGAAGCGGCCGACATCGCCCAGTCGGCGATCAACCAGGCGGCGTACGGCGGCTACTTCGACCGCTGGACCGTCGCCAACGGCGGAACCGGTGTGATGAACGGCGATCCGGTGTCCATCATCGTGTCCACCATGCACGCCTTCGGTGCGACCAACTTCGACGCCGCGGACGGCCTGCGCCGGATCGTCGCCGGGGTCAACGATGTCCGCCAGCGCCCCGGATGGCTCCAGTACAACCAGTACGGCTACGTGCCGATCGGCCTGGGGGACGTCTGGGGATCGGCGTCCACGACGCTCGAATACACCAGTGCGGACTTCGCGATCTCGCAGTTGGCCGCGCGGCTCGGCGACACCACGACGGCCGAGAACTTCCTCAGGCGCGCCCAGAACTGGCGTAACCTTTTCGAGTCGGGCAGCAAGTACATCCAGCCACGCAACACCGACACGTCGTTCCCGTCGTTCAGCCCGACGCAGCAGAACGAGTTCGTGGAAGGCAACGGCGGCCAGTACGCCTGGATGGTGCCGTACAACCATCGTGGCCTGTTCGATGCCATGGGCGGCAACGCCACCGTAGTGTCGCGATTGGACGCGTTCTTCACCGAGCTGAACGCGGGCCCGACGAAGAACATGGCCTACCTCGGCAACGAGCCCACGCTGAACACCCCCTGGGCGTATGCCTACGCAGGCGTGCCTCACAAGACGCAGGACGTGGTCCGGCGCGCGTTGACCACGTTGTTCAAACCGTTGCCGGAAGGCATCGTGGGCAACGACGACCTCGGTCAGATGTCCTCCTGGGCCGTGTGGGCCGCACTCGGCATGTACCCGCAGGCGCCGGGCAGGGCCGAACTGGTCCTGGCCAGCCCGCAGTTCCCGAGCATCACGATCAGCCGGGGCAACGGCAGGACGATCACCATCACCGCGCCGAACGCCTCGGACAGCGCGAAGTACGTGCAGAACCTGCGGGTCGACGGCCAGGCGTCGAACCGCGCGTGGCTTCCGGCGTCCTTCGTGGCCAACGGCGGAACGCTCGACTACACACTCGGCACCAGCCCGAACACCGCCTGGGGCAGTGCGCCCGCGGACGCGCCGCCGTCGTTCGACGTCGGCCCGGCGTCGCCGAGGACCGGTGCCGTCACGGGCCTGGCGAGCAAGTGCGCGGACGCGGACCCCAGCCAGACGGCCAACGGTGCCGTGGTCCGGCTGTGGGACTGCAACGCGTCGCCCGCGCAGCAATGGACCTTGGCCTCGGACGGGACGCTACGTGCCTTGGGCCGTTGCCTGGACGTCTCCAGCAGCAAGCGGGACAACGGCACCAAAGTGCAGCTGTGGGACTGCAATGGCACCGGCGCCCAGCAGTGGTGGCCCAAGCCGAACGGCGCGCTGGTGAACCCGCCGTCCGGCCGATGCCTTGACGTCCCGAACAGCAACACCGCCAACGGCACCCAGTTGCAGATCTACGACTGCAACGGTTCGGGCGCGCAGACCTGGCGGCTGCCGTAGCCGACGGCTTCGGCCACGGTGTGGTGCTCGACACGTCGATCACCCCGTTCCTGCTGGTCGCGGCGATGAGCTCGCGGATCGGCCGCGGGATCTGGTGGCGGGACGTACCCCCGTGGTTGGGGTTCGGGCACGGGGGATGCGACGATGGCCGGTAGTGCGATCGCGGAGGAAGCCGGTGCGAATCCGGTGCGGTCCCGCCACTGTGACCAGGCCCGGCGGCCTGGGAGCCAGACACTCCGCCCGCGCTCGGGTGCGCGCCCGCGTGCCCGTGGCCTCGACTTCGGGCGTGGACACCCGGGGAAGGATCTCGCCGTGCGCTTCCCGTTCTCCGCCATCGTCGGACACGACGACCTGCGGATGGCCCTGCTGCTCAACGCGGTACACCCGGGTATCGGGGGAGTGCTGGTCAGAGGCGAGAAGGGGACCGCGAAGTCGACGATCGTGCGTGCGCTCGCGGCCCTGCTGCCCGCCGTGGACGTCGTGCCCGGCTGCCGGTTCGCCTGCGACCCCGCCGGCCCCGACCCCCGCTGCCCTGACGCCCCGCACGACGGCGCTGACCAGCGCGCCGCGCGGCTGGTCGAGCTGCCGGTCGGCGCGACCGAGGACCGGCTGGTCGGCTCGCTCGACCTGGAGCGGGCGCTGACCGAGGGCGTGCGGGCGTACCAGCCGGGGCTGCTGGCGGCGGCTCACCGTGGCGTGTTGTACGTCGACGAGGTCAACCTGCTGCACGACCACCTGGTCGACCTGCTGCTGGACGCGGCCGCGATGGGCCGGGCGCACGTCGAGCGGGAAGGCGTCTCGGTCTCCCACGCGGCGAGTTTCCTGCTGGTCGGGACGATGAACCCGGAGGAAGGCGAGCTGCGGCCGCAGCTGCTGGACCGGTTCGGGCTGACCGTGCACGTGGTGTCGTCGCGGGACGTGGCCGTCCGGACCGAGGTGATCCGCCGTCGCCTGGCGTTCGAGGCCGACCCGGCGGGCTTCGCTGCCCAGTGGGCCGCCGCGGACGCCGAACTGGCCGAGCAGATCGTCAAGGCGCGCACGGCTCTGCCCGGTGTGGCGCTGCCTGATTCGGAACTTCGCCGGATCGCGTCGGTGTGCGCTTCGTTCGAAGTGGACGGTATGCGGGCCGACCTCGTCGTTGCCCGCACAGCGATCGCGCACGCCGCCTGGCGTGGGGGTGATGCCGTGACCGCTGATGACGTCGAAGTCGCTGTGCGCCTTGCCTTGCCGCACCGCCGCCGCAGGGACCCGTTCGACGAGCCCGGGATCGACGAGCAGCAGTTGCAGGACGCGTTGCGCAACGCGGCAGAGCAGGAAGAAGGCCCGGAGGACGACCCGGACGGCCCAGACAGCCCGGACAGTCCGGACAGCCCGGATGACGGTGGCGGTGAGCCGCCGCGCAACGCCGAGCAGCCCCAGGGTTCCGGCGGAGGTGACCAGCCGCCCGTTCCGCCCGCGCCCGCGTTCCGCGCGAGGCTTCTCCAGGTCCCTGGTGTCGGTGAGGGCGCTCCAGGCCGCCGATCCCGTGCGGCCGCTCGCAACGGGCACACGGTCCGTCCGTCCACTGTCGAAGGTCACGGCCTGCATGTGGTCGGCACGTTGTCCGCGGCCGCGCCGCATCAGGCGGCGCGTGGCCGGGCCGGCGCCGGATTGGTGTTGCGGGCCCAGGATCTGCGGCTCGCGGTCCGTGAAGGCAAGGAAAGCAACCTGGTTCTGTTCTGCGTGGACGCTTCCGGTTCGATGGCCGCCCGCAAGCGCATGTCCGCCGTGACGGGCGCGGTTCTGTCGCTGCTGCGGGACGCCTACCAGCGCCGCGACAAGGTCGGTGTGGTCACGTTCCGCGGCAGTTCGGCTGAGGTGACACTGCCTCCAACGTCCTCAGTGGACGCTGCGGCGGCGCGGCTGAAAGGGCTGCGTACCGGTGGTCGGACGCCGCTGGCCGATGGACTGCTGCGCGTGCGCCGAGTGCTTGCCGCTGAACGGCTTCGCGATCCGCGACGACGTCCTTTGCTGGTACTGCTCACCGATGGCCGGGCCACGCAGGGCGCCGGGGGCCGTGACCCGATGGACGACGCCATGCGCGCGGCCGGAATGCTCGCCGCGGACGGCGTCGCCACCATCGTGGTCGACTGCGAACAAGGCCACGTCCGGCTCGGGCTGGCCGCGAAACTGGCCGCGGTGATGGGCGGGACGTGCCTGCGGCTGGCCGAGCTGTCGGCCGACCAGGTCACCGGCGTGGTCCGGGCAGCACGAGCGGCGTAAGGGAGAACTGGCGTGCCACAAGGAAAACCTGTCGCGGTCCCGGACGACGGCCTGACCACCCGGCAGCGCCGCAACCGGCCGTTGCTGATGCTGCACACCGGCGAGATGAAGGGCAAGTCCACCGCGGCCTTCGGGCTGGCGCTGCGGGCATGGAACCAGGGCTGGCCGATCGGCGTGTTCCAGTTCGTCAAGTCCGCCAAGTGGAAGGTCGGCGAGGAGAACGCGTTCAAGGCGCTCGGCAGGCTGCACACGCAGACCGGTGAGGGCGCGCCCGTCGAATGGCACAAGATGGGCGAAGGCTGGTCGTGGAGCCGCAAGCAGGGGTCCGAAGAGGACCACGCGGCCGCGGCACTGGAGGGCTGGCGGGAGATCGCACGCCGCCTCGCCGCCCGAACGCATGGCTTTTACGTGCTCGACGAGTTCACCTATCCCATGCACTGGGGCTGGGTCGACGTGGACGAGGTCGTGGCGACGTTGCGCGACCGGCCGGGGCACCAGCACGTCGTGATCACCGGGCGGCACGCGCCGCAGGCGCTGATCGACGCGGCGGACCTCGTGGTGTCGATGACGAAGGTGAAGCACCCGATGGACGCGGGCCAAAAAGGTCAACGAGGCATCGAGTGGTGATTCCCCGGGTGGTCATCGCCGCCCCGGCGTCCGGCAGCGGCAAGACCACGGTCGCGACCGGCCTGATGGCGGCGCTGCGGCGGCGTGGCGACAAGGTCGCGCCGTTCAAGGTCGGCCCCGACTACATCGACCCCGGCTACCACACGCTCGCCGCGGGCAGGCCCGGCCGTAACCTCGACCCGGTCCTGGTCGGCGAATCCACCATCGCGCCGCTGTTCCTGCGTGGCGCGGCGGGCGCGGACATCGCGGTGATCGAAGGCGTCATGGGCATGTTCGACGGCCGGGACCCGGCGTCGGACTTCGGCTCCACCGCGCACATCGCCAAACTCCTGCGGGCCCCGGTGATCCTCGTCGTCGACGCGTGGGGCCAGGCCCGCAGCATGGCGGCGCTGGTGCACGGCTTCCGCGCGTTCGACACGTCGATCCGGCTGGCCGGCGTGATCGCCAACCGGGTGGGGTCGTCGTACCACGCCTCGATCCTGGAAAAAGCGTGCGAAGAGGTCGGGTTGCCGTTGCTCGGGGCGTTGCGGCGGGCAGAGAGCCTGCAGGTGCCGTCCCGGCATCTCGGCCTGGTGACCGCGGCGGAGCACGGTCCCGAGGCGATCCGGGTGATCGACTCGATGGCTCACCTCGTGGCGGGCGGTGTCGATCTGGACGCGGTGACCGCCATGGCCCGTTCGGCCGGCCCCCTGGAAGGGACCGCCTGGCAGGCCGGCATCGAGCCGGTCGGCCGGCCGGTGATCGCGGTGGCAGGCGGGCCCGCCTTCACCTTCGGCTACGCCGAGCATGCCGAACTGCTGGCCGAGGCCGGGGCCGAGGTCGCGGTGTTCGACCCGATGCACGACTCGACGCTGCCCGCGGACGCCCGTGGCCTCGTTCTGCCTGGTGGTTTCCCTGAGCAGCACGCCGAGGCCCTGTCCGCGAACTCGGCGCTCCGCCGTGCCGTGGCGCAGTTCGACGGCCCGGTCCACGCGGAGTGCGGTGGACTGTTGTTCCTGGTCAAGAGCCTGGACGGACACCCGATGTGCGGCGTGCTCGACGCGACCGCCGAGATGACACCCGCGCTGTCCCTGGGCTACCGGGACGCCGTGGCGGCCACTGATTCGCCGTTGTGCCAGGAGGGCACGCGGTGGACCGGGCACGAGTTCCACCGGACCGTCGTGCAGCCCGTGCACGGCGACAAACCCGCGTGGATCTGGCGGAACCGGGCGGGCTCGGTGGTGCGGGAAGGCTTCGTGTCGGGCCGGGTGCACGCCTCCTACCTGCACACTCACCCCGTGGCCAACCCGTCGGCGATCGCCCGGTTCGTCGCCTCCGCCGCCCGCTGAACCCTGATGTGGCAGGGTATGCGTCGGCTCGTATGAAACGGGGTGAGCTGGCCGATGACAGTGACGGTGATCGGGGTCGACGGCAAGACACTGCCCGCGGGTGCCTCGGCCGCGTTGGGTGAGGCCGACCTGGTGCTCGGCACGCGGCGGCAGCTGGACGCGCACGCGCCGGACACGGCCCGGACAGTGGAGCTCGGGTCGGTGGAGTCGGTGCTGACGGACCTGACTGTCGCGGCGCACGCGGTGGTGCTCGCGGACGGCGACCCGGGGTTTTTCGGCGTGGTCCGGACCCTCAGGGAACACGGCGTCCGGCTGACCGTGTTGCCCGCCGTCTCCAGCGTGCAGCGGTTGCTGGCCGCGATCGGGCGGCCTTCGGACGACGTCGTCGTGGTCGATGCCTCCGGCGGCGCGGGCCGTGCGGTGAACGTGTGCCGGGCTCGGCCCGCGGTGGCCGTGCTGGGGATGGCTCCGGCCGAGCTGGCGCTTGGTCTGCGTGGCTGGCACCGCACGCTCGTGGTGGCCGAGGACCTGGGCGGCCCGGACGAGAAGGTGTCCACTGTGGATGCCAATGAGGCCGTTTCGCGGGAGTTCCGTGACCCGAGTGTCGTGTTGTGCCTCGCGGAGGCCGAACGCGTGCCGCCGCGAGGCTGGATCGCCGGCGCCCAACCGGTTTCCGGCGGCTGGGCGTTCCCGGAGGACGACTTCGCGCACCGCGACGGCATGGTGACCTCGGCCGAGTTGCGTGCCGTGGCGTTGTCCCGGATCGCCCCCGCGCCCGGCATGCTGGTGTGGGACGTGGGCGCCGGTTCGGGCGCGATGGGCGTGGAATGCGCGCGGCTGGGGGCCGCTGTGCTCGCCGTGGAACGGGATCCGGTGCAGTGCGTCCGGATTCTGGCGAACTGCGGCAAGTACGGCGTGGACGTCCGGGTCGTCGAAGCCGAACTGCTGGCCGCGATCAGTGGCCTGCCGAAGCCGGACGCCGTGTTCATCGGCGGTGGCGGCGAGGCCGTTGTCCGTGCTTGCGCGACAGTCGACGCGTCGCGCGTCGTGGTGGCGCTGTCGTCGATCGACCGGGTAAGCCCGACTCGTCAGGCGTTGAAGGCAGCGGACTATCGTGTGGACGGTTGCCAGCTGACTGTGGCGCGTTTGTCCGAGCACTCCGACGGCGCGACCCGGTTGGCGGCGGTTGATCCGGTGACTGTGGTTTGGGGCGTGCGTTGATCGGTTTGTTCGCGGCGACAGCTCAAGGCAGGAAGGCCGCTGCGTCGTTGTCACTGGGACCCGATGCCGTTCTGGTGGGCGGCCCGGTCAAGCCCGCGCTGCACCGCATGTGGCCGTCGTTGGGATCGGCCGTGTTCTTCATGGGCGCGGGTGCGGTCGCGCGGCTTGTCGCGCCGTTGCTGGAGAATCGGCGTGACGATCCCGGGATCGTGTGCGTGCACGACGGTTTTGTCATCGCGCTGACGAGCGCGGGGAACGTTCTGGCCACGGAGATCGCGGAGACGTTGAACGTCACCGCCGTGCCCACTTCGGACTACGTCGGCGAGTCCCCGCTCGACGAGATCGTGGAGACCTTGGACACCGCGGTCGACGGCGACATCGCGGCGTGTGGCGTGGCGGTCCTCGCGGGCGATCCGATCCGCCTGCTGAACCCGCTGGGCTTCGACCTGCCGGACATGCCCGCGAACCTGCAACCGGACAACTACGGTACCGAGTGGACGATCCTGATCGACGACCGGCTGCCCGCCATGCAGGTCAAAGGCAAGCTCCTGCGGCTGATCCCGAAGACGCTCGTCGTCGGCGTCGGCTCGATCCGTGGCGTGACCCAGGAGGCGGTCACGGCGGCACTGGCCTTGCTGGAGTCCGAACACGACCTTGATCCGCGTGCCGTCCGGTCGTTCGCGACCATCGACGTGAAGGCCGACGAGATCGGCATCCAGGACGCGGTGGCGGACTGGGGTTTCTGGCACGGCGAAGGCGACGGTTGCGCACCGCCGATCACCATCCACACCGCCGACGAGCTCGCCGCCGTGGCCGTGCCGAACCCTTCGGCGGTCGTGCGGGGCGAGGTCGGCACGTCGAGCGTCGCCGAGGCCGCCGCGCTGCTGACCGCCCGGGAACTGGGCGACCGGGTGGAGATGGCCGCGCCGAAGACCAGCAGCGCCACCGTGACCGTCGCGGCAGCCCGCATCCTGCCCACCTAACCCCCGTGTCCACCTTTCCAGCACCCCGAAATGCGCGTTCCGGCACCCTGAAATGCGCGTTCCGGCACTGTGAGTTCGCCGGTGGACGCTCGCCGGAGATTTCATGGTGCCGGTGTGGACAACTCGGGGTGCTGGAGTGGTGGACACGGGGTGCTGGAAAGGTGGACACGGCGAGGGCTGGGTGGGGGTGGGGTTAGCGGCCCTTCCACTGGGGTTCGCGGCCCGTGGTCCAGGCCGCGTAGAACTCGGCGTGGTCCTCGGACTTCATCAGCAGGGCCTGGGTGATGGCCTCGAGTTCGATCGCCGAGCCGAGGGCCATGTCGAGTTCGCGGGTGAGCAGGACCTTCGTGGTGGAGTACGCCAACGCGGGCCCGGACGCGAGGCGGGTCGCCAGAGCCGTGGTCTCGGCCGGGAGGTCGTCGACGACCTTGGTGGCCAAGCCGATGGACAACGCCGTGGCCGCGTCGACCTTGTCGCCGAGCATCAACAGTTCGGTCGCCCGGCCAAAGCCCACCAACCGGGGCAACAGATAGGCCGAGCCCATGTCGGCGCCCGCGAGACCCACCTTGGTGAACAGGAAAGCGAACGACGCGGACGCGGCCAGCAGCCGGAAGTCGCTGGCCAGGGCGATCACCGAACCCGCGCCCGCGGCGATCCCGTTGACCGCAGCGATCACGGGCAACGGGCACTCGCGCAACGCCTTCACGACCGCGCCGGTCATGCGGGTGAACTCCAGCAGCTGGGCGGGTTCCATCCCGCGCAGTTCGCCGATGATCTCCTCGACGTCACCGCCCGAGCAGAAACCGCGGCCCTCGCCGGTGATCACCAGCACCCGGGCGTCACCGCGGTGCGGCAGTTCGGCCACCAGGTCCCGCAGGTCCGCGTAGACGTCGAACGTCAGCGCGTTCAGCTTCTCCGGACGGCAGAACGTCACCGTCGCGACCCCGTCGGCCACCGAGAAGTCGAAGTGCTCCCACGACGAGGTGATCCCGGCCGATGCCCGGAAGACCATCAGCGTTCTCCTTTCAGGGCACGGCGGTCCAGCTTGCCCGACGCGGTTTTCGGCAGCGCGGACACAAAACGCACATCCCGCGGGTACTTGTGCGGCGCCAGCCGCGAGCGGACGAAGTCGCGCAACTCCTCAGCGGTGACGGAGGACGAGGCGACGACGAACGCGCGCGGCCGGGTCAGGCCGTCCTCCTGATAGCCCACGACAGCGCACTCGACGACAGCGTCGTGCGACAGCAGGCAGTTCTCGATCTCCGCGGGCGCCACCCAGACCCCGCCGACCTTCAGCAGGTCGTCCACGCGCCCCTGGTAGTAGAAGAAACCGTCCTGGTCACGGGTCACCAGGTCACCCGAGCGGACGGTGTGCGGACGCGGGAACGTCTCGGCGGACTTCTCCGGTGCCTGCCAGTACTCCACGGCCACGGTCTCGCCGGTGATCTCCAGCCGGCCCGCCTCGCCGTCCGGCACCGGCTCGCCGTCCAGGTCGACCACCCGTGCCCGGTAACCCGGCACGACCTGGCCGAGGCTGCCCTGCCGGGACTGACCGGGCCGGTTCGACAGGTAGATGTGGTACGCCTCCGAAGACCCGATCCCGTCGACCACTTCGACGCCGAACGTGTCCATCCAGCGCCGGTACAGCTCACCCGGCAACGCCTCGCCCGCGGACGTGCACAGCCGCAACGAACTGAAGTCCTGTTCGGACGCCAAGGGATGCGACACCATGGCGCTCATCATCGTCGGCACGTTCACCAGGAGAGTCGGCCGGTGCTCGGCGATCAGCTCGAACAGGGTCTCGACCGTGCTCCGTTCGGGGAACACGATCCCGGCCGCGCCGACGCCGAACGGGAACAACGCGGCGAGGTCCCTGGCGTACCCGAAGAACAGCTTGGGCACGGGAAGCACGACGTCGGACGGCTGGATGTCCAGCACGCCACGCGCGTACCAGTGAAAGCTCAGCAGCGGGCTGCGTGCGGTCAGCACGCAGGCCTTGGGGGCGCCGGTGCTGCCCGTGGTGAACTTCCAGATCGCCACGTCGTCCTTTGTGGTCGCCGCTGCTTCCAAAGTGGACGGATAGCCGCCGGCGACCGTGGCGTCCACCACGCGAGTCGCGCCGGCCTCTCGGAGCTTGTCCGTGGTCGTGTGGTCCGCCAGGACGACGGAGGGCGTGACATACTCCAGGAAATACCGGTAGTCCTTGACCTGAAGGTACGTGTACACCTCGGCGGTGACGGCCCCGATCTTCTGCGCGCCGTACCAGGCGGCGACGAAATCGACGCTGTCGCTCAGCGCGAGCAGGACTCGATCACCTTGCCGCACACCGAGATCGAGCAATGCGTTGCCCATCTGGTTGACACGCGAGGCCAGTTCGCCGTACGAAACCGGGCCGTCGCGGGTGATCAACGCCGTCCGCGAAGGCTCGTTGCGGTCGACGAAGTACGAAGCGATGTTGAACGACGAGGGGATATCGGTGTAGCGCATCAAACCTCCCCGATCAGTTCGAGCACCATGTCCACGAGTACCGCGTACGTCCGCTCGCCCTCTTCGGCGGTGGCCGTCGCGGGTGATCCGCAGTACGCCTGGTCCATCCCCATCTGGACGAAATCCTTGTGCCCGGCCGACATCGCCGACGGCATGTCCACGTGCACTTCGGGCAACGAGGCCATCCGCTCGTGGTCGACCAGGTCAGGCCGGTCCGCGAGCACCAGGGACGTCTCGTACTGCCCGGCGTGGCACGAACCGGACTGGAATTCGGGCGTCAACCGTGCCGCGTTCGCCCGGCGGACCAGATCCAGGTACCCCACCCCGGCCGTTGCGGTGGCGCGGCGCAAAGTCGTCACGTGTTCGGGTTCGAAGTGGTTGTTCACCACGACGATGTCCGCGAACCCCTGGTTGATCAACGACGTGCAGACGTCCGTGACGATCGCGTACAGCGTGTCCTCGCTGACGTGCACAGCACCGGGGAACGCCGAGGCGTAGCGGGTCACGCCGTAGGGGAGCGGCGGCAGGATCAGGGCACGGATCGACGGGTGGTCGGCCAACCGCCTGGCGACCCGTTCGCACACACCGATGGAGATCATCGGGTCGGTGCCGAGAGGCGCGTGCGGGCCGTGCGGCTCGATCGCGCCGACCGGCAGCAGTAGCACCGGCCGTCGCGATGCCGTCAACAGCCCGGCGACCTGCGGCGAGGTCAGCTCGGCGAAGTAGAGCACCCGCGAAACTTTACGGTTGACCCCGCTGGGCAGTCAACTATGCTCGCGGCATGCCCGAGGCGCCCCAGGACCTGGTGATGACGCTGCTCGGCGCGCACCTGCGCCCGCGCGACCGGCAGGCGTGGTCGGGCGGCCTGGTGGAGCTGCTCGGCGGCTTCGGGATCTCCGAAGGGGCCGCCAGGGTGGCGCTGACCAGGCTGGTCCGCCGCGAGCTGCTGGCCAAGGTCAAGGACGGGCGGCTGGTGCACTACACCGTCACGCCCCGCAGCGCGGCCGTCTTCGAGGAAGGCGACACCCGGATCTTCCAGCTCGGCCGGGAGGTCCCGGAGACTCCACAGTGGACCGTGCTGTGGCACGCGATCCCCGAGGAGGAGAAGGTCGCCAGGACCCGGCTGGTGCGCAGGCTGCGGTTCCTCGGGTTCGGCCCCGTCCAGGACGGCACGTGGATCGCGCCGCACGACCGGGAACGTGAGGTGGCGTCCCTGCTGAAGGAACAGGGCGTCGAGCGGCACGCCGGGCTGCTGCTCGGCAGCCCGGCCGGCTCACTGGACTTCAGCTCGTTCGTCAGCCGGGTCTGGGACCTCGACGACCTGGCCGCCCGGTACCGCGCGTTCGTCGACGAGTTCAGCGGCTGCGACCCGGCGGACCTGACCGGCCGGGCCGCGCTGCTGCTGCGGACCAGGCTGGCGCACCAGTTCCGGCAGTTCCCGTTCCTGGACCCGGAACTGCCCGCCTGCCTGGTGCCGCCACCCGCTCACCGTGCGCAGGCCGTGCGGTTGTTCCATGATCTCTACACCGCGCTGGCCCCCGCGGCGATGCGCCATTTCGACGAGGTGATGCAGCCTTGACCGACCACAACGCCGCCCTGACGTACTCCTCCTATCTGGCGCTCGACGAGATCCTCGGCGCTCAGCGGCCCCGGTCGGACGAGCACGACGAGATGCTGTTCATCGTCATCCACCAGGTCTACGAGCTGTGGTTCAAGCAACTGCTGCACGAGTTCGGCCGGGCACAGCAGGTCCTGGCGAACGGCGAGACCGCGCACGCCCTGCACACCCTGCACCGGGCGTTGACGATCCTCAAGGTCGTCGTCGCGCAGATCGACGTGCTCGAGACGATGACGCCGCGCCAGTTCACCAGCTTCCGTGAGCGGCTGGAGGCATCGAGCGGCTTCCAGTCCGCGCAGTTCCGCGAGGTCGAGGCGGTGCTGGGCCGCCGCGACGCGCGGGTGTTCCGGCACTACCCGCCGGGTGAGCAGCACGACCGGATCGCGGCGGCGATGAACCGTCCGTCCCTTTTCGATTCGTTTGTCACCTACCTTTCGCTGCACGGCTACGACGTGCCGGGCAAGAGCCTGCACCGGGACGTCGCCGCGCCGCTGGAGCCGTCACCGGAACTGCAGCAGGTGCTGCTGCGGGTCTACCAGGACGACGCGGGCCCGGCGCAGATCTGCGAGCGGCTGGTCGACCTCGACGAGGGCATCCAGGAATGGCGGTACCGGCACGTGAAGATGGTCGAACGGGTGATCGGCGCCAAACCGGGCACCGGCGGCTCGGCGGGCGCGGAATACCTGCGCAAGACGCTGTTCACCCCGATCTTCCCCGACCTGTGGGCCGTCCGGAGCGACCTGTGAGTGACCAGTCGGCCAGGCTCGCGCCGCACTACTCGAACTTCGGGGTCTCGCACCGGTTGCTGCTGTCCGGGCACTCGCACCAGGCATGGCCGGACGTCGCGGTGGAAGGCATGATGGAAGCCTTCGACGACGCGGCCGAGCTGGTCGACGAGAAGTGGGCCCGTGCGTTCGCCAAGGCCGAACGCCTGCGTGACGGCTTCCGCCTGTTCCTCGGCGAACCCGGCGCCCAGCTCGCCCTCGGCGCCAACACCCATGAGCTCGTGCTGCGCTTCCTGTCCTGTCTGGATCTGCGGCGGCGGCCGAGGCTGATCACGTCGGACGGCGAGTTCCACTCCCTGCGCAGGCAACTCGGCAGGCTGGCCGAGGAAGGCCTGGACGTGGTCCGGCTCGCGTCGGCTCCGGCGGACACGCTGGCCGAGCGCATGGCCGGCGCGATCGACGACCGGACGAGCGCCGTGCTGGTCTCGGCTGTCCTGTTCGAGACGTCGCGGATCGTGCCCGGTTTGGAGTTTCTCGCCGAGGCCTGCCGGCGGCGGGGCGTGGAGTTGCTTGTGGACGCCTACCACGCGCTCGGCCCGGTCCCGTTCTCCACCGCGGGTTTCCCCGGCGCGTGGGTCGTCGGCGGCGGGTACAAGTACCTCCAGCTCGGTGAGGGCAACTGCTTCCTGCGGCTGCCGCCGCACGCCGACACGCTGCGGCCGGTGATCACCGGCTGGTACGCGGAGTTCGCCGAGCTGACCGGGCACCACGACGGGACAGTCGGCTACCCGCTCGGCAGCGCCCGGTTCGCCGGCGCCACCTACGATCCGGCCAGCCACTACCGGGGTGCCCGGGTCTTCGACTTCTTCGCCCAGCACGGCCTGACCCCGCAGGCGCTCCGCGAGGTGGCGGTGCACCAGGTCGGTCTGCTCGGGACACTGTTCGACGAGATCGGCGCGCCGGACGACGTGATCACCCGGGATCGCGCGCCGGTCGAGGACTTCGGCGGATTCCTTGCCCTGCGCACACCGCACGCGCAGCGGCTACAGGCCCAGTTGGCCGAACACGGCGTGCTCACCGACAGCCGTGGTGAGTACCTGCGGTTCGGCCCGGCGCCGTATCTTTCCGACAGTCAGCTGGAAGCGGCGATGGAGGTGCTCGCCCGGCTCACGACGCCGGGCGGCAACGGAATCTGACGCTTTCCCTGTGCTCCGGCCGGGTCAGTGCGGTTCGAGCAGGCGCATCGCCCGCAACGAGATCTCCATCCGGAACCGGTCGTCGGGATCGGTGAGCCGGTCGCCGAACAACGCTTCCAACTGGTGCAGCCGGTAGCGCACCGTCTGCGGGTGCACGTTGAGCATTCCCGCGATCTCCGGTGCGCTGCCGCTGGTCTCCAACCAGGCCAGCAGAGTCTCGCCCAGCCGTGCCCGTTGTTTGACGGTCAGCCCGGCGAGCGGCCGCAACGTCCGCTCGGCCAGTTCCCGCGCCAGGAACTCGTCGGTGAGCAGCCACAACGTCGACAGGTGGTCGTCGCTCCAGACCACCGGCGCGTCCTGGATCAGGCCACGATGGACGTACGTCAGCGTGCGCCGGGCCAGTCGCAACGAGGTCGAGGCCTCGGACAGCCGGACGCGGGGGCCGACCACGGCGCGCCAGCCGGGCAGTTGCTCGTGCAGCGACGGCAGATGGTCGTTGTCAGCGGCCATCACCAGGCACGGTTCGGCGGCGTCGAAATCCTCGAGGACGCTGTCGTCGAACGAAGGAAGGTCGTGATCGCCTTCGCCGCGTTCCAGCGCGACGGCGACCACGTGATCGGGGACGGTCCACCGCGCGGTGGCGGCGAGGTCGGTCACCGTCTGGGCAGGGACGGGAGGGTCGGACAGCAGCAGTTCGAGCAGGCGTCTGCGTCTGCGGTCCAGCGCGCCCGCGGCCTTGGCCTGCGCGGCGGCGAAACCCTCCAGCGACAGCACGGAGATCTCGTCGACGTAGTCGAACACCGCTTCGGCCAACTGGCAGATCGTCACCGTCGGCAGGTTCACCGACTGCCCGAACTCCGCGATCCGGCGCCACGCCACCCGTGCGCCGATCCGGTACGCGCTCTGCAGCGTGTCCACGCTGCGGCCCTGGGCGACCTCGAGCTTGCCGAGGTGCCGGAAGAGTTTGGCGCGGTCCTCGCGTGGTGCGGAGGGGTCGGCGAGCCGGTCGATGAACTGGGCGATCGCCTCCTCGACGCCGCCGGTCACGATCGGGCCGAACGGGCCTTCGAGCAGCCGGGCGTACTCCGGGATGGACCGGCGGATCTCCTGCACGACCGCCACCGCCACGTCGGCGGCGCGGGGCCGGAACATGCTCGCCAGCTCGCGGGGAAGGGTCGACCAGATACGCGTCGACGCCGCCGCCGAGCGCGGCGGCACTAACGATTCGAGGCGCTGCGGAGGTACGGCCATGTTGGCGGTGGTGATCCGGCGGGCACCTGACTCAGTCACGGCGGCGTCCTTTGAGCGGCAACAGAAACCCTGTCGTATCGTCGTTGATATCGCCCAATAGTTATAACCCGCGCACTATATTTTGACGCAACCTTTGCTGTCAACGGCTCACCGGGCACTTCCGCAGGTCGTGAAGGCCATTCGGGTTCGCCTCGGGCGACTGTCACGACCATGACAACTTTTGCGCCCGCCGCTGTCTTCCGGTCCACAAGTCTGCGCTGAACGGGCGCTGTCGCGCTACTCCCCGGCGCTTCACCCGCAGGCGCGTGACAAGTGGTTCCAACGGATTTCGCCGGGTCGTGACAAATTTGACCACCGAGCCGGGGTTATTGGACAACCTCTTGTTACCCGCGAGTCATGGGAAGTAACCTACTCCCCGGTAGGTCTGCCGTGTGAATCGAAGCCACCTGTTCTCGCCGCCCTGTCGGCGAGAGCCTGAGGAGGTAGTAAATGAAGTCACGGTTTTCCGGGAGACGCAGCGCCGCCCTGGCCGCTGTCGCCGTAATGGCTGCTGGCGCGTTCGTGGCGGGCGGCCAGGCCGCGGCGGCACCGGATTCCGGTGCGCTGGGCGAGGTCACCAAGAACCTCACCTATCGGTGCACCTTCCCGCTGGTGGGCGCGCAGGACGTCAATGCGACCGTCACTATCACGATCCCGGACACGGGTACCACCGGTGCCCGTATCGTCAATGGCGATCTGAAGATCACGGCCACCTTGAGCGCCAATATCGTGAACGCTTTGCGCGCGTTCCAGACGGCCACGACCGAGGGCACGGCCGTCGCCGACGTGGACGCCGCGTACGACAGCAAAAACTTGACCCTTGGAATTCCCGGACTGAAAATCGCAAAACAGACGGTGCCGCCGTCCGGCACCATGCCGGTCGACATTTCCGGGCCGACGCCGAGCTTGATCGTCTACAAGGCGGGCAGCGTCAGTCTCGCCGCCGGTGCCGTTTTCACGGCCAAAGTCGACACCCGCAAGGCGGACGGAACACCCACCGCGCTCGGTGTGCTGAACGTTCCCTGCTCGGTGAAGGCGACCACCCCGCCGCAGGACCGCTCACTGGCGGCCATCGCGGTCAGCGGAAACGACGTCACCCCGCCGGCCGGCGGCACACCCCCGTCGCAGCCCATTGACAAAACTTTGACGTACAACTGCGTCTTCCCGGAGAGCGGCGCGGTCGACGTCACCGGCCGGATCACCGGCACCATCCCGGCCACGGGCACGGTCGGCAACCGCGTCCAGCCCAACCTGTCGATCACCGCGACGCTGCCCACCTCGGTCGTGGACGTGCTGCGGGCCAACGCCGCGGCGACTGTCTCCGGCAGTGGCGTGGCCGACGCGGACAACACGTACAACGGAACGTCCATCACCGTCGGGATTCCGGGCCCCGTCCCCTCGGTGAACGTGCCTGCCTCCGGGGAACTCGTCGCGACCCTGTCGCCCGCCGTGCCCAGCGTCACCGTCGGCGCGCCGGGAACGGTCGCGATCAGCGCCGGACAGCAGCTGAACGGCACGTTCACGCCGCTGAAGGCGGACGGTACCCCGACCGCGCTCGGCACCTTCACTGTCCCGTGCACGCTGAACGCCGGACAGAACCCGGCGCTCGGCGCGATCACCTTCAGCTGACCACCGGCGGTGGGACCGTCCCGGGCGTCGTGCCCGGGGCGGTCCCGCCGCCAAACCATGGAGTCACGTTGTCGCACCGAAAGCGCGTAGGTCTCGCCATCGTGCTGGCCGCGGTGACCGCGGCGGCACCCACCGCCGCGGGCGCGGGAGCGGGACAGCAGGCGGCGGAGTCCGCCGTGGTCAAGGCCGTCCGCGGGACGTGCGACATCGAACCGGTCGGCAAGCAGGTGATCACCGCCGAGGTCGCGGTGACGCTGCCGGCTTCGGTGCCGGCCGGGACGCCGATCAGGCCACAGGACGTCAAGCTGAAGGTGACGTTCCCGGCCGAGGCCGTGCAGGCGTTCAAGGACAAGCAGATCACCACACTCGAAGGCATCCTGGGCATCCAGCTCGGCGCCGCCGGCAAGATGTTCCCGGTCCGTGGCCCGTTGCCCGAGACGGCGTTGCCGGACACCGGCGAGCTGGCCGTCGACCTGCCGCTGAAGTCCACAGTGGAGGTTCCGGCGGCCGAGCCGGGCCCGGTGCACTTCACCGTCGGTCCGCTGGAGATGCTGCTGGCCCAGGTCAGGGCGCTGGAGGAACCGACGGGCGAGGCGACGCCGGTCGCGTGCGTCCCGGACGAAGGCCAGGACACGGCGCTCGGCTCGGTCGCGGTGCTCAACCCGCCGCCGACCTCGATCTCCCGGCCGTCGAAAGCCACTCAGACCCCGGGGACGACGTCGACGACGGCACCATCCCGCCCTGGCCCGTCCGGGACCGCCAGGCCACCGGCCGGGCAGCGGCAGCAAGGGCAGCAGCGGGAGGAGGAACCCGAGCTGTGCCAGGACATCCCGCCGGACTCGTACAACTTCTGGTCGTACTACGACCTTTCCGGGCACGCCCAGGTCCGCAAGCTCAAGTCCGGCATCGACTTCGGCCCCGGCTACCTCAGCGCGCAGCTGTACTTCTGGTTCGAGGGCCCGACCTTCGAGATCGCCTGCGGTGCGGTGTTCGGTGACCTGCTCTGGCCGCCCGCCAGCGGGTCGTTCGTGGCCTTCGGGTTCATGCCGACGACCGCCGTGGTCACCGTGATCCCGGTCGGTCGCGCCGAAGGACGCCTGCGGGACGGCGTGTTCACCGGAACCGCGAAGGTCCACTTGCTGCTCAGCGACGTGAAGGTGAACGGGACCCCGCTGCCGGTCGGCACGAAGTGCCAGACCGCGGAGCCGGTCGTGATGAACCTGAAGTCCGTGCTGGGGGAGTGGGACGTGTTCACCGGCGGCACCATCGAGACCGACGTGACCATCCCGCCGTACTCGGGATGTTTCGGCACGGAGAACCTGGACCCGCTGTTCACCGGCCTGATCTCCGGTCCCGGCAACCACGTCAAGCTGACCTTCGGCAACATCAACTTCTGCGAACCGCCCGACCAGCCGTGCGTTCCGCCGCTGAAAGGCGGGCGGTGATGGCCACCCCGCAGTTCGCGGCACGAGGCCTGGCCGGGCTCAGGGAGGTCGGCAGGCTCTGCTCGCTCGGCCTGGACGTCTTCCGGATGACGTTCCGCCGGCCGTTCCAGTTCCGCGAGTTCGTCCAGCAGTGCTGGTTCATCGTGTCGGTGACGATCCTGCCCGCGGCACTGGTCGCGATCCCGTTCGGTGGCGTGATCGCCCTCCAGCTCGGGTCGTTGACCAGGCAGATCGGCGCGCAGTCGTTCACCGGGTCGGCCAGCGTGCTGGCGGTGATCCAGCAGGCGAGCCCGATCATCACGGCCTTGCTCATCGCGGGCGCGGGCGGCTCGGCGATCTGCGCGGACCTGGGCTCCCGCAAGATCCGCGAGGAGATCGACGCGATGGAGGCGTTGGCCGTCTCGCCGATCCACCGGCTGGTGGTGCCGAGGGTGTACGCGGCGATCGTGATCTGCGTGCTGCTCAACGGAATGGTCAGCGTTGTCGGTGTGCTCGGCGGCTACTTCTTCAACGTCATCCTGCAAGGCGGCACGCCGGGCGCGTATCTGGCCACGTTCTCGGCGTTGGCGCAGTTGCCGGACTTGTGGATCAGTGAGATCAAAGCCGTGCTGTTCGGGTTCGTCGCCGGGGTGGTCGCCGCGTACCGCGGCCTGAACCCGAAGGGCGGTCCGAAAGGCGTCGGCGACGCGGTCAACCAGGCCGTGGTGATCACGTTCCTGCTGCTGTTCTTCCTCAACTTCGTGCTGACCACCATCTACCTGCAGGTCGTTCCGCGGAAGGGGCTGTAGCGATGGTGATCCAGCGCCAGCTCGACCAGGCCGGCAAACTCGGCGACCAGCTTTCCTTCTACGTCAAGGCCCTGCTGTGGATCCCGCGCGCGGCCCGGCGCTACACGCGGGAGATCGTCCGGCTGCTGTCCGAGGTCAGCTTCGGCACCGGCGCGCTCGCGGTGATCGGCGGAACCATCGGCGTGATGGTCGGCATGTCCGTGTTCACCGGCACAGTCGTGGGTCTGCAAGGGTTCTCGGCGTTGAACCAGGTCGGCACGTCGGCCTTCGCCGGATTCCTGTCGGCCTACTTCAACACGCGCGAGATCGCGCCGCTTGTCGCCGGGCTGGCGTTGTCGGCCACGGTCGGCGCGGGCTTCACCGCGCAGCTCGGCGCGATGCGCATCTCCGAGGAGATCGACGCGCTCGAGACCATGGGCGTGCCCAGCCTGCCGTACCTGGTCACGTGCCGCGTGATCGCCGGGTTCATCGCGATCATCCCGCTGTACGTGATCGGCCTGCTGACCTCCTACCTGGCCGCGCGGACCATCACGGTCGAGTTCTACGAACAGTCGGCCGGTACCTACGACCACTACTTCACGCTGTTCCTGCCGCCGGAGGACGTGCTCTGGTCGTTCGTCAAGGTGATCATCTTCAGCGTCGCGGTCATCCTGGCGCACTGCTACTACGGTTACCGGGCCGCGGGCGGTCCGGCCGGTGTCGGCCTGGCGGTCGGCCGGGCGGTGCGGTGGTCGATCGTGGCGATCAGCATCCTCGACTTCTTCCTGAGCCTGGCCATCTGGGGCACCGACACGACGGTGAGGATCGCCGGATGACCGAGGAGCGCTACCAGAAGACCAGCATGCGCCTGCTGGGACTGGTGTACGTGGTGATCGTGGCGTCGTTCCTCGCGCTGACCGTGGCCATCTACGCGGACGCGTTCTCCGACGACCCGGTCGTCACCCTGCGCACCAGCCAGGTGGGCAACCAGATGCAGGCCGACGCCGACGTGAAACTGCGCGGTATCAACGTCGGCCGGGTGCTCTCGGTGGAGAGCCGTGGCGACGGGGCCGTGCTCGAACTGGCGATGAACCCGGCCACGTTCGAACGGATCCCCGCGAACGTGACCGCGCGCCTGCTGCCGAAAACCCTGTTCGGCGAACGGTACGTCAGCCTCACCATGCCCGACCACCCGAACGGGAAGCTCGCGCCGGGGGCCGCGATCGACCACGACAAGTCGGCCGCGGGCGTGGAGATGGAACGTGTGCTGAACAACCTGTTGCCGCTGCTGCGCTCCGTCCGGCCGGAGAAGCTCGCCGAAATGCTCACCGCGCTGTCCCAGGCGCTGGACGGCCGGGGTGAGCAGCTCGGCGACACGTTGGTCCAGGTAGGACAGTACGTCGGCGAGCTGAACCCGAAGCTGCCCCAGATCAAGGCGGACATCAGCCGGTTCGCGGCGGTCGCGGACACCTACGGCGACGCCGCCGACGACTTCCTGCAAGCACTGTCCGATTTCACCGTGACCAGCAGGACCATTGTGGACCAACGCGACGCACTGCTGAGCCTCTACAGCTCGCTCGGTACCGCCGGCACCGACCTGACGACATTCCTGTCACAGAACCAGAACACCATCATCTCACTGGCCGACACCGGCCGGGGCACGCTCGAACTGCTGGCCAAGTACGCGCCCTCCTACGCGTGCTTGCTGACCGCGGTCGCGGACTTCAAACCCCGCGTGGACAAGGCGTTCGCGGACGGCGGGCTGAACGTCAGGCTGAAGGTCGTGCACGATCGCGGCAAGTACGTCCCCGGCCGCGACGAGCCGGTGTACGACGCCAAGCCCGGTCCGCGCTGCGCCGGTCCGCAAGCGCCGAAGTTCCTGCCGGTGGGCATCGAGCCGCTGCCGAACTCACCGGCCGAACGGGAGATGCTCGGCGCCGTGCTCGGCGACATGCCCGCGTGGGGCAGCCTGCTGGTCGGCCCGCTGTACCGCGGGGCGGAGGTGACCGTCGAATGAGAAGCCTTCTCGCACCGCTGGTGAAACTGTTCCTGTTCGCGGTCGTGACGGTCACGTCGACCGGGTTGCTGGGGCTGACCATCGCCAACGTCGACCTGCGGCCGTCGGTGGAGTACTCCGCCCGGTTCGAGGACGTGACGTCGTTGTCGGCCGGCGACGACGTGCGGATCGCCGGTGTCCGCGTCGGCCAGGTGGAGGCCGTCGAACTGGCCGACAAGCGGGTCGCCCGTGTGGCGTTCACGGTCGACGCCCGGCGCAAGCTGCCGGCCTCCGTCACCGCCACCATCAAGTACCGCAACATGATCGGCCAGCGGTACATCTCGCTGGAGCGCGGAGTCGGCCCACTCAACGAGATTCTCGCACCCGGCGACGAGATCCCGTTGCAGCGCACCAAGCCCGCCCTGGACCTGACGGTGTTGTTCAACGGCTTCAAGCCGCTGTTCCAGGCGCTGTCGCCGGACGACGTCAACCAGCTCTCGCACGAGATCGTCCAGGTCCTGCAGGGCGAGGGCGGGACGGTCGAGAACCTGCTGCGGCACACCGCGTCGCTGACCTCGACCCTGGCCGAGAAGGACAAGGTGATCGGTGAGGTGGTCGGCAACTTCAACCGCGTGCTGGACACCGTGAACGCGCAGAGCGACCGGCTCGGCGGCCTGATCACGACCCTGCAGCAGTTCGTGACCGGCTTCGCCCAGGACCGCGAGCCGATCGGCGCGGCGATCAGCTCGCTGGACGAACTGGCCGGGGCGACCGCCGGTCTGGTCGGCGAAAGCCGCGCACCGCTGAAGGACAGCATCGCGGCGCTCGGCCATGTCGCCAAGAACCTGGCCGACAACGAGCAGATCGTCGACACCGCGCTGCGCAACCTGCCGATGAAGATGGAAAGCATCGGCCGGACCGTCAGCTACGGGTCCTGGCTGAACACCTTCCTGTGCTCGGCCGAGGCCGGGACCCCGTTGCCGATGCCGTTCGCGGGCATTCCCGTGACCCAGCCGAGGTGCGAGTCATGAAGTCGGTATTGTTCGGCGCCTCCGCGAGGAAAAGCACGTCGGCGCGCCAGGAACGAAACCAGGCCATGGTGGGCGCGATCAGCATCGTCGTGCTGACCCTGGTCGGCCTGGCGGCGTTCTACTCCGACGAACTGCCGGTCATCGGCGGCGGCCGGACGTACACCGCGCAGTTCAGCGAGGCCGCCGGGCTGATCTCGGGCACCGAGGTGCGCGCGGCGGGCGTGAAGATCGGCACGGTCAAGGAAGTCGCGCTGGACGGCGACCACGTCCGGGTGCGGTTCCGGGTCAAGGACGCGTGGATCGGCGACCGGAGCACGGTCGCGATCCGGATCAAGACGCTGCTGGGCTCGAAGTACCTGGCCGTCGATCCGCTGGGCGACGCCGACCAGGATCCCGGCACACCGATCCCGATGAGCCGCACGTCGGCGCCGTACGACATCAACCAGGTCTTCGACCAGCTGGCGACCACGGTCACCGAGATCGACACGGGCAAACTGTCCGACGCGCTCGGCGTGCTGGCCGACACGTTCGCCGATTCGCCGCAGGAGATCCGGTCGGCGCTGCAAGGGCTTTCCGCGTTGTCGAAGACGATCTCCACCCGGGACGCGGAACTGGCCAAGCTGTTCGCCAACACCCAGGAGATCAGCCGGACCTTCGCCGACCGCAACGCGGACGTCGAGAAGCTGCTGAAGGACGGCGAACTGCTGCTGGCCGAGATCCGCAAACGGCGTGACTCCATCAGCTCGTTGCTGGCCGGAACACGTGACCTGGCCGCGCAGTTGTCGGGGCTGGTCGCGGACAACACCGCCCAGTTGCGTCCCGCGTTGGAACAGCTCGACCGTGTGAACGCTGTCCTGCAACGCAACCAGGACAACCTGACCAAGAGCCTGCAACTGGCCGGGCCGTACTACCGGCTGCTGGGCAACGCCGGCGGGAACGGCAGGTGGATGGACATGTACGTGTGCGGCCTGATCGCGCCGGCCGGCTCGCCGCCGGACACCGATCCGCTGGACGGCAACTGCGTTCCACCGAAGGGACCGCGATGAACCGGGGACTGCGGGCTCTGACGATCATCTCCGTCGTCGCGCTGGCGTTGACGGCGGTCACTTACCTGGTGTTCCGGCCGTCCGGCGGCCTGCGGCTCACGGCGTATTTCTCGTCGGCTGTCGGACTGTACGAGGGCTCGACCGTCCGGGTGCTGGGGGTTCCGGTCGGCACGGTCAACGAAGTGGTACCGGCCGGGCGCCTGGTCCGTGTGGAGATGTCGGTCGACTCCGCGCACGCGATCCCCGCGACCGCCTCCGCCGTGGTGGTCGCCCCCAGCCTGGTCAGTGACCGGTTCGTGCAGCTCTCGCCGGTGTACGTCGGCGGCTCGAAGCTGGAGTCCGGCGCGGTCATTCCCGTCGAGCGCACGATCACTCCGGTCGAGCTGGACGACCTGTACAAGAGCCTGAGCCGGCTTTCGACCGCGTTGGGGCCGGACGGCGCCAACTCCAAGGGCGAGCTGTCCCGGCTGCTGGACGTGATGGCGGCCAACACCAAAGGCAACGGTGCGCTGATCGGCGAGACGATCAAGCAGTTCGCCGATGCCTCACGCACGTTGGCCGCCGCCAAGGACCAGCTCTTCGGTACGGTCGACGGCCTCCAGCGGTTCACGACCATGCTGGCCCGCAACGACGACACGGTCGTCCAGTTCACCAACCAGCTACGGGACGTGTCCGCCTCGCTGGCCGCCGACCGGGCCGACCTCGGTGGCGCGCTGGCGGAACTGGCCGTCGCGCTGGAACAGGTGCGCGGCTTCGTCAAGGACAACCGGGCGGCCCTGAAGTCCAACGTGGACAAGCTGACCGGGATCACCCGGGTGCTGGTGGATCAACGGAAGTCGCTGGCCGAGGCGTTGGACGTGGCGCCGAACGCCGTGCGGAACCTGTCCGACGCGATCAACCCGGCGACCGGAGCGCTGGAGGGCCGGGCCAACCTGCCCGAGTTCTTCCAGCCCGGGTCGATGGTCGTGTGCAACGTGACGCCGCCGACCGGCGCGGTGACCTCGTTGTCCCAGAAGTGCCTGGAGCTCAAACCCGGCTCCGGTGGGCCGCCGTTGCCGCTTCCCGTGATGGGACAGCAGTATTCGGGAGGCAGCTGATGCGTGTCCTGATCGTGGTCGCTGTCCTGCTCCTGTCCGGCTGTGGCGCGGGCGGGTTCAACGGCGTGTACAACTTCCCGCTGCCCGGCGGTGCCGACATCGGTGACCATCCCTACCGGGTCCGGGTGCAGTTCTCGGATGTGCTGGATCTCGTGCCCCAGGCCGGTGTGAAGGTCAACGATGTGCCGGTCGGCCGGGTGGACAGCATCGACGTGGGTGCCGACGGATGGACCGCTGAGGTTGTCCTGCTTGTCAACGGCGACGTCACGCTGCCTGCCAACGCTCAGGCGTCCGTTCGCCAGTCGAGCCTGCTCGGCGAGAAGTTCGTGGAGTTGCGTGCGCCTGCCGCGGCTTCCGGCAGGCTGGACGACAACGCGGTGATCCCGGTGGACCGGACCAACCGCAACGCCGAGGTCGAAGAGGTCTTCGGCGCGTTGTCGTTGCTGCTGAACGGTGGCGGCGTCGGCCAGTTCCAGCAGATCGCCCGCGAGGTGAACAACGCCCTTTCCGGGAACGAAGAGGGCCTGCGGTCCTTGCTGTCCAACATGGACCAGTTCATCGGGGAACTCGACAACCACCGCACCGAGATCACTCGCGCGCTCACCAGCCTCAACCGGCTCGCCGCGACCGTGTCCGCCCAGCGTGGCCGGATCACCGGTGTGCTGAAGGACCTCGGTCCGGGCATCGACGTGCTTACCCGGCAACGGGAACAGCTCGTCGGGTTGTTGAAGTCGCTGGACAACCTGTCGAAGGTCGCCGTGCAGACGGTGACCAGGTCGAAGGACGACATCGTGGCGGACCTCAAGGCGCTGGCGCCGACCTTGCGTGCGCTGGCCTCGGCGGGGGAGAAACTGCCGCAGTCCTTCGAGTTGCTGCTGACGTACCCGTTCACCGACAAAGCCGTCGAGTCGATCAAGGGCGACTACTTGAACGTGTTCATCCACCTCGCGCCCCCGGCCGCCCCCGACCCGGACGCTCCGGCCGTGCCCCTGCGCCCGATGGACCCACCCGTCGGCACGCCTGGAGGTCGCTGATGCTGACCCGTCGGATCAAGCTGCAGGTGGCCATCTTCATGGTGATCGCCCTGGTCGGCGTGAGCTACGTCGGCGCCAGCTATGCGGGCCTCGATCAACTGGTCGGCGGCCGGGGCGTGGTCGTCACCGCGCGGATGCCGGAGTCAGGCGGGCTGTTCACCAACTCCGAAGTCACCTACCGCGGCGTGCGAGTCGGCCGTGTCGGACCGATGCGCCTGACCGACGACGGCATCGAAGCCGAGTTGCGCCTGGAACCGGATGCGCCGGAGATCCCCGACGACCTGGTCGCGGTCGTGGCCAACCGGTCCGCGGTCGGTGAGCAGTACCTCGACCTCAGGCCGCGCCGCGACGACGGGCCGTACCTGCATGACGGTTCCGTGATCACGGGCGTGCACCTGCCGATGCCCGTCCAGACCGTTCTGTCCGACCTGGACGGTCTGATCACGTCGGTGCCGATCGAGTCGCTGCGGACCGTGGTCGACGAGATGAGCGACGCGTTCCGTGGCCGTGGCGCGGACCTGCAAACCTTGCTCGACAACCAGGCTCAGTTCGTCCAGACGGCGTCGCAGTACTTGCCGCAGACACACCAGTTGATCGACGACGGCGGTGCCGTGCTGCTCACGCAACAGGAACTGTCGTCGTCGATCAAAGGGTTCAGCGAGGACGCGCGCCTGCTGGCCGGCCAGCTCAGGAAGTCCGACGGGGACCTGCGCGAACTCATCAAGGCCACGCCCGAGGTCGCCGCGGAGATCAGCGGGCTGCTCAGGGAATCCGGTACGGGCGTTGGGGTCGTGCTGGCCAACCTGCTGACGCCCGCGCAGATCTTCGCCACCCGCGGTGACGCGTTCGAACAGTTGCTGGGCACGTATCCGCGGGCGATCAGCGACGGGTACCGCGTGATCGGGCCGAACGGGGAGACGAACATGGCGCTGGCCTTGAACTTCAACAACCCGCCGTCATGCCGGCAGGGCTACGGGGGCACGGAGTACCGGCCCGGCAAGGACGTCAGCCCCGCGCCGCTCAACACCGACGCCCGTTGCACGTTGCCACGCGGCAACCCCAGTTCGGTGCGTGGTTCGCAGAACGCGCCCAAGGGCGGCCCGGTGCCTGGCGAGCCGACGATCGTCGCGCTCACGCCCGTGCCGCAAGGCCCGAAGACGCTGACCCAGGTCCTTGGAGGTGACCGGTGAAGGTGTTCGCACTCGTCCTGGTGGTCGCGGCCGCCGCGTTCGCCGGGTGGTTCGGCTGGTCCTGGCTGCGTGCGGCCGGGAGCGCCGAGGCGTACGCCGAGACGCGCGAGGAGGTGCTGCGGGTGGGCGAGCAGGGCATCGCCCACCTGACCACGTTGGACCACCAGCGGATCGACGAAGGGCTGGACCGCTGGCTGGAGTCGTCGACCGGGTCACTGCGCGACAGCCTCCTGCAAGGCCGGGACGACAGCCGCAAGCGACTGGAGGAAGGCAGGTCCACGACCGTCGGCAAGGTGGTCGACGCCGCCGTGACCGAGGTCGACCAGGAGAACGCCCAGGTCATCGCCGCCGTGGAGATCACCGTGACCCCGGCGGGCGGGGAGCCGGTGGTCAAGCGCAACCGGTTCGAGGCCGGGCTGAGCCGGACCGATTCCGGCTGGAAGCTCAGTTCACTGCGCGCCGTCGAGGTGGGGACGTCATGAGTGTGAAGCAGCAACGACCGGTGCGCAGGCCCAAGGTCGCCGGGCACAACCGGCCTCGCCCGGCCCAGCCGGAGCAGGCGCCTGTCGAGGATGTCGAGGAGGGTGAAGAGGTCGTCGAGGTCCAGCGGCCCCGGTGGCCGCTGGCGCTGGTGATCGCCGCGGCCGTGCTGGCCGGGGCCGGGGTGTTCTTCCTGGTCAAGGCGCAGAACGTGGACTCCGGCGTGGACACGAGGGCGATGACCGAGGTCAACGGGCAGGTCAAGGCCGGCCTGGAGAGGATCTTCTCGTTCAGCTACGACAAGATCGACGCCACGGCGGCGCGGGACGTGCTGGCCGGGCAGGCGGTCGGCGAGTACGACAAGCTGATCGAGCAGGTCCGTGCGCAGGCACCGGCCCAGAAACTCGTGCTGGCGACCCGGGTCACGACCACCGGCGTCAAGCGGATCGACGGCGACAGGGCCGAGTTGCTCGTGTTCCTCGACCAGGTCGCCACCCGGGCCGACACCGGCAAGACCAGCGGCAGCGCGGCCGCGTTGAGCGTCACCGCGGAAAAGCAGGACGGCGTCTGGAAAATAACCCAGCTAACCCCCAGGTAAACCCTCGTGAGTGTTTATCAGGGTTAGAACCCCGATAAACACTCACGAGGGATATGGTGGGGGTTTACCACTTGATGGCGAGGGTGAGGCTCAGTGTGTTGTCCGGGCCGGGGATGAGACCGTTCAGGATGCCGGTCGAAAGGCCGCAGTCGGTGAATTCCGGAATGGTGTAGGACGCGGCGGTCAGCTCGCCGCCTTCCAGCGGGTTGAACCCGGGCGCGGACACCAGGTCGATGGACGCGGGCTTGGCGGTCCGGCAGTTGTCGCCGACGAACAGCGGCAAACCGATCGCCTTGACGTCGGTCAGCCTGATCGTCACTTCGGCGTGCGCGGCGACCGCGCCGTCGGTCAGCGTTCCGGTCACCTTGCCGACCTGCTGCATGGTCACGGTCGCGGTGGTCGGGAAGATCCCGAAGATCTTGAAGTTGCCCTGCGACGGCGGCAGCTGCATGTCCGCGGTGAACCGGCCGGTCGCGCCCTCCAGGTCGACGACGAGCGAGCCGGGCCCGAGCGGCAGCGTCGCGTCGAGTTTTTTGATGGTGGACGAGCCTTTGGTGACGTCGTAGGTGAAGACGGGATCAGCGGCGGCCGTCCCTGTTGCCAGCAACGAGGCCGTCACTGCGATGGCACCGATCAGGACAGGTCTGAGCATGGGTCGATCTCCTTGCCGAAAATCGCACTCCTCAGGGTGGTGAAATCAAACCTACTCGTGAGTACGTTGTCGCCACAAGGTCGGCGCCGGCACGGCGGTGAAATTGTCACGGCGGTGAGCGGTCTACTGCTTCGGCCTGGCGCGGACGTGCATTTTCTCGCCCTGCCTGCCGAATAGGCTCAGTATTTCGACCGGACGGCCGTCCGCGGTGCCGAACCAGTGCGGCAACCGGGTGTCGAACTCGGCCGCCTCGCCGACGCGCAGCACGATGTCCTTGTCGGCGAGCATCATCCGCAGCTGCCCAGACAGGACGTACAGCCACTCGTAGCCCTCGTGCGTGACCATGTTCGGCTCGCACCGGTCGGCGGGCAGGATCATCTTGTACGCCTGAAGCCCGCCTGGCTGCCGGGTCAACGGCAGAACGGTGACGTACTTGCCGTCGCGCTGCCTGACCCGGCGCGGCGCGATCCGCACGCGCGGATCGCCGACCTCCGGGGCCCCGACGAGCTCGTCCAGCGGTACCTGGTGCGCCTGCGCGATCGGCAGCAGCAGTTCGAGGCTGGGCTTGCGCAGCCCCGACTCCAGCCTGGACAGCGTGCTCTTCGAGATGCCGGTGACCGTGGCGAGCTCGGTCAGCGTGACGCCGCGCTCGGTCCGCACACGTTTGAGGCGCGGCCCGACCTCGGCCAGGGTTTCGGTGAGATCCATGCCCCCAGTGTGGCTCCGGCGTTGCCGAATCGGCAACAAATGTTGTCAACTCGGCACCAAGGCCCGCATCCTCGTCGACATGAAAACCTCTGACGTTGTCGTGATCGGAGCCGGCGTGGCCGGGCTCAACGCCGCCCTGGTGCTGACCAGGGCCCGCCGCTCAGTCGTGGTCGTGGACTCGGGACAGCCACGCAACGCGCCCGCGGCGCACTCGCACGGCTTCCTGACCCGGGACGGTGTGCCGCCGAGCGAGTTGCTGGCCCTCGGCCGGAAGGAGGTCGACGGGTACGGCGGCGAGTTCATCTCCGGCGAGGTCACCAGGATCACCCGGGGGTTCACTGTGGACCTCGCGGACGGCACACAGCTCAAGGCGCGCCGCATCCTGGTGGCGACCGGGCTGCGGGACGAACTGCCCGGCGTCCCCGGACTGGCCGAACGGTGGGGCAAGGACGTCTTCGCGTGCCCGTACTGCCACGGTTACGAGTACGCGGACCGGCCGATCGCCGTGCTCGGCGACGCGCACCACGCGTTGCTGTTGCGGCAATGGTCGTCGGACCTGGTTTTCATCACGCCGACGCAGGACGTTCCCGAGCGTTCGAAGCTGGCGGCCAGGGAGATCCGGATCGTCGAGGGAACCGTGCGTGGGCTGGTGGTCGAGGACGACCGGCTGCGTGGCGTGGAGCTGACCGATGGTCGTTTCATCGCAAGGGAAGCAGTGTTCCTCAGGCCGGACTTCGTGCCCCGGGACGACTTCCTGAAGCCCTTGGGCTACGACCCCGCGCTGACCGGCTTCGCGGGCAAGACCAACGTCGAGGGCATCTGGATCGCCGGCAACGCCGGCAACATGATGGCCAACCTGATCAGCTCCGCCGCGGAGGGCTCGACCGCGGCCGCGATGATCAACTCCGACCTGGTGCAGGCCGACACCGATCGGGCGATGGTCTTCTCCCACGCCATGGAACGCGAGGCGCACGACATGCGCCACCGTGACAGCCGAGTATGACAGCGGGTCGTTCGCGCGAAGGATGTCAGGGCACCGGCGTTCGCACTACCTTCCCCGGTATTCCTAGAGGGGAGAACAGATGCGAAGAACATTGTCGGTGCTCGTCGCCGCGGCCGCGTTCGCGGTGCCCGTGCCACAGGCGAACGCGGCACCGCCCGAACCGGCCTGGGGGAAGTGCCCGCCGTCGCTGATCGGGGCCGACGATCCCCGGCTGGTGTGCGCGACCCTGAAGGTCCCGCTGGACTACCGGGACCCGAAGGGCCGCACGATCGACGTGCAGGTCTCGAAACTGGCCACCGCCAAACCGGGGCTGCGCCGGGGAATTCTGCTGCACAACGCGGGCGGGCCGGGTGGGCCGAGCCTGCACCTGCCCGCCGCGTACGTCCAGCTTTATCCGCAGGAAGTGCTCGACCAGTACGACCTGGTCAGCTTCGACCCGCGTGGAGTCGGGTACAGCACACCGGTCACGTGCGGGCGCACGCCGCTGGAATACCCGCCGGACCTGTACTTCCCGTTCCCGGCGAAGGACGGGTCGATCGACAGGAACGTCGAGTTCGGCAAGGCACTGTCCCGGGACTGTGAGCTGCACGGCGGCGACATCCGGCCGTTCATCACGACCGCGAACACCGCACGCGACATGGACCAGATCCGGATCGCGTTGCGGGAGAAGAAGGTCTCGTACAACAGCGGCTCGTACGGCAGCTACCTCGGTGCGGTCTACGCGACGATGTTCGCCGACCGGACCGACCGGTTCGTCATCGATTCCAATGTGGACCCCAACAGGGTCTGGCACGAGCAGTGGGCGTTGTGGGACCACGGTTTCGAACTGCGGTTCGCCGACATCGCGGCGTGGCTCGCCGAACGCCACGCCACCTACCAGCTCGGCGCGACACCGGCCGAGGTGCGCGCGAAGTACTTCGAGCTGGTGGCCAAACTGGACGCCAGCCCCATCACCGACCCGTCCGGCCTGGTGATCAACGGTGACGTGGTCCGGGCGCTCTCCTTCAGCTACTCGTACCACACGGTCCAGTTCCCCATCCTGGCCGACTGGTGGGTGTTCTTCAACGGCGGAGCCGCCCCGGCGACTCTGGCCGTCCCGCCGACGGTGCCCGGCGACAACCTCCGGGCCTCGCAGCTGGCGGTCATCTGCGGCGACGCCAAGGCGCCACGGGACATGCGGCACTACCAACGGGAGGTCGCGGTCAACCGCAAGCTGTTCCCGTTGCTGGGCGGGATGGGCACGAACGTCTGGTCCTGCGCGTTCGGGCGTGACCCGGTCGAGCCGCCGGTGAAGGTGACGAGCAAGGGCCCGGCCAACATCCTGATGGTCCAGACACTCCGGGATCCGGCGACGCCGTACCTCGGCGCGCTGGGCATGCGTCACGCGTTGGGACAGCGGACGAAGATGGTGTCGGTCGACACCGGAAACCACGGTGCGTACGACCCGTCGACGCCGTCGTGCGCCGTGCGCGAAGTGCACCGGTTCCTGGAAACCGGCGTGCTGCCGGCACGGGACATGTTCTGCGAGCCCGATCCGGTGACCGGTTCCGGCACGGGGAAGATCAGCCCACTGATCCAGACCCGGTAGCGGCGAAGGCGTGATCGGTGGCCGACCACGCGGCGCCGATCACGCCCGCCATCTCGCCCAGTTCGGACAGCACGATCGGCAGATTGCCGGTGGCCAACGGAAGCGAGCGGCGGTAGACCGCGCTGCGGACCTCGGCGAGCAGCTGGTGGCCCAGGCGCGAGACACCGCCGCCGATCACGACCATGCCCGGGTTCAGGAAGCTGACCAGGGACGCGACCACGTGACCGAGCCGCCTGCCGCCCTCCCTGACCAGGTTGGCCGCGGCGAAGTCGCCGGCGCTGGCGGCCGAAGCCACGTCGCTGGCGGCCAGTTCACCCTTGTGCGCGAG
Organism: Kibdelosporangium persicum; assembly: GCF_013280595.1. Lineage (GTDB taxonomy): Bacteria > Actinomycetota > Actinomycetes > Mycobacteriales > Pseudonocardiaceae > Kibdelosporangium > Kibdelosporangium persicum. The sequence goes on from NZ_JAAATY010000001.1 coordinate 249,447, forward strand.
CAGGTCGGCCAGGAACATCGACCTGCCGCTGCGCGCGAGCGTCAGCGCGTCCCGCGCCAGTGCCGCACCACCGAAGTACGCCTCCAGGCACCCGACCTCACCGCACGCACAGGCCGGGCCGTAGTCGTCCAGTTTGATGTGCCCGATGTCGCCCGCGGTCCCGGCGACACCCCGGTAGACCCGTCCACCGAGGACGATCCCGCAGCCGATGCCGGTACCGACCTTCACGAAGATCAGCTCGTTCAACGACCTCGCGACTCCCGCGTGCCGCTCGCCCAGGGCCATCACGTTCACGTCGTTGTCGACCGTGACCGGGCATCCCCACGCGCTGGCCAGCCGGTCCCGCACGGGGAAACGGTCCCAGCCCGGCATGATCGGCGGCGCGACCGGCATGCCGTCGCGGAAACTGACCGGGCCCGGCAGGCCGACACCGGCGCCGATGACACGTCCGGTCACCTCGCCGAGCACCTTGCCGGACAGCTGGGTCAGCCGCTCGAGCACGGACACCGGGCCCTTGCGGATGTCGTAGTCCTCCACGATGTGCGCCAGCACCTCGCAGCGGGCGTCCGTGACCGCGACACCGATCGACGTCGCCCCGATGTCGGCGGCGAGAAACCGCAGGTCGTCGGCGAGTTTCACGAGCGTCGAGCGCCTGCCTCCCCGGCTGGCCGCCGGGCCGCCGGACTCGACGAGGTTCCACTCGAACAGCTTGGCGATCTCGGTCGCCAGTCTCGCGCGTGGCAACTCCAGCCGCTCGCCCAACTCGACTTTGGCCAACGGGCCCTCGTCGCGCAGCAGAGCGAGCAACTGGGACTGCTGCCTGGTCTCGACCCGGGGCGTGGAGGCTGCGGCTTGCATGGTCACCCTTACATTGAACCTCACCCCCACGTGGGAACCTATCGACTGTCGTCAAGCCGCCACAGCCAGTGAAGAGGAGTGCTGGGCCTGGTCGGTAGGCTTGCGCCGGTGTGACATGGGGGCGAGTTGAGGACGAGATACGCGCGGCTGGTGACCGAACTGCTGGCGCCGTGGATCTGGGTGTTCGGGCTGCCGTTCGTGGTCGCCGCGCAAGCGACCCGTGACCTGGGCGGAACGGTGCTGTGGGGCGCGGTTGTCGGCGTGACGGGGTCGCTGGTCCCGATGGCCGTGGTGTTGCGTGGGGTCAAGCAGGGCAAATACGACAGTCACCACGTGACCGTCAGGGAACATCGGCTGATCCCGTTCCTGGTCACGATCCTGTCGGTCGGCACCGGCTGGCTGATCCTGGGGGTGGGCGGCGCGCCGCCGCAGATGCTGGCGTTGTCGGTCAGCCTTTTCGTGAGCCTGCTGGTGATGCTGGGGATCACGTTCGGGCTCTCCTGGAAGGTCTCGATGCACTCGGGCGTGGCCGCGGGTGCGATGGTCGTGCTCGCGGTGACGTTCGGGCCGTGGCTTGCCTTGGTGGGTGTGCTCGTGGCGTTGGTGGCGTGGTCGCGGGTGGCCCTCGGCGACCACACGACCGGGCAGGTCATCGCCGGCGTGCTTGTCGGCGCGGGTGTCGGGGGAATGCTGTTCTGGGCGCTGACGTAATCCGCTCGCGCGAGGCCAGGCATCGCAGTTCCGGGGTTCGACACGCTGCGGTCAGCGGTTCGCTGTGGTGTCAGGCGCCGAAATGCAGGTAAGCGGCCCACATTGACGGCAGGTGCGGGATGTCGGTGCGGATGCCGCGAATCGCCTGGTGCAGGGCGCGGGCCGAGTCGCTCGTGGAGGCCATGGCGCCGTAGAAGTCCGTGGCGATGAACGACGCCACGGACGGGTCCGGGACCTCCCACAACGTGCCGACCACGTGCGGGTAGCCGGCCAGCTGGAACGCCGCGGGCAGCTGGATCGGCTCCGCCGACGGCGGGGGAGTGGTGCACGCCGACAGGTAGGCCAGCCGTGCCCGGGTCAGCTGGACCGGGACCAGGCTGGCGATCCGCAGCGGATCGTCCTCGAGCACCAGTGACGTGCCGGTGCCGCGGCAGGCGAAGTGGACGATCGCGCAATTGTCCACATGCGACAGTACGTTGCCGCGGGTCGGCCAGTGTGCCGGTGGTGTGTCCGCGGTGCTGGTCAGCAGGGTGGAGTTGGGCACGAGTTGGCGGACGGCTTCGGCCTCGGCGACGGCGTGCGGCAGCGTGGCGACCACGAGAGCGTCCGACACGGCGGCCGGCCGCGCGTAGTCCCGGGCGTGCCGGAGGGCCTGGATCGTCGGTGTGTACGACGAGATCACGCGGTCCAGCACGGACTGTCCACGGGAGTAGTGGTATCCGGCGGCGTGCAGCGGCAACAGGCCCAAGGCGCCCTGGGCGACCCACCACATCCGGGGCCACTCGCCGCGGGGCGTGCCGGTGAACCCCAGCGCGGACAGGACCGGCTCGGCCGCCACGTCCCACAGCCATTCCAGGACCGCGTGCACGTGTTCCTGGTTGGCCGACCGCACCGCGCCGTGGAACTCCGTGACGCGGGAGGCGATCGCCCGCTTGGTCAGCCGAGGCAAGGCGACAGACGTGATGCCCGAGGCCGTGACCAGGATGGCGTCGCTGCCGTACCGGCTGACGTTCAGCACGGCGACCGGGCCGTCCGCCGCCGCGGACAGGTCGACTTCGACCGGCACCAGGAACGTCTCGAAGCCCGGCAGCGCGCGGATCGCGGCCAGTGTCGTGTCGAACGCCGCGGCGAGGCCGCCGCGGTCGGCGGGCGCGGCGGCCAGCGGATCGGCGGGCTGGCTGAGCTGGTCCCGCAGATCGACGAACCGCCTGGTGAACTCCGGGTACTCGGCCCGCAGGTCGACGACGTCGCCCCGGGTGCCGAGGGCCTGGCTGAGGTGTTCGCCGCGCCCCAGTTCCAGCAAGCTCAGCGCCCGGCTCGGCGAGCCCGCCGTCAGCGCCAGCGAAGCGGCCTCCATCGCGAGGTCTTCCGGCTGTGACGGGGACAGCGCCGCCACGCGTACCGCGGTTTCCAGCAGGTTCGCCGCGCGGCCGGGGCTCGACCCGGCGATCAGCGACCCGGCGGCCCGGCAGGAATTGACCACAATGGACGGCAACGCCAACGGGACGGACGCCGACTCGACGAACCGGGTGAAGGCTTCGTCGTGGTCGCCGGCTTCGAGCAGCAGGTAGCCCAGGTCGGCCAGGCGCGCGGCCAGTTCGGGGTCGTCGGCGCCGGTCGCCTGGACCGCCGCGCGGCTGAACGAGATCACCTCGTCCAGGTCGGACGTCTCCCGCAGCACCTGCGCCAGGTCGGCCAGGGACCGGGCGTCGTGCGGATCGGCGGCGTCCTCGGCGAGCGCGAGTGCTTCGCTCAGATCGGCCCGGATGCCCCGCAGCCGATAACGTTCGAGCAGGGCCGGGCCGAGCGAAGGACTGGCCGCGCCCCGGAACGCGCTGATGGCGGCGTCCAGGTCGGTGGCCGAGCCGGACCGGTGGTACCGGGTGAGCAGGACCTGACCGACCACAGTGGACACTGTGGCGCGTTCGGTGAGCGGTACGACCGCGTGCGCCTCGCGAGCGAGCGTCAGGGCTTGGTCGAGGTCGGCCTGTGTACCGGTTCTTCCGTAACGGCGTAGCAGAGCCTGTGCCAGGACGCTGAGGTGTGCGTGGTTCGCCGTGGTGGTGGCGACGGCCTCCCAGCCGGTCGCGATCGCCTCGTCGAGATCGGCCAGCGCGCCGGTCCGTTCGAAACGAATCCGCAGCGCGGCCATCAGTTGCGCCAGCATCCGGGGCCGGTCGGTCCTGGCGGCACCAGCGGCCGACCGGATCAGGCTGATCGCGTCGTCGAGGTCCGCCGGCTCGTTGAGCAGCTCGTAGCGGTTCATCAGCGTGGCGCCGAGCGTGTGGTAGTGGTCCGCTCGTGCCGGATCGTCGAGCGCCGCGGCCTCGACGGCAGCCTGTGCGGTGCCCAGCGCGACGTCCAAGTCGGCGGGCGAGCCGGTGGCCAGGTACTGGACACGCAGTGCCACTGCGAGATCACCCAACGCCGCCGCGCTCGGGCAGGCTTCGGCCGCGGCCCGGCCGTACCCGACGGAACGGTCCAAGTCGGACCGGTTGCGGGCGTGCTCGAAGCGCACCCGGAAGGACGTGCACAGGCCGGACACCGCGCGGACCCACTCCGGATGCCCTTGGGGGAACGCGTCGGCCGCGGTCAATCCCGCCGCGATGGCCTCGTCCAGGTCGGCCGGATCACCGCTGGACTCGAACCGGGCGAGCAACGCGGTGCTGAGGTCGGACAGCAGTGCGGGCTGGCTGACGGCCGACCGGATCAGCGAGATGGCCTCGTCCAGGTCCGGCTTGCTGCCGGACAGCTTGTACCGGCTGAACAGCGCGACCCCGAGCATCGTCAGGCACAGCGTCCGCCCTGGTTCGGCGCCTGCCGTACCGCGCCGTGCGACGCCGATGGCCTCCGCGAGATCCTCGCGGCGGTTGGCGCGGCTGAACCGCAACCACAGTGCCATAGCGAGGTTGTGCCGGTAGGAGCTGAGGTTCGGATCGCCCCCGGACGCCGTGTCCAAGGCCTGGCGGCTGGTGGCGATCGCGAGCTGGAGGTCGTCCGCCGACCCCGCCCGCTCGAACCGCAGCCGCAACGCCAGACTGAGGTTGTGCAGGTGCACGGGCCGGTCGATGTGGTCGTGCGGCACCGAGTCCGCCACCTGGCGGCACGCCTCGACGGCGGCGTCCGCCACGTCGAGGTCGGTACTGCCCTGTGCTTGGTCAAGATAGCTCAGGGCCTGCTCGACATGACTCACCACCACGGTAGGAAAAGGTACCCATAAGGTGCCCTAACTCGTGTCAGGGGAGCGGTTCCGGCGTGGTGGCGAGGCCGACCGTGGCATCCCCGCCTGCCACTGTGCCCTCCTCGTGAGTGTTTGTCAGGGTTCTAACCCCGATAAACACTCACGAACGGAGTCGGTGACCGTTCCATCACGGGCTGAACAAAGGGTTCAACTCCGCGTCACTTCGCGCTAGACTCGCCCCACTTTTGTCGGAGCTGAGCAAAAGGTGGCCCGAAGTATTAGTACTTTTGGCGGATTGCGATACAAGTACCCCAGAATCCAGGGTTACGTGTGAGCTAGGGCACCTTAGTTCGGCTAGTTACCCAACGAAGTGGAGCTGGTGTGCCGGTCATGCCGGAGCAGCCGACCGACCGCGCCGCATTGCGCAGGGCGAACCTCGCGTGGGTCATCCGCGTCCTCAGGGAGCAGGGTGGCCTGTCGCGCGCGCAACTGGCGGTGCTGTCCGGGCTGAGCAAGGCGACGGTGTCCACGTTGGTCGCCGAACTGACCACGCGCCGGCTGGTCCGTTCCGGCGGCGTCGCCGCCGGTGGGCAGGGCAGACCCGGGCAGATCGTCGAGCTGGACACCGACGGCGCCCGGGGCATCGGCCTTGAGGTGCACCTCGACCACCTCGCCGCGACGTCCGTGGACACCGCGGGCAACGTGGTCGCCGACCGGCAGGTGCCGTTCGACGTGCTGTCCGCCGGCGTCGAGCGGACCATCGACAAGCTCGCCGAGGTCGCGGGCAAGGAACTGGGTGACGTCGTCGGCGCCTATCCGGCCGGAATCACCGTCTCGGTTCCCGGGCTGGTGGACACCGGGCGCGGTGTCGTGCGGCTCGCTCCCCGGCTGCGGTGGCGTGAGGTGCCGTTGGCGGACGGCCTTGCCGGCCGGCTCGGCTTCCCGCTCGACCGCATCTCCGTCGACAACGACGCCAACCTGGCCGCGACCGCCGAGTTCGAGGCGGGCGGCATGCGGGGCACGGCCGACCTCGTCTACGTGACCGGCGACTTCGGCATCGGCGCCGGGGTGATCGCGGGCGGGCGCCTGGTCCGCGGCTCCATCGGGTACGCCGGCGAGGTCGGCCACATGTCCATGGACCCGATGGGCCCCCAGTGCTCGTGCGGCCGGCGGGGCTGCTGGGAGACCCAGGTCGGGCTGGCCGCGTTGTTCCACGCGCTGGCCGCGCCCGGCGACCCGGTGTCGGATCCGCACCGGTCGATCGAGGAACGGATGTCCCTCATCCGGACCCGGGCCGAGCAGGGCGATCAGCGCACGCTCGGCGCCCTGCACCAGATCGGCGCCGCCCTCGGCGTCGGAGTGTCCATTGTGGTCAACCTGTTGAGCCCGGCCGTCGTGGTACTCGGCGGCTACTTCGCGGCTCTGCCGGACTGGCTGATCGAACCGGCCCGGATCGAGGTGGCGGCGCGGGCGGTGGTGGCCGAGGCCGCGGCCGTCCGCGTGGTCGGCTCCGAGCTGGGGTTCACCGCCGCCCGCACCGGCGGTGCGTTGGCCGCGTTGAGCCGGGTCTTCGAGGACCCGACTCAGGTACCGGAACGAAGTGAAAAGACGGAGGCACCCGCTTGACCGCCGAAGCGAGTACAGCGCTGTTGCAGATGACCGGGATCGTCAAGACGTTCCCGGGAGTTCGTGCGCTCGACGGCGTCGACCTGACGGTCCGCGCCGGGGAGGTGCACTGCCTGCTCGGCCAGAACGGCGCGGGCAAGTCCACCCTGATCAAGGTGCTGGCCGGAGCGCACCAGCCGGACGAGGGCGAGATCCGCTGGCAGGGCGAGAAGACGGCACTGAGCACCCCGGTCGCCGCGCTGCGGATGGGCGTCGCGACGATGTACCAGGAACTCGACCTGATCCCCGGGCTTTCCGTGGCCGACAACATCTTCCTCGGCCACGAACGCGCCAGGTGGGGGTTCACCAAGGACCGGCAGGCGCGCAGGCAGGCCACGGCGCTGCTCAAGCGCCTCGGCCACCCGGAGATCCCGCCGGACCGTGAGGTGGGCGACCTGTCCGCGGCCGGACAGCAGCTGGTGTCCATGGCGCGGGCGCTCGCGCACGACGCCAAGCTGATCGTGATGGACGAGCCGACCGCCGCGTTGGCCGCCGACGAGGTGACCAACCTGTTCCGGGTCGTCGCCGACCTGACCGCGGAAGGCGTCGCGGTCGTCTACATCTCGCACCGGCTGGAGGAGATCCGGGAGATCGGCCACCGGGTGACGGTGCTGAAGGACGGCCGGACCGTGGCGCGTGACCTCGGCGCGGACACACCGACCTCGGAACTGGTCGCGCTGATGTCCGGCAAGCGCGTGGAAACGGTGTACCCGAACCGTGAGGAGTCCACAGTAGACTCCTCGCGGGAGATCCTGAAGGTCGAGAAGCTCGGCCGGGACGACGAGTTCGCCGACGTGAACTTCACCGTGCACGCGGGCGAGATCCTCGGCATCGCCGGGCTGGTCGGCGCGGGCCGCAGCGAGATCCTGGAGACGATCTTCGGCGCCCGCAAGGCCGACGAGGGCACGGTCTACGTCAACGGCAAGAAGCTGAAGAACGGCGACGTGCGGTCCGCGGTCGACGCGGGCGTGGGCCTGGCCCCCGAGGAGCGCAAGAGCCAGGCGTTGCTGATGGACATGTCGGTCGCGCAGAACGTGACCCTGGCGAGCATGCGGTCCTACAGCAGCTTCGGGTTCACCGACCGGGCCAAGGAACTCCGGGACTCCCGCGCCAAGCTGGAGGACCTGGACCTGCGCCCGGCCGACCCGCGCCGCAACGTCAGCACGTTGTCCGGCGGCAACCAGCAGAAAGCCGTCGTGGCGCGGTGGCTGGTGCACGGGTGCCGGGTGCTGCTGCTGGACGAACCGACCCGAGGCGTCGACGTGGGCGCGAGGGCGGAGTTGTACCGGTTGATCCGGGAACTGGCCGCGGATGGCGTGGCGCTGGTGCTGGTCTCCAGCGAGATGCCCGAGGTGCTCGGTCTGGCCGACCGGGTGCTGGTGCTGCGCGATGGACGGGTGATCCATGAGGCGCCCGCCGACGAGCTGACCGAGGCGGACGTGTTGGACATGGTGATGGAGGGAAGTGCGGCGTGACCCAGTTGGACCCCGCGGCGAAGCGGGACACCGATGTGCCGGAGGCGCCGGCACCGCGAGCCAATCGGGGATTCTCGGTGGACATGCGCCTGGCCAGCCTCTTCGGCGTGCTGGTGCTGTTGATCCTGATCGGGTGGATCACCAGTCCGGACAACTTCCTCACCGGTAGCAACCTCGACACCATCCTGCGGCTGGCGGCACCGTCCGGTGTGGTCGCGGTCGGCATGACGTTCGTGATCATCAGCGGCGGCATCGACCTGTCGGTCGGGTCGGTCGTCGGCCTGGCCAGCGTCTGGATGACGACGTTGGCGACGCAGGCCTACGGCCCGTTCGTGATGGTCGTCTGCGGCCTCGCGGTCGGCCTCGGCGCCGGTCTGGTCAACGGTGTGCTGATCGCCTACGGCCGGATGGTGGCCTTCATCGCGACGCTCGCGATGTACATCTCGGCCAGGGGCCTGGCCGAGTACCTGAGCAACAAGCAGACCCAGGTCGTGCGCGACCAGGACTTCCTCACGTTCTTCCGCGGTGAGTTCCTCGGCGTGCCGACCCTGGTGTGGATCCTGGCGATCGTCGTGGTCGCCGGCTGGATCCTGCTCAACCGCACCACGTTCGGCCGTCGCACGTTCGCCGTCGGCGGCAACCCCGAGGCGACGCGTCTCGCGGGCATCAACGTCAAGCGGCACATCGCCATGGTGTACGGCCTCGCCGGTCTGCTGGCCGGTGTCACCGCGGTCATGCTGGCGGCGCGCACCACAGCCGGTTCGTCGACCAACGGCATGTTCTACGAACTGGACGCGATCGCCGCGGTGGTGATCGGTGGCACGGCGCTCACCGGCGGCCGCGGCACCATGGTCGGCACCCTGATCGGTGTGCTGATCTTCACCCTGATCACCAACATCTTCGTGCAGAACAACCTGCCGACCGAAGTACAGAACATCGCCAAGGGCGCGATCATCGTCATCGCCGTTCTGCTGCAGTTCCGCACCAACCGGGCACGCTCCACCACCTAGTTCCAGTACAAACCAGGAGATCAAAGATGACCGACCTGCCTAACTCCCTCGCCCGACGCGGATTCCTGATCGGCGGAGCAGCCGTGGGAGCGGGTGCGTTATTGACGGCGTGCACGTCCAACGAGCCGCCCGCCGCGCAGAACAACGGCGGCGGCGCGAACGTCGCCGCCGGCCAGGGAGACAACGCCCAGCCGGGCAAGATGGTGACCATCGGGTTCTCCGCGCCCGCGGCCGACCACGGCTGGATCGCCGCGATCACCAAGAACGCCAAGGCACAGGCCGACAAGTTCAAGGCCGACGTCACGCTCAAGCCCACCGAGGGCACCAACGACCCGAGCCAGCAGATCGCCCAGGTCGAGACGCTGATCAACCAGAAGGTCGACGTCCTGGTGATCCTGCCGATGGACGGCAAGCAGCTGACGTCGGTCGGCCAGTCCGCGATGGACAAGGGCATCCCGGTGATCAACCTCGACCGGATCTTCGACACCCCGCTGGCGTACCGCACGTGGATCGGCGGCGACAACTACCGGATGGGCGTCAACGCCGGCAACTACATCGCCGGCGAGATGAAGAAGAAGGGCATCTCGAACCCGATCATCGGCGAGATCGCCGGCATCGACTCGCTGCCGCTGACCCAGGACCGCAGCCGTGGCTTCAAGGACGCACTGGCCAAGGCCGGTTTCCAGGTCGGCCCGCGGCAGGCCGCGGAGTTCACCGTGGAGACCGGTGAGCGGGCGACGGCGAACCTGCTGCAGGCGGCGCCGAAGCTGGACGCGTTGTGGAACCACGACGACGACCAGGGCATCGGCGTGATGGCCGCGATCAGCGCGGCCAACCGCAAGGAGTTCATCATGGTCGGCGGCGCCGGCTCGCGGAACATGATCGACAAGATCAAGGCGGACACCGACGTCATCAAGGCGACGGTGCTCTACAGCCCGTCGATGGCCTCGTCCGCGATCGCGCTGGCGCGGCTGCTGGGCCAGGCCAAGGGCATGGGCGATCTCGCCGAGCACGAGATCCCGGCTTCCATCACCACGTACTCCGCGGTCGTCACCAAGGAGAACGCGGACCGGTACGCCGACGTCGCCTTCGACTCGTAGGTCCTGTGACCGGGGTGTGGAAGCAGTTCTGTGAAGTAAGGATGGGTGATCGATGAGCAACGCAGGCGACGGGACTATCGGCGTCGGCATGGTGGGCCACGCCTTCATGGGGAGGGTCCACTCGCACGCATGGCGCACCGTGCACCACTTCTTCGACGTGCCGCTGGTGCCGCGGCTGGCCGTGCTGGGCGGCCGGGACCTCGACCGCACCAAGGCGGCCGCGGCGAAGCTGGGCTGGGAGGCCGTCGAAACCGACTGGCGTGCCCTGATCGCCCGTGACGACGTGCAGATCGTGGACATCTGCACGCCGGGCGACTCGCACAAGGACATCGCGCTGGCCGCGCTGGCGGCCGGCAAGCACGTGCTGTGCGAGAAGCCGCTGGCGAACTCCGTCGAGGAGGCCGGGGAGATGGCCGAGGCCGCGGCCGCCGCCGCGGCCAACGGCCAGCGCTCGATGGTGGCGTTCAACTACCGCCGGGTGCCGGCCATCGCCGTGGCCCGGCGGATGGTCGCCGAGGGCAGGCTGGGCAAGATCCGGCACGTCCGCGCGCAGTACCTGCAGGACTGGCTGTCGGACGGCAACACGCCGATGGCCTGGCGGCTGCGCAAGGAGGAGGCCGGATCCGGTGCGCTGGGGGACATCGGCGCGCACATCATCGACGCCACCCAGTTCATCGTCGGCGAGCAGCTGACCGGTGTGTCCGCGCTGACCGAGACCTTCGTCCACAAGCGACCGATCGCGGGCGACCCGGACGGCAGGCTCGACGACGTCACGGTGGACGACGCCGCCCTGTTCATCGGCCGGTTCCCGTCCGGCGCGCTGGCCTCGTACGAGGCGACCCGCTTCGCGTTGGGGCGCAAGAACTCGATGCGCCTGGAGATCAACGGCGAGAAGGGCAGCCTGGCGTTCGACTTCGAGTCGATGAACGAACTGTCGTACTACGACGGTGAGTCGGCCACGGAGACGGCGGGCTTCCGGCGGGTGCTGATCACCGAGGCGACTCACCCGTACGTCGGTGCCTGGTGGCCACCCGGCCACATCATCGGCTACGAACACACCTTCACGCACGAGGTGTTCGACTTTCTCACCGATGTCCACAACGGCACCGACCCGGTGCCGAGCTTCGCCGACGGGCTTCAGGTCCAGCAGGTGCTCGGCGCGGTGGAGGCCAGTGCGGGCAACGACTCCCGGTGGACACCGGTGAGCTGAGCCAGGAGATGAACGACGCTGCCCGTCAGGGATGGGCGCCCACGCGGGCAGCGTCGCCGCTCACGCGAGGAAAGGAGAAAGTCCTCCCCTTCTTCAACGGTCACACGCAACCGCCGCGAGCAAGGAGAACCTACCAGTGCGACCGATCAATCGCGCGGGAATCCACAGACGCTTGACCTGGCGCTTAGGCGCCGCCGCTCTGGCTGTCACCACCGGCCTGGGCGTGGCGAGCGCGGCCCCCGCCGCCGCTCACCCCGACCAGCCCCACGTGCTCGTCTTCTCCAAGACGGCGGGCTTCCGCCACGACTCGATCCCCGAGGGCATCGCCGCGATCCAGCAACTGGGGCAGCAGAACAACTTCGAGGTCTTCACCACCGAGGACGCGGGCGCCTTCACCGACGCGAACCTCAGCCAGTACGCCGCTGTGGTGTGGCTTTCCACCACCGGTGACGTGCTCAACGCCGAGCAGCAGTCGGCGTTCGAACGTTATGTCAACGGCGGCGGCGGTTATGTGGGCGTGCACGCCGCGTCGGACACCGAATACGACTGGCCGTGGTACGGCAAGCTCGTCGGGGCGTACTTCAAGTCGCACCCGCACAACCAGAACGCCACTGTCAAGATCGAGGACACGACGCATCCCTCGACGGCAGGTCTGCCGGCGTCGTGGCAGCGGTTCGACGAGTGGTACAACTACCGGACCAACCCGCGCAAGGACGTCCGGGTACTGGCCACTCTGGACGAGTCGACGTACTCGCCGGGCGCCGACGCGATGGGCGATCACCCGATCGCGTGGTGTCACGGGCAGGAGCGCGGCCGGTCCTGGTACACCGGTGGCGGGCACACCAAGGAGTCGTACGGCGAGGAGAACTTCCGCAAGCACCTGCTCGGCGGGATCCAGTACGCCGCCGGGGTCAAGGAGGCGGACTGCTCGCCGTCGCAGGCGCCGGTCGACGCCGACTTCGACGTGATCACCCTGGCCAAGGGCAAGGAGAAGACCGGCGAGCCGATGGCGCTGTCGGTGCTGCCGGACCGCCGCGTGGTGCACACGTCCCGTGACGGCACCGTGTGGCTGACCACCCCGGACGCGACCACGAGGCAAGTGGGCAAAATCCCGGTGTACAACCACGACGAGGACGGTCTGCAGGGCGTGGCCGCGGACCCGGACTTCGCCAACAACAAGTGGCTGTACTTCTTCTACGCGCCACCGCTGAACACCCCGGTGGACGACCCGGCGACGCCGGACGTCAACGAGGGCAACGCGCCGGAGAACGGCACCCCCGCGGACTTCGCGCCGTTCAACGGCTACAACCAGTTGTCGCGGTTCAAGCTGGCCGACGACGGCACCCTGGATCTCGCCTCGGAGCAGAAGATCCTGCAGATCCCGGCACAGCGCGGGCTGTGCTGCCACGTCGGCGGCGAGATCGACTTCGACGCCGCGGGCAACCTGTTGATGAGCACGGGTGACGACACCAACCCGTTCGCCTCGGACGGTTACACGCCGATCGACGAGCGGTCGACCCGCAACCCGGGCTACGACGCCCAGCGCACCTCGGCGAACACCAACGACCTGCGCGGCAAGCTGTTGCGCATCAAGGTGAACGCGGACGGCTCGTACTCGATCCCCGAGGGCAACCTGTTCCCGCAGGGCACGGAGAAGACCCGTCCGGAGATCTACGCGATGGGCTTCCGCAACCCGTTCCGGTTCGCGGTGGACAAGAAGACCGGCTGGGTCTACCTCGGTGACTACGGCCCGGACGCCGGTTCGGCCAACCCGGCTCGCGGTCCTGGCGGCACGGTCGAGTTCAACCTGATCAAGGGCCCGGGCAACTACGGGTGGCCGTACTGCGTGGGCGACAACCAGCCGTTCATCGACTACAACTTCGAAACCGGCCAGTCGGGGCAGCCGTTCGACTGTGCCGCGCCGAAGAACGAGAGCCCGAACAACACCGGCCTGGTGGACCTGCCGCCCGTGCAGCCCGCCTGGATCCCGTATGACGGCGGGTCCGTGCCGGAGTTCGGGACCGGTGGCGAGTCGCCGATGGGCGGCCCGGTCTACCGCTACGACGCGAACAACCCGTCGCCGACGAAGTTCCCGCAGTACTTCGACGGCAAGAACTTCGCGTACGAGTGGGACCGCGGCTGGATCAAGGAGATCACCGTCGGCGCGAACGGGGAACGCGGCGCCATCAAGCCGTTCATGGACTCGATGACGTTGGTGCGGCCGATGAACATCGAGTTCGGGCCGGACGGTTCGCTGTACGTGCTCGACTACGGCACCGGATACTTCGGCGGTTCGCCGGAGTCGGCGATCTACCGGATCGACTACACCAAGGGCACCCGCACACCGGTGGTGAAACTGACCGCCGACAAGACGTCCGGGCCTGGTCCGCTCACGGTCAACTTCGACCCGGCGGGCACGACCGACCCGGACGGTCAGCCGATCACCTACGCGTGGGACTTCCAGAACGACGGTGTGGTCGACTCCACTTCGTCGAGCCCGGTGAGCCACACCTACACCACGGAAGGCCAGTTCATCGCCAAGCTGTCGGTGACGGACTCGACCGGGCTGGTGGGCTCGGCCAACCTGATCATCACGGTCGGCAACACCGCGCCCACGGTGACTGTCCAGACGCCACTCAACGGCGGGTTCTTCGCCTTCGGTGACAAGGTTCCGTTCAAGGCCGTCATCACCGACCCGGAGGACGGCACGATCGACTGCAGCAAGGTCGTCGTGCGCTATCTGCTCGGGCACGACAACCACGCCCACGAGCTGAGCCAGACCGCCGGCTGCGAGGGCGTGATCGACACGCCCGCCGAGGGTGGCCACGGTGACGACAGCAACATCTTCGGTGTCATCAACGTGGAGTACACCGACAAGGGCAAGGGCAGTGTGCCCCCGCTGACCGGCGAGGGCGAGAACATCATGCAGCCCAAGCACAAGCAGGCCGAGTTCTTCTCCAGCATGAACGGCGTCCAGGTCGTCAACCAGGGCGAGGCCAGCGGTGGCAAGCGGGTCGGCTACATCGACGGCGGCGACTGGATCTCCTTCGATCCGGCCAACCTGGCCGGCATCACCGGGCTGGGGATGCGGGTGTCGTCGGGCGGCACCGGCGGCACGATCGAGGTCCGCTCCGGCGCGCCGGACGGCCAGCTGCTGCAGACGTTCCAGGTCGGCAACACCGGCGGCTGGGACACCTACGTGGACCTGCCCGCCAAGCCGGTCCCGGATCCCGGTGGCACCAAGCCGTTGTACCTGGTGTTCCAGGGCACCGGCAGCGGTGGACTGTTCGATGTGGACGTTCTGCGGTTCGAGGGACCCGGTGTGGCCCAGCCGCCCGCCTGCCAGCCCACCCAGCCGGAGGCCGGCTACCGCAGCCTGTACGACGGCACCGCCGCCAGCCTGGGCAACTGGAAGCAGGCCGGTCCCGGCCGTTTCGCCCAGCAGGCGGACTGCACGATCCTGTCCGAGGGCGGGATGGGTCTGCTGTCGTTCAACGAGGAGTTCAACGCCTACAGCCTGAAGCTGGACTGGAAGGTCGCGGGCGACGACAACTCGGGCATCTTCGTCGGCTACCCGGATCCCGGCAACGACCCCTGGGCCGCGGTGAACCAGGGTTACGAGATCCAGATCGACGCGACCGACGCGCAGGACCGGACGACCGGGGCGATCTACTCGTTCCAGTCGGCCGACATCGCCAAGCGTGACGCCGCGCTCAAGCCGCCGGGTGAGTGGAACGCGTACGAGATCATCGTGCGCGGCCAGACGATCCAGGTGTGGCTCAACGGAGTCCTGATCAACGACTTCGTGTCCACCGACCCCAACCGGGATCTGACGCAGGGCTTCATCGGCCTGCAGAACCACGGCAACGGCGACGACGCGTCGTTCCGCAACGTCCGGATCAAGGAGCTGGAGACCACACCGCCGGTGACGGTCGCCAACTTCGCCAACCCGGGCGGCTGGCACCCCGGTCAGGTCCCGGTCGAACTGGCCGCGACCGACGAGGGTTCCGGTGTGGCACGTACCGAGTACAAGCTCGACAACGGGCCTTGGACGACGTACAGCCAGCCGGTCGTGGTCACCGGCGACGGGCAGCACACGCTGCTGTACCGGTCGGTGGACAAGGACGGCAACGTCGAGCCGGACAAGGCCGCGACCATCCAGATCGACGGGAGCAAGCCGACCCTGCTCGTCTCGGGCATCGCGGACGGCCGTGTCTACGGGGACGCCACCGACGTGGTCGTCAAGTGGCACGCCGAGGACGCGACCTCCGGGATCGCGTCGGTCACCGGCTCGCTCGACAGCACGCCGATCCAGTCCGGCCAGGTGACGTCGCTGTACCAGCTTCCGCTCGGTGTGCACAACCTTTCGGTTACGGCCCTTGACAAGGCGGGCAACCGGACCGAGCAGAAGCTCACGTTCGCGACGACGACCTCGTTGCGGGACATCGACCAGCTGATCACCCGGTTCCGGGCGACCAACCGGCTGTCGCTGTCGGCCTCCGTAACCCTTTCCGGCCAGATTGCCAAGGCCCGAAAGGCGGAGGCCGCCGGTGATGATGCCAAGGCCGTCAAACAGTTGCGAAAGTTCGTTGAACTCGCGAATGATCCGGTGAAGGTCACCGACGAGGACGTTCGGACCACCTTGGTCCGCGACGCCAACGCGGTGATCGGCTCGCTCGAGGGTGGCCCTGCCCTGCGGCGGGCGAGTTCCGGAAGCTGACCACGGCCGAGGTGTTCTTTTCATGACGCGGGAGCACCTCGGCCGTTCGCGGGAAATGGGGATGAGGCCAATGCGGCAACGATGCGGACTCTGGCTGATGGGGGCGCGCGGATCGGTCGCGACCACCGCGATCACCGGTCTGCTCGCTTTGCGGGCCGGACTGGTCCGGCCGGTCGGGTGTGTCACCGAGCGGCTGGCGATGGATCATTCGGTGCTGCCGACGTGGGACGAGATCATCGTCGGCGGCCACGACATCGTCTCGACACCGCTGGACAAGCGAGCCGAGCAGCTCGCCGAGTCCGGCCTCATCCCCCATTCGGTGTTCACCGCCGTGGCCTCCGGGCTGCGCGCGGTGGACGCCGAACTGCGGTGCGGGTACCACCCCGCGTCGCACAGCGGATCACAGGCGGCCGCGATCGACCGGCTGGTCGCGGACATCACCGAGTTCCGGGAGCGGCACGGCCTGGCCAGGGTGATCGTCGTCAACGTCACCTCGACCGAGCCGCCCGTGCCGCGGATGCCGGAACACGCGGATCTCGACCTGCTCGTCAAGGCACTGAACGATCCACAGCGGACCGTCCTGCCGCCCAGCTCGGTGGGCGCGTACGCGGCTCTGACGGCAGGATGCCCCTATGTGGACTTCACCCCCTCGCCCGGCGTCAAACTGCCCGCGCTGATCGAACTGGCGGGCCGCAACGGCCTTCCGTACGCGGGTGCGGACGGCAAGACAGGCGAGACCCTGCTGCGCACGGTGCTCGCGCCGATGTTCGTCGCCCGTGCGTTGAATGTCCGTTCCTGGTCGGGCACCAACCTGCTCGGTGGCGGCGACGGAGCGAACCTCGCCGATCCGGAGCAGGCCAAGGGCAAGCTGGAGTCCAAGGCGCGCGGGCTGGCGTCACTGATCGGCGACGTCACCGCGCCACTGCACATCGACAACGTGCCCGACCTGGCCGAGCGCAAGGTCGCGTGGGACTACGTGTCGTTCGAGGGCTTCCTCGGCGCCAAGATGAGCCTGCAGTTCACCTGGGACGGTTACGACTCGGCGCTGGCGGCCCCGCTCGTGCTCGACCTCACCCGGCTGGTGAGTGCCGCGCACGCCAAGGGACTCACCGGCGCTTTGCCCGCTTTGGCGTTTTTCTTCAAGGACCCGCTGGGCACCGACGAACACAGGTTCGCCGAACAGGCCCGGATGCTCGACGAATGGGCGGCGACGCTGTGAAGGCCTACGTCGAGTTGGTCAGGGCGCCGGCCGCGTTGTCGGTTCTGGGGGACACCGTCGCCGGCGCGGCCGCGGCCGGGATTCCGTTACGCGGCAGGCGGCTTGCCCTGCCGCTGGCGTCGGTCGCGTTCTACTGGTCCGGGATGGCGTTGAACGACTGGTCCGACCGGGTGATCGACGCCGAGGAGCGCCCGGAACGCCCGATTCCGTCCGGCCGGATCTCGCCGAACCAGGCGCTCGCTGTCGCCGGTGGGCTGACCGCGGCGGGCCTCGCGCTTGCCGCGTATGGGAAATCTCTCAAGGTGGCGCTGCCGCTGGCCGGCGCGGTGTGGGCGTACGACCTCGTCCTGAAGTCCACTGTGGCTGGTCCGGCGGCGATGGCGCTCTGCCGTGGCCTGGACGTCATGCTCGGCGCGGGCGGTGCCCGTGCGGCCGTGCCCGCGGCGACCGTGATGGCCGGGCACACGTTGGGGCTCACGGCGCTGTCACGCGGCGAGGTGCACGGCGCGTCCGACATCGTTGCCAAGGCCGCGTTGACCACGACGGCCGCCGCCACGGCCGCCGCCGTGACCGGCAAGGCCACGTCGTGGAAGCACCGGCTGGGGGCGTTGGCCTTCGGCGGCATGTACGCGGCGAACGTCGGCTCGGCCCAGCTCGCGGCGACCCGTGATCCGTCCGGCCCGGTTGTCCGGAAGGCGACGATGGCCGGGATTCACGGCATGGTCCCGCTCCAGGCGGCACTGGCCGCCCGGCGCGGGTCGCTGCTCGGCGCCGGGCTGATCGCCGCGGCGTTGCCGGTGGCCCGTCGGCTGGCCAGGAAGGTGAGCCCCACATGACCAGCCCAAACCCCCTCGTGAGTGGTTATCAGGGTTCTAACCCCGATAAACACTCACGAGGCGCACGCTGGGAGGTGAGCCCGGCATGACCTTCTCCCTTGGCTACGGCACCAACGGATTCGCCAACCACCGCCTCGACGATGCCCTGCGCGTGATCTCGGACCTCGGTTACACCTCGGTCGCGCTCACCCTCGACCACCACCACCTCGATCCCTTCGCCGAGGATGTGGCGAAGGAAACCGCTCGGGTGGCCGGCCTGCTGTCGTCGTTGGGGCTTCGGTGTGTCGTCGAGACGGGTGCCAGGTACCTGCTCGATCCGACTCGCAAGCACCATCCCACGTTGGTGTCCGAGGACTCCGATGGGCGGATCGACTTCCTGCACCGGGCCATCCGGATCGCCGCCGACCTCGGCGCGGACTGCGTCTCGTTCTGGTCGGGCATCAAGCCGTCCGATGTGGACGACGAGACCGCCCGCCAGCGGATGCTCAGCGGCGTCGGGAAGGTGCTCGTCGAGGCGGACCGCAGGCAGGTCAGGATCGGCCTTGAGCCCGAGCCGGGAATGTACGTCCAGCACCTCGCGCAGGCTCTGGCGTTGCGCGACGAGCTGGGCAAGCCGGAGATGCTCGGCATCACCCTCGACGTCGGGCACTGTGTCGCCGTTGAGCCGATGAACGCGGCCGAATGCGTCCGGCACGCCGCCGGGCTGCTGGTCAACGTCCAGCTCGACGACATGCGGCCAGGAGTGCACGAGCACCTCGAGTTCGGCGAGGGCGAGCTCGACCTGGCCGGCACCCTGGCCGCATTGGCCGAGGTCGGCTACACCGGCGTGGCCGCGGTGGAACTGCCCCGGCACAGCCATGCCGCGCCCGACGTCGCCCGCCGGGCGATGACGGCACTGACCGCGGCCGTGAAATCGGTGCTGCCCGCTGCTGACTCGGAATCGGTGGGACAAGTGGATCATCCCTGGCTGGTGGGCGCCGAACGGCGGGTCCGGTCCGAACCGGCCGCCATCCGGGCCCTTTTCCCCGCGGTGGGCCGCGAAGTGGGCCGTGACCCGCTGCGGCCGGAGTCCGATCCGCAGGGCCTCGTGCACGGCACTGTGGACGATCTGGCCCGCACGCGCCTGCTGGCCGCGCTGGCGGACGTCCTGGCGCCGGTCGAGCTGGTCGACGAGGTGACCGAGCTCTACCGGTACGGCGACGACGCCGAACGCCGCGGCGTGCTGCGTGGCCTGACATCGCTGCCGGCGCCCGCGGTCAAAGCAGGGCTGGAGCTCGTGCAGGATGCCCTGCGCACCAACGACATCCGGTTGGTCGCGGCGGCGCTCGGGCCGTTCGCGGGTGAGCACCTCGACCAGCATTCCTGGCGGCACGGCGTGTTGAAGTGCCTGTTCGTCGGCGTTCCGTTGACCGCGGTCGCGGACCTGGACCGCCGTACCGACACCGAGTTGCTCCGCATGGTCGCCGACTACGCCGACGAGCGCAGGGCGGCGGGCCGCGAAGTCCCTGCCGACGCAGTACGTCTTCTGGAGGTCAGCTGATGCGTATCTTCGACCCGCACATCCACATGACCTCGCGCACCACCGACGACTACGAGGCGATGTTCGCCGCCGGTGTCCGGGCTCTGGTCGAACCGGCCTTCTGGCTCGGCCAGCCGCGCACCACGGTCGGGTCCTTCAAGGACTACTTCGACGCGCTGATCGGCTGGGAGCGGTTCCGGGCGGCCCAGTTCGGCATCCGGCACCACTGCACGATCGCGTTGAACCCCAAGGAGGCCAACGATCCCCGGTGCAAGCCGGTGCTCGACATCCTGCCGCGCTACCTGGCCAAGGACGGCGTGGTCGCGGTCGGCGAGGTCGGCTACGACTCGATGACGCCGGAAGAGGACGAGGCCTTCGCCCGCCAGCTGGAGATGGCCGTCGAGCACAAGCTGCCCGCACTGGTGCACACCCCGCACCGGGACAAGCTCGCAGGCACCCGCCGTACCCTGGACGTCGTCACGGAGTCCGGGATCGCGCCGGAGTTCGTGGCCGTCGACCACCTCAACGAGGTCACCGTCAAGCTGGTCAAGGATTCCGGCTGCTGGATGGGCTTCTCCATCTACCCGGACACCAAGATGGACGAGGACCGGATGGTCGCCATCCTCCAGGAGTACGGCACCGACCGGATGCTGGTGAACTCCGCGGCCGACTGGGGCCGGTCGGACCCGTTGAAGACCTACAAGACGGCCAGGAAGATGCTCGAGGCCGGCTTCGGCGAGTCCGATGTGGACAAGGTGCTCTGGCAGAACCCGGTCGACTTCTACGGCCAGAGCGGCAGGCTAGTGCTGGACGAGCTGCCCGGGTTCTCGGCGTCCACCGAGACGTTCGCGGGCAACTCGGTACTGCGGGGCGGGCGGCAGTGACCCGGCTCTGTTACTGCACGAACGTGCACCCGGCGGAGGATCTCGACGGGATTCTCCGCCAGCTGGACACCTACGCGGTGCCGGTGCGGGAGAAGCTGGGTGCCGATCGCCTGGGGCTCGGTCTGTGGCTGGCGGCCGACGTGGCCGCCGGCCTGGCGGCTTCGGGCACCGCGCGCCGGCGGTTGCGGGCCGAGCTCGACGCCCGCGGTCTCGCCGTGATCACCATGAACGCCTTTCCGTACGGTGGCTTTCACGCTGACGTCGTGAAGCTGTCGGTGTACGAGCCGCGATGGACCGATCCCCGGCGCTTGCGGTACACAGTGGACTGCGTCACGGTTCTCGGCGATCTGCTGCCGGACGACGTGGCCTACGGCGGCATCTCCACGCTGCCGCTGGGCTGGCGTGAACCGTGGACCGCCGAGGACGACAGTGCCGCCCTGGCCTCGCTGGCCTCGCTGACGCGGACGCTGCGGTCCTCGCCACGGCGGATCAAACTGGCCGTCGAGCCGGAGCCCGGATGCGTTCTGGACACGGTGGCGGACACGGTCGCCTGGCTGGCGCCGCGCGTGGACCCGGAGTACATCGGCCTGTGCCTGGACACGTGCCACCTCGCGGTGTCCTTCGCCGATCCCGTGCGGACCGTCGAGTCGATCACCGCCGCCGGGCTGGAGATCGTGAAGGTGCAGGCTTCGGCGGCGTTGCACGTGGACGACCCGCGAGCGGCCCGTGCCGAGCTGGCCGAGTTCGCCGAACCCCGTTACCTGCACCAGGTCCGTGAACTCGCGCCGGACGGCACCGTGCTCAAGGCGGACGATCTGCCTGAGGCACTGGAAACGTTGCCGGGTGAGGGACCGTGGCGGGTGCACTTCCACGTCCCGTTGCACGCGTCCCCGGACGCTCCCTTGCGTTCCACCAACGACGTGCTGACCCAGGTGCTGACCACAGTGCCCGGTGACCGGACGATCGAAGTCGAGACGTACACCTGGCAAGTGCTGCCCGACCGGCACCGGCAGGATCTGGTAGACGGGATAGCAGCGGAGCTGGCCTGGGCAGACGGCCAGTTGACAGTGGAGGTTCCATGAAGCCGTTGGTCGTCATCGACATCGTCGGGCTGACGCCACGCCTGTTGCGGCACATGCCGAACGTGTCACGGATCGCCGACAAGGGCTGGCAGGCCGAACTGGGCACGGTGCTGCCCGCGGTGACGTGCAGCGCGCAGTCGACGTTCCTGACCGGCAAGATGCCCGCCGAGCACGGAATCGTCGGCAACGGCTGGTACTTCCGGGAACTCGGTGAGGTGTTCCTGTGGCGGCAGCACAACAAGCTCGTCGGCGGTGACAAGGTCTGGGAGACCGCGCGAGCGGCTCACCCGGGTTACCAGGCGGCGAACGTGTGCTGGTGGTACGCGATGGGCGCCACCACGGACCTGACGGTCACGCCGCGGCCGATCTACTACGCGGACGGCAGGAAGTCGCCGGACTGCTACACCAGGCCGGTGCGGCTGCACGACGAACTGACCGAGGCGCTCGGCGACTTCCCCCTGTTCCAGTACTGGGGCCCGACCGCGTCGATCGCGTCGAGCAAGTGGATCGTGGGCGCGTCGCGGCGGATCCTGTCCGGGCACAAGCCGGACCTCTTGCTGGTCTACATCCCGCACCTGGACTACGACCTGCAGCGGTTCGGGCCTGACTCGCAGGAGGCGATCAACGCCGCCCGTGACGTCGACGCCGAACTGTCGCCGTTGCTGCAGGACGCGGCGAACGCCGGGGCGACTGTGGTCGCGTTGAGCGAGTACGGGATCACTGAAGCCCGTCGCCCGGTCGACATCAACCGGGCCCTGCGTGCCGAGGGTCTGCTGGAGGTGTACACACAGGACGGTATGGAGTACCTGGACCCGTGGGTGTCCCGGGCTTTCGCCGTCGCCGACCACCAGGTCGCGCACGTGTACGTGGCCGACGACGCCGACCTGCGACGGGTGAAGGACCTGGTCGGGCGGATGCCCGGGGTGGACATGGTGCTCGACCGAGCGGAGCAGGCGCGCTACCAGATCGACCACCCGCGCGCCGGGGAACTGGTGGTGGTCGCTGAGCCGGACGCGTGGTTCACTTACTACTATTGGCTGAACGACGATCGTGCGCCGGATTTCGCCAGGGGTGTGGATATCCACCGCAAGCCCGGCTACGACCCGGCGGAGTTGTTCTTCAACCCGGCGGACCCGTTGGTGAAGGCCAAGGCGGGGCTGAACCTGGTGAAGAAGAAGGTCGGTCTGCGGTACGCGATGAACGTGGTCCCGTTGGACGGCGGCATGGTGCGCGGCTCGCACGGCAGGCTGCCGGACTCACCGCAGGACGGCCCGGTGCTGCTGTGCTCCGACCCGCGTGATCCCGGCCGCGAGAAGCTCTCCGCCACCGACGTGCACGACCTTTTGCTGGGCTTGCAAGACATCAGGCCGATGGCCGAAGTTCTGAAAGGACAGTCATGAGCCGACCGATCACGCTGTTCACCGGGCAGTGGGCGGACCTGCCGTTCGAGGAGGTGTGCCGGCTCGCTTCGAGCTGGGGCTACGACGGGCTGGAGATCGCCTGTGGCGGCGACCACTTCGAAGTGGACCGTGCGCTGTCCGAACCGGACTACGTGGCAGGCAGGCACAAGATCCTGGAGCAGTACGGCCTGAAGACGTGGGCGATCTCCAACCACCTCGTCGGCCAGGCCGTGTGCGACGACCCGATCGACTTCCGGCACCAGAACATCGTGCCCGCCCGGATCTGGGGCGACGGGGACGCCGAAGGCGTACGTCAGCGTGCCGCCAAGGAGCTCGCCGACACCGCCCGTGCGGCCCGGAAGCTGGGCGTGGACACGGTGATCGGCTTCACCGGTTCGAAGATCTGGAAGTACGTCGCGATGTTCCCGCCGGTGTCCCAGGACGTCATCGACGACGGCTACCAGGACTTCGCCGACCGGTGGAACCCGATCCTGGACGTGTTCGACCAGGAGGGCGTGCGGTTCGCGCACGAGGTGCACCCGTCGGAGATCGCGTACGACTACTGGACGACCCGCAAGACGCTGGACGCGGTGGACAACCGGCCGGCGTTCGGGCTGAACTGGGACCCGTCGCACTTCGTCTGGCAGGACCTCGACCCGGTCGGCTTCATCCTGGACTTCGCCGACCGGATCTACCACGTGGACTGCAAGGACACCAAGAAGAGGTTCGACGGCCGCAACGGCCGGATGGGCTCGCACCTGGCGTGGGCGGACCCGCGGCGTGGCTGGGACTTCGTGTCCACCGGGCACGGCGACGTGCCGTGGGAGGAGTGCTTCCGCGCGCTCAACGCGATCAAGTACACCGGCCCGATCTCCGTGGAGTGGGAGGACGCGGGCATGGACCGGCTGCGGGGTGCCGAAGAGGCGGTGAAGTTCGTCCGCAACCTGGCTTTCGATCCGCCTGCCGCGGCCTTCGACGCGGCGTTCAGTTCGAAGAAGTCCTGAAGGGATCACCATGGCACTGTCTCGTAGGTCCATGCTGCGCGGCGCGGCTGCCGCCGGTGTCGCGGCTGTCGCGTTACCCGGTACGGCCGCGGCGAGCGAGGCGCGCTTCCGGCTGCGGATTCCGCGCGAGAAGATCAGCATCCAGCTCTACACCCTGCGCTCGGTCCTGGAGAAGGACCTGGAGGGAACCCTCTCGGCACTGGCCGACATCGGGTACCGCCGGGTGGAACTCGCGGGCACGTACGGGCGCAGCGCGGCGGAGTTCCGCAAACTGCTGGACCGCAACCACATCAAGGCACCGTCGACGCACATCAACATCGACGACGACCTGAACAAGATCATCGCGGACGCCAAGACCCTGGGCAACCGGAAACTGGTCCACCCGTACTCGAACTACGGCACGGCCGCCGAGTGGAAGGCGTTCGTGACACGCCTCGAAGCGGCGGGCAAGGTGGCACGGGAAGCCGGATTCACCCTCGGCTACCACAACCACGACCACGAGTTCCGGCCGGTGGAAGGGCAGCGTCCCTGGGACCTGATCGCCCGCGGCACGACCAGGCGCAACGTCCACCTGCAGATTGACCTGTTCTGGGCGGTGCACGCCGGCGAGGACCCCGTCCGGCTGGTGTACGAGAACTACGGCCGCGTGCCGCACTACCACGTCAAGGACCGCACCCCGGACGGCCAGATGGTCGACCCCGGCAAGGGCGTGATCGACTTCGGCGAGATCTTCCGCCGCACCTGGCGCGAGGGCATCCAGGAGTACATCGTCGAACACGACAACCCGGTCGACCCGCTGGTGACCGCCAAGGTGGGCTTCGAGTACCTGACCGGCCTGCGTTTCTGAGCCGGCCGCCGAACCGCCCCGGGGACTTTGGTCCCGGGGCGGTTCGGCGTGTTCTAGGCCTTGGCGGCGGCCTTCAGTTTGCGCTGGATCCGGGCAGCCAGGCGCCTGCCCGCCGGAGTGAGCACGAACTTGTTGTCCGAGCCGGGTTTGCGGGCGAGGCCGCGGCAGATCAGGCCGTGGGTCTCGATGCGGCCGCAGAGCTTCTCGGTGATCTCCTTGAGCGACGACCCGGTGTACAGAGTGGAGTGTGCTTCGTCGAAGAGCTTCGCGTACAGCGCCGCACGGGCTCGCCAGGGGACGTACCAGGGCACGACGAGCAGCAGGATCGCGGCGAAGGTGATGCACGTGGCCATCGCCGCGCGAGCCCACCACGGCGCGCCGGTCCACCACGATGAAGCGAAAGGCGTGCCCGCGGCGGTGAAGGACAGGCCAATGCCGATGAGCACGTACACGGTTCCGTAGACCACGGCCCAGCCCGCCGCGGCCGCGGCGGGATCGCGGGTCGCCGGGTCGGTCCAGCCCTTCTCCGGGTGCAGATGCCAGCGGCGCAGGCCACGGCCGCCGAAGTAGCTCAACACAGCCGCGAGCACCACGAGGCCGGCCGTGATGATCAGCAGCACCGTGGCGTTGGCGTCGAGGAACCCGAGGATTCCGCTCCACCAGACCAGCGCGCCGATTCCGGCCATCGCCAGCGCCACCAGCGGGCCGGCCCAGTTGCGGGACTTCAGCCACTCCGGGAAACCGGAGATCACCGCGCCCGCCGTGCCCATCGGCGTGAGGCTCGCGCCCGGCAGGCTGCCGAGCAGCAACAGCGCGGTGACGAACAACCCGACGCCGATCAGCCCGGCCAGGCCCTGTCCTGTCCGGTCCGATGTGGACTCGGTGAGGCCGTAGGCCACCAAGGGAACGACCGGCGACAGCAGCACCAAACCGTGGAGAAGGCTGCCGGTGCGGACCGCGCTGTAGCCGAACGCGGCCAGCAACGCGCCGCCGCCGAAGGACGCGGCCGGGGTCTCCGCCCATTCCGGCAGGGCGCCGAAGACGGCCAGCACGAGCGCCAGCCCGCCCGCCGCGAGGCCGAACTGGCCGAGGAACCGCGCCATCCGGCCGCCTCTGGTCAGGCCGAAGACGATCCAGTACGGCAACAGCGCCAGGCCACGTATCGAGCGCGTGACCGGGCGGGCGGCCTTCAGGCCCAGTTGCGGGCTGTCGGCGAGGGTGACCGCGGTCGCCGCGGCGGTCGCGACCGTGCGGATCATCTGGTCGCTGGCGACCTCCTCGCCGAGCGGCTCACGGCCGATTCCGGCCCGGTCGAAGGCCTCGAGCCCTTTCAGGCCCAGGTCGACGGTCTCCGGCGTCAACGGCCGGCCACGCGGGACCCGTTCCAGCAAGTCCAGCAGTCCCGCGTACTGCTTGACGAAACGTTCACCGTTCGAGCGGACGTTCGCGCCGTCGACGGCGTCCGCGGCGATCGCGCGACGCAGTTCGGGAAGTTCCTCGATGATGATCTGGATGTGCAGTGCCCACGCCACCAGGTCGGCCAGTGCCAGGCAGGTCGCGGGCAGGGCCGAGCCCGCCTCGGCCGTGAGTGCGTGCTCGAGTTCCTTGATCGCCGCGTCCCGGCACTGCTCGATCCGGCTGTCCGACGGCATACCGCCGAACAACTGCTTGATCAGGTCGTCGACCATGGCCTGCGCGTCCGTGGTGGACAGCCGGCCGGAGAGGTCCGCGGCGCGCCGGATTCGCGCCGGGTCCAGCATGACACGGCACAGCATGCTGGCCGCGTCCATCCGGCCCCAGATCCAGTCGTTGGCCCGCCAGGACCGCTTCAGGAACCCCGAGAACCGGGACAGCGAGTAGCCGCCCGCCTTGTCGTCCGGCGTGATGCTGTAGCGGGCGAAGCTGTTCGCGGTCTGCAGGCTGATCTGGGCCAGTTCGACCTGCTGTTCCTCGGGCCCTTCGGAGTCGTCGGCCAGGCACGTGGTCGCCACCTCCAGTGCCAGCAGCCGGGACATCCACCGGTCCGCCGGGCGCAGGTCGGCGTCCGGGTCGTCGTCGGACAGCCGGGCGAAGTCGCGCCATGCCGCCAGGTTCGGATCGCGGACCACGAGGGTGTCGTCCGAGGTGAGCACTTGGGCGCCGGTGCCGAAGGCCGCCGCGATGCCCAGCACCAGCTCCCGCACCTGAGTGCCCTGCTCGCCGGTCATGCGCGCGTTGTACTCCGTCAGCCGCTGCTTCCAGCATTCGCCGTCCGGCGACTGGACCGGCTGGTCCTCCCACGCCTTGTGCATCGCGAGCCGCATACGCCGTAACTGGTTGCGGGCCGTGTGCACGGTCGCGCGGGCGGTGTGGACGTCGCTGATCGGGGAGTCCTTGGGCAGCACCCAGACCAGGCGCTTGAGCATGTCCAGAGCGGACGCGGCGACCCGCTCGCCGGTCGTGATGTCCCACGGCCAGCCGGTCTCACCGAGCTCCCGGACACCGGCGACCGGGGGAGAGGCCGGGACGTACGGCAGGGAGCCCTTGTCCTTCAGCCATTTCCGGTGCGCGACCTCCACCGCGTCCTTGATCCGGTCGAAGGACCACGCCTCACCCGCCGCGCCGGCGGTCTTGCCGCGGGCGATCACCTGACGCTCGGCCAGTTTCCACGCCGCCCGGCGCAGCCGGATGTCGCGGTAGTGCGGGTAGATCGTCCGCACGAGCGAGTACAGCTGCCCGGCCACTGATCCGTCCGATGTGGACAGGCGGGCGAGCAGCGCGTTGCGGCCGCCGCGCCGGGCCCCGGCACTGCGGTTGTACTTCTCGATCTCGTCGACGAAGGTCCGGTTGCTCTGGCTGGACTGCGCCCGCATGATCGACCGGACCGCCGTGACCACACTCGGCTGGTCGTCCCCGGCCTGCCCGGGCGACGCCGGTCCGGCGGCCGCCGCGTGCGGGAAGACCAGCAGCATGACCCGGCGGGTCGGTCCCTCGGCGGGCATCCGGTCGATGGCTTCGAGAGCCTCCCTGGTCGGCGTGTTCACCAGCACGCCGCCGTCGACCACGTGCTGCGACCCCTCCCAGGACGCGACTTCGCGCATCGGGGAGTCCTCGTCCAGCGGCACATAGGACGGTTCGAACGCGACCGGGAAGGACGCCGACGAGCGTGCCGCGAGCGCGAGCTGGTGCGTCAGATCCGGCGGGAGCGTCCCGTTCTCGCTGAAATGGTCCCGTTCGTCGTCCCGCCGGAACCGGAAACCGCCCTGGTGGATGTTCTGCGTCAGCCGCTGCCCGAGCGCGTCGGTCGTCGTCTTGGTGACGCCCTGCAGCAGGGTCGTGGTGATGCGCAGGTCCATCGGCCGGTCGTGCACGTCCCGCGGCTCGTAACGCGAGGTCAGCCTGCGCATCGCGTCTTCCAGCCTCGGCAGGAAGAACTCGTCGCCCTTCAGCAACGACACCGGCTCGCCCTTGAACGGCGTGCGCAGCAACAGGTCCATCCGGCCCTGCTCGGCCCACAGCTCACGCAGGCCGGTCAGGTCCGCCCGCGGGTTGACCTGCGCCAGCGCCAGTGCGGCGCCGTTGATCCCGCCTGCCGAGGTCCCGCTGATCACGTCGGCCCGCGCGGTCGCCCCGACCAGGTTCAGCAGCTGCGCGTAGCCGTCGGAGGCACGAGTCAGCCGGTCCAGTTCGAGGACCACACCGCCCATCCATACCGCGAGGCTGACGCCGCCGTTGAGCACGACGGCGAACCTGACTTCCTCACACGTCGGATCTTGATCATCGGTCATGACGTCTCCCCTGTACGCATCACTCGAAAATCGGCCGTGTGCACGAGCCGGTTACGCCTCGTCACCTGTTCGAGACCCAGCGGGGAAGGTACAGACAGGTGCCGGGCGGGCTCTCGCGGGCCCGGCCCGCTACTCCGCGCGGTGACGAGTCGCCGTCTGCCCTGGTGTGGCGGGTTCCGGCTGTTCGGCCGGGGAGGGCTGGCCCGGCGTGGCCGTGCGCTGATCCTCCATCCGGCTGGCGTACTCGCGCAGGAGCTCGTCGAAGATCGGCGTGGACATCGGGCGCGGCTGTGTCACGGCGGTGCCCTCCTCCCGGAAGTCTTGCCTCGGCCTGCTGTGCCGGGTCACGGTCTCACGCTGTGACCCACCACGACTGGGCGATCCGTGCCTTGGCGAACAGCCACCCGATCCGGTGATTTCGAGCGGCATTCGGTGGACGCTGTGTAGTACGGCCGGAGCGGTGGCCGGGGCGGTCGCTGGGTTACCGGCCGGTAGGCAATGATGGGGGCATGGCTGACAACCTCGTATCGCTCCAGGTGGAGCAGTCCGGTCACGTCGCCGAGGTGACGCTGCTCGGGCCCGGCAAGGGCAACGCGATGGGCCCGGACTTCTGGCGCGAGCTGCCGGTCGTGTTCCGTGAGCTGGACGCGGACCCGGACGTGCGTGCGGTCGTGCTCACCGGCAGTGGCAAGCACTTCTCCTACGGCCTGGACCTGCCCGCGATGATGGGCAGCTGGGGCGAGCTGCTCGGCGGCGCGCTGGCCGGGCCGCGCACCCGGTTCCTCGACGAGATCCGCAGGTTGCAGGACTCGGTCACGGCCGTGGCGGACTGCCGCAAGCCGGTGGTGGCGGCGGTGTCCGGCTGGTGCGTCGGGGGCGGCGTCGACCTGATCTCGGCCGCCGACATCCGGCTGGCCTCGGCGGACGCCAAGTTCAGCGTGCGCGAGGTGAAGGTCGCGATCGTCGCGGACATCGGCAGCCTGCAGCGGCTGCGCGGGATCATCGGCGAAGGCCACCTGCGTGAGCTGGCGTACACCGGCAAGGACATCGACGCCGCCCGTGCCGAGAAGATCGGCCTGGTCAACGACGTCCACCCGGACCGGGACGCGGTGCTGGCCGCCGCGCACGAGCTGGCCGCCGGGATCGCCGCGAATCCGCCGCTGGTCGTGCAGGGTGTCAAGGACGTGCTGGACCACGGCCGGGCGCCGGCCGTCGCGGACGGCCTGCGGTATGTCTCGGCCTGGAACGCGGCGTTCCTGCCGAGCAAGGACCTGGGCGAGGCCGTGCAGGCGTTCCTGGAACGTCGCGATCCGGAGTTCACCGGGGAATAATCGCCGCCGTGACCTTCCAGAGCGCGCGTGACTTCCTGCTGGCCCACCGGGACGACTACGACACCGCCTACCGGGAGTTCCGGTGGCCCGAACCGGCCGAGTTCAACTGGGCGCTGGACTGGTTCGACACGCTGCCCGCCGGCCGGACCGGGCTGTGGATCGTCGAGCAGGACGGCGCCGAGCGCAAGTGGACCTTCGGCGAGCTGCGCGAACGGTCCAATGTGGTCGCGAACTGGCTGCGGTCGCTCGGGGTACGGCGTGGCGACCGGCTGATCCTGATGCTGGGCAACCAGGGTGAGCTGTGGGAGACCATCCTCGCCGCGATGAAACTCGGCGCCGTGATCATCCCGGCGTCCACGTTGCTCGGCCCGGAGGACCTGCGGGACCGGGTGGACCGCGGTGCGGTCAAGCACGTCGTGGCGCGGTCCGCGGACGCGCCGAAGTTCGAGTCGGTGCCGGGCGACTACACCCGGATCGCGGTGGGTGATCCCGTCGAGGGCTGGCACTCCTACGGTTCCGCGTCGGGTTCGGCGGAATTCGACCCTGACGGCCCGACCGCCGCGTCGGACACGCTGTTGCTGTACTTCACGTCCGGCACGACCGCGAAACCGAAGCTGGTGCGGCACACGCACGCCAGCTACCCGATCGGTCATCTGTCCACGATGTACTGGATCGGCCTGGAACCGGGCGACGTGCACCTGAACATCTCCTCGCCGGGCTGGGCGAAACACGCGTGGAGCAACGTGTTCGCGCCGTGGAACGCGGGCGCGTGCGTGTTCATCCACAACTACACGCGCTTCGACGCGGCCGCCCTGATGTCGCAGATGGACCGTTGTGGTGTGACGTCGTTCTGCGCGCCGCCGACGGTGTGGCGAATGCTCATCCAGGCTGATCTGTCCCAGCTGTCCACCCCGCCGTCCAAGGTGGTCGGCGCGGGGGAGCCGCTGAACCCCGAGGTGATCGAGCAGGTCCGCAAGGCGTGGGGGGTGACCATCCGGGACGGTTTCGGGCAGACCGAAACCAGTGTCCAGGTGGCCAACACCCCCGGTCAGCCCGTCAAACCCGGATCGATGGGACGCCCGCTGCCCGGTTTCACCGTGGCGCTGGTCGACCCGGCCACCGGCGAGGAAGGCGACGAGGGCGAGATCTGCCTGTCGTTGGCGGATCGGCCTGTCGGGCTGATGACGGGCTACGCCGACGACGAGGAACGCACCGCCGAGGTCATGCGCGACGGTTACTACCACACGGGTGACGTCGGAGCTCGCGATGCCGACGGCTACATCACCTACGTCGGGCGCGCGGACGACGTGTTCAAGGCATCGGACTACCGCATCTCACCGTTCGAACTGGAGAGCGTGCTGATCGAACACCCCGCGGTGGCCGAGGCGGCGGTGGTTCCTTCGCCGGATCCCGTGCGGCTGGCGGTGCCCAAGGCCTACGTGGTGCTCGCTGCGGGCTACTCGCCCTCGGCCGAGACCGCGCGCGACATCCTGGCGTTCGCTCGTGAGCATCTGGCGCCGTACAAGCGAATCCGGCGGCTGGAGTTCGCCGAGCTGCCCAAGACGATCTCCGGCAAGATCCGCCGGGTCGAACTGCGTGGCCGGGAGAACGAGGTGCACGGGGACCCGTCGGCGCAGGTCCCGGGTGAGTACACGGACGAGGACCTCAGGGGCTGAGCAACCGGCGGAGTTCGGCGACGGGCAGTACGGCCGAGGTCGGCCGCCCGTCGCCGATCACCAGCGACGGAACGCCCGTGACCTGGTGTTCGCGGGCTTTGTCCTGGTCCTGCCGGACGGTTCCGGCGTGCCGGTCGCCGGTGAGCAGTTCGTGCACGTCGGCTTGTGGCAGGCCGGCCCTGGTCCCGAGGTCGCTGAGCGTCTCGGAATCGGCGATGTCCAGGCCTTCGGTGTGAAAGCCGCGCAGGAGGCTCTCCCAGGCCTGGTCCTGCCGGCCGTGGTCGGCAGCGAGGTGCAGCAGGCGATGCGCGTCGAACGTGTTCACCGGCCGTGCCCTGTCCAGGTTCAGCTCAAGGCCGTCCTGCAAGCCGATCGCTTTGATGTGCGCGACCCGTTGTGGCGCCCGCTCACCCCACCACTCGGACATCGCCTCAGCCGCCGTCGGCCCGGGTCGTGTGGACGCCGTCGGCGCAAGCTGGAAGCTCCGCCACCGCACCTCCGGCGGGTCGGCGAGGCCCGTGACGGCCGCGGCCACCCGGCGTTTGCCGATGTAGCACCAGGGACAGATGACGTCGGCGTAGACCTCGACCTTCATGCCGAGCAGTCTGCGACCTCAACCGGACTCGAGGTCAACCCGGGAAAGGGCCGGAGAACCGGTTGTACGTCGGGAAGTCCAAGGGGATGGTGTACGGCAGCTGCACGAAGGTCCGGTCGTAGAACTCCGTTGTAACCTTACCGACGTACATCGAGATCTCGCCCAGCCAGGGCGCGTCCGCCGCGGTGAGTTCGATGACGCATCCTGTCGGCTCGAACATGATCTGGGTGTGCGGGCTCGCTCCGGACTTCGGCCGGTACATCACCATCAACGGAACCAGGCCGCGTGCCAGTTCGATCGTCAGGTCGTACCGCAACATCGTGCTGCCCCAGGTCTCGACGTAGAACCCGCCCTGGTCTCCGGCCGCGTCCCGCAGGGAAGCTCCTACCTGGCTGATCCGGACTTCGTCGTAGTTGCTCAGTTCGTACACGGCCACGCCGGCCACAACAGTCGCCTCGGTTTGCTCCTGGCCGAGCGACGGGCAGATGCCGTAGACGGTCTCCGGGTCGTCCCCGGCGCCGTACATGTCCTCCCAATAGGTGGTGAGGTGCGTGTCCACCAGGAAGTCGCCGCCGATGCTCACGTTGCCGATGCGGGCCAGCGACCCGTCGGCGGCCAGTTGCTTCACGGCCGCCACATTGCGGGGGTGCGCGGCGTTCGCGAGCAGTTCGTAGTCCGGCCGGGCCTGACCTTGCGGCCACGCCTTCTGCGCGGTGTATCCCCGCAGCGCAAGCCGCCAGTCACCGCGGTCGGCCACCTGCCGCCAGATCGAGACGGTGTTGTCCCAGATGTCGGTCGACTGTTCGCTCAACGTCGCGCGCACGGCCGGTTGCGCCTTGAGGATGCGTCCCATCTTGCCGGAGTACTCGAAGAACGTCCGCAACCGCTTGGTCTCCGGCTTCCGCTGGTACGCCCGGAGAGCGACTCGCGCGACAAAACCGCAGTCGCGTGCGGCGGCCTCGAAATGACGTGCCTGGAGGAGCACCTCGGCGTTGTGCGTGGCGCAGGACATCGAGCGGTCGAAGTCGCCCTGTTCGTAGTACCAGACCACGAGCGCGTTGAACGGATTCGACGGCCGCACACCGAGTTCGGTCATGTCGCGGGCGATCTCGCCGATGGCGGCCCTGGCGAGGTGGTGATCGCCGCGGCTGGCGTGGTACGTGGCCAGTGCGCCGAGGATCTCGCCGCGCAGCTCGGCGCGCGTCACCAGTCGCTCGATCGCGTCCGTTCGGCGAAGTGCTTGGCGTGCGAAGCCTTTGGGTACCTCTTGGCCGTCGCGGGCCGCGTCGCGCAACCGTCGCGCGGCGGCTGCCGACTCGGTGTGCACGTCGGACTGGGAGCCGGGACCGTCGATGGCGTCATGGAATCGCTTCGCGGACTGCTGGTTGCCGAGCCGCTCGTGGATCTCGGCGAAATGATGCAGCACCGTCGACCGGTTGACTCCTGATCCGTCCAGCAGGTCGACCCGCACGGTCCCACCAGGTCCGGTGACCTGCTGGGCCGACACCCGCAAGCCGGTCTTGACCTGCGCGATCACCACGTCGTCCGGGAGATCGCCGTCGGTGCCGGGGTGCCCGGGCCGGGCGATCAGGGAGGCGGCCACACGCAGGCACCACCGTGCCTTCTCGGTGAGACCGGGTTCGCCGGCCTCGGCGAGCACGACGCCCACCGGAAGGGCGCACGCGGCGGCGAACATGTAGTGGCGAAGTGCGTGGTCCAGGCTGAACGCCCGGGCAGGCCGGCCGTTGCGTTCGTCCCAGGTGACCAGTTCCCGGTAGGCGAGATCAGCGAGCCTGGCCAGTCGATGGGCGATCTCCCGGTGCCTTTCCCAGGGCGCCGCCCGCCGGACGTCGAGCAGAAGGGTGATGCTCCGGCCGGCCAGGACGTAGTCGATGTCCACGACCGACGCCTGGGCCATCGGCGGTGGCAGGTGCGGCTGGACCGGCTGGTCCGGCTCGGCCAGGGCCAGGAACCGTTCCCGGAGTGCGGGCACGGTCGCGTCGTGCAGCGCCTCGGCTTCGTCGATCTTGTTGGCGCCGACGAGTTCATGCATGCAGTCGAACAGGGTCGTGAGCAGGTTGGCCAGCACGGCCACTGTTTCGTCCTCGTCCACGGAGGCTCGTGAGGACACCCTGGCGTGGGGGACACCGACGTACAGGTACGCGGCCGCGTCGGCGTCGCCGCTGACAGCGTCCTTCAGCGCCGCCACCAGTTCCCGCTCGTGCAAGTGGTCGGCGACGCGTTCTCCCACCCGGATGGCGAGGTCGTTGGCGACCGGCCAGAGCGTGCCGATGACGGCTCGTGCCCCGGCGGCGACGAAGGCGGATCCCGTGCTGGTCCAGCTCCCGCACGAGTTGTTGATCACGATCGGCGTGCCGCGCGTTCGCCAGTGCCGGATGGTCGCGTCCCTGATTCGCTCGTTGACGCCGTCGTCGAAGTAGTCGTCCCGGCCGTGCGCGATGATCAGCAACAAGTCGGTGTCGACGGCCTGCACCAGTTCGTGCAGGACCGTGCGCCGGGCGTGTTCGGCGGACAGCACGATCGGCGCGGACAGTCCTGCGGCCAGGCGTTCCTCGTAGACCGTGCGCTCGGTCGCCAACACGCCCAAGGCGTCGAACACGACGCCCAACGAGACCGCTGGCACTGGCCGGCTCTCGTAATCCAGCGACCGCGGCACGAGCGTGCTCGCGGTTTGACCGGGCAGGTGCGCGACGGCGTAACGGTCCATCCATCTGGCTCCGTGCCGCGTTGGCGTCAGATGCAGCGGGAGCGTCCGAGTGAAGACAGTGAGCGTTCGGGCGTCTGGTGTACGCAGTGAGTCGGGCACCGCATCGGCCGCCCGCCGCGTCAGCGCCGTCGCGTCGGTGAACGGTCCGACGTCACCGACCGGCGGTATGAAGGCGATCCGGCAGCCCCACAGGGACGCGTAGCCCACCGCCTGGCAGATCAGCAGGTCAGCGAGTGAAGTCTCACAGACGACGAGCTCGTCGGTCGCGTCTCCGAAGACCTCCAGCGGGGTGCCGAGCACGTCCGGCAGTGCCCATTCGGCTGATCCATCACTCAAGGTCAGCCGATCCACGTCGGCGAACCGCAACCGCGCGCCCGCGGCGACAGCGAGTGCCAGCGCCGGCCCGTAGGCCTCCTCCCGGTCCGGGGCGGTCAACGTCAGCCGATCGGAGTCACCCACGTCTTCGGCGCTGTCGGCGAAGCCGAGGGTGACCAGGTCCTTGACGGTGAGTCCGGCGAGCAGGTCCGGCACTTCGGCGCGGTCGTCGACGACAAAACACGGCACGAACCCGGCGCCCAGGCCGGCTCGCACCATGACCGCGGCGCGCTCGTGCCCGGTACGGGCGACGATCACCGTGTCCCGCACCTGCGGCACGGACCGGCGGATCTCCACGAGGAACGACACCGTGCCGGGCTGGTCACCGGTGATGGCCTGGAAAGTCGTGCCGTCATAAGTCCACGGCAGCGTGGTGGACACCGACAGCCGCACACCGGGTGCCAGTTCGAACGTGCCGGCGTCGTCGGGAGGGCTCTGCCATGCGATCCGGTACAGGACATGGTCCGGCAAATCCACGTGCAGCCTCGCCGCGGACGTGCCGGTCCCGGCGTTCTCAATCCGCTCATAGCGCAGCGTCCGGCCGAATTTGTCCGGCCTGATCATGTACGGCGGCGTGGTCGCGCCGCCGACGACCACTGTGGACTCTTCACGCGGCACCGCCGCGAGGTCGACCGGCTCCGACTCGACGAACCCGACCGTCTCGCCGCGGTGGGCCCGGTCGCACAACCCGGTGATCGTCCAGCCGCTCATCAGGAAGTAGATGTGGTTGTACTCGCCGAAGTAGTGCATGTCCTCACCAGAGGTAGGGAAGCCTCGCCCGGGTGGACCGGCCGTTGATCACCGGGATCTGCTGCCCGCCGGTGTGGTCGGCGACAGCCGCCGCGACCTCCTCGTACAGCCGATGTACGCCGATCGTGAAGCCGTCGTCAGCCGTGGCCGGCCCCTTGAGCAGGTAGTGCGTGAACACACCATGGCCCAGCCCGCGTCGCTCGTAGGCGATCTGGTCGTCGTCGCAGGCGCTGATCATCAGGCGTCCTTCGCCCAGTTCCAGGTCGTCCAACGAGATCATCCCGCTGTCCCTGGCGGTCGCCCGTGCGGCTTTGCGCCGTGGCCCCTCGAACGTGCGGCCCCCGGCCCGGCCGCTGAAGCACGCGTCGATCAGCATCAGCACCAGGGGCGGCCGTGAGATCCGTTCGAACAGCCATGGCAGCTCGCGTTCCATGCTCAGGCCGGTCGCGTAGACGTTGTCGTACTCGGTGTCGTGCAGTGCGAGGTAACGACCTGCCTCGTCCGGACCCGAGCTGGTCTCCGGGGTGCCGTGACCTGCGAAGTAGAGCAGAACGACGTCGTCCGCGCCGGCGTCGCGGGCGAGCCGCTCGCCGATCTCGACCTGGACGTTGCGCTTGGTCGCGTCCTCGTCGAGCAGCAGCGTGACGTGGCGTTGCGCCGGGTGTACCTGCTCGATGAGCTCGGCAACGGCCTCAGCGTCGGTGCGAGCGTAGGACAGGTCTCTGATCCGTTGGTCGCGGTAACGATCGATGCCCACTATGACCGCGCGTAAGGCCACCGCGACCTCCAAAACCGGGGACATCCGTAACCGTATCGCTACGGCGCGCAGTGATGACTCCCGTGTCACACCCGCCGACTAGATAGTTGCTGCACGCAACGATATTGATTAGCATGACTAAGTAAATCGTGACGCGGGAGGTTTGTGGTGGCCAGGCGGGGTGCGGAGGCGAAGTCCCTGGATGAGCTCGGGCCGCGGTACAAGTGGATCGCGCTGTCGAACACGACGCTCGGTCTGCTGATCGCGACGATCAACTCGTCGATCGTGCTGATCGCGCTGCCGGACATCTTCAAGGGCATCGGGGTCAACCCGCTG
The DNA here is from genome assembly GCF_013280595.1 of Kibdelosporangium persicum. GTDB lineage: Bacteria > Actinomycetota > Actinomycetes > Mycobacteriales > Pseudonocardiaceae > Kibdelosporangium > Kibdelosporangium persicum. The sequence continues at coordinate 286,483 of NZ_JAAATY010000001.1, forward strand.
GACGCGGGCAACACCGGTTATCTGCTCTGGATGATGTTGGGCTTCCTGGTGGTGACCGCCGTGCTGGTGGTCGCGTTCGGGCGGCTCGGCGACATCTACGGCCGCGCCAGGATGTACAACCTCGGCTTCCTGATCTTCACCGTCTCGTCGGTCATGCTCGCGGTCACCTGGATGAGCGGGGACGCCGCCGCGATCTGGCTGATCGCGTGGCGAATCGTGCAGGGTGTCGGCGGTGCGTTCCTGATGGCGAACTCCAGCGCGATCCTCACCGACGCGTTCCCGGCCGGCCAGCGTGGTCTCGCGCTGGGCATCAACGGCATCGCCGCCATCGCGGGCAGCTTCCTCGGCCTGGTCATCGGCGGGGTGCTCGCGCCGATCGCCTGGCACCTGATCTTCCTGGTGTCCGTCCCGTTCGGTCTGGTCGGCACGATCTGGGCGTACCTCAAACTGCACGACACCGGCGTGCGTCAGCGGGCCAGGATGGACTGGGGCGGCAACATCACCTTCGCGATCGGCCTGGTCGCGGTGCTCGTCGGGATCACGTACGGCATTCAGCCCTACGGCGGTCACTCGATGGGCTGGACGAACCCGTGGGTGGTGACCGCGCTCGTCGGTGGCGTGCTCGTGCTGGCCTGGTTCGTGAGCATCGAGAAGCGGGTCCCCGAACCCGCTGTTCACCCTGGACCTGTTCAGGATCAGGACCTTCACGTGGGGCAACATCGCCAACCTGATGGCCTCGCTCGGCCGTGGCGGGCTGCAGTTCGTCCTGATCATCTGGCTGCAGGGGATCTGGCTGCCGCAACACGGCTACTCCTTCGAGGAGACGCCGTTGTGGGCCGGGATCTACATGGTGCCGATGACGATCGGGTTCCTGCTCGCCGCGCCGGTCTCCGGGGTGCTGTCCGACCGGATCGGCGCCCGCGGCCTGGCCACCGCCGGGATGGTCGTCACGGCGGCCACGTTCATCGGGCTGACCGTCCTGCCGGTGAACTTCGACTACGTCGTCTTCGCGGCTCTGCTGCTGGTCAACGGCATCGGCATGGGGATGTTCTCGTCACCCAACCGCGCGGCGGTGATGAGCAGCCTGCCGGGCAACGCCCGGGGCGCGGGTGCCGGGATGAACGCCACGTTCCAGAACGCCGCCATGGTCCTGTCGATCGGCATCTTCTTCAGCCTGATCATCGCGGGCCTGTCGACGAGCCTGCCAGGCGCGCTGACCACCGGTCTAACCGCGCACGGTGTGCCCGCGGCGGACGCCAACGAGATCGCGCAGCTGCCTGCCGTAGCCGTGCTGTTCGCGGCGTTCCTCGGGTACAACCCGGTCCAGCAGCTGCTCGGTCCGGCGCTCAGCCAGCTGTCGCCCGACCAGTCCGCCTTCCTGACCGGCCGGAGTTTCTTCCCGGGCCTGATCACCGAACCGTTCGCCGACGGGCTGCACATCGCCTTCTGGTTCGCGATCGCCGCCTGTGTGGTCGCCGCCGTCGCCTCGTGGCTCGCCGGGTCCGGCAGGCCGGCGCGGGAGACAGCCGGTGCGGAGCCGGCGGCCACAGCGTCGGATTCCGGGACGATCCCCGCTGACCTGGCCGGTATGAGCCGGGCCGATAACGGCGTGACCGCTGGGCGCTCGGTGAGCGGCGGCTGACGGCACGCCTGCGATCGTTCCGTCTAAATGATCTTCGACCGATCGGCGCGCGTTCGCGCCGATCGGCGCCATACACCGGCGAATTGCCCATGGCAAGGTGAACCGTGCCGCATCATTTCCCGGTGGCTAACGGAGCGGCTCCGTCGGCCGACACCCCTGACGGAGGTGGGGGACATGACTGACGTGGCAGAACCCGAAGCAATGTCCGACCGCAGGCTCCCGACCGCGCCGTGCAGCGTGGTGTGGAGCCGAGGGCACGCGTACGTCCTGGAGGCGGCGCTCGCCCGGTCCCGCTGGGTCGGCTGTGACGACCGCGGCCGTCCGGTCGAGTTCACCAACGCCGAGCTGGAGCGCCGGGGCTGGACCCTCACCCGCGCCAGCTGACCCACCCCCCACTAAGGTTTCCCCTGGTCACCCCTCGTGAGTGTTTGTCCGTGTTCTAACACGCATAAACACTCACGAGGGGTGAGCAGGGGTTTTTCGTGTCTGGAGGGGCTGGCGAGTGACGCAGGGCGATCGTGTGTGGACGGTGCCGAACGCACTGAGCGTTCTGCGGCTGGCCGGGGTGCCGCTGTTCCTCTGGCTGTTGCTCGGGCCCGAGGAGGACGGCTGGGCCCTGCTGGTGTTCGTGGTCAGCGGGATCACCGACTGGCTGGACGGCAAGATCGCCCGCTGGCTCAACCAGATGAGCAGGTTCGGCGCGATGCTCGACCCGCTGGCCGACCGGCTGTACACGCTCGCCGCGATGATCGCGTTCGTCGCCCGCGACATCGTGCCGCTCTGGGTCGTGCTGCTGGTCATCGGCCGTGACCTGGCCGTGCTGGTCTGCCTGCCGCTACTGCGCCGCGCGGGCTACGGCCCGCCGGAGGTGCTCTACCTCGGCAAGGGTGCCACGTTCGTGTTGCTCTACGCGTTCCCGTTCCTGCTGCTCGCCCAGATCGACTCGGTGTTCGCGGACGTGGCCAGGCCCATCGCCTACGCCTTCACAGCCTGGGGCGTCGTGCTGTACGTCTGGTCCGGGCTGATCTACGTAATGCAGGCGGTCACCGCGATCCGGCGACCGTGCCTCTAAGCTCTGCGCCATCCAGCGCAGTCGGTGATCGGAATGAGGAGACGGGGACGTGACGCCGGAACAGTTGAAGTACACACCTGACCACGAGTGGATCGCCGTGAACGGCGACACCGTGCGGGTCGGCATCACCGACTTCGCCCAGGACCAGTTGGGTGACGTGGTGTTCGTGCAGGTCCCGGAGGTCGGGGCGGCGGTCGGCGCCAAGGACGCGGTCGGCGAGGTGGAGTCGACCAAGAGCGTGTCGGAGATCTACGCCCCGGTCGGCGGCGAGGTGACCGCCGTGAACGAGGCGCTCAACGACAGCCCGGAGCTGATCAACTCGGACCCGTTCGGCGACGGCTGGATGTTCGAGCTCAAGATCACCAATCCCGCGGAGCTCGGCGAGTTGCTTGACGCGGAGGGCTACCGCGCACTAACCGGTCAGGCATGAGAAGGATCTTGGACTGGTTCCGCAAGCGACGGAGCGGATCAGGGGGACCAGCCGATTCGTCATCCGGCACGCACGGTACGTTTGCGGGAACAAGCGAATCCAGTAGCAGGAGGAGAGCTCAGGTGAGCACGAACGACGGACCCGGCGTTCCGCCGGAGCAGTCTCCGGAGCGGACCTCCGTCTTCCGGGCCGACTTCCTCGACGTCGAGGGCCAGCACGCGCCCGCGCCCGACCCCCAGGTCGCCGGGATCGACGCGCTGCCGGCCGGTTCCGCTCTGCTCGTGGTGAAGCGCGGCCCGAACGCGGGCTCGCGGTTCCTGCTGGACCGGGACACCACGAGCGCGGGCCGGCACCCGGACAGCGACATCTTCCTCGACGATGTCACGGTCTCCCGCAGGCACGCGGAGTTCCGCCGGGAAGGCGGCGACTTCGTGGTGATCGACGTCGGCAGCCTGAACGGCACGTACGTCAACCGTGAGCCGGTCGACCAGGCCGTGCTGGCCGGTGGCGACGAGGTGCAGATCGGCAAGTTCCGCCTGGTGTTCCTCACTGGTCCCGGGGGCCAGTGACGGCGTCGGCCGGACGGCCGCTGCCTGACGGGATGAGCATCGGCGCGGTGCTCGATCGGTTGCGTGCCGAATTCCCCGACGTGACGATCTCCAAGATCAGGTTCCTGGAGTCGGAGGGTCTGGTGCTGCCGGGCCGGACACCGTCCGGTTACCGGCAGTTCACCGAGCGGGACGTGGAAAGGCTGCGGTTCGTGCTGCGCGCCCAACGTGACCAGTACCTGCCACTGAAGGTCATCAAGCAACAACTGGACGCCGCGGACCGGGGTGAGTCCCCCGGTCCGCTTGGTCTGTCCGAGCCCGAGGACCGCGGGCCACGCAGGCTGACCAGGGAGGGGCTGCTCGGCGAGACAGGGCTCACCGAGGCGACGCTGACCGAGCTGGAGGAGTTCGGCCTGGTCAAGCCGGGGCCCGCCGGGTTCTACGACCTGGTCGACGTCGAGCTGTGCGTGGTCGTGAAGGCGATGGCCGAGTTCGGGCTCGAGCCGAGGCACCTGCGTGCGTTCCGCACCGCGGCCGACCGGGAGGTCGGCCTGCTCGAACAGATCGTGACGCCGCTGTACCGTCAGCGTGACGAGAACGCGCGGGCCAGGGCCGATCGGGTGCTCGCCGAGCTGACATCGCTTTCTGTTGCCCTGCACACACTTTTGGTGAAGATGGGGTTGCGCCGGGTGACCGGCGGCTAGAACAGGCCATCATATGAGCAGGACACGGGTCACATCGTGATCGATATGCAAGCCTGGGAAGTCAAGCGTGGTGCCCGGATGGCGGGTAGCGTCATTGTTGACGATGCGCGATCCTCTTGGCAGCAGGGGGTCGTCGCGGTTGAGCGTGCTGAGGGAGGCGATGGCCGATGAGCGAGATGCGCGTCGTTGGCGTGCGGGTCGAGCTGCCCGCCAACCAGCCGATCTTGTTGCTACGCGAGACCGAGGGCGAACGCTACCTGCCGATCTGGATCGGCTCGGTGGAGGCCACAGCGATCGCACTGGAACAGCAGGGTGTCCGGCCGGCCAGGCCGCTGACACACGACCTGCTCAAGGACGTGATCGCGGCGCTCGGGCGTGAGCTGGAGCAGGTGCGGATCACCGACCTGCGGGAAGGCACGTTCTTCGCCGAACTGGTCTTCGACGGTGACATCCGGGTGTCGGCGCGGCCGAGCGACTCCGTCGCGCTGGCCCTGCGGATCGGTGTGCCGATCCACGCCGAGGACTCGGTGCTGGCCGAGGCCGGGCTGATCATCCCGGACGAGCAGGAAGACGAAGTGGAGAAGTTCCGCGAGTTCCTGGATTCGGTCTCGCCGGAGGATTTTAGAGGTGCGGACACCTGAGCTTCCTCGGAGTGTCCGCGTGCCCCGTTCTTCACAGGACTAAACCTGCGAGTGGTGTGAGCCACTTCGTTCGATCGGCGGCGTCCCGCGCGTCGCGTTGACCGGGATGCCTGCCCGTCCTACCGTCAGAGATGAGCCCATGACGACGGCGTGACCACCAGAGGCGCCGCCGTCGAATGCTCATGACCGGCGTTTTCCGCTCCTGGGGGTGGGCGCCGGGGACGATGGGAGGCAGCGTGATGGAGCATCGGCCCGACAGTCCGCTCGCCGGCGTGGACGCCGGTGAACAGGGCGAGCTGTTCCCGGACGCTTCACTGCCGGACGAGCTGGTCGGCTACCGCGGCCCGGCCGCCTGTCAGATCGCGGGGATAACGTACCGGCAGCTCGACTACTGGGCGCGCACCGGGTTGGTCGCCCCGTCCATCCGTACGGCACACGGATCGGGCAGTCAGCGGCTCTACTCGTTCAAGGACATCCTGGTGTTGAAGGTGGTCAAGCGGCTGCTGGACACCGGGGTCTCCCTGCAGAACATCCGCGTGGCGGTCGACCACCTGCGCCGGAGAGGCGTTCGTGACCTCGCGAAGATCACCTTGTTCAGTGACGGCACGACCGTCTACGAGTGCTCCTCGCCGGAGGAGGTCGTGGATCTGCTGCAGGGCGGCCAGGGCGTGTTCGGCATCGCGGTGAGCGGCGCGATGCGGGAGATCAGCGGAACCATTCACGAGTTCCCCGCCGAACGGGCGGACGGCGCCGAGCTGATCCAGCACGACGACGAGCTCTCCGCGCGGCGGCGCGCGCGCAACGCGGGCTAGGGAAACAACTGGTCAACGGCCGCTGTCCGCAAGGCGACGCGCGGGCAGCGCCGAGTGATGAAGACTCCAGTGAGAGTTGGCTGGTTGATGATCTGCGTCAAGGTATCCTTGGCAAGCAGTCGTTGACGTCGTGCGGGAGAGACCGGGTGCACGCGAGCCCGGCACCGAAGGAGCAATTCCTCCCCGGAACCTCTCAGGTACCCAGGACCGCACGAAGCAGACGCCTCTGGAAAGTGGGTGCGCACACCCCGCCGACGGTGAAAGCCCGCGCTGGCCGCGGGTGAAACTCTCAGGCGCCCCTGCCGGGCATGGACAGAGGGGGAGGGCTTGCCGGAGCACGCCCGACTCTCCATGCCGGAGGCAGATGATGACCCAGGACCGGATCTCGCTGGCAGACCTCGAGCACGGTACGCCGTTCGCCGACCGGCACATCGGTCCACGGCAGGCGGAGCTGACGAGGATTCTCGACGTGGTCGGGGTCGACTCGCTCGAGACGTTGGCGCGGCGGGCCGTGCCGGAGTCGATCCGCGAGACCAACCTGGTGATGGACCTGCCGCCGGCCGCGACCGAGGCCGAGGCGCTGGCTGAGCTTCGGGCGCTCGCCGCGCGTAACCGTCCGGTGACGCAGATGATCGGCCTGGGCTACTACGGCACCGTCACTCCGCCGGTGATCCTGCGCAACGTGCTGGAGAGCCCGGCCTGGTACACCGCGTACACGCCGTACCAGCCGGAGATCTCGCAGGGCAGGCTCGAGGCGCTGCTGAACTTCCAGACGATGGTCGCCGACCTCACGGGCGTGCCGGTGGCGAACGCGTCGATGCTGGACGAGGGAACGGCCGCGGCCGAGGCGATGACGTTGGTGCGGCGCGGCGGGAAGGCCAAGTCGCCCAGGTTCCTGGTGGACGCCGACACGTTCCCGCAGACGATCGCGGTGATCGAGACCCGCGCCGAGCCGCTGGGCATCGAGGTCGAGGTCGTCGACCTGACCGACGGGCTGCCCGAAGGCGAGTTCTTCGGCGTTCTGCTGTCGTACCCGGGTGGCAGCGGTGTCGTGCGTGACCACTCAGCACTGATCGACGAGGCGCACTCCCGTGGCGCGCAGGTCGTTGTGGCGTCGGATCTCCTGTCGTTGACGTTGCTGCGGCCGCCGGGCGAGATCGGCGCGGACGTCGTCGTCGGCACGACTCAGCGTTTCGGTGTGCCGATGGGCTTCGGTGGCCCGCACGCCGGATACATGGCGGTACGCAAGGGACTTGAGCGTCAGTTGCCGGGTCGTCTGGTCGGCGTGAGCACCGACGTGGACGGCTCGATGGCGTATCGGCTGGCGCTGCAGACGCGTGAGCAGCACATCCGCCGCGAGAAGGCGACCAGCAACATCTGCACCGCCCAGGTCCTGCTCGCGGTCGTCGCGTCGATGTACGCGGTCTACCACGGTCCCGCGGGTCTGAAGTCCATTGCCTTGCGGGCGCACCGGATGGCGGCCGTGCTGGCCGCCGGTCTGCGTGCCGGTGGCGTCGAGGTCGTGCACTCGCGGTTCTTCGACACGATCCGGGTCCGCGTTCCCGGGCGGGCCTCCGACGTCGTGCGCGCGGCTCGTGAGCGTGACATCAATCTGTGGCTTGTGGACGGTGATCACGTCGCCATTTCGTGTGACGAGACCACCACGCGTGCGCACATTTCCGCTGTGTGGGAAGCGTTCGGCGTCTCCGGCGACATCGACGCGCTCGATGCGTCCACTGAGGACGTCATCCCGGCCGAGCTGGTGCGGACCTCGGAGTACCTGACCCACCCGGTGTTCCACACGCACCGCTCGGAGACCGCGCTGCTGCGCTACCTGCGGGCGTTGTCGGACAAGGACATCGCGCTCGACCGGAGCATGATCCCGCTCGGCTCGTGCACCATGAAGCTGAACGCGACCGCGGAGATGGAGCCGATCACCTGGCCGGAGTTCTCGGCGCTGCACCCGTTCGCGCCCGCCGACGACGCGGCCGGACTGCTGGAGATCATCTCGGACCTGGAGAGCTGGCTGGCCCAGATCACCGGCTACCACGCGGTTTCCCTGCAACCCAACGCGGGCAGCCAGGGCGAGTTCGCCGGTCTGCTGGCGATCCGCGCGTACCACCGCGACCGTGGCGAGGCCGACCGTGACGTCTGCCTGATCCCCGCGAGTGCGCACGGCACCAACGCGGCGTCCGCGGTGATGGCCGGTATGCGGGTCGCGGTCGTCAAGTGCGACGACCAGGGCAACATCGACATGGACCACCTGCGTTCCTCGGTCCAGGAGCACAAGAACGACCTCGCCGCGATCATGATCACGTACCCGTCGACGCACGGCGTGTACGAGGACACGGTCCGCGAGGTGTGCGCGCTGGTGCACGACGCGGGCGGCCAGGTGTACGTCGACGGAGCGAATCTGAACGCGCTGATCGGTCTGGCGCAGTACGGCCGGTTCGGCTCGGACGTGTCACACCTGAACCTGCACAAGACTTTCTGCATCCCGCACGGTGGTGGCGGCCCGGGCGTCGGCCCGATCGGTGTGCGTGAGCACCTGGCGCCGTTCCTGCCCAACCACCCGCTACAGCCGTTGGCCGGGCCCAAGACCGGTGTCGGCCCGATCAGTGCCGCGCCGTGGGGCAGTGCTTCGATCCTGCCGATCTCGTGGGCTTATGTCCGCATGATGGGCGCCGACGGGCTCCGGAACGCCACTCTGACGGCCGTGGCCGCCGCGAACTACGTGGCGCGCAGGCTGAACGAGCACTATCCGGTGCTCTACACGGGTGAGGGCGGTTTTGTCGCCCACGAGTGCATCCTGGATCTGCGGCCGATCACGAAGGCCACCGGGGTGACCGTGGATGACGTGGCCAAGCGGCTCGCCGACTACGGCCTGCACGCTCCGACGATGTCGTTCCCGGTCGCGGGAACGCTGATGGTCGAGCCGACCGAGAGCGAGGACCTCGCGGAGCTGGACCGCTTCTGCGAGGCGATGATCGCCATCAAGCAGGAGATCGACAAGGTCGGCGCGGGGGAGTGGCCGGCGGACGACAACCCGCTGCGAAACGCCCCGCACACCGCGGCGTCCATCGCCGGGGAGTGGAACCACCCGTACAGCCGGGAGATCGCCGCGTTCCCCGTCCCGACGACGCGGCCCAAGGCGTGGCCGCCGGTCCGCCGGATCGACGGCGCCAAGGGCGACCGGAACCTGGTCTGCTCCTGCCCGCCCCTGGACGCCTACACCACCTGAAAACCCCCTCGTGAGTGTTTATCGGGGTTAGAACCCTGATAAACACTCACGAGAAACGGTGGGGGTTCATGAAGTCCGTGGGGCAGTAGGCCGGTTCGCCGAGGACCAGCTGGGCGAGCAGTTCGCCGATTCCGGCGCAGTGCTTGAAACCGTGGCCGCTGTCGCCGCCCGCGATGGTCACGTGCTCGCTGATCCGGCCGACGAGGAACTGGCCGTCGGGTGAATCGGTGACGTGGCACGGCCTGACGGCGAACGGCTTCGGCTCGAGCTCCGGGAATGCTCGCGCCACAGCGTCTTCGACGTTGACGGTGGCCACGGGGTCGGCGCCGACCTTCACGGCGTAGCCCTCGTCGGAACCGTGACCCCACAGGCTCATCTCGTCGGAGAACTCCCAGATGAACGCGGGGAACCGCGCCAGCGAGAAGTCCGCGGAGTCCTTGGGACGGAACCAGTTCACCGGCGTCGGCGTGTGCTTCAGCGGCAGGTCGGGGACGAAGTGCCGCAGTCCCGCGCCGGCCGCGATGACCACCTGGTCCGCTTCGATCGCCAAGGTCGGCGTGTACACCGTGGTGCCCTCGATGGCCAGGACGGTGGTGTTCGCGTGGACGTCCGCGCCGAGCCGTCGGGCGGCGGCGACGTGGGCCCGGACGTTGCGTTCCGGGTAACAGATGCCCGCGCCGGGATCCCAGACGCCCACTTGGCCGGGTTGGACATCGTACTGCGGCTGACGGGCGACGACCTGCTCGTGCGTCAGCAGTTCCACGGGCACGCCCGCGGCCTGCGGGCCGGTGATGGTCTTGCTGCCGGGATTTCCGACGTACAGCAGGCCGGTCTGGCGCACGTACGTCTCGCCGGTTTCCGCCGCGAGTCCGGTCCACAGCTCCAGCGACTTCAACGCGATGGGCGACAGGCCGGGGTGTTCCATGCACGCGATACGGAACAGCCTGGTGTCGCCGTGGGACGAGCCTTGGTCGTGGCCGATGCTGTGCTGTTCGACGCCAGCCACGCGCACGCCTCGATGGGCCAGGCGCCAGAGGGCGGCCGACCCGAACGCGCCCAGGCCGACGACGACCACGTCTTTGCGGACGGTCTGCACGGTCTAACTCCCGATGTGTTGGGGCGTCAGGCGGATCAGGGTGACGCCGTACGTGCCGATCCAGACCACCCACATTAACCAGCCGGTCAGACCGATCAAGCCAAGCGGACCGGCGGTGTCGATCACCCAGGGCGTCAGCGTGGCCGAGGTGAGCGTGAACGTCGCCGACACGAAACCCAGGATCGCGTGCCAGCGGCGGATCAACCCTGAGCGCAGTCCCGCCGTCGACAACCCGAGCATGGCGACGGCCAGGAATGTGCCGTTAATGGTGAGCAGGGCGTCGTGCAGGGCCCACAGCCCCTCGTCCGGTGCGGACGTCGCCGCCAGCCGCAGAGCGATCACGGCGGTGAAGGTGCCGTTCTGCAGGAGCAGTCCGGCGAAGCCGACCAGGGACCAGCCGGGTGTGGACGACCAGAGCGCCACGACCGCTCCGGCGCCGAACACCGTGGCGGACATCCACGTGACCGGCGCGAGGGCGGACACGAGGCCCACGGTGCCGCCATGGGCCAGGAGGAACTCGCTGACCTGGCCGAACTCGGTGCCGGGGACCGGCATGCCCGCCGGAACTAGGATCGCGTTGCCCAGCACGATCAAGATCGCGAATCCCAGGCCGGCCACCCCGCTGACCTGGGAGAACGAATTGACTTTACGGTACATATAATCAATATAGCGAATGAAAGGCGGTCATGGAGAGGCGGAAGTACGACTCCCTGCGGCGCGCGACGCAGGCCCTGGAGACGCGCGCTGAGATCGCACGTGCGGCGCGGCGGTTGTTCGTGGCGCAGGGTTGGGCGGCGACGAGCGTGCGTGACGTGGCGCGCGAAGCAGGCGTGTCTGTGCCGACCGTGTACTCGGTCTACGGCAACAAGACCGGGCTCGCGCTGGCCGTGGCGGACTCCGCCGACCTGGCCGCGGACGGCCAGCGGATGGTCGAGGAACTGGAAACCGAGGCAGATCCCAGTCGTCAGTTGGCGGCGATGATCGGCTACGACCGGCGGTTGTTCGAGCGCTCAGGCGACGTGATCACGCTCCTGCGCGACGCCGGTCGCGTCGAGCCGGAGCTGGCGAACGTGTACACCGACGGGCGCCGTCGCGGCGACGAAACCCGTGTGCAGGTGTTCTCGTCGTGGCCGGACGGCGCGCTGCGGATGGACGTTGAGACCGCGGTCGACGTGTACGCGGCGCTCTGCAACATCGACGTCTACCTCACGCTGACCAGCGAACGAGGGTGGGCGCCGGACCGGGTCGAGCAGTGGTGGAACGACGTGCTGGCTCGTGAACTGCTGTCAGGGTGAGGTGGTTCGTTCGTGCAGGCCCTTGATCACGCCGAGCGCGGCCACGAGCACGAGCGTGATCCCGTTGGCGACGATCACCGGCAGGTCCGCGCCGAGCAGGCCGTAGACGAACCACGTGCCGACACCCGCGCACATCATCACGATCCAGGCCCATGACAGGTCGCGGGCGCTGCGCGTGCGGATGGTCCGCATCACCTGCGGCAGAAAGGCGAGCGTGGTGAGCGCGCCGGCGAACAGACCCAGGACCGTCAAGGTTTAACCCCTTGTTTGTGCAGTAGCTGTACAAAGGTACAGTACGGGGATGGGCGGCGTGACACAAGCGCCGAAGGACACGCTGGGACAGCTCCTGCTCGAACTGCACGTGTCCGGCGGGCAAGCCAGCCGTGCCGCGCTGACCGACCGGCTCGGCTGCGGCCGCAGCGTGATGGGGTATCTGCTCGGCGAGCTGGCGGACCGTTCCTTGGTGCGGATCGACCGCACGGGCGGCAAACCCGGAGGCGGGCGGCCATCGCACCAGGTGATCATCCCGCCGCAGGCGCCGACGGTCGTCGCCGCGCAGATCCAGCCGGACGGCTTCACCGTCGCGACGGTCGGGCTCGGCGGCAAAATCCTGTCCCGCTCCACGCTTCCGTTGCGCAGCCCGCAGCCGTCCGAGGCGCTCGACGAGCTCTGCGAGCTGATGAACTCCCATGTCGAGCCGAACGTCCTCGGCTTCGGCGTGGCCGTGCCCTCGCCCGTCCGCGCCGACGGCTACGCGCCCGCCGCGCTGCACCTGGGCTGGCCGGGCCTGCATCTGCAGCAACTGCTGGAAGAACACCTGCGGCTGCCGGTCTCGATCGCCAACGACGCCAACCTGGCCGCGCTCGCCGAGCACAGGCACGGCGCCGGTCGCGGTTCGCATCAGTTGCTCTACCTGACGACCGGAAACGTCGGGCTCGGCGGGGGAGTGGTCACCGACGGGCGGCTGTTCCTGGGTGCCCACGGGTACGCGATCGAGCCGGGCCACATCACCGTCGACCCGGGCGGGGCGTCGTGTCCTTGTGGTTCGACCGGTTGCCTTGAGGTTGAGGCCGATCACCGTGCGCTGTTGCGGTTGCTGGGGGTAGACGTCCCGCTGCGGTCGGTCGCCGCCAGGATCGAGTCGTTGCTCGCCGAGCCGACTCCCGAAGTGCTCGAAGCGGTCCATCGCGTCAACACCCGGCTCGCGATCGGCCTGGGCAGCCTCGCGAACATCGTCGACGCGGACCGCATCGTGCTCGGCGGAACACTGGGCGTGCTCTACGAGCTGGAGCCCGACATCGTCCGCGGCAAACTCGCGGAGCGGGCGTTCCTGGCGGATCTGGCGCACGTGCCCATCACACCGGGGGAGCTGGCCGACAGCGTGCTGCTGGGCGCGGCGGAGCTGGCTTTCCAGCCGCTGCTGGATGATCCGCGGGCCTTCCCGGCGGGCCGGTAGCACCTGCGAGGATGCTCCCCATGAACGAGACAAGGCTGGGCATCGTCGGACTCGGCGTGATGGGCACGAGAATGCTCAACGTCGCCGTCGGCCATCCGGACTTCACCGTCGTCCGCGCGAGCGACATCACCCCGGCCGATCCCGGGGTTCCGTTCACCACCAACGCGGACGACGTCGTCTCCGCGTCCGATGTGGACGCCGTCTACATCGCCACCCCGCCGAAGTTCCACGCCGATCTCGCGGTGGCCGCGCTGCGGGCGGGCAAAGCCGTGTTCTGCGAGAAGCCGTTGGCCGTCAGCCTGCGGGACGGCCAGCGGATGCTCGATGCCGCAACGGAAAGCGGCCTCGCGAACGCCGTCAACTTCGCGCTGTCGGACCGTGACGCGGTGCGGCACATCGCCGGTCAGGACCTCGGCACGGTTCGCGGGGTCGACATCCGGTTGCAGTTCCCGCGGTGGCCCCGTGGCTGGCAGGCGTCCGCGACCTGGCTGGCCGGGCGGGAACAGGGCGGGTTCGTGCGGGAAGTGCTGTCCCACTTCGTGTACCTGACCGATCGGCTGGCCGGGCCGCCGGAGCCGGTGTGGACCACTGTGGACTACCAGGGCGACGGCAGCGAAGTCGCCGCCCGTGGCCTGCTCCGGGCGGGGGACGTGCCGGTGCACGTGTCCGCGATGGCCGAACTGTCCGGACCCGAGCTGTACGAGTGGATCATCTGGGGCACTCGCCGCTCGTTCCTGCTGCGCAACTGGGCCCAGCTGTTCGTGTCCGAGGAAGGCGGGCAGTGGCAGCCGGTCGCGGTGAGCGACCACGGTTCGGAGGCGACCAGGCTTTCGCTGTTCGCCCAGGCCATTCGCGGCACGGCGACGCCGGACCTGGCCGACTTCGCCTCGGGCTGGCGGGTCCAGCGGGCGATCGAGGCGTTCCACGGGTTTTAACCGTGGCTGAAACGGCTGGTCAAGAGGGGTGCCGGGGTCACTAGGATCCCGGCATGACGACAGTACTGGGGGCAGTGCGCAGTCTGGTCGTGGTGGTTTTCGACGGCGTTTCGCTGGGCATCATGTCCTTCGCGTTCGGCGTGTTCGACATGGCCGCGAGCTTCGGCGAACTGCGTGACGTCGACGTGCGGCTGGTCAGCGGTGAGCCGGACGCGGCCCTGTCCGGCGGCGGTCTGTCCTGTCCGGTGCCGTACGACCTGGCCGCGATCCGTGACGCGGACCTGGTGATCGTGCCGAACTGGCGGTCACCGTTCGAGAATCCGCCTGAGCCGGCCCTTGCGGCGATCCGCGCCGCGCACGCCAGGGGCGCGCGGGTGGCGGGGCTGTGCAGCGGTGCTTTCGTGCTGGCCGCGGCGGGCCTGCTGGACGGCCGTCCGGCGACGACGCACTGGGGGATGGCCGGTCTGCTCGCCGATCTGCACCCCAAGGTCAAGGTCGACGCGGGCGCGCTCTACGTGGACGACGGGGACGTGCTCACCGCGGGCGGCGGCGCGTCCGGAATGGACCTCGGACTGCACCTGATCCGGGCGATGTGCGGCGCCGACGTGGCCACCCGGCTGGCCAAGGGCATGGTGCTGCCGCCGCACCGGCAAGGCGGTCAGGCGCAGTACATCGAGTCACCGGTCCCGAACCTGGACGACCAGGACCCGATTGCCGAGACGATGGCGTGGGCACTGACCAAACTGGACACCACCCTCCCGGTGGACGACCTGGCCCAGCGCGCGCACATGAGCAGGCGCAACTACGACCGGCGGTTCCGGGAGATCACCGGGACGGCACCGGCCACCTGGCTGACGCATCAGCGCGTGATCCGGGCCCAGCGGCTGCTGGAGTCGACCGCGCTGCCTGTCGACCTGATCGCGCGGTACTGCGGGTTCTCGTCGGCGGCCGCGCTGCGTCCGCATTTCCGTCGGCTGGTCGGCGTCGCTCCCGCGGCTTACCGAGAGACGTTCGGAAGCGTGTCCTGAAACCGACGCCCGTTGGCGCGATCGCGTCTCACACCCTGGCTCGCCGGGACGCGAACCTATCGGTATGAGCGAAGACATCAAGCCGTTCCGGATCGACATCCCGCAGTCCGAACTGGACTACCTGAAAGATCGGCTCACCCGGACCCGCTGGGCCGACGGCCAGGTGCCGGGCTGGGAGCGTGGCGTGCCGGGCGAGGCGCTGAAGCACCTCGTCACGTACTGGGCGGACGGCTACGACTGGCGTGCGCATGAGGCGCGGATCAACAGCTTCCCGCAGTTCCAGACCGAAATCGACGGCACGAACGTGCACTTCCTGCACGTGCGGTCGCCGGAACCGGACGCGTTCCCGCTGGTCCTGACGCACGGCTGGCCCGGGACCTTCGCCGAGTACCTCGACGTGATCGGCCCGCTGACCGATCCGCGGTCGCACGGCGGGGACCCGGCCGACGCCTTCCACCTGGTGATCCCGTCGGTGCCCGGATTCCCGTTCTCCGGCCCGGCCGCCGAGGCGGGCTGGGACGATACCCGCGTCGCCAGGGCGTGGGCCGAACTGATGCGGCGACTGGGTTATGGCCGTTACGGCGTCGCGGGCAACGACGTCGGCTCGATGGTTTCGCCGATCGTCGCGCGGATCGCGCCCGAACAGGTGCCCGCTGTGCACGTGACGCAGGTGTTCTCGTTCCCCAGCGGTGACCCGGCCGAGTTCGAGGGCTTCGGCCCGGAGGAGTACGGCAGGCTGGCGTTCCTGCAGCGGTTCATGGACGAGCACTCGGGATTCAACAAGATCCAGTCGACCCGCCCGCAGACGCTCGCGCACGCGCTCGCCGACTCACCCGCCGGCCAGCTGGCGTGGATCATGGACCCGATCCGCGGCTTCGGCGACCACCCGCCGGAGGTGGACAAACTGCTCAATGAGGACTTCATCCTGACCGTCGCGTCCCTGTACTGGTTCACGAACACCGCGGGCTCGGCGGCGCGCCTCTACTACGAGAACGCGCACCACACGGACGAAGCCGAGCGCGGCACGGTCCCCACCGGCGTGGCGGTGTTCGCCCACGACTTCCGTGCCATCCGCCAGCTGGCCGAACGCGACCACAACATCGTGCACTGGTCGGAGTTCGACCGTGGCGGGCACTACTCCGGCACCGATGCCCCCGATCTGCTGACCGGCGACCTCCGCACGTTCTTCCGCGACCACAGGTGACCACCCCCTCGTGAGTGTTTGTCAGGGTTAGAACACGGATAAACACTCACGAGGGGTGGGCTGGACGGCGGCGGTGCGGAACTGCTTCGACTGAGCCACTACGATCGCTGGTCGTTGTGCCGTGTGGAGTCGGGAAGGCAGTTCGTTGATGCGCGAGGTTCCAGTCGTCGGGATGAACAACGGCGTGTCGATTCCGCAGGTCGGGTTCGGGGTCGGGCTGGTGCACGACAGCGACGTGCCCGGGGTGGTCCAGACCGCGATCGAGGCGGGTTACCGCAGCTTCGACACGGCGTCGATCTACGGCAACGAGACCGGCCTCGGCCAGGCCATCGCCCAGTCAGGCATGCCGCGGGAGGAGTTGTTCGTCACCACGAAGCTGTGGAAGAACGCCCAGGGCTACGACGCCGCGCTGCGGGCGTTCGACGAGAGCCTGACCCGCCTGGGCCTGGAATACGTCGACCTGTTCCTGATCCACTGGCCCGCGCCCGCCCGCGGCGACTTCGTGCAGACCTGGAAGGCGCTCGAGAAGCTCGCCGCCGACGGCCGGGCGCGCACGATCGGCGTGTCGAACTTCCAGATCTCCCACCTGCGCAGGCTCAGCGAGGAAACCGGCACAGTGCCCGCGATCAACCAGATCGAGCTGCACCCGAACCTGATCCAGGGCGACCTGCGCGCGTACCACAGCGAGCACGGGATCGTGACCCAGGCGTGGAGCCCGCTGGCCAACGGCAGGCTGGTCGGTGACGAGAGCATCAGGCTGATGGCCGAGAAGTACGGCAAGACGCCCGCCCAGGTGATCCTGCGCTGGCACCTGGAGCTGGGCAACGTGGTGATCCCGAAGTCGGCGACGCCGGAGCGGATCCGCGAGAACATCGACATCTTCGACTTCGAGCTCGCCGAGGACGACGTGCTGGCACTCTCGGAGATGCACAACGACACCCGCGTCGGCCCGCACCCCGACCACTTCTCCTGAGCCGCGTGACCGGCCCCTCACCGCGCTGTCTTGAGGGTTTTGCCATGCTCTCCTGCGAATAGCCTCGCGAAGTACCAACCGGCTGTTCAACGATACGGTCGAATCTCATGGATGCGACGACCATCGAGCTGAGCATGGCGGAACTGCGTGAGGTCACGCGCTTCGCCGTGGCCTGTGCGGAGCCCGCACTGGGAATCTTCGAACGCGAACGGCCTGACGATCGGCGTCCGCGAGACGCGGTCGCGGCCGCGCAGGCGTTCGCTGACGGAGCCAGGCGGACCAAGGCGATCCGTGATGGCGCCTGGGCGGCCCATCGGGCGTACCAAGAGGCCCGTGATGCGGGGCAGGCGGCGGCGAGTGACGTGGCACGTGCAGCCGTCGCCGCGGCCAGTGCGGCGTACCTTCACCCTCTCGCGAAGGCGACCCAGGTTCTGCACATCCTCGGATCGGCCGCTCACGCCGCCCGGGCGTTCGAGCTTGACGCCGGTGACGACCGCACCGTCGGCGCCGCCTACATCGAGAAGGCACGCGACTTGGCCACTCCGGCGGTGGTGAGCGTTCTGAGGCGTTATCCGGATGCCCCGGGTGGTCGCGGGCGTGTGGGGGAATTGACGCGGCTGCTGGACGGATGGATGCGCCGGCACCAAGCAAATTGTTTACGCTAAACAAGCAAGGAATTGTACGATTTTTGCGGAAAGTGGCGTAAGGCCGTAGCGGTGTCGCTACCCTCGGCATCCTCCGTCATCGAACTGGAGGAAAATTTCATGCCATTGCGGGGGTTGGTCGCGGGGTTGCTGGTCGTCACGCTTGCCGGGTGCGGGCTCATGGGGTCTCCGGATCAGGAAACTCCGGCCACCGGGCGGCTCGAGCGGACGGTGATCAAGGTCGGCTCACTGGGGATCGTCGACTCGGCGCCGTTGCACCTGGCCATCGACAACGGGTATTTCGCCGCCGAGGGCCTGGAGGTGCGGCTGACCACCGGGGCCAAGGGATCGGCCAATGTGGACAATGTGCTCGGCGGGTCGCTGGACTTCGGGCTGACCAGCTACCCGCCCGCGTTGATGCCCCAGGTCAAGGGCGTGGCGAACCTC
Source organism: Kibdelosporangium persicum (assembly GCF_013280595.1). GTDB lineage: Bacteria > Actinomycetota > Actinomycetes > Mycobacteriales > Pseudonocardiaceae > Kibdelosporangium > Kibdelosporangium persicum. Next base: position 304,651 of record NZ_JAAATY010000001.1, read on the forward strand.
AAGATCGTCGCCGACGCGGTGCAGACCACCGAGAACCTGATCCTGTGTGTCGTGCCCGACAACAGCACCATCAGGAAACCCGTCGATCTGGCCGGCAAGAAGATCGCCGTCTCGTCCAAACGCGGCATTTCCGAGCTGACGCTGAACTCGCAGCTCAAGATGATGTCCGTCGACCACAAGACGGTCGAGTACATCTCGATGGAGATCGCGTCCATGCCTTCGGCGCTGCACCGCGGTGACGTCGCCGCGGCCGTGATCGCCGAACCGCACCTGACGGCGGCGACAAAAGAAGGTCTGGTCAAGCTGATCGATCCGTTCTCCGGGCCGACCGCGAACTTCCCGTGGTCCGGCTGGATCGCCAAGAAGGAGTTCACCGACGCCAACCCGAACGTCGTCGCCGCGTTCAAACGGGCGCTGAACAAGGGCGTCGCCCAGACCGGCAGCCGGGACCAGGTCGGCCAGGTGCTGGCCAAGCACCTCAAGATCGACTCCAACACCTACCAGCTGATGACCATGCCGGTCTTCCCGACCACCGTCGACCCGGCGCGGCTGCAGCGGGTCGCCGACCTGATGCTCGAGCAGGGCGAGATCGACAAGCCGCTCGACATGCGCACCATGATGCTCGAAACCCCCAGCTAGTCCCTCGTGAGTGGTTATCCGTGTTAGAACACGGAAAAACGCTCACGAGTCAGTACTGCCAGTTGAGGCCGCTGCCGCCGTACTGCTCGATCGGGATCGCCTCGGTGCCCGGCGGCAGCCGGTCGGTGTAGAGCTTGCCGTGCAGGTGATCGATCTCGTGCGCGACCAGGCGGGCGACTCCGCGCTCGAAGATCGTGATCTTGCGGGCGCCGGTCAGGTCCTGGTGTTCGACGTGCAGCACGAGCGGCCGGGGGACCAGTCCGCGAACGTCGAAGAACGACAGGCATCCCTCGTACTGTTCGTCGTACTGCTCGCCGTTCTCCACGATCCTGGCGTTCAGCAACATGATCACGTCGTCGGTCCCGGGCGGGAACACGATCGCCGCCGCCCGGTCGATGCCGATCTGGTTGGCCGCCAAGCCGATTCCCTTGCCGAACGTGTGCGCGGCCGACACCCGTTTGGCGGCTGACACCAGTTCCGCGATCACTCGTCTGGCGTCCTCGGCTTCTTCCGGCAGGTGGAAGGGTTTGGCCGGGCGGTGCAGGATCGGGTCGTCGGACTGCACGACGCCCAGGGAACGCATGACCTGACTGGGTTTCTCGGCCGGTTCCGCGGGCTGGGTCGACGGCTTGCGCCGGAAGTGCCATTCCAGGCGATAACGGGCGTGCAGTGGGGGTTCCTCCGTTGTCCACGAGAAGATCCGCCGGTTGCCCGAACGCTGCTCGTCGATCGCGGTGCGAAACGGCATCGACTCGGCGGTCATCGAGGTGTGCAGGCCCCAGACAGCCGGGTCGAGGTTCTCCGGGAAGTCAAGGCGGACAGACAAAAGCGACGTGGGCAGCCGTACCGCGCGCTGAAACCAGTTGCCCCACTTGTCATCCCGGACGGAGTAGGTGTACTCGATCCACGTGCTCTGCCCGGGATACAGCGGGAAATGCCCGCTGTCGTTGGCGAACTGCAGCCACACCTCCTTGAACGCGTCCCGGTCGTGCTGCGCCACCCAGCGCATCGGCTCGGACCGGTTCTCGCCGCACCACGCCTGCAGGTCCAGTTCCTCCCATGTCAACGGTCTGTCCCGGTAGAGCTGATTGGACAGATCCGGATCGCCGGGGAACCGGTCGACCGAGATCCTGATCATGTAGCGGGTGATCGGGTCCGTGCCGTGGTTGACCAGGCGCCGTCGCATGATCGCGCGGTAAGTCCGGCCTTCGTAACGAAGTTCGGCGTCGTCATGCTCGACGAAGAGACTACGGGTCGACGGTTCGGGTGTGCGCTCGATTGGAGTAGGCCGCGCCACGACTGGGCGAACCGCTTCGTACTCACGCCACGCACGTCGTAACGCGCCACCGGCGTTCAGCGCGTCGTCCGCGGCTTTGGCGAACTCACGGGACGGTCGTTCGTGGCCGCTCTCCACTTTCGAGACGTACGAACGGCTGTAGCCCATGGCCACGGCCACGGCGGTACGCGACATCCCCCGCACCTCGCGCCACCGGCGAAGTTCGCCGACGAAGACGTCTTGATGCGCAGGCGAGTCCTCGTCCTGGGTCGCCATGTTGCCTCCCACACCGGCTGACCGTGAGTACGCGTGAGCGCGCCGTGAGTAGCACTCAGTCTTCCATGACATACCCCGTCGCTGGTGTCCTCGTATTTCAGATGTAGCACAGAAGGGGCTGAAACAGTGCGGAACACGACGACCACAGGGACAACGAGTCCGACGCCGTCGCGCAGCAAGGGTCTTGTAATGAGCAAGCGTGCGCGCAGTGCCAGGCGCCTAGCCAGCCTGTTGACCAGCAAGTCAGGAACCTACGTCCGCGTCTACTACGACCGGCAGATCCGCCGGTACCGGGTGGTGTGGACCAACGGGCCGGACGCGGCACAGATGTTCACGTTCGCTGTTCAGGCAGCCGGGGAAGTGCCTGAACTCGACGTGGCAACGTTGCTGTGGGACCGGGGTACGACCAACAACCACCACTAGTGAAGACCCGCCGACCGGACGACGTATCGCGGCTGGACGCCTGTGTCCAAGAAGCTGATGCCGCACCCCTCCCGACGCGTTGCCCGGTACGGCGTGCCGTTCCGGTGACCAGCCGACAGCCCCCGTGCTGGTCACCGGAACGGCGTCCACAACCTCCTCAGACCGGATAGCGGATCAGCGTGCGCATCTTCTCCGGCGCGTCGGTCCTCGGCCTGGTCAGGTAGATCTCGTGGTGGTTCCCGGTGATCCGCCGCCCTTGCGCCCGCACGAACGCCATCAGCCTGGCGATCGTCGCGGGCTCTTCGCTGTACGGGCCCTTGTGCAGGATCTGCGCGCACGTGCCTTCGGTGAACAGCTCGAACCGCACGCCGTCCACCGCCTTGCGCTGGGCGGCCTTGCCGATCGCGGCCGCGGCGATCTCGGCGGTGGCCTGCGGCGGTTGCAGGATCATCATGGTCCAGCACCACTGCGACCGGTCGCCGGACGTGAAGACTGCCGGATCGGGTGACCACCATTGACCCTGAAGGGGCAGGACCGAGTACTGCACAACCGGTTTGAGCGCGGCTCGCACGGCGTACGCCACCGCGTACAAAGCGGACACGGCGTTGCTGTATTCGGGTGATTCCGGCGCGCCTTTGCCGTCCACCATCAAGTACGGCAGTGACGGAACCTCGATCAGCGCGGGCTCCTGCTTGCCGGAGAACAGGTGTTTGTATTCATTCATGGTTTTGCTCCAAAGGGATGATGAGCCGGGTGACGAGCTGTTCCGGCGTTGACGTGAGCGGCCCGGCCAAGTAGGCCTCCCGGGCGGGACCGAGAGGCCGGTGCCCGCGTTCGTAGATCCACGCGAACAACCCCTGATAGGCGAGCGTGAGGTCTTCGTAGGGCCCGACATGCGTGGTCATCGCGACCAGACCGGCGGGCAGCTGTTCGACGTCGCCGCCGGGCGCGTCGGTTTCCACGCCCGCGGCGACCGTGAGCTCACTCGCGTCCAGGTCCAACGGGAACAAACCCCAGCGGGGGCCCGGCAAATCGGCCAACGCCCGCATGCCATGGCCGACCGCGGACCCGATTTCCTCCAGGGCGCACACGGTTCTGTGCACGACCAGCCGCCGCGCGGGCTCCTGGACAAGCGAGACTTCCTGGCGTAGCAAGCCTTCGTCCAACAGCCGCGTCAACGCACGCGCGGTACGCCGCCGGTGTTCGATCTCCGCCTCGACCCTGCCGAGGTGCCTGCCCAGCACCCGCTCGTCCCGCAGCGCCTCGGCGATCTCCGGCAGGGGCACGTCCAGCTTGCGCAGCAACGCGATCGCCAGCGCCCGGCGGGCCTGCGTGGCGGAGTAGTACCGGTAGCCGGTGGACGCGTCGACTTCCGCCGGGGTGAGCAGGCCGAGGCTGTCGTAGTGGCGCAGCTGTTTGGTGCTCAGCCGGCACATCCGGGCGAACTCGCCGATCGGCAACAGGTGTTCGGTCACCCGTTCATCCTGGTCCTTGCCACAGTGGCAAGGTCAAATCCCGTGGCTAACCTGGTTGAGTGAACGAGTACCGCTTTGTCGCGACCGGGGACAGTTTCACCGAGGGCGTCGGCGATCCCGCGCCGGACGGGACGTTGCGCGGGTGGGCCGACCGCTTCGCCCAGTTGCTGGCGGCCCGCCGCGGGCACGTCAGCTACGCCAACCTGGCCGTGCGCGGCCTGACCACGCGCCAGATCGTGGAGACCCAGCTCAAGCCGGCCGTGGCGTTGGAACCCGACCTCGTCACCGCGGTCGCGGGCATGAACGACCTGATCCGGCCGAAGCTGAACTTCCGTGAGTTCGTCGACGACCTGCACAAGCTCGTCGGCACGCTGGCCGCGACCGGCGCCACGGTGATCACCGCGACGCTGCCGACGCCTGGCCAGGGCACGCCCTTGCCGACGCCGCTGCGGCGAACCCTGATCAAGCGCCTGAACCTGGCCAACGCCTTCGTCCGCCGGATCGCGGCCGATCACGGTGCGCTGTGTCTCGATCTCGCCGTGATGATCCCGCCGGGCATCGGCGGGTGGAGCGAGGACCGCCTGCATCCGGGCCCGGAAGGTCACCGCGCGGCGGCCGAAGCGTGCATGGGCCTGCTCGACGGCAACCCGCCGAGCCGCCTGGCCCTGGCTGAGGTGGCCGCGGCGGAGCCGGGCGAGCCGTCGCTGCTGGAGCAGTACCGCTGGGCCCGGCAGTTCCTGGTGCCGTGGGTGAAAAGGCGGATCCGCCGCGAGACGGGCCCGGCCGAGGTGGTGCCGAAATGCCCGTCGTATCTGAAGATCGGTCCCTGACCCCCGCGGACGGTCCCGGCAGGGACTTGGTGACGGCGGCGGTCCAGAACAGATAGTTGCGAACTGGAACCACATGGTTCTAGATTGGAACTATGCCGGACGACTTCGCCGAGGTGTTCGCGGGCTTCGTGCGTTCCTTCGGGCTGCTGGAGCCGGATCGGACGCCCTGTGGCTCCGCGATGTCCGTCGCGGAGGCGCATGCGTTGACGATCCTCCGGGAAAGCCCGCTGCACCAAGGAAAACTCGGTGCACTGTTGCATCTGGGCAAGTCGTCGACGAGCCGTCTCACCGACGGCCTGGAGGAGCGTGGGTGGGTTCGGCGCGAGCCTGATCCCGGTGATGGACGGGCCAGACTGCTGGTGCTGACCGAAAACGGCGAACGGGTCGCCGCCGGGGTCGTCGAACGACGCGGCCGTCGCCTGCAAGCACTGCTCGACCACATCGAACCCGACCAGCACGGCACTGTGCTCACTGCCTTACGCCTGTTGAAGGAGGCCGCCGACCGTGAAAGTCCCTGAGGTCGTTCCCGTCTTGCTGCTCGTCGCCGCGCTTGGCACAGCGTGTTCCGAGCCGACGCGCCAGGCGGAAGTGGCGGAGCGTGGAAAGACGGTCATGCCGTTCGACCTGGAGAAGACCACACACCGCTTCACCCCGCGGGACAACGGCCTGGTACAGGAAGTCGTCGCCGACCAGCCCGGTGATACGGGGCAGATCACGCTGATCCGACAGCACCTCGTGGACGAGTCCGAACGCTTCCGCCGTGGTGACTTCGCCGACCCGTCCAAGATCCACGGCGAGACCATGCCTGGCCTCAAGGAACTCTCGGCGGGCGCACAGCGGATCACCATCGAGTACCGCGAGCGCGTCGACGGTGCCGAACTGTCTTTCCGCACAGGCGAAGCAGCGCTCGTCAAGGCGCTGCACAGCTGGGGTGAGGCCCAGGTGTCCGATCACGGCTCGCACGCCGAGCACGGTACGAAGTAGCTTAGCCTTCGGCCGACAGCAGTTGTCCCAGTGCGCCGTCGACGCCGCTGGCGTCGGTCAGCACGGACACCGTGCCGCCGGTGGAACGCGACAGCTCGGTCAGCTCCCGGCGATTGAGGTCCGAGCCGATGGACAGGAAGCTGATCGGCAGCTTCCCCCGGGCAACGTTCTTGTCCCGCAAGCGTTCTCGCAGTTGTGAGTACGTCATGCCGCCGTCGTTGGGGCCGTCGGTGATGACGACGACGCGGTTGCGTTTGCCTTCGGCGTACGTACTCAGCGCGGCCTGGTAGACGGCGTCCAGGCTGGTGTACAGATGCGTTCCGGTGGCGGGCTTGAGGGCGTCGATCGCGGTGTGCAACGCGGGCCTGCTTGTGGCCACTGGGCTTGCCGGCACCAACTGCCGGTACGGCCGGCCGGCGTCGAGGCGGCGGGAGAACTCCCAGATTCCCAGCGCGCCACTGGCCAATCGGTCGGTCAGCCCGTGCAGTGCCTGCTTGACCTCGTCGATCCGGCCTTGGGTGCGCATGGAACGGGAGACGTCCACCAGCACCGTGATCACCTGGCCGCCGTCGGCCGCGTTGGCCCACGTCGCCGAGATCTGTTGCGTGGTCGTGGCATCGGCCGGGACGAGGCTCGTTGTCGCGCTGTCCCAACGGATTCCAGGTGCTTCCCGCGGGTACCCGGCGCCGCCCGCGGCGCGCAGGCCGATGCGGTTGAACATCTCCTGCTGCGCGGTGTGCTTGAGGAAGTCCCGGAACTTCAGCGCCGCACGGATCTGGGCCTGGTCGCCGGACATCGCGACGAACGGGAAGTCCGCGGCCGGACTCGGGCCGCGCGCGGCGACCTCGTAGAGCGGCGCGGCCGCCGGCTTCGGTTTGCCGTCCAGGCCGAGGTTGCGGCGGTACAGGTCGACCTCGGTGACCGGGACGGCGCTGAACGGCGCGCCCTGCACCTTGCCCGCCTTGCCGAGTTCCATCAGCGCGTCGACGGTCGTGCCCGGAACGTTGGCCGGACGTGCGGCGGCCAACTGGGTCAGGTTCTGCTGAACCTCAGGCAGCGTCAGGGTTTCGACGGTCACCGGCCCGGCGCGTTGCGGGCTCACGCCGGCGATCGCGCACTGCAACGCGAGCACGCTGGCGGTGTTGGACGTCGGGTCCGGCATCGCGACGGTGAACTTGCCCCATTCCGGCTTGCCGTACCGCGCCCAGCCGTCCGGTGCGGTGGTCAACGCGGCCAGGTCGCCGAACGTGAACGAGTCGCCGTCTTCGAGCGGCTGCACGGCCTCGTACGGCACGGCCAGCACAACGGGGCTCGTCGCAACGGATTCCGCGTTGGAGCCGATCAGTGCGCTGTCGGCGGCGGCCAGCCGGTTCACCCAGTACGTCGACTCGGGCAGCCACGCCTGCGGCTCGCCGCCCATGGTCTGCTCGTTCCAGTCGCCGGTCAGCCCGGCGAAGACCTGGCTCGGTTCGTGTGCGGCGACATCGACCCGCACGCAGTGGTCGTTGACGACGGTTTTCTCGGCGTTCCAGCGCTTGGCGGCCTCGTCGACGGCACCGGCGGCACTCGGTGCGACGGCGACCCGCACCACGATGTCCCCTTCGGGACAGGTTTTCGACTGCGCCACGGCTCGCTGCTCGAGCCGGTCGCCGATCCAGGTCCAGCCGATCCAGGCGAGCGCCACCGCCGTGGCGACTCCGGCAACGACGACCGGCCATCTGGCGACGCCACGCCGGACGTTCTCCAGCGTGCGATGCCGACCCATGCAAACTCCGCCTTCGTGTCTGTCCGTAACCGACAGGCCTTACTTACGCGCAATAAACGCTAACAGGCGAAAGCTAAGGGTCAAGTTGGGTCACTCTACGTGTGCGTTACGTAACCGAGATTGACCTAATCGTTACGTGACGGCTGGTCCCATTCCAAGATGTGCGTACACAGAGCGATCAATCGAGCACGTAACGGCGCGGCTCGTTCGGCGAACTCGGCCTGCATCCGGACATACGCGGCCCGCCCGGCCGGAGTCTCGATCGGCACCGGGGAGTAGCCGAAATCACTCAGGTCGTACGGGCTGGCGCGCATGTCGAGCTCACGGACCTCGGAAGCCAGCTCGAAGCAGTCGGCGAGCAGCTCCGACGGGGTGAACGGCGCCAGCTTGTACGACCACTTGAACAGGTCCATGTTCGCGTGCAGGCACCCGGGCTGCTCCAGGTCGATCTGGGTCGGCCGGGTCGGTTGCAGCGCGTTCAGCGGCCGGGCCTGCGGGGTGAAGAAGCGGAACGCGTCGAAGTGGCCGCACCTGATCGGCAACGACTCCACGACGGTGTCCGTCCCCGCCGAGCCGAGGCGCAACGGCAGGGACTCGTGCCGGATCTCCGCGGCCTTGTAGACCATCGCCCATTCGTGCAGGCCGAAGCAGCCGAGCCGGGGCGTGCGGGACTGGGTGGCCACGAGCAGGTCGCGGATGAACCGCACGGAGGTCCGCCGTTGTTCGGTCAGCACCTCGCGGGACAGCATCACGCCCGACGGCGTCTGGACGTACCCGGTCCACGACAGGTGCCGGCGGGCATCCCCGGCCAGCGCCACGTCCGGACCGGGGTGCCAGCGCAGCAGCCGGGTCGGCCGGTAGGAGTAGTACGTGAACAGGAAGTCCAGGACCGGGTGCTTGTGCCCCGCGGCCTTCCGTTCCTGGTGCGGCTCGACCCACCTGCGCATCCGCGCGACATGGGCCTCCTGACGGGCCTGCCACTCCTGCTCGGCCAACACGATCACGGCAGTCATTATTCGCCGATGTGCGTGCTGTCCCGAACGGTGCCGACGTACTCCTCGACCAGGTCCTCCAGCGCGACCACGCCCAGCACCGTGCCGTCCGCGGCGACCGCCTTGGCGAGGTGGCTCTGAACGCGCCGGAGAGCCGCCAGAGCCTCGTCCAGCCGGGCGTCGGCGGGCAGTTGCGGCAAGCCGCGCACCCGCGCCCACGGCAGGGGCGTGTCCGGGTCGCCTGCGAGGTCCAGCACGTCCTTGACGTGCACGAACCCGTTCAGCCGGCCGTCGGAGAGCCGGACGGGGAACCGGGAGAACCCGGTCGCCGCGACGGCCGCCTCGATGTCCCCGATCTTCGGCGGATAGGGCACGGTCGTGACCTGGTCCAGCGGGACGAGGACCTCCGCGACGGTCCGTTCGGCCGACGACAGCGTCTGGGTCAGCCTGCGGTGTTCGAGGTCGTCGAGCAGGCCTTCGCGGCGTGAGTCGGCGATCAGGCTGGCCAGTTCCTCCGGCGTGTACGACGCCTCGAGTTCGTCCTTCGGCTCGACCTTGAGCAGCCGCAGGATGCCGTTGGCCATCCAGTTCAGCAGGCTGATCACCGGACGCACCAGCCGCACCCACGCGACCAGGAACGGCGTCAGCCACACCGCGGTCCGCTCGGGCGCGGCGATCGCGATGTTCTTGGTGACCATCTCGCCGAGCAGCACGTGCAGCACCGACACGATCAGCAGCGCGATGGCGAACGCGATGCCGTGCATCACGGCCGGATGCACGCCGAGCGGTTCGAGGATCATCTCCAGGTAGTGCGCGACGGCGGGTTCGCCGAGCGCACCGAGGGCGATCGTGCACAGCGTGATGCCGAACTGGGCGCCTGCCATCATCAGCGACGTCTTCTCGGCCGCCCGCATCACCATCCGGGCCCGGTCCACGCCCCGGTCGGCCATCGCCTCAAGCCGGTCGTGACGGGCGCTGACCAGCGCGAACTCGGCGCCGACAAAAAACGCGTTCAGGCCGAGCAGCAGCAGGGACACCAGGATCGCGGGGATGCCGGTCATCGCGCACCCGCCTCGGCCTTGGCCGCCGCGTCCTGGTCGGCCATCCGGGTCACGCGCAGCTCGGCGACCCGGTGGCGGTCCATCCGCAGCACGGTGATCCGCCAGCCCTCGACGACCACCTCGTCGTTGACCTCGGGAATCCGGCCGAGCCGGGACAGCACCAGGCCGGCCAGGGTCTCGTACTCGCCCTGCGGCATCCGGAACCCGGTCGCCTCGGCCAGTTCGTCGTCCCGCAGCAGGCCCGACACCATCCAGCTGTCCCTGCCCAGCGACCGGACCGGGCTGACCTCGCCGCGGTCGTGTTCGTCGCGCACGTCGCCGACGATCTCCTCGACCAGGTCCTCGATCGTCACGATGCCCGCTGTGCCGCCGTACTCGTCGACGACCAGCGCCATCTGTAAGCCGGAGCCACGCAGGCGGTCGAGCAGCGTGTCACCGTCCAGGCTTTCCGGCACGGTCGGGACGGGCCGGGCGAGCTCGGCCATGTCGGTGGTGGCCCGCAGCTCGTGCGGCACGCCGAACACCTGTTTGACGTGCACGACACCGATCACCTCATCGAGGTCACCCTTGTGTACGGGAAAACGCGACACACCGGTGGTCCGGGCGAGTTCGATCAGGTCCGGGACGGTCGCGTCGGCGCGCAGGGCGTGGACACGCACGCGTGGTGTCATCAGCTCGTCGGCCGTCCGGTCACCGAACCGCAGCGAGCGGTCCAGCAGCTTGGCCGTGCCCTGGTCGAGCGTGCCGTGCTCGGCGCTGGTGCGCACGAGCGATCCCAGTTCCTGCGGCGAGCGCGCCGAGGCCAGTTCGTCGGCCGGTTCCACCCCGAACCTGCGGACCAGCCAGTTGGCCGACCGGTTCAGGCCGTTGATCAGCCAGCTCAGCGCCCGGGAGAAGCCGATCTGGAAACCGGCGACCATCCGCGCGGTCTCCAGCGGCTTGGAGATCGCCACGTTCTTGGCCACCAGCTCGCCGAACAGCATGGAGATGAAGTTGGCCAGCAGCAGGGCGACGGCCAGCGCGAACCCGTGGGCCGCGCCGTCGGGCAGGCCGATCGCGCGCATCAGCGGCACAAGCCACTCGGCGATGATCGGCTCGGCCAGATAACCGGTGGTCAGCGTGGTGATCGTGATGCCGACCTGGGCGCCGGACAGCTGGAACGACAGCGTGCGGTGGGCTTTCCGGACGTTCTGCGCCTTACGGTCGTCCTGCCGCTGCACGTGGCTTTCGACCTGGCTGCGGTCGAGTGCGGTCAGCGAGAACTCGGCCGCGACGAAGATCGCTGTGCCGAGGGTGAGGAGGACGACGGCGAGAACACCGAGCACGTCGAGCAATGGTCCGGTCACCGTGCAACTCCGGTGTCCGGGCGAATATGGCAGCCGGGAGAATCGCCCGGCTGGCTACTGCCAGCAGGCGACGTGGCGTCGCACACCTACTTACTCACTCCTCGCAAGGTCCAAAGAAGACCTGTCAAGTGTAGCGAGCATCAGGGGTGACGGCCGACCAAACCGAGCAGGCGGGCGGGTGCCCCGGCGTCGGCCGCGACCGGTACCGGCGGGGCGAAGATGCCGGTGCCCTGCCACCGCCAGACCTGCGGGGAGAACACCGCCAGCAGCGTCCCGGCCAGCTCGTCGTGCAGTGGCGAGGTCTCCCCGATGCCCTGGGCGAGGTCCCAGCCGTGCACGGCCAGGTCGAGGGTCATCTGCCAGCCGAATTCGGCGGCGGGCACGAGGCCGTAACTGAGATGGACCTCTCGGTCCAGGGCGCCGGGCAGCAGCCAGGCCTCCCTGGCCTCGGCGGAGGCCGTGGTCCACGTGCCGACCGGGTCGTCGCCGAGCACGTCGCCGTCGAACCGGTCGCCGATGTCGTCGATGTCGGCACCGCTGAGCAGCTCAGGCACCCAGAGCTGCTCAGCGACCAGGTGGTTGAGCAGGTCACGGACGCTCCAGCCGGGGTTGGGCGTCGGCCGGGCCCAGTCATCTGGGCCGATCGCCTTCACCAGCCAGTCGAACCCGCTCAACGCACTGCCATGAGCGTCCAGCAGTTCCATACGATCAAGTGGACCACTGGTCGGTCATCCCCGCAGCGGGGCGACCAGGGCGGTATACCGCCCACGCCCGCTACGTTGAGTGACACCCAACCTCCCTCCCCGCGCCCGTGTCCGCCATTGGTGCACCATGAAATGCACACTCCGGCACTGCCTGGCGCCCACGCGCCCTGCCCGGGGAGTTTCCCGGTGCCGCAACGGCGAAGACGGGGTGCCGGAAAGGTGGACACGGGGTGCCGGAATGGTGGACACGGCGGGGGTGAGCCTCGTGCTTAAGTAGGACGTTCGCGGGGGCTTTCGCAGGATTCGGCCGGATGTCGTTGCGCCGTAACGTCTTGCGGCATGGTGCGGATCTTCGTGGTGCTGGGGACGGTCGTCGCGCTGGTGGTGGCGAGCACGCCACCGGCCGGGGCGCACGGGGTCAGTGACACCGCGGATTTCTCGCTGGCACAAAGCTTCGCGGGCAACGAGCTGACCTTGGTGGTCCGCAGGACGCACACCGTTCCCGGGCCGTTGACCGTCGACTTCATCGCGCACGACCCGGTCACCAGGACATCCGTCGACGTCGGACTGGTCGGTCAACCGCGGCACGCCAAGGTCGAGCTCAGCAGGCGCGGCACGCATCCGGTCCGGCTGGAGGTCGACCGCACGGGCCGGTGGGAGCTCATCCTCACGGCCGCCGACGGCGAGCAGGCGCGGATTCCCTTCCAGGTCATGCGATCCACGCTGACGCTCTGGGAACCGGTGGCCTACGGCGGACTGGCGGCAACCGGCCTTTTCATGGCGCTGGCGCTGATCACGGCCGTGTTCGCCAGACGCCGGTTCATGGTCGTCGTGCCCGCGGGGGCCGGTGTGCTGGCGCTGACCGTGGCGATCACCGCCGCCTTGCTCTCCTCAGCCATCCCACCGGCGCAGGCCGAAGGAGCGATCCCGGTCGACCCGGCCGGCGGCCGGCCGTACGTCAACTCGGGCGTCACCACCGACCAGGACCCCGTCACAGGCAAGGAATTCCGGTTGCGCCTGGCGATCACGGACGGCAACACCGGTCGTCCGGTGGACGATCTGGTCGCGCATCACGACGCGCTCGCGCACCTGATCGTGTCCAGTGTGGACGGACAGTTCTTCCGGCATCTGCACCCGGTCCGGACGGCCCCGGGCGAGCTGGCGGTTCGCCTGGCGGTCGACCGGCCGGGCCGGTACCTGGTGCACGCCGAGTTCGAACGGGTCGGCTCCGGGTCGCAGCTGGTCAGGGGATCGTTCGAGGCATCAGGGCCGAAGGCCGGCGTCGACGTGCCGAAGGACGTGCGGCGGGCCGTCGCCGGCCGGAGCCACACGATCGAGATGTCCGTCGGCGGCCGAGCGGACCTGCAACCGTGGCTCGGCATGGCGGGGCATCTGGTGCTGCGTGAGGAGAACGGCGACTTCTTCGGGCACGTCCACGAGATGGGGCCGATGCGCGGGACCGCCGACGAGACGGTCGCCTCGCTGCCGCCACACCTGCGTTTCACGTTCACGTTCCCGCAACCGGGGAGGTATTTCGGATGGATTCAGTACCAACGGAACTTCACGGTGACGACCGTGCCACTCCTCGTCGACGTCCAGTCGCCGTGATCGTCCTCATCGGACTGGTCGCGGCCGGGGTGATCGCCTTCGCCCTGTGGCCCCGGTCGCGGACGTCGACGGCAACGGCGTCCGGCGACAGCGAGACGTACCGCGTGGACCTGACCACGAGCCCGCGCAGCGGTCCGGTGAAAACGTCGGTCCAGGTCAAGCGGCACGACTCCGGGCCAGTCCAGCTCAACGAGGTCGTCATCGACGCGGTGATGCCCGCGATGGGCCACGCGATGCCACAAGTCGTCGCCACGAGGCAGAACGACCGGTTCGAGGCACACGGAGAGCTGTTCACGATGGGCGGCCTGTGGGACGTCTCGCTGCGCTTGGCGGACGAGACGGTCACCGTGCAGATCCCGGTAACGGAGGGACAGGGATGAAAGCGGAGCGGATAGGCGCATGGCTGCTGCTGGTCTGCGCCACGATCACGATCGTCGGGTTCTCGTGGGACATCCAGTGGCACGCCGACGTCGGGCCGGACACGTTCTTCACCGCGCCACACCTGGTGATGTACCTCGGCACGGCGACAACAGGGTTCACCTGTCTCGGCGTGGTGCTGTACCGGACGTTCCGGCGGCCCGATCCGGCTGTGCGCACGGTCAAGGTGCTCGGCACGTTCCAGGCTCCCATCCCGTTCCTGGTCACCGGGCTCGGAGCCGCGGCGGAGTTGCTGTACGGCCTGACCGACCTCTGGTGGCACACGGTCTACGGCTTCGACGTGACGCCGACGTCGCCGCCGCATGTGGCGATGTCGCTGTGCGTCCTGGTCGAGGCGATCGGCGCGGTGATGGCCTTCGCGTCACTACGCGAAACCCGTTCCGGCCGAGTCGGGTTGGCCGTCTACGTCGGCCTTGCCACGTACGGTCAGGTCTTCCTGCTGCTGTCGACTCCGGCGCTGCCGTGGGTCAGGGAGTTCTTCTTCGCGGTCGCGCTGATGGGCGTGCTCGCCTTGGTCTTGGTCGCGGCGGTCACTCGTTCGCCTGGTCTGGTCGTGGTGACAGGCTTGTCGTACGCCGTGGTCCACGCCGTCACGTGGTTCACCATGCCGCCGTTGACCCGGGCGTACGCCGCGTCGATCGACCTGCCGGTGCGTGACTACGTCGATGGGACGTCGGTCTACGCATCGTTCTCGCCACTGGTGATGCTTCCAGCCGCGTTGCTGATGGCGGGTGCTTTGGCTCTGGGCAAGCGATTCGGCTCGGTGAAGGGTGCGGCCATGGTGGCAGGGGTCGTGGGCGCGGCGCTGCTGACGCTCGGGTACTGCGTCCAGTACAACGTGATGGACGTCGTCACCATCGTTGTCACGGCCGCGTTCGGTGTCCTCATCGGCTTGGCGGCATGGCGGATGAGCGCGCCACTACGGAATCTTGCGGAGGTCTGACGATGCGAGCGTTCACCCTTGCCCTCGCGGTGATGGTTCTGACGGCCGCGCCCGCCTACGCGGCCCCGCCTCCGGTTGAGGTCGTGCACTCGGAGAACGTGCAGGTCGGCCCGTACGACCTGCGGGCGTCGTTCAGCGAATGGCCGATCCGTGCCGAACGGTCGCTGGACTTCACGTTCGTGCCCGACGGCGGCATCACCGGCCATCAGGGCACTTTGCGCCTGGTCGGCCCGGCCACCACCGGCCGGCCGGAACGACTCGCCCGGCACCCCCGTGCCCGAACCGAGTGGGGCCTGGACGTCCGGGCACTGCCGGAGGAAGGCACGTGGCAACTGGAGTTCACTGTGGACGGTCCGAAAGGTCCCGGCAGCGGCGTGCTCGCGGTTCCCGTCGGCCCTCGTCCCGGTCCGCCCGCCACGCTCAGCTGGACGCTGGGGCTCGGCCCGATGATCGTCGGCGGCCTGGTCTTGGTGATCGTCTGGATTCGTGGCCGAGGCCGTCGGCGAGCCGACACCTGGACATGGTCTTAACGGTGTGCAAGACTCTCTCGAACTAAGATAATCAGTCATTGAGGGGTTGACATGTCCGGGGACCTGGTGATTCGGCTGTCGGATGCCGAACGGATGGAAGCGGTTCGTGTGCTGGACACGGCCGTGGGCGATGGGCGGATCACGTGGGACGAGCACCTGGAGCGGACCGAACGGGTCTGGGCCGCCAGGACCAGGGCGGACCTGGCGCCGCAGCTGGCCGATCTCGGTCCGGTCGTCGCCCAGGGCGAGCCGGCGCAGCGTGTGGTCGCCACGGTCAGCAAGGTGATCCGGACGCCGGAGGCGGCGCGGGAGGTCCGGGCGCGGGCGACGTTCGGCGCGGTGGTGCTGAACCTGTCCGGGATGCGGCCGGGGGAGCAGGTCCGGGTCGTCGCCGACGCGTTCTGCGGCAAGATCGTGGTCTCGGTTCCGCAGAACGCCGTCGTGATCGACGAAGGGACCGCCGTGATGGGCAAACGCGGCATCTTCGGCGCCGCGACCGGCCAGGGCGGGCCGGTCGTCCGGATCAGCGGCCGGGTGACCATGGGAAACATCAAGGTGTTCCGCGGCGAGGACCGCCACTGGTGATTACCTGATACAGAATGGCTTTTTGTCACACGGGCGCGGTAGGTTGCTGGCAGCCCGTGTGACAAGGAGCTGTGCATGTCCACCACCACACATTTCCGTACCTGCCCCCTGTGTGAGGCCACGTGCGGCCTGAAGATCACGCTCGACGGCGACCGCGTCACGGACGTCCGCGGTGACCGCGACGACATGTTCAGTCTCGGCTTCATCTGCCCCAAGGGCGCCAAACTCGGTGATCTCGACCAGGACCCCGACCGGCTGAGCAGCCCGTTGGTCAAGCGGGACGGGCGGTTCGCCGAAGTGTCGTGGGACGAGGCGTTCGCCGAGGTGGAACGCGGCCTCGCCGCCGTAAGGCAGAAGTACGGCAACGAAGCGGTCGCGCTGTACATGGGCAACCCGAGCATCCACACGATGGCGGGCCCGGTCTACAACGGTGTTCTGGCCAAGAGCCTTGGCACGCGCAACATCTACACCGCCAGCACGAGCGACCAGATGCCCAAGCACGTGTCGTGCGGATACGTCTTCGGTGACCCGTTCTCGATCCCGGTGCCGGACATCGACCGCACGGACTACCTGCTGATGCTCGGCGCGAACCCGGTGGAGTCCAACGGAAGCCTGTGCACCGCGCCCGATTTCCCCGGCAGGCTCAAGAAGTTGCGGGCCCGTGGTGGCACGGTCGTCGTGGTGGACCCGCGCCGCACACGGACGGCGGACCTGGCCGACCAGCACCTGTTCATCCGGCCCGGCGCGGACGCGGCGTTCCTGTTCGCCTTGGTCCACACCCTGTTCGACGAGAACCTGGCCGTCGAGGTGCCGGAGATCGTCCACGGCGTGGCGGAACTCCGGGTGCTGGCGTCGAAGTTCCCGCCGGAGACGGTCGCTTCCGCGTGTGGCATCGACGCGTCGGCGATCCGGCAGGTCGCCAGGGACCTCTCCGCCGCGCCGACGGCCGTCGTCTACGGGCGCATCGGCACGACGACCGCGGAGTTCGGCACGCTGTCCAGTTGGCTCGTGGACGCGCTGAACGTGCTGACCGGCAACCTGGACCGGCCTGGCGGTGCGATGTTCCCCGCGTCCGCCGCGCGTGCGACGTATGTGAAGCGCAAGCCGTTCCGGACCGGCCGGTGGTCCAGCCGGGTGCGCGGTCTACCCGAGGTCGCCGGGGAACTGCCGACCGCCACGCTGGCCGACGAGATCGAAACCCCGGGCGAGGGCCAGGTGCGCGCGCTGTTCACGGTCGGCGGCAACCCGGCGTCGTCCGCGCCGAACGCGCCACGGCTCGCGGCCGCGTTGGCGGACCTGGAGTTCATGGTCTGCGTGGACCCGTATCTCAACGAGACCACGCGGCACGCCACCGTGATCCTCCCGCCGCCGCGGCTGACGCAGTCGCCGCACTTCGACTTCGGGCTGACGCAGTTCGGTGTCCGCAACTTCGCCAACTACTCCGCGCCGGCGTTGCCGTTGCCGGCGGGACGGCCGGGCGAGGCCCAGATCCTGGCCAGGCTGGTGATGATCGCCGCCGGCCAGGGCGCCTCGGCGGATCTGCGCGGGCTTGAGGAGATGATGATCGGCGGGCTGCTCGCGAAGGCCGTCCAGGCCGAGGGTTCGCCGGTGTACGGGCGTGATCCGGCCGAGCTGCGCCCGATGATCGAGGGCGACGGGCCGTTGGAGCGCTGGCTGGACCTTTCGCTGCGCCTTGGCCCGTACGGCGAAGGCTTCGGCGCCACCCCCTCGGGCCTGAAACTGGCCACGCTGCTGGAGAATCCGCACGGTGTCGACCTCGGCCCGTTGCGGCCCAGGCTCACCGAGGTGCTGTCCACCGCGGACGGGAAGGTGAACCTCTGCCCGGCCGAGCTCGCCGCCGACGTGCCCAGGCTGCTGTCGTGGCTGGCCGACCGCCCGCGCGGCATGGTTCTGATCGGACGCAGGCACCTGCGTTCCAACAACAGCTGGATGCACAACGTGCCCGCGCTGGTAACCGGCTCCAACACGTGCACGCTGCACATCAACACCGAGGACGCCGAGAAACTGTCGGTGACCACCGGCCAGCGAGTGCTCGTGATGTCGCGGACCGGCTCGATCGAGGTGGACGCCGAGCCGACCGACAAGATCATGCCGGGCGTGGTGAGCCTGCCGCACGGCTGGGGCCACGACCAGCCCGGCATCAGGCTGTCCGTCGCCACGAGGACCAACGGCGCGAACGTCAACACCGTGACCGACGAGTCCATCCTGGACGTCCTGTCCGGCACGGCGGTGTTCAACGGCGTCCCGGTCGAGGTCAAGGCGATCTGACCGGTGCCGGGAGGGCTCCCGGCACCGCACGGTTATCGTCCGCGTATGTCCGAACTGGAGGACTTCCTGGCCGCTCTGGTGCCCGGCGAACCCGTGACCTTCGACGGTCCTGGACGTGAGCGGCACCATGCGGCGGCGCGCCTGGCCGCGTCCGCCTTGCGCGACGACCACGAGGCGCTGGCCGTGGAGCTGGCCGGCGCGATGGAACGCCGCCGCCGCTGGCGGACCACCCGGCAGCAGCTCACCCGGTCCATCCGGCAGATGGGCAAGCGTCTCGGTGCCGAAGGCGGCGGCTTCCTGATGGTGCTCGTCGCCCAACGCGCGCAGTACGTGCACGACCCGGAGTGGAAGGCCAAGCAGGACGAGTACATCGCCAAGGTTCGAGCGATCGGCGCCGCGGCCATCGTCAGCGCGGGCGGACCGCTGGTCGGTCAGATCGAGAAGGTGTGGGCCGGGATCTGCGGCTGGGAAGCCTGACTGACGGCCGCCCAGCCGCGAGCGTTCCGGCTACGGCGTCCCCACGATGTGCGCGCGGGGAATTTCATGGTGCCGGAATGGTGGACACGGCGTGCCGGAATGGTGGACACGGCGTGCCGGAATGGTGGACACGGCGGGGGTCAGTCGAGGGCGGCGCCCGCGGTCATGTTGATCTCGGTGCCGGTGATCGTGCGGGCCTGGTCGGAGGCCGCGAACGCCGCCACGTTGCCGACGTCCTCCAGCGTGGCGGCCTTGCCGGTGAGGGTCTGTACGAGGATGCTCCGGGCGATCTTGTCCCGGTTCTCGTAGCCCTCGGGGATGGTGTCGATGATGCCGCTGGTGCGGAGGCTGAGCACCCGGATGCCGTACCGGCCCAGTTCGATCGCGAGCTGGCGGCGCATGGACTCCACGGCGTCGAACGTGACCTGGATGCCGCCGAAGTTGTAGTCGTGCATCAGCGGGCTGCGTTCGACCGAGCCGCCGAAGGCCAGGATCACGCCGCCGCCTTGCTTCATCATGTGCCGCGCGGCCGCGCGGGACGTGAGGAACTTCGAGCTCAGCGCGGTGATCACCGGGCGGATGTAGTCGTCCAGCGTCATCTCGACCATCGGTGTGCCCTGGACGTCGGTGTCCGAGATGACGTTCATCGAGATGTCGATGCTGCCTGCCTGCGCCACCACGGCGTCGGCGTGCGCGTTGACCTGGTCCTCGTCGAGGGCGTCGACCTGGGCGGCGTGCCCGTCGATCTGCACGGCGACCTTCTCCAGCGTGGCCATGGTCCGCCCGGCCAGGAAGACCCGGGCGCCCTCGCGGGCGAAAGCCCTGGCCACGGCGCTGCCGACCGAGCCACCGCCGCCGTAGATGATCGCGTTCTTGCCTTCGAGCAACATCGTCGTGCCTCCTGCTAGGGGTTTTGCCCCTGTAACCCGGCAGGCGGCGCGAACTCATCGCGGTCAGGCGGGAATTTTCTCCGGCAGTCCGTAGCGGCTGAAATCGGCGGTCAGGAACGAGACGACCTCGGCGATCCTGGTGCCCTCGAACCGCAGCAGGTCCAGGCCGGTCGGGACGTACAGGCCGGCTTCGAGGCGGTACGTGCCGAACGCCAGCTGGCCGTTCACCCGGGCGGGCACGAACTTCCAGCGGAAACGCATCGGCGTCGCCAGGAACTCGCGGATGGCGTCGTGGCCCTGGTACCACTCAGGCAGCGGCGGCATGGCGTACCTCGCGTCTTCGGTCAGCATGGCCACGATCGCGTCCACGTCACCGAGTTCCCAGGCCGTCGCGTACTGGTCGGCCACTTTCCGCAGCTCAGGGCCGGGCGTGACGTACTTGCGCGGCGTCACGACCTTGCGTGCTCGTTGCAGCGCGCTGTTCACTGCCGCGACCGTCGTGTCGAGTTGCTCCGCGACCTCCTGCGCGGAGAACCCGAGGACCTCACGTAACACGAGCACAGCCCGTTGCACGGCGGAAAGGTTCTGCAAGGCCGCGACAAAGGCCAGCTCGATGCCTTCCCGCGCCAGGTAACCGGCCTCGGGATCGTCCGGGTAGGGCTCCAGCCAGGCCGGGTCGCCGGTGCCGGTGAGGTCGGTGGGCAGTTCCCGTTTCGCCCGGTTCTCCAGCACCGTCAGGCATCTGTTCGTGGCGATCTTGTACAGCCAGGCCCGGACGTTGGTCCCGTCGAACCGGTCGATCGCGCGCCACGCCCGGATCAGGGTCTCCTGCGTCGCGTCCTCGGCGTCGTGCACCGAGCCGAGCATGCGGTAGCAGTGCGCTTGCAGTTCCCCTCGCAACGGGTCGACCAGGCGCCCGAAATCCTGCACCCGGCCAGCCTAGTCCTTGGTGCCGACGCCGGTCGCGACCTCTTTGGCCCGCCCGCCCGGGACGTCCGCCTGAAGCGGTGGCGTGTCCTCGCCCGCGCGGTGCTCGATGCCTTCGAGCAACTCGCTGATCGCCTCCTTCGCGGTTCGCTGGGCGCGCCAGCCGAGTTCGGTCCGTGCCCTGGTGGTGTCCATGATCGGCACTCGCAGGACGGTCTCGAACAGGCCGGGAGTCGCGGGCAGCAGGTGCAGCTTCCACGCCGCGGCGACCGCGGCCTTGACCGGCCACGCGGGGATCTTCACGACGCGCGCGTCCATCAGGTCGGCGAGCAGGTCCGGCCCGACGACCGGGTCCGCGGCGATGTTGAACGCACCGCTGACGTCCCGCATCGCGGCACGGTGGAACGCGTCGGCCGCGTCCTCGGTGTGCAGCGCCTGGAACCGCAGCCCAGGCAGGTCGGGGACGATGCCCGGCCGGAGGGGAACGTTCGGCAGGAACGGACCGGCGAACAGGCGCCGCTGATGGCCGGCCGCCGACCGCTTGAAGATGAACCCGGGCCGCATCCGGACGACCCGCACGGACGGGTTGTTCGCTTCGAACGTGTCCAGCACCCGCTCGACA
Organism: Kibdelosporangium persicum; assembly: GCF_013280595.1. Classification (GTDB taxonomy): domain Bacteria; phylum Actinomycetota; class Actinomycetes; order Mycobacteriales; family Pseudonocardiaceae; genus Kibdelosporangium; species Kibdelosporangium persicum. The sequence goes on from NZ_JAAATY010000001.1 coordinate 325,731, forward strand.
TACGCCTTCTCGACGGGGTAGGCGGCCTTCGGGTAGCCGTGGGTCGGCCAGGTCTCGTCGACGGGCGTCTTCTTGTCGGCGGAGGAGTACGCGCCGACCGAGGACGAGTACACCAGCGCGGGCACGCCGGCCTGCGCGACCGCCTCGAAGACCCTGATGCTGCCCTTGACGTTGTTCTCCCAGGTGACGACCGGGCTGTGGGTCGGCTGGAACAGCCAGCCCAGGTGGATGACGACGTCCGCGTCCTTGAAAAGGCTGACGAGGTCGTCCGTTCTGATGTCGGCCGACGCCCAGGACGTGCCTGGCGGCGTCTCCTCCGGCGCTCGCCTCGCGACGCCCAGCACCGACGTGACCTCGGGGTCCTCGGTGAGGCGACGGACCAGGCTGGTTCCGATGTTTCCGGTGGCTCCGATGACTACTGCTCTCATGTAGTACCGCCTACCCAGCGGCAGCGCGTCCCATGCAGGCGTGTGTGCTGGAGTCGCACGGCTTCGCCGCCCGCGCGATGCTCAGGCCCGGCGCGTCCGAACAGGACATTGCGGGTCCGGATGCGCCTGGTCGTCCGGGACGAACTCGTTGCCGGGCAGGCCGGTTCGCGCCTCGATGTCCCGCAGCGCGTAGGCCGCGTACACCGCCGCGAGCACACAGCCCGCGCCCATCACAACGAACGCCACGCTTGTGCTGGTGCCTTCAAGCAGGGTGCCGACGAGCGAGACGCCAATCGGTCCGGCGATGAGGGCGAGCGACGACACGCTGCCGATCACCCTGCCGCGAAGGCGTTCCGGCGTACGCTCCTGGATGAGCACGGCCGTGATCGGGTTGATCGGCGCGGCCGCGACGCCCACGAACGCCGCCAGCACGGCCATACTGATCCCGGCAGGGAACAGCATGATCCCGATTCCGCAGATCACGAGTCCCCACACCAGGACTGGCCGGCGACGCAGCTTGGTCGCGACGGCGCCGTAGGCGACCGCCCCGAGGACACCGCCGACGCCGAACATGGTCATCACCAAGCCGAGCAGGCCGGGGTTGCCGAGGCTTTGCGCCTGAGCCGTCAGTACGATCGTGAACGGTGCCACGAACATGATCAGCAACATGGCGGTCAGCCCGGCGCCCCGCAGGACCGGTTCGCGCCAGACGTACCGGAAGCCTTCGACCACGGACCGGAAGTAGTGGTCCGGGGCGGCATGGCGGGTGTCACGCGGGACCGTCAGCCACGTCAGCAGGACGGCCCCGAAGAACATGCCGACCGTGACCCACAGCGTGCTGGTCGCGCCCGCGAGGGCGATGAAGATGGCGGCGATGCCCGGCGCGACGAGATTTCCGAGTCCTTCGAGTGCCTCGCCCCACGCGTTCACCCGTTCGAGCGGAATCTTGGCGTGCCGCGCGACGTCCGGCCGGAGCGCTTCCCGCGCCGCCATGCCCGGACCGTCGAACAGGGCGCCCAACGCGACCAGAACGGCGATCAGGGCAGTGTTCAGGCCGGCCGTACTGTCCAGAATGGGCAACGCGGCCACGGCGAGCGCACTGAGGATGTCCGCGATGATGCTCAGCCTCCGACGACCCCAGCGGTCGATCAGCGCGCCGCCGAAGAACGTGGAGAGCGCGAGCGGACCGAGCGCCGCCGCGGCCAGCAACCCGGCGAGAGCGGGGCTGCCGGTGCGTTCGAGGACGAGCCACGGGATGGCGATGGCGGTGATCGCGTTGCCCGCCACCGACAGCCCGGTCGCGCCGAGCAGGCCGATGACCGCGATCATGTCCCGATGCCCCGCATGACGGTGGTCATCACCAGTTTCGGTGCGTCGAGCGGCGCGAGCCTGCCGAACGAGATGGCTTCCCACGCGGTGTAGAACGACCCTTCCAGGGTGGCCAGAATCCACCAGTCCGGGAGGTCTGCCCGCAGCTTGCCCGCCTCCTGGCCGCGCTGGATGAGCCGGAGAAGGTGTTCGCCGGACTGCTCGTAGCGCGTCACCAGGTCGGGCACGTCGTCCAGGCCGATCTGCCGGTACATGAACTCGATGCGCGGGCCGAGCGGGATGAGAGCGGTGATCGCCCGCTCAAGCCCCGCGACCACGTCTTCGCCAGGCACATCGAGTTGCGCGTCGGTCATCGCCTTGTCGACACGGTCGTAGGCATCGTGCGCCAACGCGACCAGGAGGTCATGCCGGGTCGCGTAGCGTTTGTGCAGCGTCGTACGGCTGACTCCGGCCGCCTTCGCCACGTCCCCCAGGGAGGCACTCGGGTCGGCCAGCAGCACCTTGATGGCCACATCCAAGATCGAGTGAACACTCATGTTCAGAAGTGTACAGGGATGTTCACGCGGGTTCCGGGATTCCCAAGTTTGTGGTCCCTGCCTGTAAGGATGACGCGCTGTGAGGACTCCGATACGGCCCCCGTTCCTGCGGAGACGGCTGGGCGCGAAGTTGCGGCGGATGCGCGAACAAGCAGGACTCACCCTCGACGAGGCCGCCGCCAAACTGGACAAGGCGCGAAGTGCGCTGAACCGGATCGAGACCGGGGAGACGAAGGCGGACGTCCACCTGGCCCGCTCGATCATGGACATCTACGACATCTTCGACGCGAACCTCCTGGACGAAGTGCGGGAGGCAGCGAAGACACCCTGGTTCCGCGCCTATGGGTTCAAAGACCTGGGGTATGTCGATGTCGAGACCGCTGCCGCACGAGTCAGCGAGTTCTCGACCTCGGTGATTCCTGGCCTCCTGCAGACCGAGGCTTACATCCGCGCGCTGTTCCGCTTGCGGCCCAACCAGGACCCGATTCGGCTGAAGAACGACACGAGAGTCAGGATCATTCGCCAGGCCCGGTTGACCGATCAGAACTGGCCGCTGGAGTTGAGTGCTGTGGTGGATGAGGGAGCCTTGCGCCGAGAAGTCGGCGGTGTGGCAGTGATGCGGGAACAGCTGAGACATCTCATCGCAGTAGCGGAGCTGCCAACGGTCACCCTTCAAGTGCTCCCACTGAAGCGCGGAGTACACCACTCAATGGATGGCGCCTTCGCCATCCTGCGGTTTCCCGACCCAGAGGACCCCGAACTGCTCTATGTCGAGTATCCGGGTGGAGCTCTTCACATCGAGGAACCGGAGAAGGTTGAGGAGGCTAAACTTTCGTTTGACTGCTTGCGGTCTGATGATGCGCTGAGCCCGGCCGACTCAGTGGCGTTGCTCGACCGGATGGCGAGCGAGTTGCATGGCCCCTAACGAGCGAGGGCGTTCACGGTGGATGGACTGGTCTGGCGAAAGAGCAGCCGCAGCGGAACCGGAACCAACGGAAACTGCGTCGAGGTGGCTCCCTGGCGGAAGAGCAGCTTCAGCGGCGGCAACGACAACGCCGCCTGTGTCGAGGTGGCGAAGATGCCTCCGGCGTTCGCGGTCCGTGACTCCAAGAACCCCGCCGCAGGCATCCTCACCTTTCCCCCTCTGACCTGGCGTGAGTTCTGCGACCGGCTATGACCCTGCCGACACCGTCTCGGCGATCTCCGCGTCGAGCGACCTCGGTGTCTTCGGCTCCAGGTACATCTCGTGCATGTACAGGTCGTCCATGTGGCCGATGTCGATCATCTCGGGTGGTCTGCGGGTCAGGCGCATCAGCGCACCACTGAACTGCGCCAGTTTCCGGAGCACGGGAGCCGGGATCTCACGCACCTTCCGTGGCTTGCCGGCCGCCGCGGCCATCCGGCTGACCATGTCCTTCCACGTCAGGTTCTCTTCCGCTACAGGGATGTTGGCGTTCGAGCCGTCCTCCAAGGCCGTCACCGTCGTCTCCGCGACGGCTCGGGCGCTGGTCACGGCCGTGCCACCAGTGGGAACAACCAGGGGGACAGGGGAGCGGACCCACTTCACGTACGGCGTCGACCAGTTTGGCACGCGGCCGGGTGCCACGCCGACCACGTAAGGGATCTCGACGATGGCCAACGGCAGGTCGGGCCCGACGGCCTCGCGTGCCAACGACGCCTGCTCCAACCGCGCACGCACATACGGATGCCGCGCGGACAACTTCCACTCCGGTCGGACCCGCTCGAAGTACGCGTAATACGACCCCAGCATCGCCGCCCGGCTGCAACCCGCTTCCCGAGCCGCACGCATCACCGCCACCGCGGGATCGACGTACCCGTTACGCAAGCGCGTTTCCATGCTGCCTGAGGCTGTGCGGTCGTACACGCCACCGGCGAACACCACGCCGTCGTAACCCTTCAGCAGCTCGGAGGTTACGTCCGTACCTTCAATGGCGTGGTCCACGCCAGGACGGTGAGTCCGTGCCACGACGGCGACTTCGTGTCCTCGGGCTCGTGCCTGTTCCACCACGTGGTACCCCAGGAGGCCAGTGCCGCCGACCACCATGATCCTCATATCGACACCCTGATCACGTCTTCGATCAACTCCGCTGTCAGTTCTTCGTCCGGCACCAGGCGTGGCGTCCCTGGGTTCGGCCGCCAGGAACGGCAGATCCGTGGCACCTTCACCGGGTAGATCTCCAGCTCACCGGTCCGCGTGATGTGCATCCGGAGGAAGCTCTTGTAGTCCTCGATGCCCTGCCCGGCGAACGCCTCGTTCGTGTTGATGTCCCAGCGGCTGGCCACCAGCAGGTACAACGCCACCAACTCCGCGTCCAGGAACCCGATCAACATCGGCGTCACCAGCAGAGCCATCCATACCGCAGCCGCACCGCCCATCCACAGCAAGACCGCCGCCCACAACGCGGCCAAAGCCAGGTGAGCCACCGTATGCAGCACACTGGCCAAGGCCCGGCCTGGTCGCGGCGGGCCCAACCGGGCGAAGGCGAATGCGGCGAACGCCACCAGCACGACCATGAACGCCGTGGGCGCCCACGTCGCCAGTTCACCGAAGGCGCCGTCCAACTCCACTGTCAGTCCGAATTGGAGGAACACGGCGAGTATTGTCTGCAGTACCCCTGTCAGGCCCCAGAGGCCCGGGTTGGTGAACGGCAGCCGAAAGATCCCCGCGGCGAGCTTCGCGGACTCCGTGCGCGAGGGGTAAGTCGCCTCCAGCGAGAACGTCTCCACAGGGGCAGGGATGCGGGCTTCCTGCGGGGGAAGGTCAAGTTCCTCAGGCAACAGGTGCGTAGCCGAGGTGTACGCGCCGCCACCGCCGCACGTGATGCGTTCGTCAGACCCCGAATACCGGGCGTAGTGATGTGAGTCGCCGGAGAGCATCACACGGATACGGGCACCCGTGGGGCGGATGATTTCGCGGTCGAAGAACTGGATGACGTCGTAGCCACGGTGGTCGTCCGGCGCGTAGGCCCAGGCAGGTGTGGGCGTGCACAGGATCACCGCGTCGCCGCCCGCGAGGCGTTCGGCGGCTGCGCGGAAGTACTCCAACTGCGGCGTGTCGATGTACTCGCCGAACTGGGTGTCGACGGCGAACAGCCACCAGCGGTGCGGCAGTTCGACCGCGAAGTAGCTGCGGGCCTGCTCGGTCCGCCAGCCGCCGATCGCGCGTTGCTGCGCGAAAGTCCGTAAGAACGAGGTCAGCCCGTCGTACCAGTCGTGGTTGCCGGGTAAGGCGAACAACAGCGGGGGATCGTCCGCCGAGGGCAACGCCGTTCGGTACGGTCCTTTGGTGTGGTCCTCGTAGGCCTGGTACGTCGCCGCGGGATAGACCTCGTCACCGCCCATTACCAGCATTTGGCCGCGGGGCAACGTGTGCCCGTCGATCTCCAGGTGCGGTGCGGCGAGCAGGAACGCGACCGAGTACGTGGCGTCGAAGCCGTCGCCGAGATCGGCGACGAAGTCGAACCACACCTCGTCGTCGCCGCAGGCGTGCACCGGTGACGGCAGGCTTTGTTGCAGTTCGCGCTTGTCGGCATAGGATCCGAAGATCCCCGCGAGCATCGACTTGATCCCGGTGCTGATCAGGACCCTCGGGGTGAGCCAGCGCACCGGGCGCCGGCGCTGGAAACCCAGCTGAGACATTCGGGCAGTTTACCGAGTTTTCCCGGCACGTTGATCGGCAGTCGCCTGGCGTACACCTGTCCTTGCCAGGCTGCGGCCGTGCAGACGACTGCGGCCGAGCGGGGCCGCAAATTCAACGCCGCCATGGCCACGATCGCCGCCCGGCTGCCGTTCGGGCTCAACAGGATCGTGCCGCCGAGCCTGCTGGGCTTCGCCGTGATCAACAGCTTCACCTTCGGCGTCGACCTCGTGCTGCTGAGCATCCTGCATGGGCTGCTCGACGTCGTGCTGTGGCTGAGCATCACGATCGCCTACGCGTGCGCGTTCGCGTTGAGCTACTTCCTCAACCGGGCGTTCAACTTCCGGTCGCACGCTCCTGTCGGCCCGCAGTTCGGCATCTACGTGGTCGTCGTGATCGTCAACTACCTCGCGTGGATCCTCGGTGTCGGCAGTGGCCTCGCCGCACTCGGCGTCGACTACCGCATCGCGCGGCTCGCGGCCGGTGCGTGCGAGGCCGTCTACATGTACGCGGCTATGCGGTGGGTCGTCTTCCGGAAGTGAGCACCGGCAACGAGACCAGTGCAGCTCCACCTCGTGAGTGTTTATCCGTGTTCTAACCCTGATAAACACTCACGAGGGTTTAGCTGCGTTGGGCCGCGAACCACAGCTCCTGCATCGCTTCCAGGTAGACCTCGGGTTCCACGGCGCGCAGCCGGGCGGCCGGGACGATGGCGTCCGGGTGGGTCTGGATCAGGAAGCGTTCCTCGATCAGGCCGCGGACCGCGATGTCGGCCACGACGGTCGGGTCCAGGCCGTGTTCGCCCATGCCCATGCGGACCGCGCGGCCCACCGGGTCGTCGTCCACGGTTTCCATCAGCGGTGTCTCGACCAAGCCCGGGCACAGGCACGAGAAACGGACGCCGGTGTGGCTGTACATCACGGCGTACGACTCCGCGAGCGCCAGTGCGGCGTGCTTGGTCACGGTGTACGGCGCCGCGCCGGGCGTCATGACCAGGCCCGCGGCCGAGGCCGTGTTGACCAGGTAGCCCTCGCCGCGTTCGATCATCGCGGGCAGCAACGCCCGCATCGCCCAGATGTGGGCCATCACGTGCACGTTCCACAGCGACTGCCAGCCGTCGTCCGGCACATCGACGCCGCCGACCGGCAGCGGGACGCCCGCGTTGGAGAAGAACAGGTCGATCGGGCCGGACCGGTGCTCCGCCTCGGCGATCACGCGCCGGATCTCCGACTCCCTGCCGACGTCGGCCTCGATGGCCAGACCGTCCACACGCGACGCTGTCTCCCGCACACCGGAAAAATCCTTGTCCACGACGGTGATCCCGCGGGGACCCTCTTTGGCGAACCGGTCGGCCAGCGCGGCTCCGATCCCGCTGGCGGCGCCGGTGATCAGGACATGCCTGCCGCCGAACTCCATAGCGTAATTCTAGTGACGTCCACTTGTCGTGACCTGTCTACTTCTTGCCAGAATCCGCTCACCCGAACGCTTCGTGCAGCCACCAGGACCCGCCGTCCGAGGCGATCCGCGCGTCGACCACCAACGGCCGGTCACGGCCGGCGGTCAGCCAGGCGGACACGTCAGCCAGGTCGTCGGCGGTCCGGACAGTCACGGCGGCGCATCCGAAACCACGTGCCATCTCGGCGATTCCGGGATCTGGAAAGGACACAGTGGACAAATCGGCGTCCGGTCCGAAGTGGTGGATCTCGGCGCCGTACGCCGAGTCGTTGTACACCACGATCACCATCGGTATCCGCAGCCGGACCGCGGTTTCCAACTCCGCTATGCCCATCAGGAACCCGCCGTCGCCCACCGCGGCGACCGGCAGCCGGTCCGGCCGGGCCAGTGCGGCGCCGATCGCGGTGAACAGCCCGAGCCCGATCGACTGGAACGCCTGGGTGAAACAGAACCCGGACTCGTCCGGCACGGACAGGTAAGCGCTGGGGTAGCCCATGAAGTTGCCGGAGTCCACGGCCACGATCCGCTGGCGGGGCAGTATCCCGTCCAGCCGCGCGCTCAGTTCCCGCGGATCGATGTGGGTGCCGGTCGACAGGTCCGGCACCGGCCAGCCCGGACCGGCGGCGAGCCGTGCCTCGACGTCCGGTGTGCGGTATCCCGTGCGGACAGTGACGAGGCCGGCGACGTCCTTCGCGGTTTCGCCCGCGTCGCCGTACACCGCGAGATCGACGGGCTGATGGGCCTGCCCGCCGATGTCGACGTGGGCGACTTTGCCGGTGAGCAGCTTTCCCCGGCGTGTCGTCCACTTGGTGAACGCGCAACCCCAGCCGACGACCAGGTCCGCGCCCGAGATCAGGCCGGCCGCCAGCGGTGAGGAGAAGCCGCCGGAGATTCCCAGTGACCACGGATCGTCATGGAAAAGGCCGTGCGCCACAGCCGATGTGGCCAGCAGGGCGCCGGTCTTCGCGGCGAGTTCACGGATTTCCTTCGCCGCGCCCCGAGCGCCACGGCCCGCGATGAACACCGGGCGGGTGGACGCGTTGATCAAGGCGGCCAGGTCTTCGACCGCCTTGTGGTTCGGCCGGATCGGCAACAGCGGTCGCACCGATGGCACGGTCGACGGCTCGGCCTCCATTGACTGAACGTCGAGGGGCACGTTGAGCACAACCGTACGGCGCTCGTGCACGGCTGTCCGATACGCCCGAACCGTGTCCGCGACAGCGGTTTCGGCGCTGTGCACGCGTTCCGGCGTCGCGCCGAGAGCCGTGACGGCCGCGTGCTGGTCGATCCGGAAGTTGGCGAACGTCGCCGAACTCGGGGTGTCCCCGGTGAGCACGATCATCGGCGTCCGGCTCTTGGCCGCCTCGGCGATCCCCGTCATCGCGTTCGTCAGGCCGCAGCCCTGGTGTACGGACACCAGGGCGATGCGACCGCTCATCCTGCTGTAGGCGTCGGCCATGGTCACCGCACCGGCCTCGTGCCGAGTCGCGACGAACGGCACTCCGTGCGCACGCAGCGCGTTCGTCATCTCGAAGTTGCCGCTCCCGACCACGCCGAACGCCTGGGCCACACCGAGCCGCGCCAACGTCTGGCCGACCAGTCCGGCGACCCTCATCGTTCGACCAGCGCGAAGACCCTGGCCGGGCTGCCCGATCCGCCGACGATCGGCAACGGTGACACGACCAGCATCGAACCGGTCGCCGGCAGCAGCTCCAGGTTGCGCAGTTGCGTCAACCCGTGCTTGCCCGCGCCCAACATGTAGTTGTGGCACGGGAAAGGCGGGTCGAAGCTGTGCGCCGCACCCGCGTCCGTGCCGACCGTCTCGACGCCGACGCCGGTCAGCGGCGTCTCCTCGGCGAGCCATCGCGCGCATTCCGCCGACATGCCAGGGCTGTGCGACTCGTTCAGGAAACTCGCGGCGTCGTCGGATCGGGCCGACCAGCCGCTGCGGACCAGCAGCCAGCCGCCGTCCGGCAACCGGCCGTGCTCGGCCTCGAAGCGCTTGACGTCCTCGATCTCCAGCAGGTAGTCGTCGTCGCCGGAGACACCGGCGGACACGTCGATCACCACGGCCGGGGCCACCAGAGTCCTGATCGGCACCTGGGACACGTCGTGCCCGTCCTTGCCGGACACCCAGTGCACGGGCACGTCGAGGTGCGTGCCGGTGTGCTCGCCGGTGTGGATGTTGTTCCAGTACCAGGCCGGGCCTTTCTCGTCGTACCGGCTGATCTCTTCGAGCTGGAACGGGATCGTGTTCGAGAACGGCTCAGGCAACCGCAGGATCGGCGTGCTCGACGAGAGCGGCGCGGTCAGGTCGACGACCTCGATCCCGCCGGTCTGGATCGCGTCGCGTACCTGGTCAAGCAGCCCCATGGTCGTTCCCTTCGTTGAGCCGTGCGTGGAAATGCGCGTCGTGCCAGCCGTCGACGTGCAGCATCGACGCCCGGAAGGTGCCTTCGTGGACGAATCCGGCGGTGGTGGCGACGCGGCACGAAGCCATGTTCGCGGTCGAATGCTTCAAGAACAACCTGTGGAATCCGACCGTGTCGAAGCACCACCTCGTCATCACCTCGACGGCTTTCGCCATCACACCGGCGCCGCGTGCTTCGGGCAGCAGCCAGTAGGCCAGTTCCGCCACCGACGAGGCCAGGCTGATGCCGCGCAACCCGACCTGGCCGATGGCCTTGTCGTCGTCCGCGATCGCCCAGTTGACCTCGGTTTCCTCCTGCCAGCCGCGGTCCCATCGGGTGATCCAGGCGAGCGCTTCCCCGTCGGAGTCGATCCGGCGGGTGTGCCAGCGTTGGATGTCCGGGCAGTCGAATGCCGCGCGGACGACCGGAATGTCCCCGTCGCGCCACGGCCGGAGCGTGCGGTGATCGCCGATCTCCAGGACGGGCTGGCGGAGCGCGCTCAGCGATCCCGCGGGCAGGACCGGGTCAACGAGGGACGGCATTCCTCATCCTCGCACGGAGATCTCCTCGATGACCTGCCTGGCGATGTCCGCGGCCGGCTGCTGGTACTGGTTGGCCAGTGCCTGGAACGTCTCCTCGGCACGGATCGCGGGCCAGTCGCCGGCCAGGTGCTCGGCGGGCAGGTGCGGGTCCTGCCGGACGAGGTTCAGCCAGTCGGTGTGCAGGATGAGCTGACGGGCCAGGTCGTCGGGCGCGGACGGCAGCGGCGCCGCGGTGTCCCAGCGGGCCAGGAACTCCTTGTAGCGGGCGGCGATCGCATCCGTGTCGAACGCCTTGTGCACCAGATCCGCCGACTCGGTCGGCTTGGCGTGCTGGGCCGTGAAGACCGTGACGTTCTCGGTCAGGCCGAGCTGTTCGACGATCGCGGCGGCGTCCTTGTGGCCCGGCGCGATCCACAGGCCGTTCTGCAGCAGGCCGAATCCCGCCCAGATCAGCTGCGACCGCAGGTCGTGCCGGTCGCTGCGACGGCCCTCCGGCATCGAGAACGCCACGAGCGTCCAGGTGCCGTCCCAGTCGCGGTTCACCGCTCCGGTCTGCCAGACCCGCCGGGCGCCGTCGGCGAGGACGTCCGTCGCCCGCTGGGTCAGTCCGAAGTAGACGCGACGGCCGCGGCGATGGCGCTCCAGCAGGCCACGACCGGCCATCCGGGTGAGCGTCGAGCGGACGGCCTCTTCGGACACGCCGACCCGTGCGAACACGTCGATGATGCTGCCCGAGTACACCGCTGTATGGCGTTCCAGCAGGTAGATGCCCAGGAAGCTGAGCATGAGCGGTTGCGGGCGTGTCACCGGGTCCTCCACGGCGTCCAGGGTAGACCGCCATGATGTTGGGCAACAGATTGACGGCCGTCACTAATGTGACGTACTTTCGGTTCATGGACCTGACTGGCAAAGTCGCCGTCGTCACGGGTGCCGGACGCGGCCTCGGCCGTGCCTACGCCGTAGCGCTGGCGGCCGCTGGAGCCGCCGTCGTCGTCAACGACGTGGACGCCGAGTCCGCTGTGGACGTCGTCAGAACGATCACCGAATCCGGTGGCCGGGCCGTCGAGGTCGTCGCCCCGGTCGGCGGCACGGAGGTCGCCGACCAGCTCGTGGGCGCGGCCGTGACCGAGTTCGGCCGGCTCGACACCATGGTCACCAACGCGGGCATCCTGCGTGACCGCGTGCTGTGGAAGATGACCGACGAGGACTTCGACGCTGTCGTCAACGTCCATCTGCGCGGGACTTTCACCTGCGCACGGGCCGCCGCGGTGCGGATGCGTGAGCAGGGGACCGGCGGCAGGCTCATCCTGGTCTCCTCACCCGCCGGTCAGCGCGGCAACTTCGGCCAGGGCAACTACGCCGCCGCCAAGGCCGGGATCGTCGCGATGGCCCGGACATGGGCGTTGGAACTGGCCAAGGCGCGGATCACGGTGAACGCGGTCGTGCCGGTCGCCGCGACCGAGATGACCAAGACCATTCCCGCGTTCGGCCCCGCCATCGAGGACGCGGAACGCACCGGCACACCGTTTCCGGACTGGCTGCGCAAGGACGAGGGCCTCGGCACGGTCGAGGACGTGGCACCACTGATCGTGTACCTGGCGTCCGACGCCTCGGCCGGTGTGACCGGGCAGGCGATCGGGATCGGCGGCGACAAGCTCGCGCTGTGGTCGCACCCGGCGGAGAAGGTGAGAACGTACAGCGACGGGGGCTGGACGGCCGCACAGATCGCCGAGGTGTCCTGGCCACTGGAGAGCTACGGGATACCGATGCCATGAACCTTGATTCGCTGGTGGCCATCGATGTCCACACACACGCCGAGGTGTCCAAGGACGGGCACGGCTCGCTGAGCCCGCACCTGCTGGGAGCGTCGGCGGACTACTTCAAGGCGCACGACCACCGCCAGCCGACGATCCCGGAGATGGCGGCGTACTACGCGGAACGCCACATGGCCGCGGTCGTGTTCACAGTGGACGCCGAACACGCCACCGGGCATCCGCGGATCGCCAACGAGGAGATCGCCGAGAGCTGCGCCGAGTTCCCGGACGTGCTCATTCCGTTCGCCAGCGTCGATCCGTGGAAAGGCCGCGCTGGTGCTCACGAAGCCCGCCGGCTGGTGGAGCGGCACGGGGTCCGCGGCTTCAAGTTCCATCCCAGCATCCAGGGCTTCGCGCCCAACGATTCGCTGGCGTACCCGCTCTACGAGGTGATCGAAGAGCTCGGCGTGCCCGCTCTGTTCCACACTGGACAGACCGGCATCGGCGCCGGTGTGCCCGGCGGTGGCGGTATCCGGCTGAAGTACTCCGACCCGATGCTGGTCGACGACGTGGCGGTGGACTTCCCCGAGCTGCGAATCATCCTGGCCCATCCGTCTTTCCCATGGCAGGACGAGGCGTTGGCCGTGGCGACGCACAAGCCGTACGTCTACATCGACCTGTCCGGGTGGTCGCCGAAGTACTTCCCGCCACAACTCGTCCGCTACGCCAACTCCCTGCTGCAGGACAAGGTCCTGTTCGGTTCGGACTACCCGGTGATCACGCCGGACCGCTGGCTGGCCGACTTCGCCAAGCTGGAGATCAAGCCCGAAGTACGGCCGAAGATCCTCAAGCACAACGCGATCCGCCTCCTGGGCCTGGAGGGACCATGACCACACACGCACACGGACTCGCCGAGATCAAGGCGCTGGCCGGCCGGGACCTCGGCCACACCGAGTGGATGCCGATCACCCAGGACCGGGTGAACACGTTCGCCGACGCCACCGACGACCACCAGTGGATCCACGTCGACGCGCGGCGGGCGGCCGACGGCCCGTTCGGCGGGACCATCGCCCACGGCTACCTGACGTTGTCGCTGCTCATCCCGCTGTTCGGGCGGCTGCTGACGATCGAAGGCGTCCGGATGAGCGTCAACTACGGCCTGGACAAGGTCCGGTTCCCCGCTCCGGTGCCGGTCGGCGGCAAGATCCGGCTGGCGGGCAAGGTGGCCGCGGCCGAGGACGTGCCCGGCCCGGGTGTGCAGATGACCATGGATTTCACCGTCGAGATCGACGGCTCGGACAAGCCCGCGTGCGTCGCACGCGCGGTGTACCGGCACTACGCCTAGGAGGCGTGTCATGGCGACTCAGCTACGCCGGGCGGTCACCTCCAGCTACCTCGGCAGCGTGATCGAGTACTACGACTTCCTGCTCTACGGCACGGCTTCGGCCGTGGTGTTCAACAAGGTGTTCTTCGCCAACCTCGACCCGCTGCTCGCCACGGTCGCCAGCTTCGGCACGTTCGCCACCGGGTACCTGGCCCGGCCGATCGGCGGAATCCTCTTCGGACACTTCGGTGACCTGCTCGGCCGCAAACGGATGCTGGTGCTGTCCATGACGTTGATGGGCCTCGCCAGCTTCCTGATCGGCGTGCTGCCGACGTACGCGCAGGTCGGCGGGGTGGCGCCGGTCGGGCTGATCCTGCTGCGGGTGATCCAGGGCATCGCGGTCGGCGGTGAGTGGGGCGGCGCGGTCCTGATGTCCGCCGAGCACGCCAAGTCACGCCGTGGACTGTGGGCCGGGTTCACCAACGCGGGCGCGCCGACCGGAATGGTCCTGTCCACCGCCGTGCTGACCGGAACGTCGGCCGCCGTGGGTGAGCAGGCGTTTCTGGACTGGGGCTGGCGGATTCCGTTCCTGCTGAGTCTGGTTCTGCTCGCGATCGGGTTGTTCGTGCGGCTCAAGGTCGAGGAGACGCCCGCGTTCCAGGCCGCGCGCACTGAACGGCGCCGGATTCCGGTGCTGGAGGTGTTGCGTGAGCACCCGAAGACGCTGCTGCTGGGTGTCGGTGTCGGGTTCGCCGCGTTCGTCGCACAGTCCACTTTGACCACGTTCGTGATCTCCTATGCCGTGCAGGCCGGGCACACCCGTCAGGGCGTGCTGAACGTCCTGACGATCTCGTCGGTGTGCGCGGTGTTCGGCATCCTCGGTTTCTCGGCGATGTCCGACCGGTTCGGCAGGCGGCCGATCGTGCTCGCCGGGACGGTGTCGATGGCGGTCTGGGCGTTCGTGTTGTTCCCGATGATCGACGCCCGCAGCGCCGGGCTGCTGGTGCTGGCTCTGGTGGTCGGGCAGGGAATCCTGCATGCCGCGATGTACGGGCCGCTCGCCGCGCTGTACTCGGAGATGTTCACCACGCGGAACCGGTACACCGGCGCTTCGCTCGTCTACCAGATCGGAGGCCTGGGCGCCGGGATCGCGCCGCTGCTGTTCGCCGAGGTGCAACGAGCCGGCGGCGGGACACTGGCCATTTCCGGTACGGTCGCGGCTTTCTGTTTGCTGGCGGCCGGATGTGTGCTTGCCTTGACCGAGACCAGTGATCGGGACCTGATGCCGAGGCCGGTGGGAGACGCGCGATGAGTGACGCGGGCTTGGGTGGCTGGCCGGCTCGCCGGGCGATGCTGTCGCCGGAGCGTACGGCGATCGTCTACCAGGGGCAGGCAGTCACGTACGGCTCGCTCTACCGGCGGGCGACACAAGTGGCCTGGCAACTGCGGGCCAGTGGTATCGAGGCCGGCGACCGGGTTGGCTACCTCGGTCCCAACCACCCCGCCTTCGTCGAGACGATGTTCGCCACGCACATGCTCGGCGCGATCTTCGTCCCGCTGAACTTCCGCCTGACCGCACCGGAGATCGCGTACATGGTCACCGACGCCGGGATCAAACTGGTGGTGCGCGATCCGTCCACCGCCGCCGTCACCGACACCAAGACAATCTCGTTGGATGCCTACGAGGAGTGGCTTTCACTCGGCTCGACGTCACCCGTCGAAGTCCCGGTCTCCTCGGACGACATCGCGCTGATCCTCTACACCTCGGGGACGACCGGGCGGCCCAAGGGCGCGATGCTGAGCCACGCCAACATGATCTGGAACACCTACAACCTCCTCGTCGCGGTCGACGTGGCAGGCGACGAGGTGACACTGATCGCCGCGCCGCTGTTCCACGTCGCCGCCCTCGGCCAGACGCTGTTGCCGACGTTCATCAAAGGCGGTTGTTCGGTGATCACGCCGAACTGGGACGTGGATCTGTGCTTCGACCTGATCGCGGGCCACCGTGTCACGCTGATGTTCGGAGTGACGACGATGTTCGCTTCGCTGACCCAATCGCCCCGATGGGCGGACGCGGACCTGTCGTCCCTGCGCACCCTGATGTCCGGCGGCGCGCCGATCCCCGTTTCGCTGATCCGGACGTACCAGGACCGCGGTCTCGTGTTCTGCCAGGGCTACGGCCTGACCGAGACCGCGCCGGGCGCCACGTTCCTGGAGGCCGCGCAGAGCGTCGCCAAGGCCGGTTCGGCTGGTGTGCCGATGTTCTTCACCTCCGTCCGTGTGGACGCCCCTGTGGGCACACCAGGCGAGGTGCTGATCAAGGGGCCGAACGTGACGCCCGGCTACTGGCGGAATCCCTCGGCCACCTCGACCGCCTTCGAGGACGGCTGGTTCCGGTCCGGCGACGTGGCCTATGCCGATGAGGACGGCTACCTGTACATCGTGGACCGCGTGAAGGACATGTTCATCTCCGGCGGCGAGAACGTCTACCCGGCCGAGGTGGAGAGCGCCATCTACGCCCACCCTTCGGTGGCCATGGCGGCAGTGATCGGCGTACCCGACCCTCGGTGGAACGAGGTCGGCAAGGCCTTCGTGGTCCTGCGTCCCGATGCTTCGCTGAGCCTGGCGGAGCTGCGCGAGTTCCTGCTGCCGAAGCTGGCCAAGTACAAGATCCCCGCCCACCTGGAGATCGTGGCCGACTTGCCGCGTACCGCGTCCGGCAAAATCCAGAAGTCCCACCTGCGGTGACCCCAGCCTCCCCTCGTGAGTGTTTATCCGTGTTCTAACACGCATAAACACTCACGAGGGGGAGTTGGGGGCGGTGGGGTGCTTGACGTCCGGGTGGTCGTGAACGTATGTTCATGAACAAGCGTTCATGACCGATGGGGCGACGATGAGCATTGTGAACACCGGGCAGGCGGAAGCGTGGAACGGCTACGAGGGGCAGCACTGGGCCGCGCATGATTCGCGGTACGACGCGATGAACGGCGGGTTCAACAGGTTTGTGCTCGAGTGCCTCAGGGCTGAGGATCGGGTTCTTGACATCGGGTGTGGCAACGGGCAGCTCACCAGGCTGGCCGCGCGGGCCGCCAGGTCGGCGACCGGGGTCGACCTGTCGGCTCCGATGCTGTCGGTGGCCCGGTTGCGTGCCGCGGACGTGCCCCATGTGAGGTTCGAGCAGGGGGACGCGCAGGTGTTCCCGTTCGAACCGGGTCAGTTCGACATCGCCGTCAGCAGGTTCGGGATCATGTTCTTCGCTGACCCCGTGGCCGCGTTCGGCAACATCCGCCGAGCGTTGACCCCGAGGGGACGGTTGGCCTTCCTGTGCATGACTTCGTTGAAGGGCACGGATCTTGGCTCGCTCTTCGACGCGATGGCGCCGTTCCTGCCGTGGCCGACGGGTGGTGACGGGACTGGTCCGACGTCGTTCGCGGACCCGACGCGGACCGAGGAAGTCCTGTCCGGTGCGGGTTTCCGCGACATCACGTGCACACGGGTCGAGGCTGACCAGATCTGGGGCCGGGACGTCGCCGACGCAGCCGGCTTCATCAGCGACTGGGGCCCGGTGAAGTACCACATGGACCTGGCCGGCCACGAGAACGCCGGCAAGGCCAGACAAGCACTTGCCAAAGCCCTGGAGCCCTTCGAGACACCTGACGCGGTAAGGCTTCGTGGCCACGCGTGGCTCGTGCAGGCCAACGCCTGATGCCGCCACGCAGAACGGACCTGCGAGAGCACTTGGTCACGACGGCGGCGGACATGATCGCCGAGAACCCGGCCGGGCTCACCGTGCGGGCGATCGCCAAGCGGGCAGGAGTCGCGGATGGCCTGCTGTACAACCACTTCACCGACAAAGAGGAGTTGCTGGCCGCCGCGCTGACCATGCACGTGCGCAATGTCGAGAGCGGCCTCCACGAGCTGCCCGAGCCGGGAACGAAGACTCTCGAAGAGAACCTCGCGTCGCATCTCGAGTACGGCTTGGCTCTGCACAAGGCGATCCTGCCCGGTTTCGCCGCGTTCCTCGGTCAACCGGCGGTCCTGGAGCGACTGGAACGCACCGGGCACGGCGGCCACTGGCGTGATCGGCTGGCCGCCTACCTCAAGGCCGAGCAGGACTTGGGCAGAGTGAAGGACCATGCCGACACAGCAACGGCGACCGCGCTGATCGTCGGGATCTGCCACGAGACCGTGCTGTCCGGGTTGCTGTCGCATTCGCCGACCACGAAGCACCCCGACGTGGACAAGATCGTCCAGACGGTACTCGACGGAATCAGATGAGGCCCGACCGCACCGCGTGCGCCGCCGCCGCGGTGCGGGAAGGCAAGCCCAGCTTGGTACGGATGTTGGCGACGTGCCGGTGCACAGTGTGCGCGCTCAACGTGAGACGGGCCGCGATCTCCTGGTCGCTCAGGCCCGCCGCCACCAGCCGTAGCACGTCGATCTCCCGCGCGGACAGGTCGCCCTTGTCCGAGGAGGGCGGTGGCGCGAGATTGAGGAACCGGAACGTGTGCTCGACGATCGCGGCCGAGTCCCCGACCCACGGCATGTGGTTCGTCCCGTCGAGCGCGACGAAGGCGGCACCCGGGATCGTCTCGGCGATCGAGCGGCCGAGACGCAGCGGGATCACCCGGTCGCCGCGGCGATGCAGGACGAGGGTCGGCGCCTGGATCCGCGGCAGATACGGCCGGACGTCGAACGAGTAAACCGCCTGCAACGCGGCCGCCGCGTCGGCCGGGTCCATCGCGGCGCGTTGGTACCGCACGAACTCAAGGCGTTGCTCCGCGGTGGTGTCCGGCAGGAACAGGTCGGCCAGCAACCGCGAACCGACGCCCCAGTGCCGGCCGATGATGTCCACAAAGGAGGATTGCGCCGCGGGACTGGTGATCTCGGCACCGTAAGCGTAGGTCCCGTAGAGCACGAGTCGGTCCACCTGATCGGGATGCGAAGCCGCGTAGGCGCACGAAACGCATCCGCCGGACGACGCGCCGAACAACGACACAGGCTCGCCCACCTGGGACACGACCGCGGCGAGCGTGGCCAGTTCATCATCCAACGACAACGCGCCCGCGCGGTCGTAGCGGATCAGGGTGACGCCGGTGCCGAACAACGTCACCAGCTCCCGGAACGCCGCCATCCGCCATTCCTGGTCCAGGTCACGGCACCACCAACCGCCCGCGATGAGCGGCGGGCCCGACCCGGCGGACGCCCATGCCACGTCGCGGCCGCGCACCGAGGCGAAACGGACCAGCGGCTCTGCCACGCCGGCCAGCGTATCCGGCTGGCCCGGATCGGCCAGTAGCCAGAATGGCCTGTTCCGGCGATGTGACCGGGCGCGGACAGGACGAGGCTGGCGCCATGAAAGAGAGTTTCTTCGCCGCGGTCTACGACCCGTTCCTCTGGCTGGGGGAACGACGCGGCATGCGGGCACGCAGGGCGGACCTGCTGCGGGAAGCACGTGGCCGGGTGCTGGAAATCGGTGCCGGGACCGGACTGAACGTGCCGCACTACACCAGCGAGGTGAGCGAGCTGATCCTCACCGAACCGGTCGCCCCGATGTACGAACGTCTGCGCGGAAGGGCGGCCGGAAGGACGGGAGTCGTTGTCCGGCAGGCGACTGGCGAGGAACTGCCGGTGCCCGACGACAGCGTGGACACGGTCGTCTCGACCCTGGTGCTCTGCACGGTGCCGGACGTCGAGGCCGTGCTGGACGAGATCGCCCGTGTCCTCCGGCCCGGCGGCGTCTTCCTGTTCTGCGAACACGTGCTCGCGCAGGACACGAAGGCAGCTCGAGGCCAACGGCGGATCGCACCGCACTGGGCGAAGTTCGCGGGTGGGTGTCATACCGACCGGGACACCGCGACCGCGCTGGCCGGCAGGTTCGAGATCAAACGCATGCAGGACGAGCGCTGGCGCGGTATGCCGAGCTGGGTGCGGCCGTTGATCACGGGCGTCGCGGTGGCCTGATCGTCACCGGGGGAAACGGCCTTCATGCCTATGACCCTCGTCCAACTGGCAGCCCCCTTGGGGACAGGCCATGTGCGGCGGACATAGGCTGGCGGCATGTCGAAAGGCCACAAGGTACGCGGTGGGCGCCGTGAGGTGCGCTTCGGCACTGCCGAGGTGATCCGCGACCTGGACCGGCCGGACGGCTGGCTGCTGAGCGTGGACGGCGTCGCCCAGTCCTACGTCGACCTGGACGACCCCACACACCTGGAGTTCGACTACGTCCGCCGGATCGGCGATGTGATCGACTGTCTGCCCGCGGGGCCGCTGACGACCGTGCACATCGGCGGCGGCGCCTGCACGTTGCCGCGCTATGTCGCCGCGACCAGGCCCGGCTCGCGTCAGCTCGTCCTCGATCCTGACGAGGAACTGATCGACCTGGTCCGCGAACGGCTGGACCTGCGCAGCGTCCCGGCGCTGCGGGTGCGGATCTCCGACGGCCGCGAGGGGATCGCGACCCGGGGTGAGGACTCCGCGGACCTGGTCGTGCTGGACGCGTTCGTGTCCGCCGAGATGCCCGGGGGATTGGCCACGGTCGAGTTCGCCCGTGACGTCAACCGGGTGCTGCGACCCGCGGGCACGTACGTGCTGAACGTCACCGACGGCCCGAAGTGGCAGTTCGCGCGCCGGGTCGTCGCCTCGGTCGCCGAGGTCTTCGACGAGGTGCTGCTGCTGGCCGACCCCGGTGTGTTGCGGGGCAGGCGATTCGGCAACATGGTCGTGGCGGCGTCCATGTCGGGACTGCCGGTGGCGGAACTGACTCGTCGCGCGGCTTCGGCGGCGTTTCCGGCGCGGTTGGTGACAGGGGAGAAGCTGCGCGAGTTCCATCGCGGCGCCAAGCCCATCACCGACGCGGAAGGCGTGACCGCCCCCACCCCACCGGACACCGCCTTCACCTGAGCCCCCAAACCCCCTCGTGAGTGTTTATCAGGGTTAGAACACCGATAAACACTCACGAGGGGTGAGCTGGGGTTTTGGGCTGGCGGCGGCTACCAGGGCAGTGGTCCGGTTTCGTCCTGGTAGGTCCCGGTCGGGCCGTTCTCGTCGAGAGTGGCCAGGCGCACGACGGTTTTGGCGCTCTCCTCCGGAGATCGTCCGATTCCGAAGGCCGCGGTCATGTCGGTGGCTGTGGTCCCGGGCTCCAGTGCGTTGAACTTGATGCCGGGGTAGGCCTTGGCGTACTGGACCGTCAGCATGGTCGCCGCCGCCTTGGACGCGGAGTACAACGGCACCGGCAGGTGGAATTCGGGCCGGTCGGGATTGGTCACCGCCCAGAACGATCCGGCGCTGCTCGACACGGTGACCACGGTGGGGTTCGAGGACTTGCGCAGCAAGGGGAGTGCCGCTTCGGTGACGCGGACGATCCCCACCGCGTTCGTGTCGAACACCCGCAGGGCCGTCGGGCCGTCGAGGGGTTCGTTGCCGAGGACGCCGGCGTTGTGCACCAGGACGTCGAGCCGTCCCTCCTCCGCGCTGATCGTCGCCAGCGCGGCGCTCACCGAGGCGTCGTCGGTCACGTCGAGCTGAACGAACCGTGCGCCGAGTGCCGCCGCGGCCTTCTCGCCTCGCCCGGTGTCGCGCGCTCCGATGTAGACGGTGTGCCCCAGTTCCTGAAGTTGTTTGGCTGTCTCGAAACCGATGCCCTTGTTGGCTCCGGTGATCAGCGTGACGGTCATGATTTCCTTCCGAAGTGTGTGGCCCCAGTGGACCGTGGGGTGCGAGTGCCTGGCTCGAAACGGTCAGCCGGTCAGCTGCCGGCGCAGTTCACCCGCGTCATGCAGGGCCGTCATGTGCACGAACCGTCCGTCGCGCACCTGGTAGATGGCGTACTCGGTGATCTCGAACGAGGCGCCGGTCGCGGGCACACCGAGCCACTCCCGCACCGGCGTGCCCGTGTTGACCAGCCGCGCGGCCAGACGATCACCGTCGAGGAGCAGTTCCTTGAGCTCCCAGTGCAGGTCCGGAACCGCGGCCACGTCGGCCTTCTGCACGGCGATGAGGTCGTCCCGGGTGGCAGGCTCCCCGTTCAACGTGGTCCGGTCGGCGATGAACTCGTGCATTCGGTCGACCCGGTGGGCGTTCATCTCGTCCATGTAACGCAGGTAGAACCCGCGCAGATCGCTGTCGGACATCGGAGGCCCTTTCCTGGTGCTGTGCTGACCTGGTCGAACTTCTGCATCGATTGATACAGAACTCACCGTAGCACATTCTGTATCGATCGCTGCGGAAGTGGGAGCCGGGTGACGAAGGAGACGAACCTCAGCAGGGCGGCCAGGTGAGCAGGGCGGCGTCGACCATGTCCTGGAGTTCGTCACGGCCGACGCCGCTGGCGGCTTGCACGGCGATGCCGTAGGCCAAGGTGGTGACGTAGCGGGCGAGCAGGGCCGGGTCGGTCTCCGGCGGCAGGTCACCGTCGTCGACGGCTCGTCCGAACCGTTCCCGGACGCGGGAATAGCCGCTGTCGCGCCACGTGACGAGCAGGTCGCGGGCCGCGTGGCTCGCGTCGCTGGTGGCCAGGGCGCCCTGGACGCCCAGGCATCCATGGGGACCGGTCGGGCGGGTGGTGGTGCGGATCGTTCCGGTCAGGATCGCGGTGGCGACGCCGAGGGCGGTGGGCTCTTCCAGTGCTCGGGCCAGGTAGGCGCTCGGGCCCTCGGTGTAGCGCTCCAGGGCCTTGCGGAACAGCTCCTCCTTGTTGCCGAAGGCCGCGTACATGCTGGTGCTGGAGATGCCCATCGCGTCGGTCAGGGTGGTGAGACTGGCTCCTTCGTAGCCGTGCTCCCAGAAGACCCGCATGGCACGATCGAGCGCTTCGTCGGCGTCGAATCCGCGAGGCCGGCCGGTGGGGCGGCGCTGTCTGGTTCCCATTCCGCCCACTCTACCCCTTTCTGTGTCGATCGATACGGAAATCCACGTCCAGACTTCTCCACTGTGGACAGTCGGCGGCGAAGTGGTCCGCTTGAGGGAAAACGCGCACGATCGTGTGTGCATTAGCGAATCGGGGGTAGTCAGAGAGTAACGGCCAACCCACTAAACGCCCCGGAGGTGGTAACAGTGCGAGTACGTCGGCTGACGACCGCGATCGCGAGTGTCCCCCTTGGACTGGCGCTCGGGCTCGGAACGGCCGTCGTGATGCCGCAGGAAGCGCAGGCCGCCGCGAACGCACCGTGTGCGAAGACAGCGAAGGCATGCCTTGACCTTTCCTCGAACCAGGCGTGGCTGATGAGCAACGGGACTGTCACCTACGGCCCGGTTCCGGTCACGCATGGCAAGCCCGGGTGGGAAACGCCTCCCGGGACGTTCAAGGTGACGCGTAAGTATCGCCACTACCAGAGCAAGCAGTTCGACGCGCCGATGCCGTACTCGGTGTTCTTCAACGGTGGCATCGCGTTCCATCAGGGCAGCCTGCGTGAGAAGTCGCACGGCTGTGTGCACCTCGCCAAGTCCGCCGCTGCGAAGTTCTTCGCCACCTTGAAGGTCGGCGACCAGGTACAGGTAGTGACGTAACCGAAGAGCGTAGGGCGAGGCTGTGATCGTGCCGAAACCGTTGGCACGCCTCGCTCTACATCCATCTCACGTCGTCGTGGTCACGCTCGCGGTCGGGTCCGTCGCTTGGCGTGTCGTCGAGCGGGTCCGATGTGGATGGCTGCGGTCCCATGCTTACACTGCGCTGACGATT
Source organism: Kibdelosporangium persicum (assembly GCF_013280595.1). Lineage (GTDB taxonomy): Bacteria > Actinomycetota > Actinomycetes > Mycobacteriales > Pseudonocardiaceae > Kibdelosporangium > Kibdelosporangium persicum. The sequence goes on from NZ_JAAATY010000001.1 coordinate 348,850, forward strand.
TAGGCTTGGCTTTCCTAATAGCAGCGAGGTGGCGGTGGGATGGCGGCGCGTGCTGGTGCTTGTCGGCGCCAGTGTGTCGGCGGTGCTGGCGGTCCTCGCCAGCCTCGCCGTCGGCAACCTCGGCATCCCGCTCGGCGACGTGTGGCGTGCCCTGGTCAGTCCGGACGATTCGGCGCACAGCCTGATCGTCCAGACGCAGCGGATCCCGCGGACCCTGCTCGGTGTGGCGGCCGGTGCGGCGCTCGCCGTCGCGGGCGTGCTGATGCAAAGCCTGACCCGCAACCCACTCGCCGATCCACGGATCATGGGCGTGAGCTCGGGAGCGTCGCTGGGTGTCGTCATCGCGATCACGCTCTTCGGTGTCGACACGTTGCCCGGATATGTCTGGTTCGGCGTTTTCGGGGCGTTCGTGACCGGCATGCTCGTCTACACGCTGGCCGCCAGGACCCGCACCGGATCGAGCCCGGTCACGCTCGCCTTGGTCGGCGCGGCGCTGGACGCGTCGTTCAGCGCGGTCGTGGTCGCGGTGCTCACGCTGGACGCGCAGACCTTCGAGCAGTACCGGTTCTGGGTGATCGGGTCGCTGGCCGGGCGGCCCGCCGACGTGACCTTCACCGTGCTGCCGTTCATCGTGGCCGGTCTGCTGCTCGCGGTGATCTCCGCCCGCGGCCTGGACGCGTTGGCGCTGGGGGAGGAGGTCGCGGTCGGCCTCGGGAGCCGGATCGCGGTCACCCGGTTCGGCGCGGCGGCCGGATCGGTTCTGCTCACGGGTGCCGCGGTGGCCGCGGCGGGGCCGATCGGGTTCGTCGGCCTGGCCGTGCCGCATTTCGCCCGCGCTCTCGTCGGCAGTGATCACCGGTGGCTGCTGGCGGTCAGTGTGCCGCTGGGAATCGTTTTCCTGCTGGGCGCGGACGTGATCGGCCGCGTCATCCTGCTGCCCGACGAGGTCCGCGCGGGTGTGATCACAGCCGTGCTCGGTGCCCCGATCCTGCTCCTGCTCGTCCGGCGGCCGAGGTTGGTGACGGCATGACCCGGCTGGTCGTACGGCCCGCTGCGGCCGTCTCGTTCACGCTGCACCGGCGCGGTCTCCTCGCTGGTGCCGGTCTGATCGTCGCGATCGTCGTCGCCGTGCTGGCGTCGCTGAGCATCGGCTCGACGTTCGTGCAGCCCGGCGACGTGGTGCGGGCGATCTTCGACATCCCGACGTGGGCCGAGAAGGTCGTCGAACTGCGCACGCCCCGGATCGTCCTCGCGCTGGTCGTCGGGGCCGCGTTGGGCCTGGCGGGCGCGCTGCTGCAGGGCGTCAGCCGCAACCCGCTGGCCAGCCCGGACGTCATCGGCGTGTCCCAGGGCGCCGGGCTCGCCGCGAGCATCGTGATCGTCGCGGGCGCGCCGATCGCCGTGCTGCCGCCGCTGGCGTTGCTCGGCGGTCTCGGTGCCGCCGCCGTGGTGCTGTTGTTCGGGTCGGTTCGCGGGAACCGCTTCGTGCTGGCCGGAATCGCGGTCGCGGTGGCGCTGCGGGCGCTGACCGAGATCGTGATCGTCGGCGCGGCACCCGTCGACGGACAGCGTGCGCAGGTCTGGATCGTGGGCACGCTCGCGGGCTGGGGTTATGACGAGGCACTGGTGGTCGCGATCGTGATCGCGGTCCTGACTCCCGTGCTGTTCTGGGCGGGCCGCGCGCTGGACACGTCGGCCCTGTCGGACGACGTCGCCCGGGCGATCGGGGTCCGGGTCGGCCCTCGACGGCTGGTGATGGCGGTGTCCGGTGTCATCCTCGCGGCCTTCGCGACCGCGCAGGTCGGTGCCGTGGACTTCGTCGCGCTCGCCGCGCCGCAGATCGCCCGCAGGCTGGCGAAGGCCGAGCGGCCGCCGCTGTTCTGCGCCGCGCTGACCGGCGCGCTGCTGACCGTCGTCGCCGACACCGCCGCGCGGACGTTGTTCGCGCCCACTCAACTCCCGGTCGGCGTGCTGACCGCCGCGCTCGGCGGTCCGTACCTGATCTGGTTGCTGGTGCGCGGAAAGCGCTGAAGGAAAGGAACACCATGCGGAAGATCGCGACGCTGCTCGCCGCCGCGCTCGTGCTGAGCGCGTGCGGGACGGGCACGACCCCGCCCGGCGGCGCGCCCGCTGCGGAAACCGGCCAGACCCGGACCGTCAAGCACGCCATGGGCGAGACCCAGGTGCCCGCCTCGCCCCAGCGCGTGATCGTGCTCGACACCGACAAGCTGGACACGATGTTCAGCCTCGGCCTGACGCCGGTCGGGGCCGCGCAGGCCGCGCAGAACACCAAGATGCTGTCCTACCTGGGCTCCGGCTTCGCTTCGGTCAAGCCGGTCGGCACGCTGCAGGAGCTGGACCTGGACGCGATCCGCGCGCTGCAGCCGGACCTGATCCTCGGTTCGAAGTTCCGCCAGGAGAAGTTCTACGACGAGCTGACCTCGATCGCCCCGACGGTGTTCACCGAGAAGGTCGGCATCACCTGGAAGGACAACTTCCTGCTGGACGCGGACGCGCTGGGCAAGAAGAGCGAGGCGCAGGCGTTGCTCGACAAGTACACGCAGCGGGCCGCCGGGCTCAAGCGCACCTCGCAGAAGGTGTCGCTCGTGCGGTTCATGCCCGACGAGATCCGCGTGTACGGGCCGGAATCGTTCTCCGGCATCGTGCTGAAGGACGCGGGCGTGCCGCGGACCGCCCGGCAGGAGCTGGCCGACAAGTCGGACAAGCGCTTCGACAAGGTCTCGCCCGAGCGCGTGCAGGAGGTCGACGGCGACGTCATCTTCGTCTCCGCCTACGGCGAGAAGGCCGCGCAACGCCAGGCCGAGGTGACCGCCGGTCCACTGTGGACGAAGCTGTCCGCGGTGGCCGCGGGCCGGTCGTACGTGGTCGACGACGAGGTCTGGATGCTCGGTATCGGGGTGACCGCGGCGAACAAGATCCTGGACGACCTGGAGAAGCACCTGGCTGCGTGACAGCCTGACGACGGCTCCCGGCCGCTCAGTACTCGGGCAGATCGATGCTCGTGGCGAAGCGGTCGGTGAGCCACATCATCGCGCCGAACAGGGCGGCGCGTCGGAACACCAGGTTGCGCATGCGGATTCCTCGTTTTGTCCTGGGCGCGAGGAAAGCACCGGCGTTGCCGTTCTTGTTGACTTTCGCGTAGCCGCGCATGAGCTCGGTGTACCGGCGGAACGCCGCCAGGTGGTCGTTCCCGGCTCGGTGCAGCTCCCCGGCGAGCACATACGCGCCCACGACCGCCAGGCCAGTGCCGAACCCGCCGAGCGTGTTGCCGTAGGCGGCGTCGCCGAGCAGTACCACCCGGCCCTTGGCGTAGTCGTCTATGTGGACACGGCTGATCGAATCCAGGTAGAAGTCGGGGGACGGCGGCACCTTCGCGAGGATCTCGGGGATGCGCCAGCCACCGCCCCGGTAGGCGTCGATCAGCAGCTTTTTCTGCTGGTCCGCGTCGTAACGGTCGTAGCTGAGCTCGGGCGAGGCGAACACGAAGAACGTCTGCGCCTTCGGCCCGCCGACCGCGACCATCCGGCCGGGTTCGTTGTACGTCACGCCTTCGCCGTCGATGTCAAGGTCGGCCAGCGCGTAGTAGTGGCCGAGGAAACGGACGTGACCGGGCCCGAACGCGAGCCGACGGACGTTCGAGTGGATTCCGTCCGCGCCGACGACCAGGTCGAACGTGCGCGGCGCGGTACCGGCGAACGTCACGTGCACGCCGGCGCGGAGCGTGGGTGCCTTTTCGACGACTGTGACGCTGGCGCCGTACCGGGCGAGCCAGAGGGCGAGGGCGGGACCGGCGATGCTGGCTCCGGAAACGAGGATCTTCAAGCCGCTTACGTTCGCGGGCGCGGCGCTCGCCAACCCCTCCACGGCCGCGGCCACCGTCGCGATCATCGGCGACGTGCGGGCAAGCGCGACTGCCGCCCTTCCGCGGCAAGCCGCTCGAAGCGCAGGGCGTCGACGTCGCCGGGATCGAGGGCGAGCCGGTAGCCGCCGCCTTCGAAGGTCACTTCTTTGACCACTTTGCGAAGCCGCGACACATGCGCCTGCACGGCACCTGCCGCATCGGCGGGCGGGACCTCGCCGTACTGGGCGCTGATGATCCCGTCGACCGTGACCACCCGGTTGGCGTTGTAGGCCAGCAGGACCAGCAATGCACGCGGCCTCGGCCCACCGACGGTGATCGGCGCGCCGTCGTCCGCCCACACCTCGAGTGACCCGAGAATCCCGATCCGCACGCCGCCGATTGTCCACGATGGCCGCCTACCATGGCGGACGTGGACGAACGCCAGGTCCGACGCTACACAACTTCATCTGCCGGCCCCCGAATCGCCCGTGCGACAAAAATCCCCATCGACGAATTGGCTGGATCGACAACTCGGCACCGTGAGCTGTCCGGCGAATGGTGGGCTTGCTGGCAGACGTGGAACGAAGGCGACGAAACCCTCAACACGCACAAGATTCGTATGCGTCAACAAGGCGATACGGTCGAAGTGACAACTCCCATGAGAGGCGTCGCCCCTCTCGGGGCAGGCGGGCATCTCTGGCACGCGGAAATGCGGCTCTGGGACAACGAAATCCTCATGGGCTGGCACATCGCCGACCAGGAGCCGATACGTTCCAAAGGAACCGTGTACTTCGTGATCGACCCGCTCGGGACGTACATGACAGGCCGCTGGGTCGGTCGTGACCACGGCGGCTCCATCGTCACCGGCTGGGGCGCGATCGCCAAGACCGGGGACGACGCGCTTGATCTCGTCATCGAACTCATGGAGAACGAACGGTAGAGCGAAGGCCGGAGGACGCAGGCGCGCCCGCCGGCCTTCTGGTTCTCCTAGTAGGCGGCGTCCTCGAGGACGATGCCGGTGTCCACGTGCGGGGCCTTCGCGGTGCCCGCGTAGTTGCGCTCCACCCGGGCCGCCTCGGCGGCGTTCGGGCGGACGTTGTTGCAGCTCACGCCACCCGTGGAGCCCGACATCAGCGACGAACACGGGCCGGGCTTGACGTCCGGCAGGCCGAGGCTGTGGCCGAGTTCGTGGGAGGCGATCCGGACCACGTTGTAGCCCTGGTTCACCGCCTGGCGGCCCATCCACACCGTGACCGTCCCGGTCGGACGGACTGGGCCGAGGGTGGCGCGTGGCCAGCCGTTGTCCGCGATCACCCGGATGTTCACGCGCTGGCCAGCGGTGGCCTTCACGATCCGGACGTTGGACACACTGGTGTTCCAGACGTTGACGCCTTCCGCGACCGCGGCTTTGAACTCGCCGGCCTGGCTGTCGTCGTAGGTCAGTGTGGTGGCCAGGACCTCGGGCGCCGCGGCGGCCGGGGCCGCGGTGGCCACCGTGACCGGCATCGCCAGTGCGGCGCTGATCATGACACCGGTGAATGTGCGTCGAAGCACGATCTACTCCTCGCGTTCCGTGTGTGCAGGGGGTGGGAACGACGTGGCGCCGGGGGTTCATGCCGACGCCATAGCCCGATGTTATGGCCGTGTTCAGGGCGGACGGAACCCGCCGATGGTTGCCTGACACCATCTTCGGTATGGATTCAGCCGAGGTTTCGTTGCGCGGGCTGGCGTTGGGCGACGCGTTCGGTGAGACGTGGTTCCGCGCCGCCCGCGACCCGTCGACGCGTGTACTCGCGCCTGGTCAGTGGCAGTGGACCGACGACACCGCGATGGCGTTGGGCGTGTTCCGCGTGCTCAGGACGCACGGCCGGATCGATCAGGACGAGCTGGCCAACCAGTTCGCGGCCGAGTACGCCCGGGATCCGAACAGGAACTACGGGTCGGCGATGCACGACGTGCTCACGGCGATTCGCAACGGCGAATCCTGGCGTTCGGCGGCGCAGCGGCAGTTCGGCGGCCTAGGGTCGTGGGGCAACGGTGCCGCGATGCGAGTCGCGCCTGTCGGGGCGTGGTTTGCCCTGGATGAGGCCGTTGAGCAGGCCGTCAGGTCAGCGGAGGTCACGCACGCGCACCCGGAGGCGATCGCTGGAGCCGTTGCTGTCGCGGTGGCGACGGCGCTGTCCATCAGCGGTGTGACCAGCGCGGATCTGCTGGACGAGGTGCTCGCGCGGGTGCCGTCCGGGCAGGTCAGGGACGGTCTGCGGCAGGCGCGGCAGATCGGTTTCGACGTGGATCCACGGGACGCGGCGGCGACGCTGGGCAACGGCAGCAGGCTGTCGGCGCCCGACACCGTGCCCTACGTGGTGTGGAGCGCGGCAAGGAACCTTGATGATCTCGTCGAGGCGTTGTGGGACACGGTCCTCGGCGGCGGCGACACCGACACGAACTGCGCGATGGTCGGCGGCATCATCGCCCCGCGTACCGGGCTTGACGCGGTCCCCGACGAGTGGTGGCAGGCGGTCGAACCGCTCCCGCTATGACCTGAGAACGGCCTCGGCGCGAAGGGCGGCCTGAGTCCGGCTCGGCACACCGAGTTTCGCCAAGACGTTGCCGACGTGCACCTTCACCGTCCGCTCGGCCAGCCCGAGCCGCGTCGCGATGTCCCGGTTGGACAGTCCCTGGCCGAGCATGGCCAGTACGTCCCGTTCCCGCGGGGTCAACGCGGGACGGCCGGACAACGTGGTCGCCGCGGCCGGGCTGATCACCGTCATTCCGGAGTGGACCGCACGGACGGCGGCGGCGAGTTCGGCGCCGGTGGAGTCCTTGAGCACGAACCCCGCCGCGCCGAGCGCCAACGCCTGACGGATGTCCCGGTCCCGGCCGATCGTGGTGAGCAGCAAAGCCTTCACCGAAAGCTGACGCAGGACCTCGAAACCGTCCATCCCCGGCATGTACAGGTCGAGCAGGACCACGTCCACGTCGTCCAGCGCACGGGCGAGCAGCTGCTCGCCGGACGCGCACTGCGCCACCACCGAGATGTCCGGCTGGGCGCCCAGAACCATGGCCAGTCCCTCCCGGACCAGAGCCTGATCGTCCACCACCACGACCCGGATCATGCGGTCACTCTAGTCTCGGCACGTGCGAGCGAGTGATGCCGGGATAGCGCTGCTGGTGGCCGTGTTGTTCTGGGGCAGCGGAATCTGGACCGACGGGCAGGCGATCGCGCTGGGCGCGGCCCAGATCGTGCCGCTGGTGGCCAGGCGGCGTGCGCCCGGGACTGTGCTGGTGATCGTCACCGTCGCCACACTGGCGCACGTGCTGTACGGCCTGTCCAAGAACATCGGGTACGTCCCGGTGCTGGTCGGCTTGTACAGCGCGTCGAACACGGTCTGGCTGTGCTCGGGCGCGGCCATGGCGCTCGGTCTGGCGATGTCGATGGTCAGGGGACCGGTCAACGGCGGACTGCTGGCGCTCGCGATCTCGGCCGTGGCCTGGACACTCGGTGTCGAGCGGCAGCGGCATCTGGCTGACCGGGCGCGTTTGGCCGAACTGGAAGCCGCGCAACGACGTGAGCGCACGGCGATGCACCTGCACGACACCCTGGGCCAGACGACGACCGTGATGCTGGTGCAAGCCGAGGCGTTGCGCGCGGTGGGCACGTTGGCCGAAGCCGACCTGCGGCGCGTGGACGCGATCCTGGCCGCGGGCCGGGAGGCGATGACCGAAGTCCGCCGTGCCTTGCGGGACCTGCGCGACGACGTGACACCGGACCGTGACACCGACCTGCCTCACCTGGTGGAACGACTGCGAGAGGCGGGATTGGTTGTCGACCTGCCGGAAATCCCGCACTGGGCGGAACGTGTGGTCGCGGAAGCACTGACCAACGTGCTGCGGCACGCCGGACCCGGTACCACCGCGACCGTCACGGTCACCGACGCCTACGTTGAGATCCGCAACCGCATACCCGTGCTCAGCAGGCCGCGCGGCGCCGGATTCGGACTGTCCAGTTTGGAGCGTGAGCTCGGTTCCCGGCTGGTCTGCGGCCGTCGTGGCCGGTACTGGGTGGTCAGGGCTTACTTTCCCTGATACGTCAGCAGTTCCCCGACCGTGACGAAGCGGTACCCCTCCGCCTTCAACCGGTTGACGATCGGCCCGACCGCCCGGCGCGTCTCCGCACGACCGGCGTACATGCCGTGCAACAGGATGATCGAGCCCGGGCGCACGTTCGACACCGTGAAGTCGGCGATCCGCGACGCGCTCGCGTCCACCTCGGGATCGGTGTTCGGTTCGACGTCCCACATGATCGTCCTGCGGTCGTGGTCGTCCAGGTAGGACGGCAGGGTCAGCAGTTTCTTGCCGTTCGGCGGGCGGAACGTGATCTCGCCCCGGTAACCGGCGTCCCTGATCAGCTGGTCGGTCCGCTCGATCTCCCCGGCCACGAACGCGGGCGTCACGAACACCATCCGCTCGTGGGAGTACGTGTGGTTGCCCAGTTCGTGGCCTGCCGCGACGATCGCCTTCGTCAGCTCCGGGTGTTTGGCCATGTCCTGGCCGATCAGGTAGAACGTGGCGGGCACCTGGGCGCGGGCGAGCTCGTCGAGCAGGGGCCGGGTGCCCGCGGGGTGCGGGCCGTCGTCGAACGTCAACGCGACCACCTTGGCCGACGTGTCCACCCGGTCGGTCAGGCCGCCGAAGAACTGGAAGGTCCGGGCGCTGGTCAGCGCCTGCACCCCGAACGTGCCCGCGACCAGCACGATCACCAGGACCACCGCGACGATCGTCCACCTGCGGGCACGACGGGATGAAGGAAGGACTCGCACGCCGACACCCTGGCCGTCCACCGCAAGGAAGGGAAGCGGCGGAGGTACTAGTACCTAGGTGTCACGAGCTCCGCCCACACCGCCGTGTCGGGTGGCAGCAGGCCGCCGTCGAGCGGTCCACTGTGGTGCAGGGGGCGACCGGGGAACGTCACCGGCCGTTGCCCGGTGTTCAGCACGCAGGCCACGTCCCCGCGGCGGAACTCCAGGACACCCGGCCTCTCCGGCAGCCACTCGAACGGGCGGCCGACGATGAACCGCTTGCGCAGCGCGATCGCCTTGCGGTACATCAGGAGTGTCGAGTTGGTCCCGGTGGCGTGCCAGGGCATCGGCGCCCGGACACCGTCACGGCCGCCTGGATCACCGTTGTCCACCTCGACGTTCTCCATGCCCAGCTCGTCACCCTGATAAATCCACGCCGCACCGGGCAACGCGAACATCACCAGGGCCTTCGCCTTCGCGCGGCGCGGTCCGTACCGGGTCGCGACCCGCATGAGGTCATGGCTGCCGAGCACCCATGTCGGCAGCGCACCGGCCTTCCCGAGTTCCTCGATCGCCTGAGCCGCGGTGTCGCGCAGCGATTCCCACGGCGCGACCGCCCAGTCGAACTGGAACACCTGGTGCAACCGGCCAGGTCCGACCCGCTCGGCGATCCGGTCCGGGGTGCCCCAGAGTTCGCCGATCGCGACCCGGTCGCCGTACGAGTCCAGCAGGTCCCGCCACCGGCGGTGGATCGCGGCCGTCTCGGGCCGGTCCCAGTGCGGGTGAACCGGCTGCTCGCCGACCTCGGCGTAGTCCGGGTCCTTGGCCAGACCGCCCGCGACATCGATCCGCACTCCCGCGAAGCCACGGTCGAGCCAGAACCGCAACGTGGCGTCGAAGTCGTCGGCGACGTCGGTGTTCGTCCAGTTCAGGTCGGGTTGCTGGGGCGTGAACAGGTGCAGGTACCACTGGCCGTCCGGAGCCCGTGTCCACGCCGGACCGCCGAACATCGACTCCCAGCCGTTGGGCTCGGCACGGAAGTGGTAGCGGGCCCGTTCGGGCCCGCCCCGCAACGCCGCACGAAACCACGGGTGCTCGGCTGACGTGTGGTTCGGCACGACATCGGCGATCAGCCGCAACCCCATCCGGCGCGCTGCCTGAACGATCGCGTCCACATCGGACAGTGACCCGAAGAGCGGGTCCACGGCACGGTGATCGGTGATGTCGTAGCCGGAGTCGGCCTGCGGCGACGGGTAGAACGGCGAGATCCAGACCGCGTCCACGCCCAGATCACGGGGATGGTCCAGCCGGGACAGCAAACCCGGCAGATCCCCGATCCCGTCACCGTCGGAATCACGGTAACCACGCAGGTAGACGTGATACCCGACCGCCTCCCGCCACCACGTCATCGTGGAACCAGCTCGATCAAGGAGATCGACGGCATCGGCAGCGTGAACGTCAGTTCCACGTCCGCCTCCACGTCACGGTCCTCGCCGATCCGCTCCAGTTCGTTGGCCTCGCGTAACTGGGCCCACTGCTCTTCGGTGGGCCACGGATCGCCGCTCATGCCGCGCCAGACCGCGGCGATGTTGGAGTGGTGTTCGTCCACCCGGTGGTGCCGCAGGACATAACCACCGGACAGGCCGGTGAACCGCAGCCGCACGGTCCGGTTCAACGGCGCATGACCGTCTGCCTTGGACTGGTCGAGTGTGCCGTTCCAGACCGCGACGGCGACGCTGCCGTCCGGATCGCGCCCGGCCCACGTCTCGACCAGTGACCCGGCGCCGTCGCCGTGGGCCGTGACCCGCAGTTCCCGCTCACCGAGGCGTTCCAGCATCGCCAGCGCCCAGAACCTGGGTTTGGCCAGGTCTCCGACCGCCCGCAGGCCGAAGCCGCCGTGCAGCAGGGACGGCGGACGGCCCAGCTCCTCGAAGTGGTCGGACGCCACCCAGTACGACAACGCCTCCACCCGACCGGCCGCCGACCGCATCCCCCTGGCCAGGAAGGCCGCGGCCAGCACGGAATCGTTGACCGGGTGGAAGTGCCGCGGGCTGACACCCCACTCGGTCCACCAGATCGGCAGGCCCGGCCGGCCGTGCCGGGCCAGTTGTGGCCGGATGTCCAACGGCGGACTGCCGTAGGTGTGCGTCGACACGAAGTCCACCGGCGTGCTTGAGTCTATTGTGGACAGCATCTCGTCGATCTGGCCTGCCGCGGCCGAGGCCGGGCCGCCGACCTTCAGCGCCGGGTCGACGTCCTTGACGGCCTTGGCCGTCACTTCGTACAGCCGCCAGAACTCGGCAGGCGTTCCGCTCCAGAACACCTCGAGATTGGCCTCGTTCCAGACCTCGAAGGCCCAGCCCAGCACCTCGGCCCGGCCGTACCGGCCGACCAGGTGCCGGACCAGGGCACGGATCAGCCCGGCCCACCTGTCCCAGTCCTTCGGCGGGGACACGACCGCCTGGTAGTGGAACACTGTCGCGGCCGGATCGGCCGCCAGGTCGCGGGGCATGAAGGACAGTTCGACGACAGGCCGTAAGCCCAGCCCCAGCAACCGGTCGTAGACCCGGTCGACACCGGTGAAGTCGTACACCGGAGAGCCGTCGACCTCCCGGTAGACGCGGAGGTCGTCACCGAGGATCCCGTGTGCCCGGACGCTGCGGACGTTGAAGTGGCCGCGTGCCGCGGCCAACGCGGACGCCAGTTCGGAGCCGATCGGACGGCCGCCGGTGGTCTCGGTGCTCAGCAGGTGCGACAGGTGCTCCGAGCCGATCATCGGCCGCCACGGCCGGGGGAGCGGCCCCGCGTCCGAGTCCGCCGCGACCACGATGTCCACCTGGGCGGTCGCATCGGTCAACGGCGTGCACGCGACCGGAGCGCACAGCGAGCCGGGCATGTCGACCGCGCTGAGTGCCGCGACCGAATACCAGTACTGGTGCCCCGGTTCACCGGTCGTGTCACAGTACGGCGGGTGCGGGACCGCCAGCACGTCGAGTCCCAGGTGGTCGACCGGCTCGAAGGAACCGTCCGCGCGGTCGGCGCGGTAGACCTGGTAACCGCAGGCGCCGTCGACGGGTTCCCAGGACAGGGTGACCTGCGCCCGCCCGCCTGTCGCGACGAGGTTGGCGGGCGGGCGCAGCGGCTCCGGATTCACTCGTCGTCCTTTCGGATGCCGAACTCCTCGATGGCCAGCAAAGGCCGGATGCCGCGCTCGACCTCGCCGCGGGTGAAGGCGGTGCGGATCATGTCGTGGCGCAGCGAATTGCCGATCGCGCCGAGGATCATGGCCTGGTCGAGCGAGAGGTACCTGTCGGCGATCTTGCCGCTGCGCACCGCGATGGAGTCCTTGAACCCGCCAGGGCCGTAGCCGTCGGTGAAGTTCTTGCGCAGCTTGGCCAGGTTCGCCAGTGCCGCGTCCTTGGCGTACGGCAGGGCCAGGAACACCGCGTGCGGCGTCACGACGCCGTCGCCCCATTTCTCCGGTGCCGGTCCGGGCGGACGGCAGTCACCGAAGCCGTAGTCCACTTTGGTGCCTTCGACGTCCGACGGATACCCGCCGGGATCCATGCCGAGAGGCGGTGCGCCGTACGCCGCGTAACCGCCGAACGGATTGCTGGCGGGGGAGAAGCCCCAGTAGCCGTACTTCGCTTCGATCAGGCCGTGGTCGATCTGGCCCTGCACGTAGATCGGGTGGTTCAGGCCCCAGCTGCGAGGTCCCCAGCGCTCCTCGGGCACGAACAGCGCGGGCATCAGGGCTTCGAACATGTCGCCGCCCCACGTCGGCACGAACCGCTTGCCGCGATAGGTGTACGTGCCCTCGAACACGGGCACACCGAGGTAGGTCCGGTGCACGCCGACCGGTTTCTGCTTGAGCCAGGACCAGTCGCAGGTGTCCGGGAAGGTGCGGTACGTGCCGAAGTAGTGCTCACGCGGGATCTGGCCGAGCGCGATGCCGATGTAACTGGCGATCCGGGGTTCGGTGTTGAGGATGTCGTAATGGTTGCACGTGTAGTACACGTCCTTCTCGGACACCGAGCAGCCCGGCGGTTTCTCCGGCCAGAAACCGCCACGCAACTGGCCCGCGGGAAAGCCCTCGCCACGGGACTTCGGGTTGTAGTAGAAGCCGAAGTCCATGCCGTACAGCAGCTTCTCGGCCTTGCGCCGGGCCGGCGGCTCCGCGGTCCGGACGACCATCAGCGCCGCCGCGAGCCAGCCGTTGTCCACACTGGACAGAAACGGGTACACGGGACTGTCGTCCTCCGGCCAGATCCGCAGGACTTCGCCGGTGGCCGGGTCGTACCAGTTGAAGTACATCCCGGTCGGCTCGTGCCGTTTCAGGACGGCCAGCGTGTCGAGCGTGGCGTCGATCCGGGTGCTCGCCTCCCGGCGGCCGATGATGCCCAGGTCACGGGCGACGATCGTGCTCCACAGGTATCCGCCGATGTTGGTCGGTGACGTGTACTCGCTGCGGGTGGCGGGATTCAGGTCGCCGCCGATGTTGTCCGCCACCAGATTCGTGCGCGGATCGAGCATCGCGGTGAACGACCGCCAGGTGTCGACCGCGTAGTCGTACAAGGGGTTTCGTGGTTCTGCCGTGGCCGCGGGAGCGGTGCCCGCCAGGAGCGCGGCCGCCAGGATCGTGACGAGTTTCATGGGCTCACCTGAATCCGGTTGTGGCGATGCCTTGGGTGAAATGCCTCTGCAGGAACGTGAAGAGCAACAGGACAGGCACGACAACGACGACCGCGCCCGCCAGCAGCAGGCCGTAGTCGATGCTGTTCTGGCCGACGGAGTACAGCGCCAGCGCGACGGGCATGGTGTACATGTCCTCCGTCTGCGCGACCACCAACGGCCACAGGAAGTTGTTCCACGAAGCGAGGAACGTGATGATGCCCAGCGTTGCCAGTGCTGGGCCGCACAGTGGCAGCACGATCCGGGCGAAGATCCGTGCCTCGCCGGCGCCGTCGACCCGGGCCGCGTCGATCAGCTCGTCCGGCAGCTCCCCGATGAACTGCCGCATCAGGAACACCCCGACCGGCTGCACCAGGTACGGCAGGATCAGGCCGGAGTACGTGTTGGCCAGGCCCACGTTGCTGACCAGGATGAACAACGGGACGAACGTGACCATGCCCGGCACCATCAGCATGCCCATGACCAGGCCGAACAACAGCCTCCGGCCCCGGAAGGACAGCTTCGCCAGGACATAGCCGAGCATCGAACAGAACACCATGTTGCCCACGGTCACCGCGACCGCGACGGCGACCGAGTTCGTCAGATACGTGGCCAGGTCCAGCCGCTCGAACAACGACCGGTAGTGCTCACCGGTGACGTGTCCGGGCAGCCAGGTCGGCGGCGTGCCGAGGATCTCCCCGGCCGGTTTGACCGAGCTCAGCAGCATCCACACGAACGGGGAGATCACCGCCAGCAGGCCGGCCGTCAGGACGACGTAGACCCACCAGCGGCCCTTCGCCGTCATGTCTTCGGCCTCAGCAGCCGGAACTGCACCACGGTCAGCCCGACGATGACGGTGAACAGCACGTAGCTCATCGCGGCGGCGTACCCGTAGTTGCCGAAACCGAACTGGTTGTAGATGTAGTACGAGACCGTCAGCGTGCGGTCCAGGGGAGTGCCCTGGGTCATCACGAACGGTTCCTCGAACACCTGGAGGTATCCGATACCGGTGATCACCGCGGCGAACAGCAACGCGGGACGCAGCATCGGCAGGGTGATGTCACGCAGCCGCTGCCACGGACCGGCGCCGTCGATCGCCGCGGCCTCGTACAGCGTCCGCGGGATGCTTTGCAGCCCGGCCAGGAAGATCACCATCAGCGTGCCCATCCCGCGCCACGCCGCCATCACGATCAGGCTCGGCAGGGCCAGATCCGGGTCGGTCAGCCAGTTCGGCCCGTCGATGCCGGCCAGGCCGAGCAGGCCGTTGACCATCCCGCTGTCCGGGTGCAGCAGGAACCGCCACACCACGGCGACCGCGACGATGCTCGTCACGACCGGCAGGTAGTAGCCGACCCGGAACACCGTGCGGAACTTCGTGACGCCCCGGTCGATTCCGAGGGCCACGGCCAGCGCCAGCACGATCGTCAACGGCACGCCCAGCACCACGAACAGCACGGTGTTCCACGCCGCCCGCAGGAAACGCGTGTCGGAGAACAGTCGCGCGTAGTTCTCCAGGCCGATGACGCCGACGTTGAGCGGTGTCCGCAGGTCCGTGCCCCGGATGTCGGTGAAGCTCATGCCCAGCGAGGCGATCACCGGCCCGGCCATGAACACCACGAACAGCACCGCGAACGGCAGGGCGAACGTCCACCCGACGATCGTCCGGTGGGTGGCGCGGGACAACGCCACGTCAGTTCCCCGTGCCGATGGACGCCGCCGACGCCTGCATGGTCCGTAGCACGTCGGAGACGGATGCGGTTCCCCGGGCCGCCTGTTCGATGCCGCCGTCGATCACCGCGGCGACCTGCTCCCACGTCGGGATGGCCGGCGGTGCCTTGGCGACCTTGAGCTGACGGCCGAACACCTGCAGGAAGTCGTCCTTGGCCAGGGCCGGGTCCTGCCATGCGGACTGCACCGCGGGCGGGTCGGCCTGGATCGTGAACCACTCCGCCTGGACGTCCGGCCTGCTCAGATACCTGATGAACTTCCACGCGCCGTCGGCGTTCCTGGCGTTCTTGAACACCACCAGGTCACCGCCGCCCGCGAAACTCGCCGCCCGCTCGCCCTTGGGCAGTTCGACCACGCCGTACTTCGAGGCGAACTCCGGCCCGCCCTGCTTGAGGATCACCGAACGGTCGTAGGCGCCGGAGACGAACGCGCCGATCTTGCCGCTGACGAAGTCCGCCACCTGCGCGCCCGGCACCAGGCGGTCCGAAGAGGACAGTCCGGACCGGTGGAAGGACGTGTAGTACTCCAGAGCTGTCCGCATCCGCGGCGTGTCCAGGGTGAACTTCCCCTCGCCGTCCACCAGCTCGGCGCCTGCCTGCCAGCCGAACGGCATGAACGTCTGCCACGCGCCGGTTCCGCCGGCCTGCAGGTTGATGCCCTGCGCCGCGCCGCCCTTGTCCTTCAACGCCTGGGCGAACGACTTCAGCTCGTCCCAGGTGGCCGGTGGCCGGACACCCGCCTTCTCGGCGAGGTCCTTGCGGTAGTAGAGCGACCGGGTGTCGGCGTACCACGGGACTCCGTAGGACGTGCCGCCGACTTCGGTGGTGGCCCACAGGCCGGGGAAGAAAGCGGCGCGGTCGAAGGAGGACGGCGTCGGCTGCAGTGCCCCGGTCTTGGCGAACTCGCCCATCCAGGTCGTGCCGATCAGGCTGACGTCCGGCGTCTGGCCCGCCGCGATGGAGCTCGCGAGCTTGTTGTGCGCGCCGTCCCAGGGCACCGGCGTGACCTTGACCGTGGCTCCGGGGTTCTCGCGTTCGAACCCGGCGGCCAGTCTGCCGAGGTTCTCGCCCTCACCGCCCATCGCCCAGACGGTGATCTCGCCGGTCGCCTTGCCTTCGCCGACGCTGCTCGGTTGTTGTGGTGCCGCGCCGGTCTGCGTCTCGCGACCGCACGCGGCGACGGCTAAGAGGCTTGTCATCAGGACTACGAACGGGATTCGACACCTCACTGTGTTCCTCCTTAAGTCCTATGTCCCCCACAGCTGTCCCGGATCAGTACCTCGGTCGGCAGCACCCGGTGGATCAGCCCGGCCCGGGCGCCGGTGATCCGTTCGTCCAGTGCCGCCGCTGCCTGTGCGCCCAGTTCCCGCATGGGCTGGCGGACCGTGGTCAACGCGGGCCTGGCGAACCGCGCGGCCATCACGTCGTCCCAGCCCGTGATCGCGACGTCCGCCCCTGGGCGCAGGCCGAGTTCCTCGGCCGCGAGCATCGCGCCCAACGCCACCTCGTCGTTGAAACACACCAGGGCGTCCGGTCTGGTGCGGGATCGCAGCAGTTCCTTCGCTGTCGCACGGCCCGCGCTCTCGTCGGCCCCGCACGTGGCGATGAACCTCCGTCTCCTGGCTTCTTTCAGCGCCTTGGACACGCCGGCCCACCGGCCCGCCGCGTCAGCCGACGCGGTCGGGTCGCCCAGGTAGACCACCCGGCGATGGCCGTGGTCGAGCAGATGCCGGGTCAACTGGCAGGCACTGCGCTCGTTCTCGGTGTTGATCACGTCCGTGCCCGGCACTTCCGGCCTGCCCAGCAGGACCACCGGAACGCCGGTGGCGGCGACCTCCTGGACCACGTCGTCACTGACGGTCCGGCCGAACAACACCATCCCGTCCACCCGGTCGGCCAGCGACAACACCGCCTGCGCGGCGTCCGCTCTGTCCCGGGTGGACAGAATCAGGACGGACCGGCCGCGCTGGGCAGCCATCTCCTCGTAGCCCAGCACGACCTCGGTGTAGAACGGCCCGGACAGGTCGGGGAAGACGATCCCGTTCGCCGCGTGTTTGCGTTCCGCGAGCGCGACGCCGAGCCTGCTCGGCCGGAACCTGAGGGCTGCCACCGCCTTCCGGACACGTTCCTCGGTCGCCGGGGCCACCGGCTGTGTCCCGCGCAGCACCCGCGACACCGTCGCGGGGGACACGTTCGCCCGCTCCGCGACGTCGTAGATGGTCGCCGGAACCTCGGAAACCGGTTTCACAACCGCTTTCATGGGTCGGACACTGCCACAGAAGGCAGGTGACGTAAAGAGTTCCGCTCACAGTGAGCGCGTTCGGAGGTACGCAGAAGCCATCATCGGTGACATCACTAGCTGTAGCAAAGGAGTACTGTACGTGTTTGACGGGCTGGTGGATGTCATGGTGGCGACCCGGCGGTGAGAGTCCCTTGGCCGGTTTGTGCGGCGGTATCGATCGAGTGTCGTCGTTGGACCGTTCAGGTCTGACTCTCGCATGTGACTGGTGTCACAGGGGATGCCGTGTTTAGCTCCGGCATGTGGCTACCTTCGATGGTTTCCTGATTCGTGATTCGCTGAATGATGACGGCAGAGTACCGTCGCCGGGCTATCCGTACTCTTCGCCGGATGTCATTTCGCACGCTCAGGTCGCGGACCCGAGCGGTTTCTTCTCCGGCAACTACTCGACCGACCCGAGTCAGCCGATCCACCTGGGCAGCCGGCTGAATCCGATCTACGTGCGGGCGAAGAACCTCAGTGCGAACCCGCTGTCCGGCCACTACGTGTCGGTCTATCGAGCCTCTCCCTCGCTGTTCCTGCGACCGAGCCTGTGGAGCGGGAATCCGTTGACGACCCGCGCGGGCGAAACGTCGGTCGCCCTGCCGGCGACCGTGCCGTCCGGTGGCATCGGAGTCGGACAGGACTGCTTCCTGCTGGACGCGGTCAACAGCAATCTTTTCTGCCTGGTCGGGATTGTGAGCGCGACCAAGCACCCGGTCATTCCCGCGGATTTCGCCACCTATTCGGATTACATCGAGTGGGTGCGCGCCAGCCAGAACGTCTGCGGCCGGAACCTGAACAAGGTGCAGGACTTCCCGAACCGGTCGTGGGAGGAACCGAAGACGTTCTCCAACCCGTCCGCGGACTCCGTGCCGACGCTGTTCAAGGTCACCACCTCCGGCCTGCCTGCCGGCTCCAGTTTCGGCCTCCAGTGCGTCCCGCTCGGCGTGAGCACGAACTGGCCGATCAGCGCGGGACCGGTGCAGACCGCGTCCGGGATGACCCCGGCGCACTTCAACGGCTATGTCGTCACCTGGGGATTGCTGCCGGCCGGGGTGAAGTGGCCGCCCGGCGCCAGCATCGAGACCAAGGTGTACGTCGGCGAGGACCGCGACGGACCGGTCGCGCACCTGGCGGTTTCGTTGGACGAGCTGGGTTTGACGCGCTACGACGAGGTGGAAGGCCTGCCTGAGGACGGCATCCTGGTTCTGCTGGGCAGTTGCAAGACCGAATTCGTCCGCTCATGAGCGGTGTCCCGGACCACGCCGGCTACGACGTGCTGGAACTGGCCGCGATGTCGTACGCGCAGACGGCGGTGAATCTCGGCGTCAAACTCGACGCGACCGCTCCCTTCACCATCGACGCGTGGATCAAACTCGACGGGCTGTGTGCGAGCGCGTCGATCCTGTCCCAGGACCGTGCCTTCTCCTTCGGCGTCTCCGGCGAGTCACTCGTGCTGTCGATCACCGGCCGCCCCGTCGTCCGTTCCGACCCGCGACAGCGGGCGCTCACCAGCACCGACTGGCACCACGTCGCGGTGACCTTCACCGGTGACACCACCCGGATGTTCATCGACGGCACGTTCAACGTGATGGCCGCCGCCTCCGGCACAGGGACGGCGACCAACGAGCCGTTTCTGATCGGCAAGGACCTCCAGGCACACGTCAGATCGCTGCGGGTGTTCAACGCGGCCATACCGGGCGACGACCTCAGGAACATGATGTTCCAGCCGCCGGTGCGGCCTCCCGTGGCCGACTTCGACTTCTCGGTGGCCCCGCCGGTGGACCGCGGGCCGGGTCATCTGCCGGTCGCCCTGGCGTCCGGTGCGCGGATGTTGCGGCGCACACCGGCGCTGGAGCTGGCGGGCACCGCGTTCGCCCAGCCGCTGAGCGACCAGGAGGTCAACCCCGGCGGCCGGCAGACCGATCCGTACACCGTGCAGGCATGGGTGCGGCCCCAGATCAGCGCGCAGCCCCGGCAGTTCTTGTTCGTCAACGGCGATCCGCTCAGTGCCACAGGCATGGCCCTGTATCTGACCTGGGACAGCACGGCCCCCGGGTACCGGGTGGTGTCCCGGCGGGGCGGGGGCACTGGGAGCACGGAACTGGTCTCGACGGCCGTGCTGGCGACCGACGCGTGGACCAACATCGCCACCACGTTCGACGGCGTGACGTCGACCATCTACCTCGACGGGCAGCCGGCCGGCACGGGCCGGTTCGGGCCGGTGCCGCTGGCCAGCGAATTCGGCCGGCTGCTGATCGGCGCCGCGCCCACTCCTGGCCACCCGTTCGGCCTGACCACCTTCCAGGGTCACCTGGCGGGCCTGCAGGTCTGGTCCCGGGCGCTGACCGCCGACGAGATCCGCACCTACCAGGCGAACTGCCCACCGGCGGGCGCCGCGGGCCTGGCCGCCGACTACGACTTCACCACGCGGCAAGCCCGCAACCTGGTGGACGCGCATCCGGTCGGCCTCGCCGACGGCGCGCTGCTGGCCGCGCAGGTCCAGCCCGCTGCTTTTGACAACGTGTTCCCGGCCGGCCGGGCCGGGCATGCGGTGCCGGCTTTCGACATTCCCGCCGAGCAGGTGGACCAGCTGTGCGCGTCGATCGATGCGGCGGCGCTGCTTCGTGCGCTCGAGCCCCGTTTCCGCGAAGCGATGGAGACGGATCTGGCCGCGTACGCCGGTGACGCCGACGGCCGCAGGCAAGTGGGCGCGGCTTGGCAGGAGGTGCTCGACCGGATCGGTACCGACCCGAGGTCGTTGCCGTTCTTCGTGACCGCGCACGTGATCGACGGCGAGCACGTTCTGCTGTGCCACCGCCGGGGCCGCACGCATGTGGCCTATCGGGTTGCCGTCGCGGACATCGACGAGTGCACACTGTGGAAGGTCCAGCTGATCTTCGTCGTCGTCGGCGGGGTGCTGGACGCGTTCTTCGGGCTGACCACCCGGCTGTCCGACGCCGCGATCGCGAAGATCGCGAGCATCCTGCGCCGGCCGCGGATCGCCACCTTGCTGACCCCCGGTGCGGGCATGACCGCGTCCGGCGTCTTCGCCCTCGCCACAGCGCTCTACCAACAGGGCTTCCTGATGGAACTGCTCGGCATGGTCGTCGAGCTCGGTTTCTGGGCGGTGCTGCGCGTCGCCGGGAAGCTCGCGCTGAAACTGCTCGGGGTGGGCGCCGCGGACACCATCGCGTCGCTGGTCGCGACCGCGGCCACGTTCATCGTGACCTACCTGCGCAAGCCGACGTCCTGCACCGCGTTGCCGACTGTGGACCTGTCCGGAATCGCCTTCGACTACGACCCCACTTCCACCGCGACCGACGCGTTGAGCATCCGGCGCAACCTGATGACCGAGGTGCCGAAGGTGCAGTGGACCAAGGCGAACACGACCGCGGAGCAGTCGCCTGCCGCGTACGCGATCTCGAAGGTGACCGGCAAGACCGTCACCATCCAGGCCCGCTTCCTCGCGTCGAACACCGTGACCACCGCGGAGATCAAGGCCGACGGCGGCGGCGCGCTCGGCGCGGTCGACCCGATCACCGTGAAGTTCCGCGACGGCAGATCCGACCCGGCCGCCGTGACCATTTCGCTGCCACACCACAAGCTTGCCCAGGGCGGAGTGCGTCGTGAGGACATCCAGTGGTCGTGGTCGTACCGGTTGCCCGGCGGTGACTGGCAGCCGCTGACCACGACGGCGCACCGGATCTATGTGCTGCTTGACCTGCCGACGCTGCCGTGGCAGTTGCCGCCCGGCGGGGCGACCAACCAACAGCCGTGGACGGAGGTGCTCGACTACGCCTGCGCCTGGGCGCAGGGCACCACCACCGCGACCGCGGCGGCCACCGCGATCACCCAGCGAGTCAACAGCGGGCTCGGGTTGAGCTACGAGACCGACGCGGGCGCGACGAAATACGTCGAGCCGAACCAGGTGTTCCTGTGTTCGCAGTTCCTCGACCTGCTCCGCGGCGGCATTGGGCTGGGCCGGAAGGTCAACTGCACTGACTGCGCCACGATCGTCACCGCGTTCGCCAACATCCTCGGCTGCCACCTGCTCGCGTCCATGATGTACTCCCGGGGCAGCTTCACGTGCAACAAGATCAAGGCGATCGGTGACGACAAGTGGGCGTTCCCGTTCGGCACGGACAGCGGCGAATTCAGCTACCACGAGGTGGCCTGGACCGGCGCCGGAAGCTACGGCGACCCGTTGTTCGACGCCTGCCTGAAGGTGGACATCGGCCCGAATCCCTGGGACTGGACCAACCTCTCGGTCGTCCACGAGCCCGGATTGCCGGCCGAGATGCCGTTCACCACCCTCGGCATGACCCCCACGCTGCCGATCACCACCCCGTTCACCGCCCAGTCGTACCGTGAACGCCTGGCCACCAACGACGCGACTGGCATCGGACGTTGCGTGCCACGCGGACAACAGCCCTACAGCCAGGGTGGCCGCAGGAGGATGGCCTGATGAGCGAGCCGTCCGCAGCTGAGGACCTCCGCCGGGGCACGGTGAAACGCGTGCACGGCTTCGACGACTGGCCGGGCCGCGACGGCCCGCCGCTCGCCGCGGAGTTCCTGCCCGACCACAGCGAGTTGCGCCCGTTGACCTTCATCCGCCGTGACGCGCTGCCCGACGCCGGCCGCGCGTTCATCGATCACCTGAGCGGGCCGCCGGGCACGAGCGTGGCCGTCCGGCTACGCCAGTACCCGACCGCGGCCGACGCCCACGAAGCCCTGGTCGACGTGTTGACGATGGTGATGGCCCCGCGCTTGCCCCATTGCGCCGAACGCGGCGCCGAACCCGTCGGCGACGTCTGCTTCTGCGGCCTGGCCGAGCCCATCGAGACCACGTTTTTCGTCCGCGCCAACGTGCTTGTCCGCATCCACAACACCGGCGAACGACCAGTCGCCGTCACCGCGCTGGCCGCCGCGCTGGATCGACAGATCCAACGCGTCCCCCGAAGCGCCACGTCGTGACGGTCCTCAGCACTTCAGGGCCGCGGTCAGGCGTTCCTTGGCATTCGGCGGCACTTTGCCTTCGGAATCCAGCATCTGGTTGATGACGTCCCGGAACGCCCGGGAGAACTGGACGTAGCACTTGGTGACCGGACGGTGTTTGGCCCGCGTGATCGAGTCGCGCAGGACCTTCCAGTACGGGTGCCGACGCTGTACCTCAGCGTCCTCGTAGACGATGCTCCTGGTCGCGGCGAAACCACCGCGTTCGAACAGGATCTGCTGGCTGCGCGGGCTGGTGAGGAACTCGATCAGCGCCTGCGCGGCCTGCTTGCGCGGGGATCCGCTGGAGATCGCCAGGTTCTGGCCGCCGAGCACGCTCGGGCCGGGCAGCGGAGCGACCTCGAAGAACAGTTGCCGCTTGGCGTCCTCCGCATCCGGATTGTCCATGTTGCGGAAGGCCACGGGCCAGTTGCGCATGTACGCCACTTTGCCCTCGCCGAAGGCGATCATGCTCGCCGTCTCGTCCTGTGAGCGCGCCTCCGGCGGGATGATCTGCGGTGGGCCGCTGTTCAGCCCGTCCGCGAGCCTGCGCAACCCGGCTTTCGCCTTCGGCGAGTCGATCCGCACCTCGCCGTCCTCGTCGACGACCTCGCCGCCCGCGCCCCAGACCATCTCGAAGCCGTTGACGGCCAGGCCCTCGTAGTCGGCGAGTTGGGTGGTGTAGCCGGCCCTCAGCCGGCTGTCGTGCGGCCCGGAGAACAACGACCGTGTCCCGTCGACCATCTCGTCCCAGGTGGACGGTGCCTTGACGTCCGGGCTGCGGTAGTACATCAGCCCCGCGTCGGTGTTGAACGGCAACGCCCACAGTTTGCCGTCGTACCTGCACGTCGCCAGCGGGTTCTCGATGAACCCCGAAGTGTCCAGTTCGGACTCGTCCAGCGGACTGATGTAGCCGCGCTCGGCGAACTCGGCGGTCCACGTGACGTCCAGGTTGTAGATGTCCGGCATCCGGCCGTTGCCCTGGGCCCGGCCCACCATCTCGAAGTACTGGTCGTCCGCGCCGAGCGCCAGTTCCTCGATCTGGGCCGGGGTGTCCGGATTCGTCCTGTTCCACTGGTCGACCAGTTGCTGGCGCTGCCTGCCGTTGCTCTGGTCCGCGCCGGAGATGATCAGCAGCGGTCCGGCTTCGAGCCCGTTGTCCTCCAGCGCGGGCAGTCCACAGCTGACGAAGACGACGGCGACCAGTGCGCCCGCCACCGCACCGATTCCGAACGACGACCACTTCACCGGTGATCACACTCCTCGCAGCAGCTCGGCCAGTTCGAAGGACAACGTGTCGACGCTCGCCTGACGGCAACTGCCACCGGTTCTGTTCGTCACATCGTTCAGGACCTGTGCCCCGCACGTGGCCTCGCCGAACGCCAGCACCAGCACCCGCGCGCCGGACTGCTCGGCCACTTGCTGCGGGGTCACGTCAGGGACGTTGTTGCTGCCGTCGGTCACGAGGACCAGCACGCCGCCCCGCCCCGCTGCCCGCATCCCTTCGAGGATCGCCCGGTGCTGGGGGGTGTTCCCGGCAGGCTGGACCTGTCCGATCGAGGTCAGGTCGACCGGCCGCACCCCGATCGTGGCGGAGAAGACGTTCAGCGTCACCTCGGCCCGTCGCGCGAGATTCGCGTGCGCGTCCTGGATCGCCTTGACCGCCAGGCCGTAGCGGGTCTGGCCGCCGACTCGTTCCCGCATCGACCCGGACGCGTCCAGCGAGATCAGCACCCGGCTGGTCCGGCGGACCTGGTCCTTGATCGAGACCATCTCGTCCCTGATGTTGGTCGGCAGCCTGCCGTGCTGCTTGATGTGGTTCGGCGGTCCGCCGGGGATGATGCCGCTGACGGCGGACAACGGCGACTGCAGGGGAGTGCCCGGGGGCGGGCGGATTCCCTCCAGCACCATGGCTTCGCGACCGGCGTCGCCGCCCAGCCAGGCCTTGAAGGCATCGATGGCCCGCCGCTGCCCGGCGCCGCGGTCCAAGCCGGGCCAGTTCAGCACCGCCAAAGGAAGATCGAAGGAGTACGTGTCCGACGGGTAGACCGCGTGCAGGCACCCCGGCGGTTCGTCGAGGAAGTCGCAGCCCGGGCCGTACGGGCCGCCGCGCACATCCTCGTTGTGCCGGATCATGTCCAGCTCGGAGAGGACCATCGCGGCCCCGGCGTCACCGAGTTCACGGTGCCTGCCCAGCAGGGCCGTGTGGTTCCCGCCTGCCGGATAGCGGCCCGCCTGGAACGAACTGTCCACCCAGGACTCGAACTGGCGGGCCGGTTCGGCGTTCTCGCGCAGGCGCGTGGCCCCGCCGGCGCTCGAGTAGATCGCCACCGTGGCGAACTCGCCGACGGTCGACTTACCGGGACGGATCAGGCCGATTCCGTTGTCCCGCAGCTTGTCCACCAGATCCTGCCACGTCTTTCCCTGCCACTCCGGATCTTCCGGCCGCAGCCCGGCCCGCGCGGGCAGGGCGAGCACGATCGGGATGGTGCCGACCGACTCCGTGACGTCCATCGGCGGGCCGGACTTGTCGATGTCACGCCGCCTGACGACCTGTTCGACGTGCATTCCCGTTTCCGGCAACCAGACGTCCGGCGTGGGTGCCTTGCGCAGGTACTCCGCGCTCCACCCGGCATGCAGGCCCGCCTTCGCCTCTTCCGCCGGCAGGGCGTAGACGTAGACCTCGAACGGCCTGCAGGAGCCGTCTTTCGCGGCCTCGTCGTCCGCGAACTCGGCCGCCAGTTCGCGATACGGTTCGAGCAGTTCGGGTGTCGTCAGGGCGCGGACGAGAACGGGCGGCGGGCACGGCTCGAACAGTTTGGCGGTCCAGTCCACCGCAGGCCTGCCCCACGACACCCCCATGACGCAGAACAGCGTCGCCACGACGACAGTCACCGCGATCCGCTGCGGCCGAAACCGCTCCAACAGACGTCGCAGCAGCCACAGGAGCCACTCGATGAGCCCGGCGCCCACCACCGCCAGGATCACCACGCCGACACCGAAGATGATCGTCCGGAGCGTTCCGTCCAGCGGTTGGACGGCGAGTTGGGAGACCGCGGTGCCGACCGCGATGAGCACGGCGGTCAGCGACAGCCTCTTCCAGTCGGATTCAGGCCTGTTGGCTTCGCGGTGCGGTTGGGGCTCGTTGGCTTCACCGCCCGGTTCGGGCTCGTTGGTTTCACCGTGCATCGTCGCAGGGCACCTCCCCGGCGACACACCTTAGATCCCGGCGGGAACGACCGCCGGGGTTTCGGCCGGTTCCGGCCGGACAATCACTCAGCAGGACTAATGGAACCCACCCACCCGTTCGTGCCTCTGCCTGACATGGATCGAAGAACTCTGCTGCGCGGTGCCGCCGCCTTGCCAGTGGCTTCCGCTGTCGGTGTATCGCCCGCGGCGGCGGGCGGTAAACGTGTCGTGGTGCTGGGCGCGGGCTTGGCCGGACTGACCGCCGCGTACAACTTGATGCGGCACGGGTACGACGTGGTCGTCCTCGAAGCGCAGAACCGGCCTGGCGGGCGGGTACGGACGGTTCGCGACGGCTTCCAGCGCGGCGGGCACGCGGAGCTCGGCGCGATCCGGATCTTCGAGACGCACGAGTACACCCTGAAGTACGTCAAGGAGTTCGATCTCGCGTTGACGCCGTACGACTCCGGCGAGCGGGCGTACTTCATGCAGGGCGAACGGTTCCGGCAACCCGCTCAGGGAACTCCTTGGCCGCTGGCGGGTTTCGCGCCGGGCGAGGAACTCGACCCCGGCGGTCAGATCCTGCGGCTGCTCGGTTCGGGCATCGCCCAGTTGGGCGACGTGTTCGATCCGGACTGGCCACGAAGTGTCCCGTCCGCCCTCGCTCTCGACCGGCACACGATCGACTCCTTCGCTCAGGCAGGCGGTGCCTCGGAAACCTTGCGGCAGGTGTTCTACGCGCAGGAAGGCCGGTGCGGCAACTGGAACGCGGCCGCGGTGCTGGCGATGGAGGCGATCGGCTTCGGCACGACACCGCAGAGCATCAAGGGCGGCAACGACAAACTGCCGTACGCGTTCGCGAAGGCGCTCGGCGGGCGGATCAAGTACACCAGCCAGGTCGTCCGGATCAGCCAGGACGAGCGTTCGGTCACCGTGGGGTACGTCGACCGGACCGGCAGGCACGAGATCCGCGCGGACCGTTGCGTGTGCGCCCTGCCGTTCGCGCCACTCCGTCGCGTTTCGACAGACTTCACCGGCGCGAAGGCTGACGTCATCAGGCAGTTGCGGTACTTTCCTGTCGCACGTTGCTATTTCCAGACGCGCAGCCGGTTCTGGGAGCGGGAGTCGCTCGGCGGCATCACCCTCGTCAGCACCGACACGATGGCCGGACGGATCTGGAACACCAGCTCCCAGCAGGCCGATCCGGAGTTCGGCATGATCCAGAGTTACATGTTCGAGACCGACGCGTTGACCTACGCCGGATACGGCCATCGTCGGGTCGCCAGGATGCGCGGCCTGATGGACACGTTGCTGCCGGGAATCCGCGGGCAGATCGTGGGATGCGTCGAGAAGGTGTGGCAGGAGGACCCGTGGGCGGGCGGCGGCTGGGGCTGGGCGGGTCCCGGTGAACTGGCGTGGATGCTCCCGGCCATGCGCCAGGCCGCGGGCCGCGTGCACTTCGCGGGCGAGCACACATCGCTGTGGATCGCCTGGATGAACGGCGCGATCGAGTCAGGCGAGCGCGTGACACGGGAGATCCTCGCTGCCTAGTGGTGCCCGGTGTGGCGCTTCGGGTGGTGGATCCGGTCGCTGCTCACCCTGGGGCGGAAGCCCTGCTTGACCGCGCACTGCTGCTCGCCTGGGCAACCGCGCAGCAACGTGACCACCGGCGGCCGGGTGATGATGGCGGGCGCGTGGTTCGCGCCGCCCGGCCACTGGATCGAGATCGCCATCGACGAGGAGTTGTTGTCGTAGCGCGTCTCCTGCAGGGACCGGTTCGCGTTCACCGTGTTGACCAGGTCGTACGTGCCGGACGGGACGCGGGTGATGTCCAGCCACTGGAAGTCCACATCGTACTTGTAGTCGTCGCCGCTGCCGACCGAGATGCCGATCCGCACGTCCGTGACCCCCGGCTCCTTGAAAGCACACTTGTTGTGCCGCAAGTACTTCGCCAGCCGGTTCTCGGGCGTGTCGGCCTCCTGTACTGCATTGGGCAACGTGTGCGCGTCGGCGGTCAGGTACCGGTCGCCGAGGCAGAAGCCGTTCTTGCGGTCACGGACCACGGTCGCGCCGTCGGGTGTGCGCAGCTGCATCTGCTCGAAGCCCAGCAGGTGCCAGTGCTGGTGCATCGGCGCGGGCTCGTAGTACATCGTGGTGTCCGTCTGGTGGCGCGCCTCGGTGTAGGAAGCCGGGATCTGACCGTGTTTGCCCGCCTGGAACGCCTGGCGGACCCGCATCGTGGCCGCACCGGCGTCCTTGTGCCCGAAGAGCAGCAACGGTCCGTCGCCGACGTTCTCCTCCGAGGTGGTGAACCGCAGCCGCACGGCCTTGACCAGGCCAGTCTGGACACAGTCGCCGCTGGGTGCAGCCGCGTCCGCGACCATGCAGACGTCCCAGTCGGTGCACTCGACCGGATCGCCCGAGTAGCCGCCGGAGCAGCCGGGCAACGCCTGCCGCAGGTCCGGCAACAGAAGTTGCTCACCCGCACTCGCTGGGGGAATGACCACAACCACCGCCAACACCGCCGTCACACCGGCGACCCATGACCTCATGCGGCCACACATTAGTGATCGCGACGTCCGGAATGTCCATCCGGGACGCTAATGCACCCGGTCGAGTGACACCTGATCGTGACCGTGCCCGTTTCGCTCGGGCCAGCCCCAGCGCCGATCACGGCCACAGCACCGCTTACGCTGAGCAGCGTTTCCGTGCCGGTTGTCGCTGTTGTGGAGTGCGGCATCCGCCGTTCGGTGGTCACGGCATCACGATCGTGACCTTGCCGTGGAACGCGGCCGCTTCGCCTTTCCTGTGCACTTCGGCCATGGCTGCCAAGGGGTACGACTCTGTCACGTCCACTGTGATCACTCCGGCTTCAACGAGGCTGACCAAAGTAGACAGATGGTCTTCGCTGTAACGCATGACGATGTGCCGTGCGCCGGGGAACTGGGCGGCCGCGGTGATGACTTCCGGTGCCGGGGGAGTCCACGGCGGCGGGGTGCCGACGAGGTGGATCATCACGTCGGCCGGTTTTGTGGGGACCTGCTTGGTGTAGTCGATGATCTCGTCGGCACCGTAGCGCTGGACGCTGTCGATGCCGCGCGGGCTCGCGGTCGCGATGACGTGTGCCCCTTTGTGCTTGGCGAGCTGGACGGCGAAACTGCCGATGCCGCCGCCCGCGCCGTTGATCAGCACTCGCTGTCCGGCTTCGACGTCCTGCACCACTTGGTACGCCGTCAAGCCCGCCAACGGGATGGCGGCGGCGTGGTGGAGCGGGATGTTCTTCGGCGCCGGGACGATCCTGTCCGCCGGTGCGGTGGCGAACTCGGCGGCGGCGCCGCTGTCGACGAACCCGATCACCGGATCACCGTCGACCTCGCCCGCCAGATCCCACCCGAGCGTGTGCGGCAGGTCGATGCGGAACATCCCCGCCCGGACTGCCAGTTCCGTCGGGTTGTAGGAAGTCGCTGCGACCTTGATCAGCGTGTCCCCGCTCGGGATCGGGACGTCGTCGATCCGGATGACTTCGGGACCACCGTGGGCGTGGATTCGTGCGGCTTTCACAAAAGACGACCCTAAAGCCGCGAAATGAGACGAACCATGGGTTGACGTCCCGCTTTTATATGAGATCGTCTCTGGCTGTGGACCTGCTCAGCGACGTGATCGCCGTGACCCGGACCGGGGAGCCGCGCTCGGCGAAGATCACGTGGACCACCCCGTGGAGCCACTGGTTCGGGCCGGTACCCGCAGCGGCGGGCTTCCAAGTGATCCTGCACGGCAGATGCTGGCTGCTGCGACCCGGCCACGCACCCCTTGAGCTGCGGGAAGGCGACATCCTCTTCCTGGCCCACGGCCAGGGCCACACTCTGGCCGACAGTCCGCCGGGCGCGGAACCGCGCGCCACCGCGACCCGGACAGTGACGCTGTGCGGCGCCTACGAGCTGGACCCCGCGAGAGCCCATCCACTTCTGCGGACTTTGCCCGAAACCATCCACCTACCGGCTCGGCTGGGCGTCGACCTGCGGCTGGCGGTGGACCTGCTGAGCGCGGAGCTGACCGAGCCGCGTCTGGGCACGGACGCGTTGGTCCCGGCGTTGCTGGAGTCCCTGCTCGTCTACATCCTCAGGACCTGGTTCGAGTCTCCGGACGAACCGGCGACCGGCTGGGCGCTGGCCCTTCGTGATCCGGTGATCGCGGCCGCGCTGCGCGCCATGCACGAGAATCCGGCTGAGCCGTGGACCGTCGCGACTCTGGCTTCCTCGGCGGGCCTCTCCCGGGCTCCGTTCGCCCGCCGCTTCGCGGAGAAGGTCGGTCAGCCGCCGTTGACCTACTTGACCTGGTGGCGTATGACCATCGCCGCCCAGTTGCTGCGTGACACCACGGCTCCGCTGACCGTGATAGCCGGGAAGGTCGGCTACGGGTCGGAGTTCGCCTTCTCGGCTGCTTTCAAGCGTCAGTTTGGTGTCTCTCCTGGTAGGTATCGGCGTGCTCGGGATCTTCAGTCGTAGGTTCTTCCTACTTCTGGGCGTTTCTCCTGGTGGCTTTCGTTCGGCCGATCGCCGTGTCGACGAGGAGGAAGCCGATCAGCGACACGCCCAGAACCGGGAGGTACCACGCGAACACGGCGGCCACCGCTACCAGGCCGGCCAGTACTGGTTTCGGCAGGGCCCGCCATGCCCCTCGGGGGTATGGTCTGCCGAAGGCGAGGGTGTCCTTCGTCGGTCTCCGGTGCCACCACATGCGATAGCCCCAGACGATCATGGCCAGCAGGGCCAGGCAGACCACTGCCAGAAGTATCTGGTTGGGCAGGCCGAACAGCACACCCATGTGAGCGTCGATTCCCCACCGCGCCAACTTCGCGCCCACCGGATAGTCGTCGAACTTCAGGGTCGCCAGGACCTCGCCGGTGCCCGGGTCGATGGCCGCCGAGTCCGCTTTGGTCGGCCAGGAATTCTGGATCTGCTTGACCACGTAGGAACTGCCTTGTTCGGCAGGCACCGCGATCTCGACCGCGCCGTCCAGACCGGCACCTCTGGCGATGTTCAGGATCTGGTCGACGCTCGCGCCGGTGACCTGGCCACCGCCGTGACTGTGCTCGCCGTGGCCGCCGTGGTCGGACGCTGCGGCGGGCAGTGCCGGCGTTTCCCACGACAGTGCCGCGCGGATGTCACTGACCGTCTCGCCTGCGTACTGCGACCAGGTCAAGCCCGTGGCCGACAGGAACAGCAGGACGATCGCGACCGACGTACCCGTGGTGGCGTGCCAGGACAGCAGCCTCCGGCGGCCGGTGCCCTTCGCTGGCCGGCGGCGGCCCCACCAGAGGACCAGGCCGCCGAGCACCACCACCCAGAGCCAGCTCGCCGCCAGTTCGCTGTACAAGCGGCCGAAGTCGCCGAGGTGCAGGCCACGGTGCAGCTCGTCGATCCAGGTGCGGACGGGTCCGGCCTGGCTCGAGCCGTAGGTCTCCAGGGTGCCGCGGACCTCGCTGGTGTACGGGTCGACGTAGGCCGTCAGCCAGTGGCTCGGCGCCAGATCCGCCCGGCTGAAGATCACCTGCGTGGTCGCGTCCTCGGCGTCGCCTGGTCGTACGCGCACGAGGGTGGCGTCAGGCAAGGCCCGCTGTGCCGCGTCCACCTGCTCCTGCAGCGGCTGCTTGCCCTGCCCGACCGGCACAGTCATTTCGTGTGCGTAGATCACCCGTTCCAACTGCGGCGTGAAGATGTACAGCAGGCCGCTCAGCGCCGCGACGAACAGGAACGGGCCCACGAACACGCCGAGGTAGAAGTGCAGCCTCAGCAACAGCGGGCGTAAGGAGCCTTTTCGCGCGGGTCTGGCCGACGCGGGCGTGGTCGCCTCAGTCAGTTCGTGGGTCGTCATCGTCGTCCTCGCGATCGCAGGGTGCTGGACAACCAGTCGGATGAGAGCCACCGGAAGTTCCCGGCCTCCCCTTCCCCTCGTGAGCGTTTATCGGGGTTCTAACACTGATAAACACTCACGAGGGCGGGTACTCCCTGGTCGTGACGATCGGTGTGGAAGAGGAGTTCCTGGTCGTGGATCCGGTCACCCGCCGGACCGCGCCCTTCGCGGACTCCGTGCTCAAGCAGGTCGGGCGGCTGCCGCGCGGCGCCCGGGTGCATCCGGAGATGCTCACCAGTCAGGTCGAGTTCGCCACCGGTGTCTGTGACTCCCTCGGTGACCTGAGGGAACAGCTCGTCGCGGGACGGCGGGAACTGGCCGCCGCCGCCGGACGCGAGGGCCTGGGGCTGGTCTCGTCGGGTACTGCGGTACTGGCCGGACTGGACGTGCCCATGACGTCCGGTGCCCGTTTCGAGCGGATCGCGGGTATGTACGCGGGCGTCCTCGAGGACTACGAGGTCTCGGGGTGCCATGTGCACGTCGGGATCGAGGATCGGGACACCGCTGTCGCCGTGATCAACCACCTGTCGTACTGGTTGCCGACGTTGCTGGCGGTGTCCGCCAACTCACCGTTCGACAACGGACGCGACACCGGATATGCCAGTTGGCGGATGGTCCAGCAGTCACGGCTGCCAGGCGGTGGGCTGACGCCGTGGTTCGGTTCCGCCGCCGAGCACGATCACGCCGTCGATCAGCTGGTGGACCTGGGGGTGCTCGTCGACCACGCCATGACGTTCTGGCTCGCGCGGCCGTCGCCGCGTTATCCCACGGTCGAGGTGCGGGTGGCGGACGCGGCGGCGACCGTGGACGAAGCCGTGCAGCAGGCCGCGCTGACCGAGGCACTCGTGAAGTACGCCCTCGACCAGCTGGATGCCGGGCACGAGGCGAAGCCGATTCCGGACCAGTGGGCGGCGGCCGCGGTCTGGTCCGCCGCACGGTACGGAATGGACGGTCCGGGGATCGACCTGCGGACCGGACAGTGCGTGCCCGCCAAGGTCCTGCTTGCTGAACTGACCGCGTTGACCGGAACGGACGTGCACGTCAGACCGCGGATGACGGGCGATCCGGTGACCGTGGTCGACGCCTTGTTGGAGGAACTGTGAAGTTGCCGGAGCCCCGTGGGCCCCTTTCCCACGCGGTGATCGACATGCTGCGTGGCGGCAGCCGGGAGTGGCCGGCGATGTCCGACCCCTACGGCGAAGACCTGCAGTTGGCGCTGCATACCGCGTACGAACTGCACTACCGCGGTTTCACCGGCGTGGATCCCGAATGGGAATGGGATCCCGACCTGCTGCGGCTACGCCGTGAGATGGAGAAGGCGTTCCTTGACGCGTTGCGTGCCGACGTGCGCGGCGGCGACGACATCGAAGGCGAACTGGCCGAGTTGCTGGTCGAGCCGGTCGACGGCAAGGGCGTCAGCCACTTCCTCAAGGACGAGGGGGAGTGGTGGCACATGCGTGAGTACTTCGTGCACCGGTCGATCTACCACCACAAGGAGGCCGACCCGCACGCGTGGGTGATCCCCCGGTTGCAGGGGCAGGCCAAGGCAGCCCTGGTCGCGGTCGAGTTCGACGAGTTCGGCGGCGGCCGGGGCGACCGGCTGCACTCCCAGCTGTACGTCGACCTGCTCGCCGGGGCCGGGCTGAACACCGGCTACCTGCACTACCTCGACCAGGCACCGGCCGAGATGCTGGCCGTGGTGAACATGATGTCCCTGTTCGGGCTGCACCGGTCACTGCGCGGTGCGCTGGTCGGGCATTTCGCCGCCGCGGAGATCACCACCGCCCCCAGCGCGCAGCGGATGGTCAAGGCGCTCGCGCGGCTGGAGGCGGACGAGGCGTGCGTGCACTTCTACACCGAACACATGGAAGCCGACGCGGTGCACGAACAAGTGATGCGCCGCGACGTCATCGGTGACCTGCTCAAGCGTGAGCCGGAACTGACCGGATCGGTCGTGTTCGGCATCCAGGCGACCGAACTGCTGGAGGACCGGTTCGGCGAGCACGTCCTCAGTTCGTGGCGGGCCGGTCGTTCTTCGCTTCGTCAGTCCTGACCTTGCGGCGGTGGCTGGTGTCGCAGAACGGATACCGTTTGCTGCGCCGGCACGCGCACACCGCGACGACGAACCGGTCGGAGCGGACGACGGTACCGTCGTCCATGGTGACTTCGACCGGTCCGTCGATCAGGATCGGTCCGCCCGGTACGACGACGACTCGCCGTGCCTCATCGGGTCGGGACATCGGCGCGGATCACCACCAGTTCCTCGTGGTCCTGGCCGGGCTCGACAAGCCCTTGGGACACAAGCCATTCCGTGCGTGACCGCATCACGGGTCCGAACGGGACGACCTGACGGGCGATCACGGAGGCCTTCAAACCGGATCCCCGCAACGCATGGACAGTGCTGTCCGAACCACACAGTTCGGAGTGGACGATCAAAGCCATGCCGTCCTCGTTCAACAGCAACGGGATGACGGCACACAAGGGATCGAGGACCGCGCGGCCACGGTCTCCGGCGTCCCACGCCCTGGCCTTGCCGTGCGGGGCGACCTGACGTGCGGGCACATAGGGAGGATTCGCCAGGATGACGTCGAAGCGTTCCCTGCCGACGAGATCGCCGAAATGCCCGCGCAACGCACGGATCGGGACGCCGTTGACGCGCCCGTTCACCCACGCGGCGGTGGCTGCCCGTCGGGACACGTCGATCGCGGTCACTTCGGCGGCACCGAGCCGACCCGCCGTCACAGCGAGTGCACCGGTCCCGGTGCAGACGTCCAGAACGGACGCCCGGGCGGGAAGCGGCGCCGTGCGCAGGGCATCGGCCAACAGCCAGGTGTCTTCCTGCGGGCGGTACACACCCGGCGGTCTGAGCAGCCACATAGGACGTAGATTCCCGTTGCGCGACCGGTCAAACTGCTTCAGGCGCCGGACTTCCCGGCGTCCATTCGCTCTCTGTAGCGCTGTTGCGCCTCGGCCAGCAACTCGTCACCCAACCACGCCACAGGCGTCACGTTGACCAGCAGCGGTTCGTTGTCCGGGCCATGGCTGATCACCTCACCGGTCAGCACCCACGGCCGGGCGCCCTCGTCGACCTTCTGCACGTACTGGCAGATCCGCCGGGCCATCCAGTCCTCTGTGGGCAAAGTCCACCAGGACGGCGGGCGTAACGGGTTGGCCGAGTGTCCCGGCATGCGCAGACCGCTTTCGTGATCCACGCTGGGGTGCACGGCATCGGCTTCCGGCCCCGAGGAGTACCTCAGGAACAGCGGCAGATCCATGCCCATCAGCTCGATCAGCTGGTCGAGCCTCGTCACCACAGGCATTCCCACCCGCAGGTGGTTCCCACGTCCGGCCGTATTAAACGCGACAACCGGCGGGTAACCCCCGGATACCGAGACTGACTTCTGGGAGGGATCATGTCGACCGACGCCATTGTGCTGCTGAAGGAAGACCACAAGCAGATCCGCAGGCTGTTCACCGAGTTCACCAACGCGGGCGAGAACGCGACGGCGACCAAGGGCCGGCTGGTCGACAAGATGATCGAGCTGCTGACCGTGCACACGTACATCGAGAACGAGTGCATGTACCCAGAGGTGCGCAAGCTCCTGCCGGACATCGAGGACGACGTGCTGGAGTCCTATGAGGAGCATCATGTCGCGGACGTGCTGTGCGCCGAGCTGGCCATGATGAAGCCGGAGGACGAGCGGTTCGACGCCAAGACGACCGTGCTGATCGAGAACGTCACGCACCACATGGAGGAAGAGGAGTCCGAGTGGTTCCCCAAGGTCCGTGCGGGCCTGGGCCGCAAGCAGTTGCAGGAGATCGGCGCCAGGATGATCGAGATGCGGAAGCAGGCGCCGCGCAGGCCGTCGCAGCCGAGCGCGCTCAAGAAGGCGGTGGACGCGATACTCTCGTAATGGCGGGAGCGCCACCAGGTGGAATGGAGCAGCTGATGACCGAGCCGGACCCGAGGATCGTCGACGCCGAGATCGTCGAGGAACCGGCGCAGCCGGTCCCGCAGCCGCAGTTCGACTACACCGACGGTGGCGTGCCCACGTTCGACTACGTACGCGACCGGATCGAGAACAAGTACGCCACCTCGATCGGCGCCAACGAACTGGCCGAGGACACGCCGCAGGCCAAGTCGGTCGACGAGCAGATGGCCGAGCGCGAGCAGGCCGGCCGCGACAAGCTGGAGGAGATCCGCCGGCAACTGCGTGGCGAGTGACCGATCCGATCGAGTTGCGCCTGCCCGCCGTCACATTACGTGGCGGGTAATCGACGCCATTCCCTCCTTCGAACAGGATGGACACATCCGATTCGAAAGGGAGAACACCATGACCGCCTACGGAATCGCCCACCTGCGCCAGGCCGGGCCGCCGCACCCCGAGGTGTACGAGTACCTGGAGCGCATCCAGGCCACTATGGATCCGTATGGCGCGAAGTTCCTCGTGCACGGTGGCGAGATGGACGTCCTGGAAGGGGTCTGGCCGGGAGCTCTCGTGATGATCGAGTTTCCGAGCATGGACGCCGCACGCGAGTGGTACCGGTCACCGGCGTACCAGGAGATCCTGCCGCTGCGGGCCGATCACATGGTCGGGGACCTCATCCTGGTCGAAGGGTGCGGGCCCGATCACGACTCCGCGCAGTTCGCCGCCGAACTCCGGGCGGTTCACAGCCGGTAGCCGTGGTCCAGCAGGGCGGCGATCGGCGGGTGGTCGAGCAGACGGTGGTGGAAATCCTGGGCCTGGCGCCGGATTTCCACCGCACGCCGGACGATCGGCCGCATTCCCAGCACCAGCAGGGTGATGATCGTGGCCCACAGCAGGAACAACAGCGTCAAGGAATGGGACGGCTCGAAGAGGAAAAGCAGGTACCCGATCATCGCGACCAGACCGAGAAACGCCGCGACCAGCAAAGCGAATCCGAGCCGGGACGACGCCCCTGCCGTTTGCAGTGCCGCGACGAGCCGCCGGTCTCGGGCATTGACCCGCTGTGACCAGCACCAGTCGCAGTACGGCAAATCCACTCGCTCCTCGGGCACGTCGAGCTTGGTCAGGACGATGACCAGCGGTCTTCGGGCCGTGCGCACCCCGCACGACCAGCAGATCATCCGTTTCCACCTGTCCGGTCTTCGCCGCGCTCGGGTTGTGGTGGAGGCGGTGTACGCCGAAGGCATGCTGACCGTGCGAAGGGCCCGGATTTTCCGGTACGCCTGCTGAATCCGCTGGAATGTGTCGACGTTTCCCCCGTTGTCCGGGTGGGCGCGCCGTACCAGCTTCCGGTACGCCGATCTCAGTTCGGCGTCCGAAACCGACTTGGGTACGCCGAGAATGGCGTAATAGTCGACATCCGGCACAGCTCAGTACAGTACCGCCGGGTCCATCACTCAACTGTGTCACTTGGCACGGAGCAGCCACACCAGATATGGCGTCCCCAGCAGCGCGGTGACGATGCCGACCGGGATCTCTGTCGGGGCGAGCACACTCCGGCCGACGGTGTCCGCCACCACCACGAGCACCGCTCCCAGGACTGCCGCCATCGGCATCAACCGGTGGGTCGCGGTGCCGACGATGCGCCGCGCGAGGTGCGGCGCGACGAGACCGACGAAGCCCACGGTGCCGACGGCCGCAGCTGTGCCCGCCGCGAGCAGGGCGCCGCCGCACAGCACCAGCATCCGTGTCCGGCCCAAAGCCAGGCCCAGGCTGCGCGGCAGGTCATCACCGAGTGCCAGCATGTTCACCGCGCGACCGCCCACGATCAACATCACCGCGACGACCGCGGGCAGCAGCAGCCAGCCGAGCGTGCTGAGGTCACGCGCGTACGTGCTGCCGGCGAGCCACGTGAGCGCTGCCGTGATGTTCATCTGTGCCCCGACGACCATGACATTTACCAGCGCCATTGTCGTCGCGGCCATACCGAGACCGATGAGCACGACACGGGTCGGGTCGAGTTGCCGTGCGATGAGGACGATGATCACCATCGCCAGCACACCACCGGCTGTCGCGGCCACGGGGAGCACGGCGACCGGCGCCGAAGGGATGACGAGGATCACCAGCATCGCCGCGGCCGAGGCGCCGCCGGTGATGCCCATCAGTCCCGGTTCGGCCAGCGGATTGCGTACCACCGACTGCACGGCGACACCCGCGATCGCCAGGCACGCACCCGCACCCGCCGCGACAAGAATCCGTGGCAGCCGGAAGGACACCACCGCGTTCGCCATCTCCTGCCCGGACCCGGTGACGACCGACGCCAGATCACTCCAGCTGATGTCCATGTCGCCGACCCGCAGACCGACGACGGCGGCCACAGCCAGAAGACCGCACCCGATGACCAACGCGGTGACGAAGCGGGACTTGCGTGCCTGTGCCACGACGACAGCGGCACCGCGATCAGCGTCGCCGGTGATCACCCGCCTGGCCAGGACGATGAAGATCGGACCGCCGATGAGCGCGGTGACGATCCCGACGGGAAGCTCGCCGTACCCGGCCGACGGCGGGAGGGCCACCTGCGCGGCCGCGTCCGCCGCCAGCACGAGCGTCGCGGCGGTCAAGCCTGCCAACGGAATCAGCAGCGAATGACCGTGAATGCCGAGCAACCGCACGGCGACCGGAGCGATCAGACCCACAAAACCAATGGGACCGGCGACGGTCACGGCGGCCGCGGCGAGAACCACCGCGAGCGACAGGGCCATCGGACGGACCCGGTTCACCTGCACGCCCATCGCCTGAGCGGTCTCGTCACCGAGCGACAGCAGATCCAGCGACCTGGCCAGCAAAGGCGCGAGGGCCGCTCCGGCAAGGACGACCGCGCCGACGACCAGCGGCCGGTCCAGTCCTGTCTGCATCAGCGAACCGTTGCCCCAGAAGAACAGTCCCCGAGTCTGGTGCTCGTCCAGGATCTGCAGGAACTCCGCACCGGCCATGCCGATCAGCGAGACCGTGGCTCCCGCCAGCAACACCCGTCCGGGCGTCAGCACACCGCCGACGGTCAGCAGGTACACCAGCGCCACGGCGGCCAGACCACCGAGGAACGCGACTCCGCCGTTGCCGAACACCCCGGCGTTCACGCCAGCGAAAGCCAGTGCGGCGACGGCGAAGTACGCGCCCGCGTTGACGCCCAGCGTGTCCGGCGCCGCCAACGGGTTGCGCGTCGCGCCCTGGATCAGCGCACCCGAGACGCCGAGCGCTATGCCGACGACCAGACCGGCCAGCGTGCGGGGAATCCTGCTGCCCCACAGCACGTTCCGGGTGTTCTCGTCCCCGTTGCCGGCCACGAAGGACAGGACGTCGAGGACACCGACACCGGCGGCGCCGAGCCCGAGGTGCACGACGATCACCGCGCACAGGACGACCGCGACGCCGCCGGTGATGAGCTTGGGCATCAGGCCGCCAGTGCCTTGCCCACACCGTCGAGGATCTGCACGGCCGACAGCGGGCCGCCGAAGGTCCAGGTTCCCGGGTCGAGCGCGTACAGCTTGTTCTTCTTGACGAACTCGAGGTTGGTCCACACCGGATTGGCGGCGAGCGACCCGGTGAACGGGTTGTCGTTGGCCTGGGCGACGTAGATCAGGGCGGCGTCGGCCGGGATCTGGGTCAGTCCTTCGACGCCCACGGTGGTCAGGCCCCACTTGTCCGGCTGGCCCTGCCAGGTGTTGCGCAGCCCGGCCAGTCCGAGGACCTCGGCGACGAGCGTGGTGCCGCCGAACATCCGGATGTTCGGCGTGCCGTTGGCGGTGTAGGCCTGCGCGAACGCGTACGGCATGCCCGCGGGGATCTTCTGCTTGACCTCGGCGGCCTTCGCGTCGATCCGGCCGAGCACCTCACGGCCCTTGTCCTGCTTGCCCACGGCCTTGGCCAGCTCGGTGAAGTTCTTCTTCATCGTCTCGAACTGCGGGGCGACCGGGTAGTCGAACGACAGCACCGGCGCGATCGCCTTGAGCTGGTCGTGGTTGACCGCGACGGTCTTCTCCTCGCCGACGATGAGGTCGGGCTGCAACGCCTTGATCCGTTCCAGGCTGGGCTCCTGGCGCTGGCCGACGTCGGCCACGCCGGCGGGCAGCGCCGCACCGGGCGCGGTGACCCACTTCTGGTAGCCCTCGTTGTCCGCGTTGCCGACCGGAGTCACGCCGAGCGCGACGAGTTCCTCGGTATAAGCCCATTCCAGCACCACGACCTTGGTCGCCGGCTTGGGCAGGCTGACCTGACCCCGTGCCGTCTGGACGGTGATCGCCCCGCCGCCGCCGTCACCGGCACTGCCGCCGCCACCGGCGGTCTGCCCGGCCGTACCACCGCCACACCCGGCGAGGACCAACGCGACACACGCGACTACAAGCGCGCGAACCATTTCCTACTCCCTTACGCTGTGCGGCGCGGAAAACACGCCAGATACCCGGTCCCCGGGTCACGGACCACGGTCACAGCCAGGCCGAACGCCTGCTCGATCGTCGCCGCGGTCAGGACTTCTCCGGCCGCGCCGGCGGCCACGATCTTCTGGTCGGCCACCACAACGACGTCGTCGCCGTACGCGGCCGCCTGGGTGAGGTCGTGCAGGACGACCCCGCACGCGATGTCGTGCTCGTGGGCCAGCTTGCGGGCCACGTCCAGGACTTCGAACTGGTGCTTGAGGTCCAGGTAGGTGGTCGGTTCGTCGAGCAGGACGATCCGGGTCTTCTGCGCCAGCACGGTCGCCAGCCACGCGCGTTGCCGTTCGCCGCCGGACAGTTCGTCCAGCCGGCGGTCCGCGAGCGAGGCCGCGTCGGTGACGTCCAGCGCCCATTCCACCGCTTCGGCGTCCTCCGGCGTGTGCCGGGCGAAGGCGCCCCGGTGCGCGTAACGGCCGTGCCGCGCCAGTTCCCGGACCGTCACGCCTGCCGGAACGACGGGCGTCTGCGGCAGGAAGGCCAGGTGCCGGGCCAGCTCACGCCGCGGCAGCTCGGCCAGTGAGGTGCCGTTGACCTGCACGTTTCCGTCGATGGCCGGCAGCAGGCCGGCCAGGGTCCGCAGCAGGGTCGACTTGCCGCACCCGTTCGGGCCGACGAAGACCGTCACTGTGCCCGGCCGCAGCGCCACGTCGACGTCACGCAGCACAGGCACGCCCGCATGGCCCACTACCAGCCCAGTTGCTCGAAGCTCTCCCCGCACGGCGGCGACCCTAAACGATATAGGCAAGCCTAACCTAATCGGGTAGGATTGATCACACTTTTCCGGCGCCGGTGCGGTGTGACCGGGTGAGCGCCGGGGAACGCACCGCGACCGGGTTCGTCCACTCGGCACGGTCGATGCGACTCATCGGTGGCCCGGCGAGTGTGCGATGTGCACCAGTCGGCCGATCATGCTACCGCCGTCTGTCCGAAGTGCGATGTCCGCGGCGAAACCCCATCCCTGCCGAACCGCCAAGGGGAACCGCCGATGAAAAGGCTCATCTCCGTGCTGGTCCTGCTGGCCGGCGCGCTGGTCGGCTTACCCGGCGGGCTGGTGGCCTCCGCCGCCGTGCCCGCCGGCTTCACCGACACCGCCGTGATCTCCGGACTGTCCGCACCGACCCAGGCCGCCTTCTCGCCTGACGGACGCGTCTTCATCGCCGAGAAGAGCGGGATCGTCAAGGTCTACGACGGTCTGGGCGACACCACGCCGACCGTTTTCGCCGACCTCAGGCCACAGGTGCACGACTTCTGGGACCGCGGCCTGCTCGGTCTCGCACTCCACCCGCAATTCCCGGTCACACCGCATGTCTACGTGCTGTACACATACGACTACCTCGGGTGGGGGGACGTGTGTCCCGACCCGCCGGGTGCGACCAATCAGGGCTGCCTCGTCCAGGGCAGACTGTCGCGGCTGATCGCGAACGGCAACACCGCGTCCGCCGAACAGGTCGTGCTCACCGACTGGTGCCAGCAGTACCCGAGCCACTCGATCGGCTCGCTCGCGTTCGGCCCGGACGGCGCGCTGTACGTCAGCGGCGGCGACGGTGCCAGCTTCAACTTCGCCGACTGGGGCCAGGTCGGCAACCCGTGTGGTGACCCGCCCGGCGCCGCTGGGACGAATCTCAGCCCGCCGACCGCACTCGGTGGGGCACTGCGGTCCCAGTCCGTCCGTCGGGCGGCCGACCAACCGCGCACATTGGACGGGACGGTCATCCGTATCGACCCAGCGACGGGCGCGGGCATGCCCGGCAACCCGTTCGCGTCGAGCACGAACGCCAACGCCAAGCGTGTGATCGCGTACGGCCTCCGGAATCCCTTCCGGATGGGCGTCCGGCCCGGCACCAACGAACTGTGGGTCGGCGACGTCGGCTGGGGAACGTGGGAAGAGGTCAACCGGATCTCGAACATGACCGACGGCGTGGCCGAGAACTTCGGCTGGCCCTGTTACGAAGGCGGCGCCCGGCAGTCG
This sequence comes from Kibdelosporangium persicum, assembly GCF_013280595.1. GTDB lineage: Bacteria > Actinomycetota > Actinomycetes > Mycobacteriales > Pseudonocardiaceae > Kibdelosporangium > Kibdelosporangium persicum. Next base: position 390,675 of record NZ_JAAATY010000001.1, read on the forward strand.
GGCTACGACAACGCGAACCTCACGTCCTGTGAGAACCTCTACGGCACCGGGCAGAACGCGCCGCACTTCGCCTACAACCACAGCAACAACGTTGTCGCGGGCGACGGATGCCCGACCGGCAGCTCCTCGGTCGGCGGAATGGCGTTCGAGAACAACAGCAATTACCCCGCCGAGTACCGAGGTGCGTTGTTCTTCGCCGACGCGTCCCGAGGATGCATCTGGGCCATGCGCCGCAACGCTTCCGGCACGCCTGACCCGTCGATGATCACGCCGTTCGTGACCGGTGCCGCTGTGCCGGTGCACATCCTGTCGGGACCCGGTGGCGACATCTTCTACGTGGCGCTGAACGGCGGCCAGCTGCGTCGCGTCAGCTACCCGACCGGCAACCGCGCGCCGACGGCGGTCGCCACGGCGAACCCCACCAGCGGTGCCGTGCCGTTGAACGTCCAGTTCTCGGGCTCGGGATCGAGCGATCCGGACGCGCAGGCGTTGGCCTACGCGTGGGATCTCGACGGTGATGGCGCGTTCGACGACTCGACGGCGGTGAATCCGGCGCGGACGTACACCACGGACGCGATCGTGCCGGTCAAACTCCGGGTCACCGATCCCGGTGGCCTGACGGACACCGCCACCGTGGTGGTGACCGCGGGCAATCCGGCCAATCCCGATCCGGTCCCGGTGATCGACACCCCGGACACCACACTGAGGTGGAAGGTCGGTGATCCGATCACGTTCTCCGGTCGCGCCACCGACGCCCAGGACGGTCCGCTGGCGGCCAGCGCGCTGACGTGGACGCTGCTGTTGCAGCATTGCCCGAGCAACTGCCATTCCCACACCGTGCAGACCTTCTCCGGCACCGCGAACGGCGGTTTCTCCGCACCCGACCACGAATATCCGTCCTATTTGGAGCTCGTGCTCACCGCCCGGGACTCCAGCGGGCGCACCGCGAGCACCTCGGTGCGGCTGGATCCGCGAACCGTGGTGCTGACGTTCGCCAGCAACCCGTCCGGCCGGACGCTGACGCACTTCAGCACCTCGGCGACGGCACCGTTCACGCGGACCGTGATCGTGGGTTCCGCCAACACGATCAGTGCTCCCAGCCCGCAGGGCAGCGGGCTGGTCAGGTACTGCTTCCGGTCGTGGTCTGACGGTGGCGCGCAGAGCCACACGATCACGGCTCCGGCAACACCGACGACCTACACGGCCAGCTTCCGGACGGCATTGCTGTCCTGTTAGCTCCGAAGGCGGCCGGGGCGTCCGAAGTGGACGCCCCTGACCGCTAACCGAGCGTCCAGTCGCCCGGCAGACCCGTCACGTTCGCGTCGTCCCCGCTGCCGTGGATGTCCACTGTGGCCGAACCGAGGCGCAGCTCGGTGAGGGCGAGGGAACCCCACTGCGCCGGGATGTTCGGTTTGACGGTCAACGTCCGGCGGGGCACGTTCGGATCCAGCCCGAGGAACGCGCGCACGAGCAGCATCGGCGCCGCGCTCGCCCACGCCTGTGGTGAGCACGAGGTGGGATAGGGCACCGGTGGGCTGAACCGGTCACGGGCGAATCCGCAGTACAGTTCGGGTAGCCGCCCGCCGAACGCCGCTGCGGCGTCGAGCAATCCGGTGGCCAGCCGCTGTGCCAACGCGATGGCGCCATCAAGATGGCTGTAGCGCAGCAGACCGGCCACAGCGATCGCTGTGTCGTGTGGCCACACCGACCCGTTGTGGTAACTCATCGGGTTGTACGCGCCCATGGACGCGGCGAGCGTACGCAAACCGTAGCCCGTGTCCATGTCGTCGCCGCTCAACCGCTTGATGATGGTGGCGGCGTGCTCGTCGGTGGCGATTCCCGACCAGAGACAGTGCGCCACGTTGCTGGTCAGGGCGTCCACCGGCGTCTTCTGACCGTCCAGTGCCACGGCGTACCAGCCCTTGTCGGGCAACCAGAACGCTTCGGCGAAGCGTCGCCGCAGCTGGTCCGCGTTGGCCCGGCACCGTTCGGCGAGCGCGGTGTCGTCGGATGCTTCAGCCAGTTCCGCTCGTGCCAGCCAGGCCGCGTAGACGTATGCCTGGACCTCGCACAGGGCGATGGGCGCCCGCGCGATGCGGCCACCGGCGTCGTTGACACCGTCGAAACTGTCCTTCCAGCCCTGGTTGATCAGGCCTCGGTCGGTAGCCCGCCGGTATTCGACGAAGCCGTCGCCATCACGGTCGCCGTACTCGGTGATCCACGACAGTGCCGCGTCGGCGGCCGGCAGCAGCGACCGGATCGTCGCCTCGTCAGCGCCCCACCGCCAGCATTCGGCCAACAGCATGACGAACAGCGGTGTGGCGTCGACCGAGCCGTAGTACTGGCTGCCACCGAGCACGCGGGTGTTGTCCGGCCCCATCCGCAGCTCGTGCAGAATCCGGCCCGGCTCCTCCTCGGTGAGCGGATCGACGCGCTTGCCCTGCAACTCCGCCAGCGTCTGCAGGGTTCCTGTGCCCAGCCCCACGTCCAACGGCAACGCCATCCACGCCGTCAGCAGGCTGTCACGGCCGAACAACGTCATGAACCACGGTGCACCCGCGGCGACGAACGGCCGGCCGTTGCGGGACGGGTCGTGGATCTGCAACGCGCCCAGATCGCTTTCCGTGCGGCGCAGCACCTGGGACAGCACGGGATCGTCGGCCCGGACCGCGGTGCTGGCACTGCGCCACGCCTGGATCTTGCGGGCCGGGCCACTGCTCTCCAGCTGCTGGCCGCGGTGGAACAGGGGCTTCACCCGGCGGTCGGCCAGCGTCGGCTGCACCACGATCTCCGTCGACCACCGGCCTTTGGCCGGGACGACCGCGTGCCAGCTCAGCATGCCGGGCACCACGACCGGATCGGCCGAGGCGCTGACCGAGAGGCCACGCGACCCGTCGTGCCGGTCACGCAGCAACAGTTCCGCCCCTGTGACGATCGTGTCGGCGTCTCGCTGGGCCGCCCGGCCCTCCTTGACCGCGAACAGGTCCTGGAAGTCGGCGTCCACGTTGAGCACCAGCGTGACGACAGTCGCCTCGGCACTGAGGTTCTCGAGCGTGACGGTCTCGCGGAGACCGTCACCGATCAGCCGCTCGCGCACCACCAGCAGAGTGCTGTCCGCCTGACCGGCCCGGGGAGGCCGGCGCGCGACGAACCGGCCGACGAACGCCTCCGGCGTGATCACCGACAACGGGTGCGGCACGTCACCGTCCAGCCGCAGTTCCCACCGCGACATCAGCCGGGCGTCCCGGAAGAAGAGCCCCTGCGCGGTGCCCGGCCTGATGTCGCCGGTGTTGTCCGACAGGCAGAAGGTGCCGCCTTCCACGAGGGTCACCGTGCCGCCCGGACTGAACGTCGACACGGGTTCGCCCGCGTTGAACGCCTCGGTCATACCCTGTCCCCGGCGGTGCGTTCATAGGCCCGGTCCAAGGCCGAGTCCAGGGCCGCGAAGTCCTTCCGCAGAGTGGCCAGCGTGGTGGGCCGCGCCAGCCGCACGGCAGCACGGTAAGCGGCTTCATAACCCGAGCCGAGACCGTCCACCCCGAAGTGCTTCGTGACGTGCTCGCGGCACGCGGCGGGATCGATGGACCGCACCTCGTGCAGCGCGTCGACGAGTTCGTCCGGTTCGTCGCGGATCAGGCCGGTCACGCCGTCGACGACGACTTCCGGCACGGCGCCCGCGCGCAAGGCGACCACCGGCGTGCCGCACGCCATGGCCTCGATCATCACCATGCCGAACGGCTCCTCCCACCGGATCGGGAAGAGCAGGCAGCGCGCGGACGCCAGCAGCCTGCGCTTCTCCGTGGCGTCGGCGACGCCGAAGACGTGGTCCTCGTCGGTCAGCCGCGGCCGGACTTCCAGCTCGAAGTATTCCTTCTCGATCGGCTCCGCGCACTTGCCCGCCAGCACCAGCGGTATGCCCGCGGCGTGCGCCGCTTCCAGCGCCAGGTGCGGCGCCTTGTCCGGATGGAACCGGCCGAGGAACAAGGCGTAGTCGTCCTTGTGGCGCTGGAACGGCCATTCGTCCACCCGCAGGGCGTTGTGCACGGTGCTCAGCCAGTTCAGGTCCGGCGCGAGCTTGCGTTGCCGTTCGCTGATCGCGACGAGTTGGACGTCGTCGCCGAGCGCCCGGTAGTACCGGTAGAGGTCCGCGTCGACCGGGCCGTGGACCGTCACCACGGTAGGCAGGCCGGTGGTGGCGAAAACGGGAGCGTTGAGCGGTCCGGCGAACGTGTGGTCATGCACCACGTCGAGGCCATCGGCCGACGCGATCCGCTCGATCGCGCGGCGGACTGCCATCGCGTGCATGACTTCGGGATACGGCTCGCCGAGCCGTTCGGGGACAGTGCGATCCCACACCGGCTCGAAGTCCGCGGTGGTGCCGTTGCGGCCGGCGCCGACCAACGTCACGCGGTGCCCACGCGCCACCAGGGCATCCGCGAGATCGGCCACGACGGCCTCGACGCCGCCGTACGCACGGGGCGGGACATCGAAGTAGGGCGGGGCGACCAGTGCGATCCTGAGCCGATCTGCCACAGCGCCAGTGGAAAGCACGCTGCTCAAATCCTCCTCCTCGTCGTGACGGGCGAACGACTGTTAGCACTCTCCGCCCTTGAGTGCTAACAAGTCCGGCCTGTCCCGCGCAAGATCTCCGGCGCGGAGATCTGGATCACATCACCCGAGCCGGTAGAACCGCCACGTGTCCGACTCGATCGGCAGGATGCTGACGTCGCTGAACCCGGCCTCCTCGGCGTACTTGCGCATCGTGGCCGGGCGCATGACGGTGCCGGTCATGGCCGAGGCCGGGTCGCCCATCGTGGCGGGGAGGCAGGCGACCAGGCTCCAGCCGTACTCGAACTGTTCGACGAGCGGGCCGGGCGCGGTGAACTCCTCGCCGGGCTTCGTGTCGACGACCAGCACGGTGCCGCCGGGCGCCAGCAGGCCGCGCGCGGTGCGTAGGGTGTCGACCGGATGGGTCATGTCGTGCAGGGCTTCGATGATGATCACGACGTCATAGGGGTCCGCCGAGGTCAGTTCGGCCGCGTCCATCGCCGAGAACGTGACCCGGCCGGCGACACCCGATTCCCGGGCGTTGCGCCGGGCGGCTTCGATGGCCTTGGTGTCGAGGTCGAGACCGTCCACTGTGATCAGTGGGTACGCCAGCGCCATGGCGATGCTCGACCACCCGAGACCACAGGCGATGTCGGCGACCCGGGCCCCGCCCTCGGACAGTCGCTTGTGGACGTCCGGGATGGCGGGCAGCCATTCCCTGCCCAGCAGGTTCAGGAACGTCGCGCGGTTGGAGGTGGACCGGCCTTCCGGCTCCCACGGGATGGGGGAGGGTGCCTCGCCGGTGCGGTAGACGTCCACCAGTTCGGCCAGCCGGCGGGCGACGCGGACGAGGTCGATGGTGGGCTGGGTGCCGTAGAGCACGTGATCACGGTCGGCCAGCACCGGGACGTGCTCGGCGGGCAGGGTGAAGACGCGGGCACCGTCCACTGTGAGCAGACCGCAGGACGCCTGGTGTTCCAGCCACTCCCGGGTGTACCGCTCGTGGGTTCCGGTCCGTTCGGCCAGTTCCGCCGACGTCATCGGGCCGCCTTCGGCGAGCGCCCGGTAGTAACCGAGGCGCTCGCCGAGGTACACGGCGTACATCCGCAGTGCGCCGGTGATGTCCTCGAACAGCTTGCCTGCCAACGCGGTCGGTTCCATGACCGCCAAGTTAGCGCAGGTCGTCCGGCAGGCGCAGGACGATGAACTCGTTGTCGTCCGGCTTTCCGGCAGTGCGTCCGGAGGAGAACGGCAGGTTGTTGTCGTTCAGCACGCCGAGTGTCCGGTCGTCCAGCAGGACCAGGTCCTCGATGGTCTGGAACGGGAACGTGAACGTCTCGCCGAAACCACCGACCCGGCGCGGGTTGGCGATGTTCATCAGGTCGGCGACGAGGGTCTTGTCCAGCTTGCCGTCCCGGTCCCGGTCGCGCTTGTCGGCGAGGTAGACCCGCTTGATCCTGGCATCCGCGCCTTGGCCGCCGTCGCGTTCGACGACCAGGATCCGGTTGCGGTCCACCGTAATGGCGTCGCCGATGGCCAGGTCCGGCGAACCGAGCTGGTAGATCCACCGCTTGCCGGTGTACCGGTTGGCCGCGAGGTCGAACTCGTTGAGCCGCAACGTTCCCGGCTCGTCACCGGCGACCGTTCCTTCCAGCAGCGCGTTGAGCGTGCGGCCGTCCGGTGAGATCGCCAGGCCTTCGAAACCCTTGCTGCCGCCGATGTTCGCGGTGCCGCCGGGGTTTTCCGGGGCGAACACGCCGGGCAGCGGGACCGGCGGGGCGAGCAGGCGGCCGCCGCGGTCGAAGTGCAGCAGGTACGGGCCGAACTCGTCACCGAGCCAGAACGTCCCGTCACCGGCGCGGACGATCGACTCGGGGTCGAAGTCCGCGCCGGTGAGGACCCGGTCCGGCCTGGTCAGCGGGAACGGGACGTGCCGGTCCGGGTCGGTCAGGGTGATTCCGCCGAGCACGTCCACGCGGCCCGCGGCGAAGTCAGGTCCGATGCGGTGAATCCGCAGCGCGAAGTCCGCGCTGGTGGCCTTGTTGCCGAATCCGTTGTCGCTCAGGACGTCGAAGGTGCCGTCCGAGTTTCTGACGACACCGCTGAAGCCCTGGATCGGCTGGTCGGCGAACGGCAGGGAGACGCCGTTGACCGGCGCGGTCCCCAGTGCCGCGCCGGACGGCTCGCTGGCTGGTACGAAGCTCGCCGCGGGTAACGACGCGAACTGCAGCAACGTCGCCCGCCTGGTCTCGTACGCGGGCGCCGCCGGAGCCAGCGCCAACGCCGTGACCAGCACGGACAGGCCGACGGCCAGGGGTTTTCTCATGACGTTCCGATCTATCGGGGGGTGAAGCGTGCCGGACGCTAAGACCACCAGAAGAACGGACCGTGAACAAGATCGATCAGTAGTCCCGCCGCGGCATGACCATCCACAGCACGATGTACAGCACGAACTGCGGCCCGGGCAGCAGGCAGGACACCACGAAGAGGATCCGCATGGACTTCGGTTTCCAGCCCAGCTTCTCGGCCAGCCCGGCGCACACGCCCGCGATCACCTTGTTGTGCCGCGACCTGGTCAAAGTTGTGGTTGCCATACAGATAGGTTGCCATCGCCCGGGCATGCGAAACATCGGTGACAACCCGGACCCGGACCCTGAACCGCGTGCTCAGGGCAACCAGGGCAGCGCCGTGTCCACCATTGCGGCACCACGAAACGCACGTTCCGGCACCATGAAACGCACGTTCCGGCACCATGAGATCCCCCTGGCGGACGGGCTGGCTGGGGACACCTTGGTCTCGCCCCTGGCCGGTGCGGGCGGTGCGGAGCCGCCCGCCGGAATTTCACGGTGCCGGAATGGTGGACACGGGGTGCCGGAATGGTGGACACGGGGTGCCGGAGTGGTGGACACGGGTTTAGTGCTGGGATGTCATCGCGGCGATGCCGTCGAGGAGGGCCTTCAGGCCGAGCGTGAACGCGTGCGTGGTGGCCTGGGCGGCGGTGCGGTCGAAGCCGCCGTCCTGCCAGGACTGCGTGATCGCGGGGTAGCGGTCCGGGTCGAAGATCTCCTCCCAGAACACCTGGCGGTCGGTCCACCAGTCCGCCGTGGACTGACCGCTGAGGGTTTCGGCCTGCCGGTGTTCGGCCTGTGCGCCCGCTGCCGCTTCGACGAAGGTGACGATCGCGTCGACCGCCGCCGAGGCCTGGGCGGCGGGCAGGCCGGTGCCGGCCAGTGCCGACAGCAGGAAGTCCTGACGGGCGAACAGGCCTGGGCCCAGGGGCGGGCGGACGGTGGACACGCCGCGCAGCCACGGGTGGCGTTCGTGCAGGTTCGAGGTCTGCCGGGCGTAGTGCTCGACCTGGGCGCGCCAGTCGCCCGCCGGTACGAGGTCGAGTTCCCGCCAGGCCGCGTCGACCATCAGGTCGAGCAGTTCCGCCTTGCCGGGCACGTGCGTGTACAGGGTCATCGTGCCGACGCCCAGCGCGGCGGCGACTTTGTCCATGGTCATCGCGTCGAGACCGTCCTGGTCGGCGACTGCCACGGCGGCCTCGACGATCTTGGCCAGGGAGACCTTGGGCGGGCGTCCCCGGCCCGACCGGACCTGGTTCTCGCGCCACAGCAGGCGCAGGGTCTCGCGGGGATCGCCGGTGCCGCTGTGTTCCATTCCGTAGATCGTACGGTAATGTTTATCCGTAGCTGATACGGAAATCGGGGAGGCGTGGTGCGGGTATTGGTCACGGGAGCCACCGGCAACGTCGGGCGGCATGTGACGGCGAGTCTGGTCGAAGCGGGTATCCCGGTCCGGGTGCTGACCCGGGACCCCGCGAAGGCGCCGGAGGGCGTGGAGGTCGTCCGGGGCGACCTCAGGAAGCCTTCGGGTGCTTGGTTCGACGGCGTGGACCGGCTCTATCTCTTCCCGGAGCCGGCCACGGCGGCGCAGGTCGTCGATCTCGCCAAGGGCGCGGGTGTGCGGCGGATCGTCGTGCTTTCGTCGGGAGCCGTGACTGGTGGCCTCGACACGACGTTCCACCTGCCGGTTGAACAGGCGGTCGAGCGGTCCGGTCTGGAGTGGACACACGTCCGGCCGGGGGAGTTCGCGGCCAACAAGGTTTCGCTGTGGGGGCCGTCGATCCGGGCCGAGCGGGTGGTGCGGGACGCGAACCCGGACGCCGCCTGGTTCCCGGTGCACGAACAGGACGTCGCCGACGTGGCGGTGAAGGCGTTGGTGGAGGACGGCCACACGGGCAAGGCTTATGACGTCAACGGGCCCGAACTGGTCAGCCTGCGCGATCAGGTGCGGGCGATCGCGCGGGCGCTGGGCGAGGACGTCCGCTTCGAGCAGGTCACTCCGGAGCAGGCGCGGGAGATCTACGTCGCACAGGGCGGATTCGCCGCCGAAGCCGCCGACTTCCTGCTGGGCTTCACCGATTACGACGGCAATCCGGCCGATCCCGGCCAGGTCGCGGACTTCGACCCGAGCCTGCTCGGGCCTTTGCCGACGGCCGAGGCGGTGACCGGCAGGCCGGCGCGGACCTTCGCCCAGTGGGCGCGGGACCGGGTGGCGGACTTCCGATAAGCCACACACAAAAGTGCGCCCACCGCGCGGGCCGTGGCGGGCAGTTCGCCACGGACCTGCGCGGTGGGCGCGGATCCGGGTCGAGAACCTCCGCTAGGAGGTGAACTCGACCCAGTTCAGGTTGATCAGACCTGTTTGCGGTCCGCCCGGCACCCCGGTGAACACCAGGTACAGCCGGTGTGTCCCGGGCGCCTGGCTGACCGGCACGCTCTGGCTGGCGAACCCGTTGTTGCCGTTGGTCGCCGCCAGTGTCGCGGTGGCCACCACCGGGCCGGTCGGCGAGTCCAGCCGCAGTTCGACGCCGGCCCGTGGCTGGCCCACGGTCGCCGCCGAGCCGCCGGAGTACCGGAATGTCACCGAGGTGATGCCGCCGAGGTTGACCGGGTCGAAGGCGATGTGGTCGCCCACGTCGATCGCGTTGACGTGCAGGCCCGCTCCGGTGTCCGCGGTCAGCGTCGTGTCGACGCCCTGCTTGACTTGGGCGAACTCCGCCTGCTGGCGCCGGAGCTGGATCTTGGCCTGGCTGATCGTCTCCAGTGCGGGCTGGCCGTTCGCGCCGAGGTCCGTGTACTTGGCGCTGATGCCGCCGTACAGGTAGCCGCCGGCGTGGTCGCCGCCGTCAGGCGGTGTCGGCAACGTGCCCGAACACCCGGAGGTCTCGGCCTGCCCGTGGCCGTGTTCGTCGTGCCCGAGCACGAACGACACCGTCACCCGGCTGCAGTCGATCTGGCCGTCCTCGGGATCGGTCACGTTGACGGTGAACGGAATCGGGTCGCCCCAGTTGAAGAACGTGCCTTCGATCGGGGCGTCCACCGTCACCGTCGGTGCCGTATTGCCGACCGTGATGGTCCGCGTCAGCACCGCTGTCTTGCCACTGGAGTCCGTGACCGTGAGTTTCGCGTTGTAGACGCCGTTGGTGGTGTATGTGAACGACGCGTTCGGGTCGGCCGAATCCACCGTGCCGTCGTTGGTGAAGTCCCAGGCGTACGAGATCGACTCACCCGGGTCCGGGTCGTGCGACCCCGCGCTGGAGAAGTTCACGGTCAGCGGCGCCTGGCCTGAGGTCGGCGAGGCGTCGAGAACCGCGACGGGCGAGCGCTTGCCCTTGACGTACCGGATCACGGCGAGCTGGGCGTCCGGGTTCGGCCGGAAGAAGCCGTCACCGTACTCCAGCACGTACAGGCTGCCGTCCGGGCCGAACTCCATCTCCATCGGGTTGTCGAAGACGAACCCGGGCAGCAGTTGCTCGACACCGGTCAGGTTGCCCTTGCCGTCGGTGTTCATCATGAAGATCTTGTCGCGGGTGAACTCGCCGAACACGACCGAGTTGTCGTAGTACTCGGGGAACTTGGTCTCCGACGTGGATTCCTTGTCGTACTTGTAGATCGGGCCGCCGTGCGGGCCGACGCCACCGGTGCCGATCACCGGCCACTTGAAGTCACACGGCGTCGGCGGGTTCTGCATGTAGGAACCCGGGCACGGCGTGCGGGCCTCGTAGGTGTACCAGAACTGCGGCTGCTGAACGGGCGGCAGCACGGTCCGGCCGGTGTTGCGCGGTGAGTTGTTCACCGGTGCACCACAGTTGAACGGCTGACCCGGCGTGCGCGTGGCGAAGTCGAAGTCCACATAGGGCGACGACGGCAACGTGCAGAACGGCCAGCCGTGGTTGCCCGAGGTCCTGGTGGCGAACCACTTCCCGGTGCCCTCCGGTCCCCGGGTCGGCGAGGACGTCCGGGAGTCGGGGGAGTAGTCGCCGACGTAGACCATGCCGCTGGCGTCCACATCGAACCGGAACGGGTTGCGCAGGCCCATCAGGAAGATCTCCGGGCGGGTCTTGTTGTCGTGGTCCTCCGCCTCGGGGAACAGGTTGCCGTCGGGGATCGTGTACGTCCCGTTCGGACGGACCTTGATCCGCAGCAGCTTGCCGCGCAGGTCGTTGGTGTTGGCCGACGAACGCTGCGCGTCGTAACCCGGGCCCTGCGTCGGCGCGTCGTTGATCGGCGTGTAGCCGTCCGACCCGCTGGCGTTGGTGTCGTCACCGGTGACCATGTACAGCAGGCCCTTGGCGTCGAACTTGACCTTGCCCGCCACGTGGCAGCAGATGCCGCGGTCCACGTCCACCCGCAGGATCTGCTGCTCGGTGGCCATGTCCAGGTGTGGCGTCGGCGTCTCGACGAGCTTGACCCGGGAGAGCTGGTTGTAGCCCTTGAACGCGTCCCACGCCTTGGGGTCGTTGCTGGTCGCGGGAGCGTCGCCCTCATTGACGTTCGGGGTCGCCGGGTTGTCGAGCGGGGTGTTCAGCGGTGGCGCGTAATAGATGTAGACCCACTTGTTGTTCGCGAAGTCGGGGTCGATCGCGACCGACTGCAGCCCGTCCTCGTCGTGCTGGTACACCGGGATCGTGGTGATCACCGGGCTGGCGTTGGTCTTCGGGTCGTACAGGCGGATCTGGCCGCCACGCGTGTTGTGCAGCACACGCCCGTCCGGCAGCACCGCGAGCGACATCGGCTCGCCGGGCTCGTCGTTGAGCGTGACCTTCTCGTAGTTGCCGATCACGGTCGCACCGCAGTCGCCCTCGACGACGCCCGCGGCCCACTCGATGCCGCCGAGCAGGTGCTTGCGGAACGCGCCCTGACGGTACGTCTCGATGGAGTGGCCGAGGCCGGTGTACCAGGAACGACCACCGACGTGGTCCTGGCACCAGGCGATCGGGTGGTCGAAACCCATGGTGCCGCCCGCGAACGAGCGCTCGTCCACAGTGGCCAGAACGTGCTCGGAGCCGCGGACGTTGGACGCGAAGTTGTACCACTCCTCGGTCAACGTCAGCGTCCGCGGCACGGTCTCGGTCGACGGGTGCGCGCGGTCGGCGACCTGGACGTTGCCCGTGCTGACGCCGGTCGCACCGGCGACCCGGGTACCGACAAGGTCACGGTAGAACTGCCAGTCCGGCTCGGTCTCGGCGGCCGCGTGCACACCGACCCAGCCGCCACCGCCGCGGATGTACGCCTCGAAAGCGGCTTCCTGCGCGGGGTTGAGCACGTTGCCGACCGTGTTGAGGAACACCACGGCACGGAAGCCGGCCAGGTTCTCCGCCGTGAACGCGCCGGCGTCCTCGGTCACCGTGACCTGGAAGCCGTTGTTCTGCGCCAGGGACCGGACGGTCCGTACACCGTCCTGAATGGACGGACGGCGGGGACCGTCGGTCTTGGTGAACACCAGGACCTTGAAGCTGGCGGGCCTGCGGACGTCGGACCGCAGCGCCGCGGGACCGTTCTGCTCGGCGACCAGCGGCTCGGAGTTCGCGTCCGGGATGGGCGCGGCGGCCGTGGGGGAACTGCCCACGAGCGCGAGTGATGAGGCGACGACAAAGCTGGCCGAGGCGGCCAGCCATCGTCGCCCGTACGGGCGAGGCATGAGTCAGCGGCTCCTCAGCGGCGGTAGATCGTCAGCTCGGACATGTTGGTGTAGCTCAGCGCGGCGAAGTCGAGTGACTGCGCCGGCAGCGCCGTGCCGCCCGGAGCGGTGTCCTGCTCCCAGTTGGCGTGGTGGAAGTCCTGCTCGCCGATGGTCTGGAAGAACTGCTGGAAGTTGATGTCGCCGTCGCCGAGCGGCACCATGTCGTGGCCGTTGGGCACGGCGGTGTTGCGGTTGCCGTCCTTGGCGTGGAACAGCGGGAACCGGGTGGTCCGCGGGGCGACCGTGAGGATCGGGTCGAACAGGTCCGTCTGCTGACGGCCCCAGCGGTCGGTGTACTCCTTGTGCTTGTACCGGGCCACGTACGCCCAGAAGATGTCCATCTCGAAGAACACGTACCGCGGATCGGTCTTCTCGAAGAAGTACTCGAGCCGTCGCGTGCCGGACGAACGGGTCGGCTTGCCGTTCGCGTCGAGCGGGCCGGTGTCGAGCAGGAAGCTGTAGGCGGCGTCGTGGTTGTGGGTGTAGAGCCGCAGGCCGCGTGCCCTCGCGCGGCGCCCCAGGTCGTTCCACGTGTCGGCGGCGGCGTCCCAGTCGGCCTGGTACGCCGAGTTGGTCGGGTCGCTGCCGGTACCGATGTTCTTCATGCCCAGTTCCTGGGCGATGTCCATCTGCTGTTCGAAGGTGGCCGGGTTGATCTGGGTGTGCGTGCCGTTGGCGACCAGGCCGTTGTCGTCGAGAATCTTGCGGATCTCCTTCGGCGTGATCTGGCGGCCGAGGATCTGGGTGCTCTGGGTGTACCCGGCGAACTCGATCTCCTTGTAGCCGATCTCGGCGAGGCGGGCGAGGACCCGTTCGAATCCGTACGGCACTCCAGTGTTGTCCGGGGCCGCGTTGATGCGGTCACGGACGCTGTACAGGATGATCCCGCGGTTGCGGGCCGGGATCAGCGGCTCGGCTCGCAGTCTCCGTCCCCTGCCGTGATCGGTGTCGGCGAAGGCGGGCGTCGCCGTGGCGAGCACCGGTAAGCCGGCCGCGCCGAGTACGGCGGCGGCTCCGGCTGACGCGGTGAACACGTCACGGCGGGTGAACCGTCTGTCCTGCTTTTCTTCCATGGCGAATAGCGCCTTTCTCAAACCGGCGTGCGCGTACTTCGGGTGGCTGACGACACCCATGGCGGCGGGCTCAGACAACGACCGGTCGTCTGACGCGGCGGTGTTGCCACCTCCGCTTGCAGTCAACGGATGTTAGCTACTTATGACGGACAAATGAAGACTTTCGCATCGGACATACAGAAGTTGAGGTCGACCAGGCGTACTTCTGTGTTACGGAGCGAAACCAGAGGCGGCAAAGTGGTCACGCATTCGAACGAACCGGCCGTCACAGCCTGGTCGCCGGGCGGACTTCGGCTCAGCCGTTGAACGAAGTGTCCGACCCGTACGGCCCACCGGACGGCCGTCCACCGCGAGCCATCGGCCGGGCGGTCGCCCAGTCGCCCCGGTTGGTTCAGGCAGTGAACAATTGCCAGCCTCCCAGGCCCCCTCGTGAGTGTTTTTCCGGGTTAGAACACGGAAAAACACTCACGAGAGGGGTGGTGGGACGGAAGGTGCCCGGGCGGCGGGGTGCGAGCCGCGGGCCGGTCCGGCGAGGGGAGGTTGGCCCGGACCGTCAGAACACTACGAAAGTACGTTGTCCCTGGCGCCGCGCAGATCAAATAATTCTCCGGCAAGAGCTCACTCCACCCGCCGGGACGCCATCGAGGGCTGGCCGCTTCCGGCGTCCCTGCGCGCGCAAGGAGCTTTCATGCGTCACAGACCCCTGTCCGCGAGATTACTCGGGACGACCGCGGCCGCGGCCGCGGTTCTCGCCACCGTGTTACCGACGAATGCTGTCGCCGCCCAGCAGATCATCGCCGAGAACGCGCCGAACAAGATCCAGGACAGTTATGTCGTCGTTCTGAAGGACAACATCGCTGTGCGGGGCGCCGCCGACAACCTCGCCGCCCGGTACGGTGGCAAGGTCGGGTTCGTGTACCAGGCCGCGCTCAAGGGTTTCTCCGTCACCATGCCGGCCGCGCAGGCCCGCAAGCTCGCCGCCGACCCGTCGGTGTCCTATGTGGAGCAGGACAGGACCGTCGGCCTGCTGGCCGATCAGCTGAACCCGCCGTCCTGGGGGCTTGACCGGGTCGACCAGGCCGACCTTCCGCTGAACCAGAAGTACAGCTACGCCACCGAGGCCTCGAACGTCACCGCCTACGTCATCGACACCGGCATCAACTACGACCACCAGGACTTCGGCGGGCGTGCCACGTTCGGCTTCGACGCGTTCACCGACGGCAGGCAGGGCAAGGACTGTCACGGGCATGGCTCCCACGTGGCCGGTACGGTCGGCGGCAACTCCTACGGCCTGGCCAAGAAGGTCAAGCTGAAGGCCGTCCGCGTGCTCAACTGCCAGGGCGGCGGTTCGATCTCCACCGAGGCCGCGGGTGTGGACTGGGTGACCGCGAACGCCGTTCTGCCCGCCGTGGCCAACATGAGCCTGTACACCGGTGTGCGCAACGAGCCGAGCCGGGTGCTCGACGACGCGGTGCGCGCGTCGATCGGCAAGGGCATCTCGTACGTTGTCGCGGCCGGTAACTTCAACGACGACTCGTGCCAGTACTCGCCGCAGCGGGTCACGGAGACGATCAACGTCGGCGCGACCGCGCGGACCGACGCTCGCGCCACGTTCTCCAGCTTCGGTACGTGCACCGACATTTTCGCGCCAGGACAGGACATCGTCTCGGCGGCGTCGGCGAACAACACCGGTTCCGCCACCATGAGCGGTACTTCGATGGCCTCGCCGCACGTTGCCGGTGCTGTCGCCCTGTATCTGGCTGACAACCCGACGAAGACACCGGCCGAGGTGCACAGCGCGATCCTGGCCGGGGCGACGCCGAACAAGGTGACCAACCCTGGTGCGGGCACGCCGAACCGGCTGCTGCGCGTCAATTCCACTGGCACGCCGTCGGTTTCGGTGACCAACCCGGGTCCGCAGAACACCGCCGTCGGTGCTTCGGTGAACCTGCAGCTGACGGCTTCCGGCGGGACAGCGCCGTACGCGTGGTCCGCGACCGGTCTGCCCGCCGGCCTGTCGATCGGCTCGGCCAACGGGCTGATCACCGGTGCGCCGACCACCGCCGGTACCTACAACGTGACGGTCACCGCGACGGCTTCCGCGGGTGGTTCGGGTTCCGCCTCGTTCCAGTGGACGGTCGGCACGGTTCAGACGTGCACCCCGCAGACCAACGGGAACGACGTGTCCATTCCGGACGCGGGCGCCGCGGTGACGAGCTCGGTGACGTTCGCGGGCTGCACCGGCAACGCGTCGGCCACCAGCACGGTCGAGGTCCACATCAAGCACACCTGGCGTGGTGACCTGGTGATCGACCTCGTCGCTCCGGACGGCACCGCGTACCGGCTGAAGAACTCCAGCGGCTCGGACAGCGCGGACAATGTGGACGCCACCTACCCCGTGGACCTGTCCGGTGAGGCCCGCAACGGCACCTGGCAGCTCAAGGTGCAGGACGTGGCCCGGTTCGACACCGGCACCATCGACACCTGGACGCTCACCCTGTAACTGCGGACCGGGGGTACTCGGCGGCACCCGGGTACCCCCGGCCGGCCTCAGAGCCGGATGGACTTCTTGTTCATGAACTCCTCGATGCCCGCGGCACCGAGTTCCCGGCCCATCCCGGACCGCTTGATCCCGCCGAACGGCAGGTCCGCCTGCGACCCGCCGGACCTGTTCAGGTAGACCATGCCGGACTCGATCCGGTCGGCCACCCGCCGGTTGCGCTCCGGATCGGTGCCGAACACCGCCGCGCCGAGGCCGAAGGGCGAGTCGTTGGCGATCGCGATCGCCTCCTCCTCGTTCTCCGCCTTGAAGATCAGCGCGACCGGGCCGAAGATCTCCTCGTGGTAGGCGGCCATCTCGGGTGTCACGTCGGTCAGCACGGTCGCCTCCAGGTACGCGCCCGGGCCGATCCGTTTGCCGCCGGTACGCAGCGTCGCGCCCTGCTCGATCGCCTTCCCGACCTGCGCGGCGACCTCGTCGGCCGCGGAGATCGACGCCAGCGGGCCGAACGGCACCTTGGGGTCGGCCGGGTCGCCCGGCTGGAAGTAGTCGCCCACCCGCTTGGTGAACTTGTCGACGAACTCGTCGTAGAGCTCCGACAGCACGATGATCCGCTTCGGCGCGTTGCAGGACTGCCCGCAGTTGCGCATCCGCGCGGTCGAGGTGGCCTTGACCGTCTCGTCCATGTCGTTGGTGTCCAGCACGATCAGCGGGTCCGAGCCGCCGAGTTCCAGCACACAACGCTTGAGGTTGCGGCCTGCCTCCGCCGCGACGGACACGCCCGCCGCCTCGCTCCCGGTCAGCGACACGCCCTGGATGCGCGGGTCGGCCAGGATGCCGGGAATCTGCTTGCTGGAGGCGAGAATGTTGACGTACGCGTCCTCGGGCACACCGGCCTCGTGCAGGATCTCCTCGATCGCCGCGGCCGACCGCGGGCAGATCGACGCGTGCTTGAGCAGGATGGTGTTGCCGAGCACCAGGTTCGGCGCCACGAACCGGGCGACCTGGTAGCACGGGAAGTTCCACGGCATCACGCCGAGCAGCGCGCCGATCGGCTCCTTGCGGATGACCGCGTCGCCGCCCTTGACCTTCAGCGGCTCGTCGGCCAGCAGCGCCGGGCCGTTGTTCCCGTAGTAGGTGAAGATGTCGACGACGATGCCGATCTCGCCGCGGCCCTCGTTGATCCGCTTGCCCATTTCCAGGGTCATGATCGCGGCCAGGTCGTCGGCCCGCTCGGCGAACAGTTCCGCCGCACGCAACACGATCTTCGCGCGTTCCCCGACCGGCCGCCTGCGCCACGAGGTGTAGCCGCGGTGGACCTTCTCGATCGCCGCGGACACCTCCTCCTCGGTCGAGTTCGGGATCTCTTCGATCAGTTCGCCCGTGGCCGGGTTGGTGACTGAGTACATGGGGGCGTGAGCCTCCGTTCTCTACGGCACGGTGCCTAGGTCGACGCCATTTTAGTCGACCGTATATTGCATACACTAGATCCGTGGAACGCGCGAGTGCTTTGTCTCACAACGGTTTCCAAAACGAACGGCCGTCTTGAATGGATTTCCGGGCGAACCGGGCGCACCTTCGTCCTGGCACTACAGTCGGTGCCGTGCGACGACGGCTTCGTTCTCCCATTCCGCCCCGGTTCGGGCTGGACGCGGCGCGACTCCGCATGCCGGAAGAAGGCGAGTGGGCGTCCCTGTTGGAGCACCTCGTGGCACGGCTGCCCAGGGTGGCACCGGAACGAATCGAGCAGATGCTGCGCGAGGAGCGCATCTTCGGCTCCGACGGGCCGCTCGGCGTCGAAGCGCCCTTCGTGCCCGGGTCGTTCATCTGGTTTCACCGGGATCTGCCCGACGAGGTGCCCGTTCCGTTCGACGTCGCTGTGGTGCACCGCGACGAGCATCTGTTGGTAGTGGACAAACCGCACTTCCTCGCCGCGATTCCCCGGGGGCGGCACATCCAGGAGACGGCGTTGGTGCGGCTGCGCCGTCAGCTCGACCTGCCGGACCTGTCGCCCGCGCACCGGCTCGACCGGGTCACGGCCGGGCTGATGATGTTCGTGATCACCCGCGACAAGCGCGGGAAGTACCAGGAGATGTTCCGGCATCGCAAGGTGCACAAGGAATACGAGGCGATCGCGCCGTACCGTGCTGATTTGACGTTGCCCACGACTGTGCGCAGCCGCATCGTCAAGGAGCGCGGAGTCCTGGTGGCCCAGGAGGTGCCGGGGGATCCGAACGCCGAGACCTACGTCGAACTCGCCGAACACCGGAACGGCTTGGGGCGCTACCGGTTGGTCCCGGCGACCGGGCGCACACATCAGCTGCGTGTGCACATGAACGGTCTCGGTGTGCCCATTCTCGGCGACGACTTCTACCCGGAGCTACGCGAGAAGCCGCTCGACGACTTCACCAAACCCCTGCAGTTGCTGGCGAAGGTCGTCGAGTTCGACGATCCGCTGACCGGCGAGGGCCGCAGGTTCACCAGCACGCTGCGGCTCGGCGCGTGGGATTCGCTGACGGCCTGGGCCGGTGGTTGATACGCCCTACCAGGCCGGGCTGGTGCTCATTCCGCCGTCCACAACGAGATCGTGCCCGGTGATCCACGTCCCCATCGGCGAGGCGAGGAACACACACGCATTGCCGACGTCCTCCGGCTTCCCCAGCCTGCCGAGGGGCGAGGCCCGTTGCCAGCTCGCCACGCCCTCGGGCCACTGTTCGGCGATACCGGGTCGTTCGACCAGCCCGGGCGAGACGGTGTTGCAACGGATGCCCAACGGTCCGTACTCCAGCGCGGCCGATCGGGCATGCATGATCAGCGCTGCCTTGGCGGCGCTGTAGTGACCGTGTCCCCGGGCCGGACGGGTGCCTTCGATCGACGCGATGTGCGTGACGCTGCCGCCTGTTTCCCGCATGACCTGGACCGCCGCCTGGGTGCAGTTGAAGGCGATCGTCAGGTTGGTGTCGATCACCTCGCGCCATTGCGCCGCCGTCATCCCGTCGAGTTGCCGCACGGGCTGGACTCCGGCGCTGTTGACCACGGCGTCGAGCCGCCCTTTCCGGGCGGCCGCCTCCTGGAAGAACGCGCGGCAGGCCTGTTCGTCGGTGAGGTCGCCCTCGCTGTGCCCGGCGTGCGTGATCACGTCCGCGCCCGCCTGCTCGAACTGGCGCACGACGCCTTCGCCGATCCCGCCGTTCGCGCCCACGACCAGCACGATCATTCCCGACGCCAACCCGTTCATGACCCGACACTATCGGTGGCACCCTCGTGAGTGTTTATCAGTGTTCTAACCCGGATAAACACTCACGAGTAGGCTTGGTGCCGTGCGGACACGGCCGACATTGAGCTACACCCCGGTCGGGGAGCCGTTGCCGTGGACGACCGACATCACCGAGCTGGTCGATGTGGTCGCCGGCGGCGGAGTGGTGGTGCTGAGCGGTGCGGGATTGTCCACGGAGTCAGGGATTCCCGACTACCGTGGCGCGACCGGCAGTCTGCGACGGCACACACCCATGACGTACGACGAGTTCGTCGGCAGCGTCGAAGGACGGCAGCGGTACTGGGCACGCAGCCACGTCGGGTGGCGCACGATCGCCAGGGCACAGCCCAACGACGGGCACCGTGCGGTGACCAGTTTGTCCGCCGCGGGCCTGGTTTCCGGAGTGATCACGCAGAACGTCGACGGGTTACATCAGGCGGCGGGCACGCCTGACGTGGTCGAGTTGCACGGCAGCCTCGACCGGGTCGTGTGCCTGGACTGCCGGCGGACCAGTCCGCGCGAGGAACTGGACCGGCGCCTGCGGCTGGCCAATCCCACGTTCACCGGCACGGCGATCCGCGTCAACCCGGACGGCGACGTGGAGCTCGCCGACGAGGTGGTTAGGGAGTTCCGGCTGGTCTCGTGCGACGGCTGCGAATCCGGTGTGCTCAAACCGGACGTGGTGTTCTTCGGCGAGAACGTGCCGAAGCCGCGGGTCGAGCAGTGCTACCGGCTGGTCGACGAGGCGAAGGCACTTGTTGTCCTGGGTTCGTCACTGACGGTCATGTCCGGGCTGCGGTTCGTCCGGCACGCCGCCAGGGCAGGTAAGCCCGTCGCCATCGTCAACAGGGGGCAGACCAGGGGTGACGGTCACGCGACGATCCGTGTGGATCTACCGCTGGGTGCGGCGCTGACCGATGTGACGCGCTTGATTGATCTTCGCTGCGGGTAGCCCGCAGGCATGAGTCTCACGGTTGGCGTCGAAGAAGAGTTCTTCGTGGTGGACGATCGCGGTCAGTTGGCGCGGGACGCGGCCAAGATCGTCGACGGCGCCGAAGAACACGAGGGTGAGCTGCAGACCGAGCTCACCCGCGCCCAGGCCGAATCGGCCACCGGCGTGTGCCGGACGAACGAGGAACTGCTCAGCCAGCTCACCGAGTTGCGCACCGAACTGGCCACGGCCGCCCGGTCCCGTGGCCGTCGGCTGATCCCCAGTGGTTCGCCGCTGCTGGTGGCGGACGATCCGCCCGGGATCACGGCCAACCCGCGCTACGAGCGGATGGCCGCACACTTCCGTGCCACGGTCCGTCAGGTGATTACGTGCGGCTGTCACGTGCACATCGCGATCCCGGACAGGGCGACCGGCGTCCAGGTGATCAACCACGTCCGGCCGTGGCTGCCGGTTCTGCTGGCGCTGACGGCCAACTCGCCGGTGGTGGGCGGCCAGGACACCGGCTACTGCAGCTGGCGTTACCGGCAGTGGACCCAGTGGCCGTCGGCCGGGCCGCCGCCGCTGTTCGAGTCGCTCGACCACTACGAGGGCATCGTCGACGGCTGGCTGCGGGCCGGTGCGGTCCTGGACCGCGGGATGATCTACTGGGACATCCGGCTGTCGGAACACCAGCCGACGCTGGAGTTCCGCGTCAGCGACGTGGCGGCCACACCGGAGGAAGCGGTGTTGCTCGCGGTGCTGGCCCGAGGCCTGGCGCAGTCGGCGTTCGACGACATCGACAGCGGCAAACGCCCGCCGCGGCTGTCCAACGAGATCCTCCGGGCACAGCTGTGGCGTGCCACCCGGGACGGCTTCACCGGCCAGTGCCCGCACCCGGACAGCGGCGACACGGTGCCCACGCAGACGCTCGTGCGTGAACTCATCTCGCAGCTGAAGCCGATCCTGCGTGACAACAACGATCTGGACTTCGTCGAGGAACAGTTCGCCCGGCTGCGCGCGATCGGCGGCGGCGCGGACCGGCAACGCGCGGTCTTACAACGCGACAACAGCGCTGCGGCCGTGCTCGACGCGATCGCGGTGCCGCCTCGGTGACTACCGTTGATCCTGGTACGGCAGCCAGATCTCGGTGAGCATGAGCAGGATCGCGGCCGCGATCGGAACGGCCACCAACGCGCCGATCACCCCGAGGAGGACCGCCCCGAGCAGGACCGCGACCAGAGTGACCACGGCGGGTGTCCGCACCGCCCTGCCAATGATCTTGGGCAGCAGCAGGTAGTCCTCGATGAGCTGGTACGCCACGAGGAAACCGACGGTGGCCAGGCACACCGGCAGGGAGACCGTGAGCGCCATCAACGCGACGATCACGCCTGCCAGCAGCGCTCCCGCGATCGGGATGAGGTCCAGGACGGCCACGACGGTCGCGAGCAGCAACGGATAGGGGATGCCCAGGCTGACCGCCCAGATGAACGTCGCGACGGCCGCGACGAGCGACAGCAGCACGTTGCCCAGCAGGTAGGCGCCGACCTTGGCGAAGATCTCGTCGCCGATGAGCACGGCACGCGGCCGCCGCGACGCGGGCGCCAGCCGGATCAGCACCCGGCGCAGCCGGGGGAAGTCCGCGAGGAAGTACACGGTCAGCACGGACACGATCGCCAGGCCGGTGACGGCGTCGACCATCGTCGTCCCGGCCCCGTCCAGTAGGCGGTCGACGTACGCGGTGAGGTGCAGCCGTTGGTCCAGGCGGCCGAGGAACGTCGCCGGATCGGTCAGTTGCGCACGGAAATCCGAGACCTGCTGCATCAGTGTGCCGCCGTGCTCGGTCAGCATGCCGGCCACGGCGACCGCGAATCCGCTCAGCAGACCGGCGATGGCCACCACGACCGCGGTGACCGCGGCCGGCCTCGCCATCCACCGCCCAAGGCCGCGCACGATCGGATCGAGGCCGACCGCGATGAAGAACGCCAGGCACACCAGGACGATCGTGTCCGCGGCCGTCACGATGAGGTATGCCGCACCGACGGCCAGCGACACTCCCAGGGCGGCCGTGAGCCCGACGAAGAAGGGGGATCGTCGGTTCACCGGCTGTCCCGGTTCCCCCAGTGGCCGATCGGGTCCGCTGATCTCGGCCGCGATCCGTTCGGCGTGCGCGACCGGTTCGTCGGCGCGTTGCCGCGGCATCCCGACCTCGCCCATGTGTCCACAGTCGACCGCCCGCGCGCTGAGCGCAATCCTGGTCACCCGAAGGAATGATCAAGCCCCGCAACGGATTAACGGTCTTTCCGGTGGGCACCCCGAATGATTCGCCCTATGTGGACGGCGCCTGCGCCGGGTAGCCCAATTGTTGCAGACCGACCGGGTGCCACCTGGTTATTCCGGCCGCTCATGGGTATTCGGCCCGAAGCCGGGTGACAACCCGGCGTCGGCCGGCCCCAGGGCGCCGGCCGGAGAACCCCAAGCCTCGCGGAGGACCCACGATGACACACCCGCCAGGTGGATACGCCCGGCACCAGGGCACACAGGATCCGCCTTCCACGCCGCAGGTGGCCAAGCACGAAGCCGCGGAGGTCGGCAGCACCGCCGCCGAAGGCGGCAGGCAGGTCATGGACACCGCCGGCGAGCAGACCAAGAGAGTCGCCAGGGAAGCGGGCCAGCAGGCACGCAACCTGATGCACGAAAGCCGCCAGCAGCTCACCGACCAGGCGCGGGAGGGGCAGCGCAAGGCGGCGCAGGGCCTGCACACCCTCGCCGACCAGCTGGACGACATGTACGCCAAGTCCGACCAGTCCGGCATGGGACCGGAGATGATCCACCAGGCCGCCGGGCACACGCGCACGGTCGCCTCATGGCTGGACGACCGGCAGCCCGGGGACCTGCTCAACGAGGTCCGCGACTTCGCCCGGCGCAAGCCCGGGATGTTCCTCGCGGGCGCCGCCCTCGCGGGCATGCTGGTCGGCAGGCTCACCAGGGGAGCGATCGACACGCAACGCGACGAATCGGCGGACGACAACACGACCGACAAGATCCCCGCGCAGCCAGGCCCGGCTCCGACCACCACATCGGTGCCGCCGTCGTACCCGCCGACCCGGGCACCGGCGCCGGGCTACACCACACCACCGGCTCCGGCGTACTCGCAGCCGCCGGTCGAGGGGCAGGTCCCGCCGACCGGATATCCACAGCAGGCCGCTCACCCGGGACAGACCCAGACGCCGCCGCCGTGGAACGGACCTGAATCGGTGCGGCCATGACAGTTCCCCCGACGACGCCACCATCGCAACCAGGTCGCCCGGACGTGGAGAACGTGTCCGTCGGCGAGCTGATGGGCAACGTGTCGCGCGACCTGTCCACGTTGCTGCGGCAGGAACTGGCGCTGGCCAAGGCCGAGCTGAAAGTGGAGGCGGCCAAGGCGGGCCGGGGTGCGGGCATGCTGACCGGCGCGGGCCTCGCGGGCTGGATGGTCCTGCTGTTCCTGTCGATCGCGCTGTGGGCCGGGCTGTCCAACGTGATGGACTCCGGCTGGGCCGGCCTGATCGTCGCCGTCCTCTGGGCCGTGATCGGGGCGGCGCTGTACGCGGCCGGCCGCAAGCAGCTGCGCGGCGTCAACCCCAAGCCAGAACAGACCGCGGACACCCTCAAGCAGGTGCCGGACGCACTCAAGGGCCACTGAGGAGTACCTGATGAGTACCACCGATGATCCACGTCAGATCCGTCAGGAGATCGAACGTACCCAACGTCATCTGAGTTCGGACGTCGACGCGCTCACCGAGAAGGTGACGCCCGGCAAGATCATGCAGCGGCGGGCCGACCGGGTCCGGCGGAGCGTGACGAGCCTGCGTGACCGGGTGATGGGCAGCGCGTCCGACACCGCCTCCACCGCGGGGGACCAGGTCAACCGGGCGACCACGGCCGTGTCCGACGCGGTTTCCGAGGCGCCGCAGGCGATCCGCCGGCAGACCGAGGGCAACCCGTTGGCGGCGGGACTGATCGCGTTCGGCGTCGGCTGGCTGACCTCGTCGCTGCTGCCCGCCACCAAGGCCGAGCGGCAGATGGCCGGCCAGGCCAAGAACTTCGTCCAGCAGCACTCCGAGCAGCTCGGTGAGGTGGCCGGTGAGGTCAAGGACCGGCTCGCCGTGCCGGCCCAGCAGGCGGCCGAGCAGGTGAAGTCCACGGCTCAGGACGCGGCGGGCACCGTGACCGACGAGGCCCGCTCGGCCGCCGAGGACGTGAAGGACCGTGCCCAGGAGGGCAAATCCACCGTTCAGGAGCAGCGTTACTGAGCGGATGGCGAGCGCGGGTGGCGGCCGGGCGACCGGCCACCACCCGAATCGTTCCGGGCCCGAGTCATCCGCCGTCGTCCATCGCCTTGGTGTCGCGGGGCGGCAGGATCGGTTCATGGTCCTCCGGCTGTCCCAGCTCCATCTGCTTGCCACGGGCCAGTTCCGCGTCGAACTCGGCACCGAGCAGGACCGCGAGGTTGGACAACCACAGCCAGATCAGGAAGATCACGATGCCGGCGAGCGAACCGTAGGTCTTGTTGTACGACCCGAAGTTCGCCACGTACAGGCTGAACCCGGCCGAGGCGAGGACCCACAGGAGCACGGCGAGCACACTGCCCGGGGTCAGCCACCGGAAGCCGGGGTGCCGCACGTTCGGCGCGGCCCAGTACAGCAGCGCGAACGCCAGGCTGATCAGGATCGCGATCACCGGCCACTTGGCGATGTCCCAGATCAGCACGCCGGTCGAGCCGATCCCGGCGAACCGGCCGACCCGGTCGGCGATCCCGCCGGTGAGCACCACGCCGAGGGCCGCCACCCCGAGCAGGACGACGATGGCCAACGTGATGCCGATCCGTAACGGGATGGTCTTGAACAACGGGCGCCCTTCTTCGACCTCGTAGATCGCGTTGGACGCCCGGATGAACGCGCCGATGTACCCCGACGCCGTCCATAACGCGAAGACGAGGCTGATGATCGCCAACGGCCCGGCGAGGTAGTTCGCGGTCTTCAGCTCGTTGACCGCGTTGAGGACCAGATCGCGCGCCGGGCCCGGCGCCATCTGCTGGATGTTGTCGGTCAGTGCCTTGGTCGATTCCGGGCCGAGCAGACCGAGTAACGAGGTCAGCACGAGGATGCCGGGAAAGAGGGACAGCACGCTGTAGTAGGTCAGCGCGGCCGCCCAGTCGTCCAGGCTGTCTCGTGAGAACTGCTTGACTGTGCGCTTCAGCACCTGCCACCACGAACGCTTTGGCAAGTCCGTCGGGCTTTTCACATGCTTGGCCATGGTCGCCTCCCGAGCGGGGGATACCCGCGCCGGGCGCGGCCATGCCGTCCGGCTTGACACTCCACTGTGGACGGTGTGGTCGGCGCGGTGGCCAGTGCCGCGAGGGGTGTGCCAGGCTGTGGTCGGGCATGGCGTCGCCGCCGCGGTCGTGGCAGTCCGGTCTGCCGAGCACGCCCGGGGGTGCCGGTCGGCCGGGTGGCCTCGCCTTCGAACTCAGCCCTGCTGATCAGCGGCGCCGCCACCCGGGGCGACGCGGCGATCTCGCGCCGATCAACGGCCCTGGGCGGCACGCGGCGGTCCCGGTCTACTGTGGATGGCGTTGCGCCAGGCGGCTGAATGGATCTGGCGTGCCGCGTGGGCTTTGTGGTTACCTCAGTGCCCATGACCGCCCCCTTGATTGACACGGTTGTCTGGGGTACAGGCAACATCGGCCGCGCGGCGATCCGTGCCGTGCAAGCCCATCCGGCGTTACGGCTGTCCGGTGTGATCGTGCACAGCCCGGACAAGGCCGGCAAAGACGCAGGCGATCTGGCTGGTCTGGACCAGCAGCTCGGGATCGCGGCGAGCGACGACGCGGGCGCCGTGCTCGCGACGAACCCCCAAGCCGTGGTGTACGCGGCGTCCGGCGAGGTCAGGCCGATGGAGGCGATCGACGACATCGCCAAGGCGATCAGAGTCGGCGCGGTTGTCGTGACGCCGTCCGTGTACACGCTCTACGACCAGCGCAACGCCCCGGCCGAGGTACGGGAGCCGTTGCTCGCCGCGATCGAGGACGGCGGCGGCTCGTTGTTCGTGTCCGGCGTGGATCCCGGCTGGGGCAACGACGTCCTGCCGTTGCTGATCAGCGGGGTCGCCACGGACATCGACGTGATCCGGTGCCAGGAGATCTTCGACTACACCACCTACGACCAGCCGGACTCGGTGCGCTGGCTGGTGGGCATGGGCCAGCCGATGGACTACGAGCCGCCGATGGTCGCGCCGGGCATCCCGACCATGGTGTGGGGCGGGCAGATCCGGCTGATGGCCCGCGCGCTGCGGGCCGACCTGGACGAAATCCGCGAGACCGTGGCACGCCGGGAACTTGAGGAGACCGTGACCACCGAGCTGATGGGGGACTTCGAGAAAGGCACCCAGGGCGCGCTGCGCTTCGAGGTCCAGGGCATCGTCGGCGGCCGGCCGCGGATCGTGATCGAGCACGTCACCCGCATCCACCCGTCCTGCGCACCGGACTGGCCGATGCCGCCGAGCGGGGACGGCGCGCATCGCGTGATCATCGAGGGCAGTCCCCGGATCGAGGTGTCGGTGGAGGCGACGGACCAGAACGGCAACAGGTCCGCGGGCGGCAACGCGACGGCGGTGGGGCGGCTGGTCGGCGCGATCGACTGGCTGGTGGACGCGCGACCCGGTCTGTACGACGCGATCGACGTCCCGCTGCGGCCGGCGGCCGGCAAGCTCCGCTGATCGCCAGGACATGACAAACTGAAACGTGTTCTAATACAGTGGGCGGGAGCGAGGAGGCACCGATGAACATCGACATCCCCGAGGGCAAGGACCCGATCGGGTACGTGTGGGGTGAGATGGTCCCGGGCATCGGCACGGCGGCCGCGAACTTCTCCCTCGCG
This sequence comes from Kibdelosporangium persicum, assembly GCF_013280595.1. Lineage (GTDB taxonomy): Bacteria > Actinomycetota > Actinomycetes > Mycobacteriales > Pseudonocardiaceae > Kibdelosporangium > Kibdelosporangium persicum. Next base: position 417,934 of record NZ_JAAATY010000001.1, read on the forward strand.
GTGTACGCGCACACCACCCTGGGGCTGCGCGAGTTCGAGGCGGCCCGGCTGCGGATCGCCCAGATCAACGGCTGCGTGTTCTGTCTGGACTGGCGCACCGAACGGGACGGCGAGAAGGTCGAGGACTCGTTCCTCGACGACGTGACCAACTGGCGCACAACGGAAAGCTTCGACGACCGGACCCGGCTCGCGGCCGAGTACGCCGAGCGGTACGCGGTGGACCACCACAACCTCGACGAGGAGTTCTGGGCCCGGATGGCCCGGCACTACACGCAGCACGAGATCGTCGAGCTCAGCATGAGCATCGGCTCGTGGCTGGCGTTCGGCCGGCTCAACCACGTGCTCGGCCTGGACGTGATGTGCGTGCTGCCCAGCCCCTCGTGAGTGTTTATCCGGGTTAGAACACGGATAAACACTCACGAGGGGGTTGGCGGTGGGGTTAGAAGTCAGCGGCGATGATCCGGTCGATGTTGCGTTCCGCCAGGGCGGTGATCGTCACGAACGGGTTCACGCTGGTGTTGCCGGGAATCAGCGCGCCGTCGATCACGTACAGGCCGGAGTACCCGTGCAGCCGGCCGTGGTTGTCGGTCGCCTTGCCGAGCACCGCACCGCCCAGCGGGTGGTACGTCAGGTGATCGCCCCAGATCTTGTACACCCCGAACAGGTCCGTCCGGTAGATCGTGCCCTCCTTGGCGTTGATCTTGTCGAAGATCGACTTGGCCATGTCGATCGACGGCTGCTTCCACGCGGTCTGCCAGTTCAGCTCGACCCGGTTGGCCGCGGAGTTCCAGGAGAACTGCGCCCGGTGCGGGTTCCTGGTGATGGACAGGTAGAACGAGGCGTACGTCTCGATGCCGGTGGGCAGCGGCGCCACTTCGGCGAACGCGCCGCCGGCGTCCCAGTTGTCGATCCCGGCGGTGGGAATGGACGCCTGGACCGCGCCGGTCGGGTCCCACAGGTGGTTGGCGCGCCCGCACATCACGTTGCCGTTGTCGCCCCAGCCCTTGCCGATCTCGTTGTTCAGGCCGGGCAGCACGCCCGTGGCCTTCAACTTGGTCAGCAGTTTGCTCGTGCCGACGCTGCCCGCGGCGAAGAACACCTTGTCCGCGGTCACGTTCTTGGTCGCCACAACGGTGCCGGTGGTGTCGAGCTGCTCGACGGCGATGGCGTAGCGGCCGTTCGCGGGCGCGACGGACGTGACCCGGTGCAGGGCTGAGATGGCCACGCGTCCGGTCGCCTTCGCCTGTGCCAGATAGGTTTTCTGCAGGGTCTTCTTGCCGGCGTTGTTGCCGTAGAGCAGTTCGCCCGCGACCGCGGACTTGGGCACGGTCCCGGCGACCTCCTGCTTCATGTACTCCCAGTCGTACACATTGGGCACGAAGACGAAGGAGAAACCGGACCGCTCGGCGTGTTTGCGGCCCACCCTGGCGTACTGGTAGCAGGCGACGCTGTTCCACCACGCCTGGTCCACATTGGTCACACCGAGACCGGCGTTGGCCCTGGGGTAGTAGACGTTGTACATCTCGTCGGCGTTCACCGTCGGCAGGATCGCGCCGAACCGTTCCCGTCTCGGGGTGACCGCCATGCCGCCGTTGACCAGTGAACCGCCGCCGACGCCCCGGCCCTGGTACACCGCGATGCCGCCGAACTCCTCAGCGTCGAGAATCCCGGTGTACCGCGGGATGTCCTTGTCGATCGGGAACCCGAGGAAGTTGCTGAGCGGTTGCTTGGTCCTGGTGCGCAGCCAGTAGGACCGCTGGTCCGGGGCGGTGGTGTTGGCGAAGATCTTGCCGTCGCTGCCGGGCGTGTCCCAGGCCATGCCCATTTCAAGCATGTGAACGTCGATGCCCGCCTGAGCGAGCCGCAGTGCGGCGACCGAGCCGCCGTATCCGGTGCCGATGACCAGGGCGGGCACGTGGGCGCCGGGCGGAATGGGAGCGGGGGCAGGGGCCGCGGTGGCTCGACCGGCCAGCGTCGCGAGTCCCAGGATAGAACCAGTTCCGGTAATGAAGGTGCGGCGGGATACCGTCGGAAAACCCTTGCCACGCATGACGTTATCACTCATGTGAGCTTCCTCACCGTTGCGGGGATTAGAACAAGTTATACGTTCGAGCGTCGGTGAAGTCACTAGTTACTAGTGGGTAACTTGTTTCCGGCCGCCGGCTCCGGTAGAGGCGATCGGACGTCGAAATCACCGCGAAAGCCCCGACTTTCCGCTGCGGTTCCTCACGCCGTGTGCATGCTTGCGCTGTTGGGCCGCACGGCCGTTCGCATTGGCAGGTACTTGGGGCACGCTGATCGGCAGCGTGTGCTGCCTGCTGATCGGATCAGCAGCGGATGCGCGGGCGGTTCCTGATATCCGTGCCGCCGGCCGACTATGGGGTGACCCGTCCGGTGGCTGTCGTGGACGGACTTTCGCCGTAGCGCTCACGGTAGGACCGGCTGAACCGGCCGAGGTGGGTGAAACCCCAGCGCGACGCGACTTCCGTGACGGTGCCGCTGGAATGCCCGGCCCGGATGTCCGCCAGTTCGGCACGGACACGGCGCAGTCGCAGGTCGCGCACGTAGTTCAGCGGCGACATGCCGAACTCGGCCCGGAACGCGCGTTGCAGCGTGCGGACGGTGGTGCGGGCGGCCGCCGCGATGTCGGCGACGGTGATCGGCTGGTCGATGTTCCGCTCGCAGAAGTCCAGCGCCCGGCGCAAGGCCGGAGTGGTCAGTGCGCCGCGGTCGTGCTCGAAGGCGGGCGTACGGGTGTGCGGGTGGATGTCGAGCAGCCCGTGCACGAGCATCTGCTCGAAATGCGCGGCGGCCAGCGGGGACCCGGCCAGCAGGCCGGACATCGACCGGTCGCCGAAGGCCTGCACCAGCCGCAGCCACGCGGCGAAGTCCCGCCTGTCCGGACGGAACACGGGGTCGAACCGCACCGGCCGGCTCGGCGTGTCGGCCAGCCGGGCCCGGATCGCCTCCTCGACCGTGGACTGTCCGATCCGGACGATCCACTGCTTGCTCCGGTCGAACCGGATCCGCAGGTGTGTGCCGGGCGAACTGAGCAAGTGGTGCGACCGGACCGGTTCGCCGTCCAGCGCCAGGTCGGTGTGCCCGGACAGGCGGATCAAGACCGTGTACGCGTGTGACAACTCGACCGCGCGCATCTCGACCTCACGGTCGATGTCCATCTGGTAGAGCTGAACGCCCGACCTCGCGCCGGGGTGGGGCAACCCCGCGAGCAACGACAGCTGTAGTGCCCCCGTGGGCCTCGGGGGGACGTGCAGCCGGACCGACCCCGGCTCCAGGTAGGCGTCGAACAGCTCTCGCATCGCGTCCACGTCGTCGCTCGCGAACAGCGGCCCTGTTTCCCGCACCGGCCCCCCTTCAATCAGGGCAGTATGAGCCCCGGTCACACCAAGGCGGCGGTCACCCCGCACAGTACCGCCCAGGTCGTGGCGACGCCGACAACTTTGATCCGGCGGCTCCGGTCGGTCAGCGTCGTGCCGAACGCGACCGCGTCGGTCAGGTCGGCGGCGGCACGGGCCCAGAGCACTGACCGCAGTGCCGGCCCTGGCCGGGCGAACATCATGCCGAGGCCGAGTGCGGTGTCGCGGCCGCCGATGGACCTGATGAGCACGTTCGTGGCCGACGAAGAGGGCAGCCCGGCCGGTCTGGCCAGGAGCTCGGGCTTGACCAGGAGTGCGGCGCTGTAGGCGGCGGTCACCGCGCCGAGGACGCGGGCAGCTGTCACGGTCATTGACCAGGAGTACCCATCGTCCGCGTGGGGTATCGCCAGGGATGTGAATGTCTGCGAGACGGTCGTGCTCGGGCAGGTCGCCCGTGACCTCGTGCTGGTGGTCCCGCAGGTACCGGACGCCGGGTCGACGGCGCCGGTGCACCGGCGGCGGGAAATGCTCGGCGGCAAGGGCGCCAACATCGCGGTCGCCGCCACCCAGCTCGGCAGCACGGTGGCGCTGGTCGGGGTGGTCGGCGCCGACGACACCTCGGACTGGCTGATCGCGCAGGCCCACGCGGACGGCATCGACACCAGGCACGTCATCCGCCGGCAAGGGACCCCGGCGGCACTGATCGTCGACCTGGTCACGCCGGACGCCCAGTGGCGTTACCTCGAGGACATCCCGGAGGCCGTCATGGTCACCGAAGCCGACGTGACCGCCGCCCAGTCCACCCTCGCAGCCGCCCGGTCGGTGATCATCCAGCTCCAGCAGCCCACCGGGACGGCACTGGCCGCCGCCAGGTACGCCCGCGACGCGCGGATCGTGCTCGACGGCGTGCCCGAGTCGGACGAACTGCTCGCCTGCGCTGACGTGCTGAGGGCGGATCAGCAGGAAGGCGAACTGCTGACCGGCGCCGAGCTGGACACGGCGGACAAGGCCGTGCGCGCGGGCCGTGATCTGCTGCGGCGTGGCCCCTCGGTGGTGGCGCTGGCCACCGCCGAGGCCAACGTGTTCGTCTGGCAGGACGGGCACGCGGTGTTCCCGCTGGGCGACACGGAGGTGAAGGACACCACGGGCGGCGGCGACGCGCTCGTGGCCGCTCTGACCGTCGGCCTCACGCACGGTCTCGACCCGCACGATGCCGGGAAGATGGCGGTCACGGCGTCGGCGCGGACAGTCGACCATCCCGGCGGACGGCCGGATCTGCGGCGCGAGGAGGTTTGGCCGCGATGAGCAGAACGTTCAAGAAGGGCGACAAGGTCGAATGGGACAGCCACGGCGGCACGGCTGTCGGCGTGGTCGTCCGGAAGATCACCGAGGACACAGAGGCTGCAGGCCGTACCGTGCGGGCGTCCCAGGACCACCCGCAGTACCTCGTGCGTAGCGAGAAAAGCGGCGGCGAGGCCGTGCACAAGCCGGAGGCGCTGCGCCCGGTCAGCCAGCGGCCTGCTTGAGCGCGTCGTAGCCGAGCTGCAGGGCGTCCGCCGCGGCCACGGACGTCAGCACCGTGCTGGCCAGGCGGGTGAACCGGGGAGCGAACACCATGCCCGCGGCCAGGCCGGTGGCGACCCACATGGCCAGGCAGAACGGGCAGGTCAGCAGCTCGCCGACGGCGTGCCGGGCACCGTGGCCGCGGACGGACTCGTTGAGCTCGGCGTCCCCGGCGGGCTGCTCGTAGCGGACGAACGGCGCCCGCAACGGGCTGGTCACCGCGTCCTTCGCGAGCAGCCTGCTGGCCTTGTGGGTGGCTATGCCCAGCAGCACGGTGTCGCCGAGGCTGAACCGCTCCGGCAGGCGCTTGCCCAGCAGTTTGCCGGTCAGCGCCAGCGCTCCGGTCATTCCCCCGAAGACGCCCAACGCCCCGAGGTAGCCCCGCAACGGGCGCTCTTCCTTGCCGTTCTCGTACTGTTCCTGCGTCTCGCGCATGGCCTGCTCCAGTGATCGCACGCCGCAGGGATACCCCGATCGCCGGGCTTGACTCATTGAGTTGTCAGGCCCCGGACGAAGTAACGCTGGGCGAAGAGGAACAGCAGGATCATCGGCGCGGTGGCGATGGTGCTCGCGGCCAGCACGAGCTCCCACTGCGACTCGCCGCCCTCGCCGAACCGGTCCAGGATCGTCTTGAGCCCGCGGGGCAGCGTGTAGAAGTCCGTGTCGCGCAGGTAGATCAACGGTTTGATCAGGTCGGTCCACGCCGCCTTGAGCTCGAACACGAACACCACGATCATCGCGGGCACGGTCAGCGGCAGCGCGATCCTGGCGAACGTGCGCAGGTGCCCGGCGCCGTCGACCTTGGCCGCGTCGAAGACCTCACCGGGCAGGCCGAGGAAGAACTGGCGCAGCAGGAAGACGTAGAACGCCGAGCCGAACAGGTTCTGCGCCCACAACGGGATCTGGGTCGTCGCCAGGCCCACGGCGTGCCATTCCAGGTAGACGGGCACCATGGTGACCGCGCCGGGCAGCATCATGGTCGCCAGGACCAGCCCGAACATCACGTTGCGGCCCCGGAACCGGAAACGCGCGAAGCCGTAGGCGACCACCGCGCTGGAGATCGTCGCCGTCGCCGCCGCCGCGACGCCCACGAGCAGGCTGTTGACGATCCACAGCAGCAGCGGGACCGCCTGCCAGACCTCGACATAGTTGCCGAACGCCACCGGATCGGGGATCAGCGCGTTGTCGAAGACGTGTGCCCGGTCCTTGAGCGACGAACTGATCAGCCAGATCAGCGGATACAGGAACGCCGCGCCGGTCAGCACCAGGGCCAGGACCGAGAGGACTCTCGTGCCGGCGTGGGTACGCGGTTTCTCGATCGACTCGGCCGGTTCGGCGACCGTCGCCGCGACAGGGGCTTCCACCAGGCTCATCGCGGCTCGCTTTCGTAGTACACCAGCCGCCGGCTGGCGCGGACCTGGACGGCGGTGATCACCGCGATCACCACGAACAGCGCCCACGCGAGCGCCGAGGCGTACCCCATCCGCAGCGAGCTGAACGCCTGCTGGAACAGGTAGATCACGTAGAACAACGCGGAGTCACCCTGGTTGTCGGCGACCTCGCTGTTGCCGAAGAACATCGCGTACGCCTCGGTGAACGTCTGCAGCGAGGCGATCGTGTTCACGATGACCGTGAAGTAGATCGTGCCGCTGATCCCCGGCAGCGTGATGTGCCAGAACTGCTTCCACGAGGACGCCCCGTCGAGGCGGGCGGCCTCGTAGAGCTCCTGCGGCACGCGGCTGAGCGCGGCGAGATAGATGACCGCCGTGCTGCCCACGCCCCACAGGCTCATCAGCACGAGCCCCGGTTTGATCCAGGCCGGATCGGTGGTCCAGTTCGGCCCGGTGAACCCGAACCAGCCGAGCAGCTCGTTGATCGCGCCGGTCTGCCCGTTGAGCAGCAACAGGAACATCGCGGCCAGGGCGACCGGCGGCGTCATCACCGGCAGGTACAGCACGGTACGGAAGAACCCGCTCGCCCGGCCGGCCCGGCGCAGCAACGACGCCAGGGCGAGCGCCAGCACGATCAGCAACGGGACATGCAGGACCGTGAAGAACAACGTGTTGTACAGGGCGATGCCGACCTTGGGGTCGGTCACCAGCTCCTGGTAGTTGTCCAGACCCACGAAGGTCGCGGGCTTGAGCATGTCGTAGCGGGTCAGCGAGAGGAACAGGCTGAAGATCATCGGGCCCGCGGTGAACACGAGGAAACCCGCTATCCACGGAGACAGGAACATCCACGCCGCGCGGGTGTCACCGCGTTGTCTGGCCATCACCTACCGTCCGATCACTCTGCGGAGCGCGAGATCGGCCTCGCGCTGGGCCTGGGCGAGTGCCGCCTCGGCGGTCTGCTCACCGCCGAGCACCCGGATGGCGGCCGAGCGCCACACGCGGACCAGATCCGGCGCCGCCGGGCTCGGGGGCAACGCGAAAGCCTTCTCCTGCAAGGACAACACCACGGGCACACCCTGTTCGACGATCCGGTTGCCCGCCGGGCGGTAGACCTCCGAGAAGATCGCGGCGTCCGCGTCCCGGTTCGCCGTGAAGGTCCCGCCGTACGGGCGGCCTTTCGCGGCCAGGCCGTCCCGGCGCGCCTTGGCCGCGGTGACCCAGGTGTCCTTCGCGGTCATGGTGACCAGGAAGTCGCATGCCTGCTCGGGATGTGCCGCTCCTCGCGGGATCGCCCACGCCTGGCCGCCGAGTTCGGTGAACGGGGTCCCGGTGCGGTCGGTCATCGGCTTGACGGTCACGTCGACGTCCGGCGAGTTGGTGGCCAACGTGTTGATGTAGAAGGAATCCATCGGCATGGCGGCCAGCTGGTCCTTGGCGTACTGGTTGCCCGCGCCGAACTCGTCGAAGCCGTCCTTGAAGGCCTTGAACGACGCCCAGGGTGCCTGCGCCTTGACCAGGTCGGTGGTGAACCGCATCGCCTCGACGACCTTCGGGTCGTCGAGCACCGCCGCGCGGCCGTCCGGGGAGATCAGTTCGACACCGTTGGCCTTGGCCCACAACGGGAAGAAGTCCGGCAGCTTGGGGTCGAAGCCGATCCGCCGGATGCGTCCGCCGTCGACGGCGGTGACCTTGCGGGTCTGCTCCGCGAGGGCCTGCCAGTCGTCGGTGGGCAGGGTGGCCGGGTCGATGCCCGCGGCCCGCAGCGCCGGGTTGTTGAGGATCATCAGTTTGACGGTCGCGAAGTCCGGCAGCCCGTAGGTGTGTCCGTCCACAGTGACCTGGCGGACGGCGGCGGGCCGGAACACCGACATGTCGACCCGGTGCCTGCGCAGGCAGTCGTCGATGGGCTGGACGGCCCCGCGGGCCGCGAACCCGCCCAGTTTGATCCGGTCGGCGTAGACCAGGTCAGGCGGTTCGCCGCTGGCCACGGCGGACAGGAACTGCTGCTCGTCGAACGCGCCTTCGGTGATCCGCAGATCGATCCCGGGGTACTTCTGCCGGAACACCCCGACCCGTGCCGTGGCGTGCTCGTCGGGTAACCCGAAACCCATGGTGGTCAACACGTTCGGTGCGTCGTCCGGCGACTCGCCCAGTCCCGCGCACCCGGTGGCCAGCGCCGCCACCACCGCAAGAATCCACGCTCTGCCCACCGCGCATCTCCTCCTTGAGACGAGCCGGAGGTACCCCTGGACCAGGATCGGTAAACTGCCTCGATGGATGAGCGAGTGCGCGCCTGGCTGCCCGGCCGCCGGATCGACCACGCCGAGCGGCTGTCCGGCGGCCACCGCAACGAGAACGTCCTGATTGTCACGGACGACGGCGAGCGCTACGTCCTGCGCACGTACTTGGCCGACAATCGCTGTGCCTTCGAGGCGGCGCTGGCGGTCCGGCTCGAAGGCGTCGTCCCGGTGCCCGAGGTGGTGGCCGCCGATCCCGCGGGTGATCCGCCGTTGATGCTGTCGCGCTTCGTTCCCGGGACGCCGCCGACGTCAGCCGCGGGAGTGGGGGAGGCGCTGGCCCGGGTCGGGAGCGTCACGTTCGACCGGCCGGGTTTCCTGTCCGCTGCGCTGGAGCCGGACGGCACCGAGCCGGTGACGGGACTGGCGGCCTTCGTGGAGTCCTGCGTGCGCAAGGGGAACGTGTTGACTGTCGCCGAACAGCGGGCGCTGGTCCGGCTGGCTGAGCGATGGGAGCCGCTGGCCGCCTCGGTCCGTGGCGCCAGGTCGTTGGTGCACTCGGACTTCAACCTCAAGAACCTGCTCGTCACGCCCGACGGTCAGGTCACGGTGCTGGACTGGGAGTTCGCCCTGAGTACGTCGCCGCTGGTCGACGTCGGGAACATGCTGCGGTTCGGCGACGAACTTCCGCCGGGCTTCGAGGCCGAGTTCATCGCGGGATTCCGCGCCGCCGGAGGCGTGCTGCCGGACGACTGGCGTGCGGTGAGCCGGGCGCTGGACTTGTTCGCTGTGGCGGATTTCCTCACTCGGCCGGCGCGACACGTGTTCCTGGCGAAGGCGGTGCGGTTGATCCGCGAGGAACTGCTCGCCTCCCGCTGGTGACCCTCGTGAGTGTTTATCCGTGTTCTAACACTGATAAACACTCACGAGGGGTCGCTGCGCAATCGGCTGTACAGCAGGCCGTCCCGCCACTGGCCGGCCCGGAACTCGGCCGCTCGGACCACGCCCTCCAACTGGAACCCGGCCTTCTCCAGCGCCCGCTGCTCGGCCAGGTTCTCCGGATGGGTGCATGCCTGGATCCGCTGTACGGGCGTGTGGTGGAACAGGTACTCGCACAGCATCGCCTGCGCCCGCCAGCCGATGCCCTTGCCACGCCACTCAGGAAGCAGCGCGATCCCGATCTCCCAGTACCAGGACTCGGGCATGTAAGCACCACGGCGCCAGGAGACGTAACCGGCGGTGTCGTCGCCGACGGCGACCATGAGCCTGCCGCCGTCCGGGCTCAGATACCCGTTGGCGGCGAACTGTCTGGCCGGTTCCTGTGCGTCCCGGAATCCGGTCCAGTCCAGTCCGATCAGGCCCGGTTCGACGGCGAACCGCCGGAACATGGCCAGATCGGGCTCGGCCACCGGTCGTAGGTGGATCTCTTGCGTCAACGATCCCCCAGAATGGTCTGCATGGTCTTGAAGTACGGCGGTGCGGCCACCGTACCGCCGAACGCGCCGTGGCCGCAGGATCCGATGTGGACCGGGTTGCTGGGGCAGAGCTGACCGGGTTTGCCGCCGTCGGCGAAGACCAGGGACGAGACCGCGTACTTGTCCACGCCACCGACGAACGCCACTGACTGGTTGGTCTGAGTCGTGCCGGTCTTGCCGATGTCCGGCCGTGTCCAGCCTGCCGCGCGTGCCGACGCGGCAGTCGTGCCGCTGACGGTGTCCTTGCTCAGCCCTTCCATCAGGGTGCCGGCCACGTCGCCGGCCAGGGCCTGCTCACAAGGGGACGTCTTGATGCCGACCGGGTTGCCCGCGGCGTCAGTGACCGACAGGATCGGCGTCGGCGCGCACCAGACTCCGCCGCTCATCAGCGTCGCCGGGACGTTGGCCAGCTCCAGCGGGCTGACCGGGCTGTTGCCCAGGGTGAACGACGGCTTGTCCTGGAAGTAGTCGGCCTGTGCCTGGTTGCGCTGGGGGTCGGACGAGTTCGGGTCGGGTTTCTGGCCGACGTCGTTGCTGCGCATGGTCGTGCGCAGGCCGAGCCGCGACGCCATGGCGACCACGGCGGGCAGTCCGACTCGCTGTTCCAGTCCGACGAACGCGGTGTTGGGAGACGTGGCGAGGCCGTCGGCCAACGTGATCGGGTCCGGGTAGTCGCCGTCGTTGTGCACGGTGTAGCACTGGCGGTTGCCCGGCAGCGGGAAGCACTGGCTCGGCGGGTTGGGCAGTGGTGTGCCGAGTGATGCCGTGCCCGCTTCCAACGCGGCCGCGGCCGTGAAGACCTTGAACACCGAGCCCGCACCGAACGGGTCGCTCACGTCGGCGACCAGGTCGCGGGTCGTCTGTCCCTGGCCCGCGTCCGTGCCGAGGCTCCGGTTGGCCACCAGCGCGAGGATCTCGTGGGAGGTGGCGCCGGGGGACACGATCGCCATGGTGTTGGCGACGCCGGGTTGCCTGACCGGCACGTTGGCGTCGACCGCCTGCTTGGCGGCCGCGCTCACCGAACTGTCCATTGTGGTCTTGATGGTGAACCCGCCGTGGGTCAGCCGCTCCTCGGTCAGCCCGGCGTCCTCCAGGTACGTGATCGCGTACCGGCAGAAGAACCCGGCGTCTGGCTGGGCGCCGTAGCAGGTGCTCGCCGGGACGTTCGGTCCGGTGACGCCGAGCGGCGCGGCCTTGGCCTGTGTGGCGGTCTGCTGGTCGATGGCGTTGTTCGCGAGCATCGCGTCGATCACTGTGTCGCGCCTGCGCTGGGCGTTCACCGGGTGCGTGTACGGGTTGTACGTCACCGGGTTGTTGACCATGCCGGCCAGCAAAGCGGCCTGCGGCACGGTCAACTTGTCCGCCGTGGTGCCGAAGTAGGCGCGGGCCGCGGCCTCGACGCCGTAGACCTTGCCGGTGAACTCGACGACGTTCAGGTAGTCGGTGAGGATTTCGTCCTTGGCGAGGTGTTCGTCCAGGTCGATGGCGGAGCGGGCCTCACGTATCTTGCGCGTCAGGGTGTCCGCCCGGTCGGCCGCCTGCGCCGCCGGGTCGTCCTTGTCCACGACGTTGATCAAGTAGTTCTTCACCAGCTGCTGGGTGATGGTCGAGCCGCCCTGGCGGTCGCCGCCGGTCGCGTCGGAGATCGCGGCCCGCGCCACGCCCCGCGGATCGATCCCGTGCTCCTGGTAGAACCGCCGGTCCTCAATAGACACCACGGCGTCCTTCATCGCGGCGGAGATCCGGCCGGCGCCGACGGTGATCCGGTACTGGTCGAACACCGAGGCGATCGGCGTGCCGTCACGATCGGTGATGGTGGTCACCCCCGGCAAGTCCTTCGAGATCGCCGTGGGAGTGATCCGGATGACCGAATCACTCACGTCCGCGGCGACCACACCGGCACTGATGGTCACCGGGGCCAGGATTCCGGCGGCAAGACCACCCCCGGCGGCACAGCCGCCGAGCAGCTTGAGCAGATTTCGGCGCACACCCATGTGACCCGAATGTACGCCGCGGTGACCAGGCAGAATGGACGAAGCAGGCATGACGGGCGACAAGATCACGGCATTCGCCGGGTGAGTCCGGTCACTACGGGCGTGCGTGACCGCCAAATCGCCTGGTGGCAGCGGGCGCGTCACCGGATCGTGGCACTAGGGTTGAGCACGCCCCGGCGGAAATTCCGGCGGGACCACGGAGCCGATTTTTCGACGAGGTGTGACGAGAGTGTCCAACCTGGGTGAGTACCAGCGCGCGGGCGTCGACTATTCCATTCTGGACAAGGTCAAGCGGGCCGCGGTGCACCGCGCCGCGGCCACCAGCGGACAGCTCGCCGGGCACGGCGCAGAGGAGGTCAGCGGCTCCCGTGGCTCGACCGCGTACGTGCTGAAGGTCGGCGGCCTCACCCTCGCCACCGTCACCGAGGGCCTGGGCACCAAGTCGGTCATCGCGGAGGACTACCTGGCCCTGACCGGGGAGAGCCGGTTCGCCGACGTCGCCGTGGACGCCGTCGCCGCGATCGTGAACGACGTGATCTCGGTCGGCGCCAACCCGATGGTCGTCACCGCGTACTTCGCCACCGGCGACGCGGCCTGGTACTCCGACGAGCGCAAGTCGCTCGAACTGCTGGCGGGCTGGCAGAAGGCGTGCGAGCTGTCCGGCGCGACCTGGGGCGGCGGCGAGTCGCCCGCGCTGCCCGGCATGCTCACCGGCGCCGGGATCGAACTGGCCGGCAGCGCCCTGGCGCTGGTGCCCGAAGGCCGCGAGCCGGTGTTCGGCGACGGGGTCACGCCCGGCGACCGGATCGTCGTGCTGCCCAGCTCCGGCCTGCACACCAACGGCTCGTCGCTGGCCCGCCGGATCGCCGACCGGCTGCCCGACGGCCTGGGCACCAAACTGCCCAGCGGCCGTGACCTCGGCGCCGCGCTGCTCGACCCCTCGGTGCTCTACCCGGCGTTCGTCCGGGGACTGCTGGAATCGTCGGTGCGGCCGAACTTCCTCAACCCGATCACCGGCCACGGCCTGCTGAAGATGATGCGGTCGTCGACGAACGTCCGGTACGTGCTCGACACCGTGCCCGAGGTCCCGGAGGTGCTCGAGTTCCTGACCCGGCAGGCGGAGATGTCCACCGCGGAGTCGTACGCGACCCTCAACATGGGCATCGGCTACGTCGCGGTCGTCCCGGCGGACGACGCCGACAAGACCGTGGAGATCGCCCGTGCCGCGGGGTACGACGCGATCGTCGCCGGTGAGGTCGTCGCGGGTGACCGTTCGGTGTCGGTTCCTTCGCTGGGAATCGAGTACCACGACGAGGAATTCACCGTCACCTGAGAGCCAGAGCCGCCGCCTGCCGGGCAGCGCGTTCACCAGGCGACTCGTCCTACAGGTCGGCGGCCCAGACCAGAAGTGTGAATACTCCGACCAATCCCAGTGCGACACCTTGGACATATCCGGCGGTTGAGGCCCAGCCAAGACTCTGGAACATCCAGGCGAAACCAATGCCCGCTCCCTGGAGTGTCACGGCCGGTAGTGGCCAGGTGATCAGTAGTTGTTTGGCTTTGCGCCTTTCGGTAAAAGGGACGAGCGCCCTCAGGGCATTTTGTCCGAACGATGCCTGCCTGCCGAGCTGTGTAATCATCATCCCGTAGGGGATGGTGAGAACGAGCGCCGCGTTCGTGATCGTGAGCAGGTGGTATGAAATGCCAAGGTGATTGATCACCGGTTGGAGCAGAAGGGAGGGCACCGCCAATGAGCCGAAGGCCAGCAATGCGGCGCCCGTCCATGCGGCCCAGAGGCTTGCTCTATTGACCTGGAATCGACGTGGCGAGAGGTAGACCGGACAGTTGACGCGGGAGTAGACCAGTTGCAGCCCTCGGCGAACCTGTTCGTTGTCGCTGTTGAGTGCGGCGTGCAGGATCTTTTGCTTCGACTCCTCGAGGCTCTTCGCCGATCCGGTGCGGTTCACGTCGACGTCACCAGGAAAGACTGAGGTGGCCCTGATGAAGGAGCGGGCGGCTCGCAGGGTCAGGATCTCGTTGAGCGCATGCTCCACCTTTTCGCAGTTTTCGTCGGTGAGGGTATCGCTCATCAAGCCGGCCAGTGTGGCGATCGCCCGATCCGACTCGGCGACGAACTGGACGTAGTCCGCCCTGGTTTTCCGGAGACTCTGATGCGGTGGAGTCCCGGGGAAAACCTTCTTCTCGGCCGCGTCATGGATCAACGAAATGAACTGTTTTGCCTCGTCGGTCTGGTGTCTTCGGTGTTCCTCCCGCCATTCCAGAATGATCTTGCCAAGCAGGTCGTGCAGAAGTTCGAACTCCTCGCGGTTCAGCCTGATCACTCGCTGGAGGATCGGGGTTCCGCTCGCGGTGAGGCGTCGCATCACCGACCGGATCAGTCGTACGAGTTCATCCCGTGGCAACCGGGACAACCACGGGCCTTCGTGGTCGTTGTACACGTTGAGGAAGTCCGGCTTCTGCAGCAGGTCGGCGAGATCGTCGACGGTGAGTGCCGTTTTCGCTCCGGTCGGCAGGACCAGGTACCGGGAGACCGCCCAGAAGAGCGCCGTCTGCGCGGGTTCCAGTCCGTTGAGGATTCCCGACGTGAAGTTGCTCAGGATCTGGCTGGCACCACCGAGTTCCTCGTAGGCCCGCAGGTCCAGCCGCGGTTGGTCCAGGCCTTGGGCCTTGCTCCACATCGTCGACCAGATGATCTGGAAGAAGCCGGGTTCGAAGCGTTGTTCGCCAGGTTCCTGGTTGCCGGACGAGCGTTTCTCCAGATCGTCGATGGTCCGGGTGACCAGGCTCCGCTCGACCGCCACGGTCGCGTCCACTGTGTCCAGTGGACCGTAGACGGCCTGCTCGAGCGCTTCGCGGGACAGTGAGGGGATGCGATAGCCGCCGTTGAGCAGGCCCGGCACTCTGCGCATCAACGGTTCGAGGCTGGCGAGGTAGTCCTCTCGCACGCTGATCAGGACGCAGGCGGCATCCGTGCCGCTGTGCACGAGTTTGGCCATGGTGGCGAACAGGTCCTCGGACGACACCCCCGCGTTGATCCGCTCCTCGAACTGGTCGACGATCACCACCGTCCTGCGGTCGGTGTCCACCCAGTGTTGTTCGAGCAGGGGCAGCAGATCCAGGTCGTCCGGTGACTCCCAGTCCGCGTCGGCCAAGGCGGCCCTCGTGCGGGCGAGGATGTCGTCACGGGGATCGGTGATGGTCACCGGAACGTGGGCCTTGTCCGCCAGCAGAACCGGCAGCAGTCCCGCGTTGATCAAGGAGGACTTCCCGGTGCCGCTCGGTGCGTAGACGATGAGGGTCGGCAGCGTCGCGACGAGGTTGGAGACGACCTGTACCTCCCGGTCCCTGCCGAAGAACAGATCGGATTCCGAGGTCCTGAACGGCCGCAGTCCCACCCACGGGTTCGTCATGACATCTCCAGTTCCATGGCCTGCCGGAGCCTTACGCAGAACTGTGCGAGATCTCCGTTGTGCACGTTGACGTTCCGGTGCCGCCACAGATCGACCTCGATCGGGTCCGGGTTCAGCTGCACTGCCCAGTGCCGTCGCTTTTCCCGGCCGGACAACGCATTGCGCAGCGCCAGCACCCGGAGAAACGCCCGGAAGTTCCAGTCGTACAACGAGTAGCCGAGGAACAGGAACCGGCGTGTCTTGTACTCCCTGGTGAGCGCGGGTGGTGGAAAGTACGGTGAGACACTGCCGCCGGAGTTGACTATGAAGTCGACGTAGTCGTCCTCGGTGATGATCACGTTGTCCGGGCCGTCCTGTGCGGACTGGTGGACCGAACCGTGCATCTTGAACAAGAACGTGCAACCGGGCGGGAACTCGCTGACCGCGAAGTCCCGGCTCTCCATGGTCGTTGTCCTGCCGTCCGGGAGGATCAGCTCGAGGCCGAGCATGTGGTGGTCATTGCCGTCGGAGGCTCGTAAACCTTGTGTCACCGTGCATATCGGCCGGTCTGCGGCGTGGAAGGCCCGTTCGATGAACGAGTCGTAGTTCGTGGTGATGATGAAGAGGTTCTGCTGCCGGTTCGGCAGTCCGGCGAGCATGGTGGCCACGTCGCTCGGCCGCTGGCTGGTCTGTTCGATCTCAAAACGCCGGTGCAGATGCTTGTAGAGGGCATCTCGGTCGAAGACGGTGTACTCGAAGACCTGCGCCACTTTGGCCAGTTCATCCGCGGTGCCCTGGGGATAGGCGCCCTCCATCATGGCGACGAGTTCTTTGGCGAGGCCGCGGCTGTCCGGGAGTCGATGGGCGGGGGCGCATCCGACGAGGGACGCGCCCGCCCCGACGAACGGCACGATTTCCCCGTTCGCCAGCCAATCGGCGACCTTGGCGAATGGAAACGCGTCGAGACCGAATGATTCGGCGATCGTGGCTCACCCCTCCGGCGACAGCACCTTTGACTGCTAGGTGCTGTCGCCGGATTGTGGTGAGCTGTTAGCTGTCACTGGGCAACGAATGGGTTTCAGGCTGCTGACCGCTGTATCGTCACCCGGTCGGCGTAGGTATCGGTCACTTGACCGGCTTGTAGGTCGCGCCCTTGTCGACGGCGAGGTACTTGTCGACCATGTCCGGGGAGACGCCGGGCGCGTCCGGCGCGTCCTTGCCGGTCTTGGCGTCCAACGCCACCGGATCGTTGGCGCCTTTGCCGTAGACCAAGCCGTGGTAGGCGGCGGTGATGGTGGGTGCGACGCGGTCGGGGCCGTCCTTGATCTCCCACAACGTGTTCGGGCCGACGTTGGTCGCCTCGAAGGCGAAGGTCCGCTCGCTGTTGCCGTCGCAGACGATGATCGACACCTGGTCGTAGAAGCAGGCGACGTTGTAGCTCAGCATGCTCGGCACGTCGGTGGCCAGGCTGTACAGCGCTTTGCCGGTGGTCACGTCCAGGATGTCGAACTGGTAGTCGCCGCTGCTGTAGACCTTGCGGTTGCTGGCCACCAGCTTGGGCGAGATCGGCATCAGTGTGGTGCCGTAGCCGCCGAGGGGAGTCGACCACTTCTCGGCGCCGTCGGTCTCGGCCAGCCCGGTCAGCGTCCGGGGCTCACCGATGAAGGGCTTGCCGCCGTTGCCGACGACCATGCCGCTGTCCACCTCGCCGGCCAGGAACTGGTCCTTGCTCCACCGCACCTGGTGGGTGTTCCTGTCGATGACGTACGTCAGGCCGACGTTGGTGGAGTCGTCGAAGTACGTGACCACGACGGAAGAGTCCGACGCGCCGACGACAGCGACCTCGCCGCCCATGGTGCTGGTGGCGCCCTTCAGGTCGATGTCGATCGTGGCCGACCAGTCCTTCTCGCCGGACTTGACGTCGACCGCGACCACCTCGATCTTCGGGTGCGCGGGAGTCGTGCCCTTCGCGGGCTCGGACCCGCTGAACGCCGCGTAGACCTTGTCCTGGTGGACGTGCGGCGGTTTGCCGAGCGGCTCGGTGCCGGTCGAGATCTGACCGGGCACCGACCAGAGCGGCCGCGCGGTGAGCCCGTCGAACGCGTTGAGCTCGTTCGCCTTGACGCTGTAGATGTAGCCGTCGTGCAGCGTCGCCAGCTTCCTGTCCCGGTGGAAGAAGGTCTGGCTGGGGAACTTCGCCGACGTCTTCTCGAACACCTTCGGCGGGTCGAACGCCGTGCGCTCGGGCTGCTGCGCCGTGGCCGGCGGTGCCTCGCTCGAGGTGTTTGGTGTGGACTGTCCAGTTTGGCTGCCTTCGCCGCCGCCGCAGGCCGTCAGCACCGCCGCCGCCAGCACGACACCCAAACCCGATTTCAAGCCCCGCATGCTCATCCCCAAGATCGCGAACAACCGTGAGCCGGATGGTAGGCAGCCCGGCCCACGGTTGTCGCGCCGATCTCTTGCGGTTTTCTTTCGGTCGCCGCCTGCCCCGGCCGAGCGGTAAGCTCCCGATCATGGTGCGGGGGCGCGTGGCGTTGGTGACCGGGGTCAGTCGTCGGGCGGGGATCGGTTATGCCGTCGCCCAACGACTTTCCGACCTGGGCGCCCGGTTGTTCCTGCATCACTACGCGCCGCACGACAGCGAACAGCCGTGGGGCGCGGACCCAGACGGGCCGCCGGTGCTCAGTTCCGCCCATGCCTCGGTCGACCTGGCGGATCCCACGGGCCCGCAGCGCTTGATGGACGCCGCGGTCGAGGCGTTCGGGCACGTGGACATCCTGGTGTGCAACCACGCTCTGAGCGGCGGCGACGGCCCGCTGGGCACGCTGGACGCCGAGATGCTCGACCGGCACTGGGCGGTCAACACCCGGTCGGCGATCCTGCTCACCCAGGCCTTCGCCGCTCAGCACGACGGCAGGCCAGGCGGACGCGTCATCTTCATGACGTCCGGTCAGGATCTCGGCCCGATGCGGCATGAGGTCGCCTACGCGGCAGCCAAAGGTGCGCTCGCGTCGATCACCCGCACCCTGGCCGACCACCTCGCCGACCAGATGATCACGCTGAACGCCGTCAACCCCGGGCCGGTGGACACCGGCTACCCCCCGCCTGCGGTGATCGAGCAGGTCAGCCGTCGCTTCCCGCAAGGCCGGTGGGGACAGCCGGACGATCCGGCCCGCCTGATCGCGTGGCTGGTCAGTGCCGACGCCGCGTGGATCACCGGCCAGGTGATCAACTCCGAGGGCGGGTTCCGGCGCTTCGACTGACCAGGCGCTGCCGTGAGCGTCAGCCGAGACAGGACCGGACGGCTGTGATCAGGTTCGCCGCCCGCGGGTCGTCGGGCCGGTAGTTCCAGAGGTTCGTGACGTAGCAGAAGCCGACCTCCGCGTCCGGATCGGCGAAGGCGATCGACCCGCCGGAGCCAGGGTGGCCGAACGACCCCGGCCCGGCCATCGGCACCGGCGGGCAGGCTCGCCAGAACCCGAGCGACATGTTGAAGGAACGGTCAGCCGGGATGGTCAACCCCGGTGGCAGCCCGTACATCGTCGTCTTGTCGGTCTGCACGACGGTCATGCGCTCGACCGTCGCCGGGTCGAGCAGCCGTACGCCGTCGACGTCACTGACTGTGGCGGCATACATCCGAGCCAGCGAGCGTGCGTCCGCGACCATGTTCGCGGCCGGGAACTCCGCCGCGCGCCAGGCACGCGTCCGGAAGTACCCGGTGGAGGGATCCATGGCGCCGCCGAGCACGCCCGCGTGCATCTGGACCGCGTCCGGACTCCACATGGATTGGACCCATGCGGTGACCGTCTCGGCGTCCAGCCCGGATATGGCGACCATCCCGGCGAGCAACTCGTCCAGGGTGAACGCGGCGGCGTCCTCGAACCGCGCCACTCGTGGTTCCTGGTCCTCCGGCAGGCCGATCCAGGCGCTCAGTCCGAGCGGTGCGGCAACCTCCTCGGCGAAGAACCTGCCGAGTGACTTCCCGGTGATCCGGCGTACGACCTCGCCGACCAGATACCCGTACGTGACGGCGTGGTAAACGTGTTGGGTTCCCGGCTGCCACAACGGCTGCTGCGCCTCCAGTGCGCGGATGACCGGGTCCCAGGCGCACGCCTCCTCGAAGGTCAGCGGCCCGTCGACGACCGGCAGGCCGGCCTGGTGCGACAGCAGCCAACGCACCAGGATCTTGTCCTTGCCGTTGGCACCGAACTCCGGCCAGTACCGGACCACCGGGGCGTCCAGATCCAGGTCACCGCGCTGTGCCAGTAAATGGGCGCAGATCGCGGTGGCGCCCTTGGTCGTCGACGCCACCTGGACGATGGTGTCCTTGTGCCACGGCCGGTTCGCCTCCCGATCGGCGAGACCGTCCCACAGGTCGACGACCGGACGGCCGCCCACGTAGACACTGCAGGCCGCGCCGATCTCGCCGGGGTTTCCCTCGAAGTTCGCGCGGAACGCGTCGGCGACCTTTCCCCAGCCGTCCTCGACATGGGTGTCCGTCATGATGTGTTCCCTTCCTCAAGCGGGCACGGCGAAGAAGCCCGCATACGGGTCAAAGCACTGTGGTTGTCGCTGATCCGGCCCGCAGGGCCGCGGCGACTAGGCCGTGTTTCAAATGCCCGATCGCGATAGCCGGGCCGGATGCGGCCCCTGACGCCACCGCGGGACCGCCCAAAGACAACCAGTATTCGCGGCGATCCCGCGGCGACGCCAGGAACCGCCCCACCGAGCCGATTCCGGCCTCCGGCCGGGGCAGACTCTCATCGACCGGGACATTCGAAACACGACCTAGGAGATCCTGCGGCGGTAAGAGGCCGTGGCGAAGACGTACGCCACCACAAGGATGCCGGCGCACCACGCCAGGGCGATCCAGATGTCGGTGCCCACCGGCTGCTGCGCGAACAGGTCACGGATGGAGTTGACGATGGACGTCACCGGCTGGTTCTCGGCGAACCAGCGCACTGGGCCGGGCATGGTGCCGGTGGGGACGAACGCCGAGCTGAGGAACGGCAGGAAGATGAGCGGGTAGGAGAACGCCCCCGCGCCTTCCGCCGACTTGGCGGTCAGACCGGCGATCACCGCGATCCACGTCAGCGCGAGGGTGACCAGGATCAGGCTGCCGATGACCGCGAGCCAGGCCGGCACCCCTGCCCCTGACCGGAAGCCCATGAGCAGAGCGACTCCGACGACGATCACGAGCGAGATCAGGTTGGCGACCAGCGAGGTCAGCACGTGCGCCCACAGCACGCCCGACCGTGCGATCGGCAGGGACTGGAAGCGCTCGAAGATCCCGCTCTTCAGGTCGATGAAAAGCCGGTACGCGGTGTAGGAGACGCCTGAGGCGATCGTGATCAGCAGGATGCCGGGCAGCATGTAGTTCACATACGACCCCGAGCCCGTGTTGATCGCGCCGCCGAACACGTAGACGAATATCAGCATCATGACGACCGGCACGATCGCGGTCGTGATGATGGTGTCCACACTGCGCGTGATGTGGCGCAGGGATCGTCCCAACAGGATGGTGGTGTCGCCGAGAAAGTGCTTGGCCATCAGGAGTCCTTGCCGTTGGCGCCGACGATGGCGAAGAAGACGTCCTCCAGGGTCGGCTGCTTCTCGACGTATTCGACCTTGGCAGGCGGGAGAAGCCGCCTGAGTTCGGCGAGGGTGCCGTTGACGATGATCCGGCCCTGGTGCAGGATCGCGATCCGGTCGGCGAGTTGTTCGGCCTCGTCCAGGTACTGCGTCGTCAGCAGTACCGTGGTACCGCGTGCGGCGAGGGCCTTCACGGCGTCCCACACCTCGATGCGTGCTTCGGGGTCGAGCCCGGTGGTCGGTTCGTCCAGGAAGATCACCGGCGGATTCCCGATGAGGCTCATGGCGATGTCCAGCCGGCGGCGCATGCCGCCCGAGTACGTCGCCACCTTCCGCGTGGCCGCCTCGGTCAGCGAGAACCGCGTGAGCAGGTCGTCCGCGATCCTGCCCGGGTTCTTCTGGTGCCGCAGCCGGGCGACGAGCACGAGGTTCTCGCGTCCACTGAGGACTTCGTCGACGGCGGCGAACTGCCCGGTGAGGCTGATCGACTCCCGCACGTCCGCCGGCTGGGTGGCGACGTCGAAGCCGTTGACGCTCGCCGTTCCCGCGTCCGCCTTGAGCAATGTGGACAGGATTCGCACGACCGTGGTCTTGCCCGCCCCGTTGGAGCCCAGCAGCGCGAAGATGCTGCCGCGTGCCACGTCGAAGTCCACACCGCGCAGTACCTGCAACGCCTTGTAGGACTTCCGCAGGCCCTGCACACGGATCGCCTGGACTTGCTGTGTCGTCATCAGACGGTCCCGTCCTGGTTCCCGGCGTCTTCGCCGGCGGCCTGGTCGATGGCGCTGATCAGCCTGTTCCGTTCCCTGGCGACGTATCCGCCCTTCGTGTAGTTCTGCACCAACGCCTCCACGAACTCCACCGGGTCCTGCCCGACGATCTCGCGGATCGGCGTTCCGTCCGCCGCGGCCCGTTCGAACAGGTCGGCGACATCCTCGAACAGCGATGCCGCGCCATCGGAGTCCGAGGGCCCGAAGTGCATGACGTACCGTTCGATCGCCTCCACCGCCGTGCGGTAGTTCGGGGGGAGTTGCTTCACGCGCGCCTTGTACTGCCGCCATCGACGCTTGTCGCCGATCACCGTCGTGATGAACTTGGCGATCAAGCCGTCCTTGTCCGTGTCGGACATGGTCATGTGCCTCCTTTGTGGAGCTGTTCGAGCCGTTCGGAGAGAAAGCTCCAGGTCTTCCAGAACTCGTCGAGGTGTCGGCGTCCCTGAGCGTTGAGCGAGTAGACCTTGCGTGGCGGTCCCTTCTCGGACGGGACCTTCGCCACGTCGACGAAACCGCGTTGCTCGATCCTGATCAGCAACGCGTAGACGGTGCCCTCGGCGATGTCGGAGAAACCCTGCTCCCGCAACCACGCCGTGATCTCGTAGCCGTACGCGGACCGGCCGGACAGGATCGCCAGCACGATGCCCTCCAGCACGCCCTTGAGCATCTCCGTCATCTGCTTACTCACGGACCACCTCCTCGTGGTACCCAGTGATGCTGAGTACCGGTAGATAGTAACACTGAATAGTGGTTCGGCAAGCCCTCCGGGTGACTTCCGGGAAGTTAGGGCAACCTAACCTGAAAATGGTTATGATGGTCGAATGACTGATCTGGTTGAGCGTGCGCGGTGGATCGCGGACACGGTGTTGTTCCCGGATGCCTCGCAGGTCGACGCGAGCGGCGTCATCCCCGAGAGCCACTTCCGTGTCATGGCGGCTGAAGGCCTGTACGGTGTCGCGGCCCCGGCGGCAGGCCTGGAACCCGCCGACCTCGTCGGGGTGATCGAAGTACTGGCGGGCGGCTGTCTGGCCACGACGTTCACCTGGATCCAGCACCACGTCACGGTCATCGGCCTGGCCAACACGCGGAACGCCGGCCTGCGTGCCCAATACCTCGATGACCTCGCCGCGGGCCGGAAACGCAGCGGCGTCGCCTTCGCCGGTGCCCTGGCGGATCCGCCGCGCCTGCGGGCGTCCCGAGTGGACGGTGGATGGATCTTCGACGGCGATGCGCCCTTCGTGAGCGGCTGGGGCATCGTGGACGTCCTGCAGTTGTCCGGCAACGCGCAGGACGGCATCGTCAACGCCTTGGTGGACGCCAAAGGCTTGGCCGCGCAGCCGTACGAACTGGTGTCGTTGCAGGCCACGGCAACCGTGCGGCTGAAGTTCGACAAGCTGTTCATCCCGGACGCGCGGATCATCGGAGTGCTGCCGCTGGAGCAGTTCCAGGCGACGCAGCACATCGGCTCCCGGCTGAACGGTGCCTTGCCGACCGGGCTTGCCCTGCGCTGCGCCCGGCTGTTGGACGAACACGGCCGGGCGCAGGCCGCGGCCGCGATTCGTGGCCGGATCGACGAAGTCCGGGCCGCGTTGGACGCGGGCATGGCCGACCCCGAGTCGTTGCCCGCGGCCCGCGCGGCAGCGTCCGAACTGGCCTATCGCGCGGCCGCGGCCGTGGTGGTCGCTGAAGGCTCCCCGGCGGTGGTCGCCGGTGGTCACGGCCAACGCCTTGTCCGCGAGGCACTTTTCACCCTCGTGGCCGGAAGCCGCACGCCGATGAAGAACGCGTTGCTGGACGTGCTGACGTCCCAGCAGGCATGATACCGGTGCGACTGCTCCGATCGGATGTCGTCCACTGTGAGGATCACACATGTGGACGGTGGAATACCGCACTGGCGCGAGGGATCGCCCGGCGAGACCATTCATGGGACCTGTTGGTGCGGTAACGCCATGGATAGGACGTCACATGACTGTTCTCGATGACATCCTCGCGCAGATGACCACGAAGTCGCCGGCCGAGCCCGCCGGCCTGCTCATCGAACGGTTCGACCACTGGCACAATCCGGCCGACGCGATGGTGCTGCCGACCAGGACCGGCTGCTCCGCGGGCGAAACGGACTGACAATGGCCGAGACCGGGCCCGCTTGGCCGATCGGCTTCAAGCGTCACCTGCGGGCCGAGGTCGCCGAAGGCGACGGAGTGTTCGTGTTCGCCGAAGACGGCGTGACTGTGTTACGTGGCACGGGAATCGGCGCGGTGGCGGGACTGCTGGACGTCCCGGCGCCGGCACCCGACCTGATGGCCGCCCGGCCAGGCGGCCTGGCGCCCGGCCAAGTCGGCCACGTGCTCGCTCGGCTGGCCGAGTCCGGTCTGCTGTCCCATCGCCGCCCGGCACCGGGCTCCGATCCCGCCGCGGACGCCTACTGGGAGGCGGCCGGAATCGACCCAGCGGACGCCGTCACCGGGATCGACGGCGCACGCGTCAGAGTCGACGTCATCGGTGACGTCGACCCGGGCCCGGCTCGCACTGCCCTGGCGGGTATCGGGCCCGTGCGCGTCGTCGGCGACGGTCCTGCGGATCTCGCGGTAGTGCTGTGCGACGACTACCTCAACCCCACGCTGGCCGAGGCCGACGCGGCCTGCCGTGCGGCTGGAATTCCTTGGCTGCCCGTCAAACCGCTCGGTACCAAGATCTGGCTCGGTCCCGTGTTCACTCCGGGGCCGGGCTGCTGGCACTGCCTCGCCGCCCGGTTGCGCGTACATCGGGTGGCCGAGTCATCCGCGCTGCTCGCGTTGGGACACTCCGGGCCCGCGCCGTACCCCCTCATCGCCACGCCCACATCTGCCGCGCTCGCCGGGCACTTCGCAGCGATGGAGGTCAGTTCATGGCTGGCCGGCAGGCGGCGCCCGGGGCAGCGGTCCGTGTGGACGTTCGACACCCTCGGCCGGAGCACCGAATCGCACGAACTGCGGCCACGTCCACAGTGCCCGGTGTGCGGCGACCCAGGCCTGATGCGGGCACTGGCTCGGACGCCGGTCACGCTCAATTCACGTTCCACAGTGGACTCAGGCGGCGGCCACCGGTCCAGCACGGCTGTCGAGACACTGGACCGATACCGGCACCTGATCAGTCCGGTGACCGGTGTGGTCAAACAGATCCAGCAGGATAGTCGCGGTCCGGCGATGTTCAACTCGTTCCGGTCCGGCGCGAACCTCGCGGTATCCGGCCTGAGCATCGACAACCTGCGCTCCGCGGTGCGGTTCGAGACCGGGGGCAAGGGGGTCACGCCGCTGGACGCGGAAGTCGGCGCGCTGTGCGAGGCGATCGAGCGCTACAGCGGCACCTTCGCGGGCGACGAGGAACGAGTACCAGGGTCCTTGCGGTCGTTGGGTGATGACGCGATCCATCCCAACACCTGCCAGCTCTACGACCCGCGGCAGTACACGCGGCGGCGGGCCTGGAACGCCGCACACGCGCCTTTCCAGTACGTCTGCGATCCGCTGGACGTCGACGCCGAGCTCGACTGGACTCCGGTGTGGTCACTGACGAACCGTCGTTTCCGCCTGCTGCCGACCGGCCTGCTGTACTTCAACGCCCCGGCCGCACCAGGACCCCGGTACGTTTTCGCCGACTCCAACGGAAACGCGGCGGGCAGCAGCCTGGAAGACGCTGTCCTGCAAGGTGCGTTGGAGATCGTGGAACGCGACGCGGTCGCCTTGTGGTGGTACAACCGCCTCACCATGCCCGGGGTCGATCTCACCTCCTTCGCCGACGAGTGGATCGCGGGCCTGCGCGAGGTCTACGCCGAACTCGGCCGCGAACTGTGGGTCCTCGACGTCACCTCGGACGTCGGCATCCCGGTCATGGTCGCGGTGTCCCGCAAGCTCGGCCCCGGCCCGGAGGACATCACGTTCGGATTCGGGGCACACCTCGACCCGCGCATCGCCCTGCGGCGGGCGCTGACCGAGCTGAACCAGCTCATGCCTCCGTTGATCGCCAGTGATGACGCGTACGGCTGTGAGGACATCGACGCGGTCCGGTGGTGGCAGGAAGCGACTTTGGCGGGGCAGCCGT
Organism: Kibdelosporangium persicum; assembly: GCF_013280595.1. Classification (GTDB taxonomy): domain Bacteria; phylum Actinomycetota; class Actinomycetes; order Mycobacteriales; family Pseudonocardiaceae; genus Kibdelosporangium; species Kibdelosporangium persicum. The sequence continues at coordinate 443,820 of NZ_JAAATY010000001.1, forward strand.
ACCTCGCGCCCGCGCGCTCGGTCCGGCCGCGAACCCCGGCGGACTACCCGGACCTGACCGGCGACGACCTACTTGACGAAGTGAACCTGGTGCGCGCCAGGCTGGAGCGGCTGGGCCTGGAGGTGCTGGTCCTCGACCAGACCCGGCCGGACACCGGCCTGCCGGTGGTCAAGGTGATCGTGCCGGGCATGCGGCACTTCTGGACCCGTTTCGCACCAGGCAGGTTGTTCGACGTCCCGGTCCGGCAGGGCCTGCTTTCCCGGCCACGCCGGTACGACGAGCTCAACCCGTACCCGATGTTCCTGTAGCCGCAAGGCGTTCCGCGCACGCTGAAACGGCCTTTCCCTCGCCTTCGCTCCTCGTCGCCAGTGATCGCCATCACTACAATGGGACCAACTTCGCCATTGGGACAACTGGGGTACTGGGGGCCTGTTGATGACGGCTGACCGGGATGGGCCATACCTGGCGCCGAAAGTGGCCGCGGCGATCGTCGCGGTCGACTTCTGCTGCTACAGCGCGTTCGGGCTGTTACAGATGCTCGACGCGGACGCGGGCGTGCTCGAGCTGGCGGTCGGTGTGCTGCTGATGGCCATGATGTTGTCCTTCCACATGCTCTTCTTCCACCAGTGGCGCAACTACCTGCTGCTGGGAGTCCAGGCTCTGCTGGCGTACGTGCCGATCATCTGGTTCGGGCAGGCGTGGATCGGCATGCCGAGTTTCCTGGCGGGCAGGATTCTGCTGTTGCTCCCGTCGGTGGCGGGCTGGCTGTCGTTCGCGGGGATCGTGCTGCTCACCGCCCTGGCGCAGGCGGCGGTGAACGACTCGATGCTGGACGTCATCTACACCACAGTCACCACAGCGTTGTTCGGCCTGGCCATCTACGGGCTGACCTGGCTGTCGAAACTGGTCACCCGGTTGCACGACGCACACAGCGAACTGGCCAACTGCGCGGTGACGGACGAGCGGCTGCGGTTCGCCAGAGACCTGCACGACCTGCTCGGCCTGAGCCTGTCGGCCATCTCGTTGCGCGGTGCGACCGCGCTGCGGCTACTGGCCCGCAGTCCTTCGCTGGCCAAGGAAGAACTGTCCGGAATCCTCGACGTGGCACGCCGGGCGCTCGCCGATGTCCGTGTGGTGGCAGGCGGTTATCACGAGCTGTCGTTGGAGGACGAGTGCGAGGCCGCGGAGTCGATGCTGTCCTCGGCGGACATGAAGACCACAGTGGACCTGACAGGCGAGCCCATGCCGGCTTCGGTGCGGACCGCGTTGGCCAGGGTGTTACGGGAGGGCGTGACGAACGTGTTGCGCCACAGCAAGGGCACGCGGTGCGAGATCACCGTTCGGAAGGACGGCGGCGACGCGGTTCTGAAGGTCGTCAACGACGGCGCCACCGTCGAACAACAGGAGCGGATCAACGAAGGCAGCGGCGGCATCCAGAACCTCAGGCACCGGGTCGCCGAGCTCGGCGGGGACCTGACCGCGGGGCGGCTGGACGGCGAGAAGTTCGAGCTGCGGGCCCGTATTCCGTTACTCGCCTCGCCGGAAGATCGAGAGGCCAAGCCGGAGTGGGTTGCGCCGCGCGGGGGTTGGCGGCCACGTCAAGAACCACCACGCTGGCTGCTGACCGCCGTGCTGTGCCTGACCTGCCTGTCCGCGGCCATCCACGTGTTGTACCAAGCTGACACGACGGTCGACCTGTGGGTGAACCTCGGCATCCTGCTTTCGTTGCTGGCGTTGCAGCTCGGCTATTTCAGCCGGCCGACCCGCCGGCTGTCGTCCGCGTCCGGCTACCTGATGCTCGGCCTGATGGCCGTGCTGGCGAGCGCGCCCGTGGTGCTGTGCGGCGCGGACTGGGTGAGCCTGCCCGGCCTTCTCGCGGGCAGTACGTTGCTGGTGCTTCCACCGCGGTTCGCTTGGGTGGCGTTCGGCGCCGTCGTCGCCGCCACCGGCTGGGGACGCGGGTACTTCGACGCTCCGGAACTCAGCGTGGCCTTCACCGTGATCGCCACGGTGACCAACGGCCTGATCGTGTACGGCCTGACCTGGTTGTCGCGCCTGGTGACCGACCTCGAAGCGGCACGAATGGAACTCGCCCGGCGCGCGGTGGCAGGCGAACGGCTGCGGTTCGCCAGGGACCTGCACGACCTGTTGGGGCTCAGCCTGTCCGCGATCACGTTGAAGTGCGAGCTGACCCGCAGGCTGATCGCCATCGACCCGGTCAAGGCGCGGGCGGAACTGATGACGATCCAGGACCTGACCCGGCAGGCACTGACCGACGTGCGCTCGGTGGCCAGCGGCTACCAGAACGTCTCCCTGGACGCGGAATCGCAGGCCGTCCGGTCGCTGCTGGCGGCCGCGGACGTGACTGTCCGGATGGAGACCAGATACGGCGCGCTGCCCGCGAAGGTCCGGACCGTGCTCGCCGCCCTGCTGCGGGAAGGTGTGACGAACGCTTTGCGGCACAGCAAGGTCCGGCGCTGCGAGATCGTGATCAGGCAGGACGGTGAAACGGTGACGCTGCAGATCGTCAATGACGGTGCGGCGGCGGGAACTTCGGGTGGTGACGATTCCCTTGGCGGCAGCGGAATCCGCAACCTGGCGCACCGGGTCCGGGCCCTGGGCGGCGAACTGTCCGCGCGACCGATCCCCGGTGGCCGGTTCAGGTTACGGGCGACCCTGCCCACCCAGGTCGAGTCGGCCGGTCACAGCGACGAGGCCGTGGGCGTCATTTCGACCGCGGTGTGGTGAGCACAGGCCGCATCCGGCCCGGCGAGCCGTCAACCTAGAGCCAGCCGGCTTCGCGGGCGATCCGGATGGCGTCCAACCGGTTGCGGCCCTGTAACTTCGTCACGCTCGTCGTGAGGTAGTTGCGCACGGTTCCCAGCGACAGGTTGAGGTCGGCCGCGATGTCGGTCGGATTCTTGCCGTCCGCGGCCATCCTCAGCACCTGGATCTCCCGGTTGGTCAGCGGGCATTCCGTGCTGCCCCAGGCGGCCACGGCCAGGTCGCCGTCCACCACTCGGCGACCGGCCGCGACTCCGCGCACGGCGTTGGCCAGTTCGTCGGCGGGCGAGTCCTTGAGGATGAACCCGCTGACGCTGGCCGACAACGCACGCCGCAACGTGCCCGGACGGCCCAGGTTGGTCAGGATCAACGTGCGGCAGGTGGGAACGCGGTGGTGGATCTCGCCTGCCGCGTCCAGTCCGTCCTTGCGCGGCAGGTCTATGTCGATCACGGCGACGTCCGGGCGGGTACGTAAGGCCGCGGGCAGGATCTCGTCGCCCTCGGCGACCTCGGCCACGACTTCGATGTCGGGTTCGAGGTTCAGCAACGCGGCCAGCGCGCCGCGGATCATGTGCACGTCCTCGGCCAGCAGTACCTTGATCATCAGTCCCCCCTCACTGATCGACCATGGCCCAGCCAACGGGCCGATCGGGCGTTATGTCCGAGTTTAGCCCGCAACTGGCAACTGGCAGGGGGTCTATCGTCCCGGCTGGTCGTCGGAGAGCAGGCCCAGCAGCAACTGCTGCAGTTCCCGGCCCGGTTCCAGACCCAGCTCCCTGACCAGCGTGGTTCGCAGTTCGTGGTACGTGTACACGGCCTCACCGCGCCGGCCGCTGCGCTGGAGGACCTGGATCAACTGGGCGTGCACCTGTTCGTCCAACGGGTTCTCGGTGGCCAGCGCCCGCAGTTCGCCGAGCAGTTCCCGGTGCATGCCCGCTTCGATCTCGGCCTGTATCCGCAGGTTGTGCGCGTTGCGCCGACGCTCCTGCAACTCCGCCGCGTAGGCGGTGAGCCGGGGCCCGCACTCGACGTTGGCCAGTGGGGGACCGGACCACAACGACATCGCGGAGCGCAAGATCCCGGCCGCCTCGGCGTACCGCTGCTCCGCCATGGCCGCGCGGCCTTGTTCATAGCGCCTGCGGAAATGGAACACGTCGACCTGATCCGGCTCGATCGCCAACTGGTAACCGCCGGTCCTGGTCCGCACGAAGTTTTTCGGATCGTCGGTGAAACCGTTGTCCTTCGCGAGTTTCCGCAGGTGATAAACGTACGTCTGCATGGTTCGCTGCGCGCTGGCGGGCCGTACGTCCCACCACAGTTCCCGGCGCAGTGATTCGCTGGTGACGGTCATTCCCGGCTGTGCGAGCAGCATTGCCAGCAGCTGCAGCAACTTCGGGGCGTTCGGCGTGCAGTCACGCCCGTCGAAGCTGATCTCGACCGGGCCGAGCAGGGTGAACGTCACCCGGGCCTGGCTAGCGGATCGGCCACTGTCCATCAAGTTCCCCCTTCGTGCTTCGTCAGGTTCGAGAAACTGTCGCAAAAGTTTCCAGCGCCACGGCAGTGAAGCGGGACATGTGGTTGAGGTGAATCAATACCGGTGCGCCCTGTGTGAAATTCATGGTCCGGGGCGTCGACGGCGCTTCGACGCCAGTTCGAACCCGCACCCGTAGCGTCGGCTCCATTGGTGCTGCGTCGCCGTGAACATGGACAACCACCAGACGTTTGGGGAACGGGTGAATTCCACTATTCGGCTAGAGGCGCCCGCGTACGAGGTCGTGCCGGATCTCGGGCCGGTCCCGGCCGCACAACAGCCCGAATGGCACGACCTCCCGCATCTGGCACGGGTCCGTGCCAAGCTCGCCGCCGAGCCGGGACTGGTGCGAGCAGATCATGTGGACTTGTTGAAGTCGGCGCTCGCCGGCGTGGCCCAGGGCAGGGCACACGTGCTGCAGGCGGGCGACTGCGCCGAGGACCCGGCTCATCGGACGCGAGGACACGTCTCCCGCAAAACAGCGTTGCTGGATCTGTTGGCGGGCACGCTGAAACTCATCGCCGGCAAGCCGGTGGTCCGCGTCGGCCGGATCGCCGGGCAGTTCACCAAGCCCAGGTCGGTGGGCGTCCAGGTGGTCGGTGGGGTCGAACTGCCGGTCTACCGAGGCCACATGATCAACGCTCCTGGTCCCGATCCGGAGAGCAGACGGCCGGACCCTGACCGGATCCTCGAGTGCTACCGCGCCGCGCACGAGGTGATGGGACATCTCGGCTGGTTTGACGGCATCGGCCAGGCGCGCGTGGACGCGCCCGTCTGGACCAGTCATGAGGCGCTGCTCCTGGACTACGAGATACCGATGGTCCGGCAGGACGGCCCGGGCCGTCCGGTGCTGGCGTCCACGCATTGGCCGTGGATCGGCAACCGAACGCGCCAGGTGGACGGTGCGCACGTCGCACTGCTCGCTCAGGTGCGTAATCCGTTGTCCTGCAAGGTGGACGCGGATATCACCGTGGACGAGTTACTGGCGTTGTGCGAACGGCTCGATCCCGGCCGTGAGCCCGGCAGGCTGACTTTCATCTCACGCATGGGCGCGGAAATCGTCGCCGATCGGTTGCCGCCGCTCGTGGTCGCGGTGCGAGACGCGGGCCATCCGGTCGTCTGGCTGTGCGATCCCATGCACGGCAACACGATCCGTACGCCGGACGGGCTCAAGACCCGGCTGGTGGACACGATGGTCCGTGAGGTCACCGAGTTCCAGACGGCTGTCACCGCGGCCGGTGGCGTGGCGGGCGGCGTGCACCTGGAGACCACCACCGAGGACGTCACCGAGTGCGTGACCGACGAGTCCGAACTGGACCGTGTCGGCGACAGATACACCAGCTTGTGCGATCCGCGGCTCGCCCCGGCCCAGGCGGTGGCCGTGGTGTCCGCGTGGCGCGGATGACCCGGCAGACAAGGCAAGGAGGTCCTGCGGTGTTCTCGACCGCGGCCGATGTGTGCGACTGGCTCGCCGAACGGCGGGCGATCAACGACTACCGCGTCAAGGAGGTCCCGCTCGATCAGCTGGACGGCTGGCGCATCCGGGACAACGGCGACATCGGGCACCGCACCGGCCGGTTCTACACGGTCACCGGACTCGAGGTCACCGGCGCCGACCGGCCGGTCGGCAGCTGGCAGCAGCCGATCATCGACCAGCCGGAGATCGGCATCCTCGGCATCGTGGTCAAGCGGTTCAACGGGGCGCCGCACTGCCTGTTGCAGGCCAAGATGGAGCCGGGCAACGTCAACATGCTCCAGCTCTCGCCGACCGTGCAGGCGACCAGGAGCAACTACACCAGGGCACACGGCGGCAAGCCGGTGCCGTACCTCGACTACTTCCTTGCGCCACGGCGCGACAGCGTGCTGTTCGACGCGCTGCAATCCGAACAAGGCGCATGGTTCCTGGCCAAGCGCAACCGCAACATGATCGTCGAGGTGACCGGTGACGTGCCGGTGCTGCCCGACTTCTGCTGGGTGCGGATGGACGATCTCGGTGAGCTGTTGCGGATCGACAACCTGGTCAACATGGACACCCGGACGGTGCTGTCGGGTGCGGCGAGCCTGCGTCAGGTGTCCGGCGAGGCCGCGCAACGCCCCCGGCACACCGTCGCCGAGCTGCTCAGCTGGTTCACCGAGGCCAAGGCGCGCAGTTCGATGAAACGGCGGCGAATCCCGCTGGCCGAGGTGTCCGGCTGGGCGCACGAGCACGGGATGATCAAACACCACCAGGACCGGCACTTCGCCGTGCTGGGACTGGAGGTCCTGGCCAGCAACCGGGAAGTCACCGGGTGGTCGCAGCCGATGATCGCCCCACGCGGCTACGGCGTCGTGGCGTTCCTGTCCAAACGGGTCCGCGGCACGCCGCACCTGTTGATCCAGGCCAGGATGGAGGCCGGTGCCTTCGACGCGATCGAGATGGCCCCGACCGTGCAGTGCATCCCGGACAACTACCGGGACCTGCCGGCCGGGCAACGGCCGCACTTCCTCGACGAGGTGCTGTCGGCCCCGGAGTCCCGGATCAGGTTCGACTGCGTGCACTCCGAGGAGGGCGGCCGGTTCTACCACGCGCAGAACCGCTACATGCTGGTGGAACTGCCGGAGGACGCGCCAGAGCCGGACCTGCCGGAGAACTTCGTCTGGATGACCCCGCGGCAGCTGATGGGGTTCGTCCGGTACGGCAACCACCTCAACGTCGAGGCCCGCAGCCTGGTGGCCTGCCTCGGCCTGTCCGCCGACAGCCCGGCACTACAGGGAAGGAGCGTCGCATGACGACACGGGTCTGGAGCTACCTCGCGGAGTACCACGAGGAACAGGACTCCATTTTGGACGCTGTGCGTACCGTCTTCGAGTCGGGGCAGCTGATCCTCGGCAAGAGCGTGCGGGAGTTCGAGCGCGAGTACGCGGCCTACCACGGACTGCGGCACTGCGTCAGTGTGGACAACGGGACCAACGCGGTGCAACTCGGGTTGGAGGCGTTGGGAGTCGGCTCCGGCGACGAGGTGATCACGGTGTCCAACACCGCGGCGCCCACGGTGGTCGCGATCGACGGCACTGGCGCCAAACCTGTCTTCGTCGACGTGCGCGAGCAGGACTACCTGATGGACGTCGATCTGATCGAAGCCGCGATCACCGCGCGTACCAAAGCGATCGTGCCGGTGCACCTCTACGGTCAGTGCGTGGACATGGAGCCAGTGCGCCGCCTGGCGGAGAAGCACGGCCTGGTGGTGCTCGAGGACTGCGCCCAGGCGCACGGTGCACGACATCACGGCAGGCTCGCGGGCACCATGAGTGACGCGGCGGCTTTTTCCTTCTACCCGACCAAGGTCCTCGGAGCGTACGGCGACGGCGGCGCGGTCATCACATCCGATGACACCGTGGCCAGGAACCTGCGCCGTCTGCGGTACTACGGGATGGAAGAGGTCTACTACGTCGTCCAGACTCCCGGCCACAACAGCAGGCTGGACGACGTCCAGGCGGAGATCCTGCGCCGCAAGCTGACCCGGCTGAACGACTACATCGTCGCCCGGCGGGCGATCGCGGCCCGCTACGCCGAGGAACTGTCCGATGTCGACGGTCTGGTGCTGCCGGCGACCACGCCGGGCAACGACCACGTCCACTACGTCTACGTGGTCCGGCATCCCGAGCGGGACACGATCATCGAACGGCTCAAGGGATACGACATCGCGCTGAACATCAGCTACCCGTGGCCGGTGCACACGATGACCGGCTTCAGCCACCTCGGATACCGGCAGGGCGACCTGCCGGTCACCGAGCGGCTGGCCAAGCAGATCTTCTCGCTGCCGATGTACCCGTCGCTGGCCCTGGACGAGCAGGACAAGGTGATCAGTGCCCTGCGCGACGTGCTGGCCACCCTCTGACGCTCCCTCTCGCAGGCAGGAGAACCTTCGTGCCAGGAATTCCTCCCATCGAGCCGTACTCGCTGCCCGGCGGGCCCGACCTGCCCGCGAACACCGCGGGCTGGGTCGCCGACCCGCGGCGGGCGGTGCTGCTCGTGCACGACATGCAGCGCTACTTCCTCCGGCCCTTCCCGGCTGGACTGCGGGCGAACCTGGTCGGCAACGTGGACCTGCTGCGGCGGACCTGCGCCGCGGCGGGTGTCCCGGTCGCCTACACCGCCCAGCCGGGCAGCATGACCGACCAGCAACGGGGACTGCTCAAGGACTTCTGGGGTCCCGGCATGCGCGTCGACCCGGCCGACCGTGACATCGTCGAACCGCTCGTGGTGGCCGAGGACGACTGGGTGTTCACCAAGTGGCGCTACAGCGCGTTCTTCCGGTCCGACCTGCTCGCCAGGATGCGGGCGCACGGCCGTGACCAGTTGGTGGTGTGCGGGGTGTACGCGCACGTCGGCATTCTGATGACCGCGGTCGAGGCGTTCACCAACGACATCGAGACGTTCCTGGCCGCCGACGCGATCGCGGACTTCTCCGCCGAGCACCACCAGTCGACGTTGTGCTACGCCGCCACCCGCTGCGCGGTGGTCGCCACCACCGAGGACCTCGCCGTCCGGCTGACCGTGGCCCAGGAGGCCAAGGTATGACTGATCCCGATCTGCTGGAAGCGGTCCTGGCGCCGCATCCGCCGCCGTTCGCCCTGATCCACCGGCCGGACACCGATCCGGCCGCGCTGGAGGTTTTCGTCGGGGAGTGCGCCGAGATCGCTCGACTGGCCGACATCCCACCACCTCGCACCGCCCACCGGCCTGGTAGGACCACTCAGGACACACTGGTGCTCGTGCCCTTCCGGCAGATCGCCGAGCGCGGCTTCACCTGTGTCGACGACGGCACGCCGTTGCTCGCGATGACACTGACCGGACAGCAGAAGGTTCCGCTCGGACCGGCGTTGGCGCGACTGCCCGACGAGGTCATCCGACTGGACGGCGAGTCGTTCGACGTGTCCGATGAGGACTATGCGGAGACCGTGCGTCAGGTCGTGACCGAGGAGATCGGCCGCGGCATCGGCGCCAACTTCGTCATCCGCCGCACGTGTGTTCTCGACATCGCCGGCTACCGGCCGCGCACGGCGCTGAGCTTCTTCCGCAGCCTGCTGGCGCGGGAAACGGGCGCCTACTGGACGTTCGTCGTCCACACCGGCGACCGCACGCTGGTCGGCGCGACGCCGGAGCGGCACGTCAGCCTGCGCGAGGGCACCGCGGTGATGAACCCGATCAGCGGCACGTACCGGTATCCGCAGGCCGGGCCGAGCCTACCCGGGGTGCTCGACTTCCTCGCCGACGGCAAGGAGACCGACGAGCTCTACATGGTGCTCGACGAGGAACTCAAGATGATGGCCCGGATCTGTGACGAGGGCGGCCGGGTGGTCGGGCCGTACCTGAAGGAGATGGCCAGGCTCGCGCACACCGAGTACCTCATCGAGGGCCGCAGTTCCCGCGATCCACGGGAACTGTTGCGAGAGACCATGTTCGCGCCGACGGTCACCGGCAGCCCGTTGGAGAGCGCGTGCCGGGTGATCTCCCGTTACGAGCCGGAAGGCCGTGGTTACTACTCCGGAGTGGTCGCGTTGCTAGGCCGGGATGCCGACGGCGCGCCCAGCCTGGATTCGTCGATCCTGATCCGGACCGCGGACATCGACCGGACCGGCCGGGCCCGCATCAGCGTGGGCGCGACCCTGGTCCGGCACTCCGACCCGGTCGCCGAAGCGGCCGAGACCCGGGCGAAGGCGGACGGCCTGCTGGCCGCGCTGCGCGCGAACCGGCCCGCGCGCTTCGGTTCGCACCCGGCGGTCCGAGGCGCGCTCGCCCGCCGCAACGCGGGCATATCCCGGTTCTGGCTCGCGGGCACCGGCCAGCGGGCACGTGCCGGATTCGCCTTGGCCGGGCGCGAGGTGCTGGTGGTGGACGCCGAGGACACGTTCACCACGATGATCTGCCACCAACTGCGCTCGCTCGGGCTGTCGGCCACCGTGCGCCGGTTCGACGAGCCACACGGGTTCGACGGCTACGACCTTGTGGTGATGGGGCCAGGACCGGGAGATCCGCATGACGAAACGGACGAACGGATCGGCAAGGTCTGGTGCTCCCTGCGCGAACTGCTGGTCCGCCGGTTGCCCTTCCTCGCGGTGTGCCTGAGTCATCAGGTGCTGAGCCTGCAGCTGGGCATGCCGGTGCAGCGCAAACCCCGGCCGAGCCAGGGCGAGCGGCGCGTGATCGACTTGTTCGGCAGCTACGAACGGGTCGGGTTCTACAACACGTTCACCGCGATCAGCACCGACGACAAGATCCGGGTGCCGGAGACCGGCGTGGTGGAGGTCAGCCGGGACCCGGACAGCGGTGAGGTGTACGCACTACGTGGCCCGCACTTCGCGTCGGTGCAGTTCCACGCGGAATCCGTGCTGACCACCGACGGCGTCGGCATCGTGGCGCGGCTGCTGACCGACCTGCTCGGCACGGTCCCGGAAAGGTGGGACTGAGGCATGTACGCGGCGTACATCGAGCAGTTCGGCGGGCCGGAGGTCATCCGGTACGGCGAGCTGCCCGACCCGGTGCCTGGCCCGGCAGAGGTCCTGGTCGACGTCATCGCTGCCACGGTCAACCCGGTGGACACGTTCGTCCGGTCCGGGCGATGGCGCACGCCTCTCCGGTTCCCCTTCGTCGTCGGCCGTGATCTCGTCGGTGTGGTCGCCGCGGACGCGGCAGGGTTCCGTGCCGGTGATCGCGTGTGGTGCAACAGTTTGGGCCACGCCGAGCGTCAGGGAGCGGCCGCGCAGCGAGCGGTGGTTCCGGCTGACCGGCTCTACCACCTGCCTGCGGGAGTCGATCCGGCGGACGCGGTGGCCGTGGTTCACCCTGCCGGGACCGCCTACCTCGGCCTGTTCACCCATGGGAAGGTGCGGCCGGGCGAGACGGTGTTCGTGGCGGGGGCGGCCGGCAACGTCGGCGCCGCGTTGGTCACGCTCGCCGTCGACGCCGGTGCACGCGTGATCGCGTCAGCGTCCGCTCAGGACGCTGACTACTGCCGATTCCTTGGCGCGGAGAAGGTCTTCGACTACCGGGATCCGGACCTGACAGACCTGCTGAAGACCGCGTGCCCACAGGGGATGGACGTGTGGCTGGACACGGCCGGTCGCAACGACCTGACCACGGCCGTCGAGCTCCTCGCGTTCCGAGGCCGGATCGTCCTGCTCGCCGGTCTCGACAGCGCGCCGGTACTGCCTGCCGGAGCGCTGTACCTCAAGGACGGTGTGGTGACCGGCTTCACCATCTCGCGGGCGAGTGTCGCCGAGCTGGCCGAGGCGTCGCACGTCATCAACCGCATGCTGGCGGCCGGGAAGTTGCGGCCGAGAACGCGGGCGGAACTGCCGTTGAGCGCCATGGCCGAGGCCCACCGGCGGCTGGAACAAGGACTACTGCACGGCAAAAGGCTCGTGCTGAACACGGGTGTCAACCATTCGAACGGGGAAGAGGAGCCATCGGTGACCGGACAGTCAATTGTGGACACAAGCCCGCTTTTCGAGCTGAGCGCCGAGATCCGCGTCGACGCCACGCCCGCCGAGGTCTACGCGGTGGTCAGTGACCTGCCGCGGAGTGCGGAGTGGAGCCCGGAGTGCCGGGGCGGCGAGTGGATCTCCGGTGAGCCCGGCCAGGCCGGCTCGGTGTTCCGGGGTGAGAACCTGCGCAGCGAGGAAGTGGTCGCGTGGGCGCCGCTGGTGCGCGGCACGTGGCACACCGAGTGCCGCGTGGTCGCGGCCGAACCCGGCCGGACGTTCCGCTGGATGATGCTGTCCTACGCCGGTGAGGACCAGGAAAGCGTGTGGGGCTTCGACATCCGGCCCGAGGGCACCGGCAGCGTACTGACCCACCACTTCCGGATGGGCAAGGCGACGTTCGGCATCCGCAAGATCGTCGCCGATTTGTCCGAAGAGGACCGCAGGCGGTTCGTCGCCGACTGGACCGCCAAGCTCGACCAGGACCTCGCCGACACGCTCAAGCGGCTCAGGGACGTCATCGAACAGCAGGGCTGATCCCGGTGGCACACCGGTGAAAGGAGTGTTGCATGCTGGTCCAACGCATCGCCAACAAAGGTATCCGGCTCGGCACTCTGCTCGAGCGGGCCGCGGCACGGCATCCCGGCAACGTGATCGTGCTCGATCACGACCTGGACGTCGCCCCACAGACCGGCAGGCGGGCGACTGTCGCCGAACTGGCCGAGCTGGTGGACGAGCTGGCCGCCCGGCTGTGGGCTGCGGGCCTGCGCCCGGGTGAGCGGGCCGTGGTCCACAAGGCCTCCGGTTTCGACATCACCCTGCTGGCGCTGGCGATCTCCCGGGTCGGCGGTGTTCCGGTGCTGTTGTCGCCCAAACTGGACGGCGAGACCGTCGCCGAACTGGTCCGCCGGGTGGATCGGCCGGTGCTGGTCACCGACCAGGACAAGCTGGACAACCACCTGCCCGCGTCGATCTTCGACCTGGTCAAGCGGGTGCTGGTGGCCAAGGGCAGCCACGCCCGGGCGGAACGGCTGGACGCGTTCGCCGGGGCGCCGCGGGTCGAGCCGGTGATCCGTCCGCCGGACCAGCCCGCGCTGATCACCCACACGTCCGGCACGACCGGAATCCCGAAACTGGCCGTGCACACCGGGTACACGCTCAACGCGCGGCACCGGTTGCAGGTCACGTTGTTCCGGGCGGTGCGCAAGCGCCAGACTGTCGCGGTGCACGTGTCCTTTGTGCACTCCCGGATGTTCACGGCGCTCAGTGTGCCGATGTCGCGCGGGTTCCCGATGCTGGTGCTCGGTGAATCGGAGCCCGGGCACGTGGCCCGGATGTTCGCCGCCACGCGACCGGGGTTCATCGAGGCACACCCGAACTCGTTCCTCGAGTGGGAGGAACTGGCCGACCACCCGAGCAAGCCCTTGTCCACCGTGAGCGTGTTCAGCAGCACGTTCGACGCGATCCACCCGCGGACCGTGCGGCGCATGCTGGCCGGTTCGCGCCGCCGGTTCCCGGTCTTCTTCCAGCTGTACGGGCAGAGCGAATGCGGCCCGCTGATCGGTCGGGGCTACACCAAACGCAACGCGCACAAGATGGACGGCCGTTGCGTCGGATACGCGGTGCCGGGAATGACGGCAGTGCGTGTGGTGAGCAAGGACGGGAAGCCCCCGACGGAGTCCTCGCCCGGCTACATCGAGGTGCGGACCGCGGGCCGGATCGTGACGTATCTCGGCGAGCAGGACCGGTACCGCAAGCAGGAGAACGACGGCTGGTGGCGGATGGGCGACGTCGGCTACAAGACCAAGCTCGGCTGCCTGCACCTGCTGGACCGGGAGGTCGACGAGATCCCGGGCTTCGGCAGCACGCTGGCCGTGGAGGACAAGCTCTTCGAGCGGATGCCCCAGCTCACCGAGGTGATCATCATTCCCGGCCCGGACGGTGACCCGACGCCGGTGGTGTGCACCAAGGACGACCAACCGCTTGATCGAGTCGCCTGGCAGCGGGCGGTGACCGGGCTGCCGGCCATGGCCGAGCCGGTGCAGTGGAAGCACGGCGAGCTGCCCCAGACCGCGACCACCAAGATCAAGCGATTGGAGCTGGTCAAAATGCTCCAGGCCGGTCGATGATGGCACTCGAGATCGGTATCGTCGGCGCCGGGCCGCGCGGGCTGTCCGTGCTGGAGCGGTTGTGCGCCAACGAGCGGCACTCGCCGTCACATTCGGCCGTCACAATCCACGTCGTGGACCCGGCTGGCGCGGGTCCCGGCGCGGTGTGGCGTACCGACCAGTCACGCCACCTGCTGACCAACACCGTGGCCTCCCAGATCACTGTCTACACCGACGACAGCGTACGGATGGATGGCCCGGTCGAGCCGGGCCCCAGCCTGTACGAATGGGCACGGTCCGTGGCTCTGTTCGGTTCGGTCGAGGATTTCGACGAGAAGACCCTCGCGGAGGCACGGGCGCTCGGCCCGGACGACTATCCGACACGGGCGTTCTACGGTTACTACCTGAAGCACGCGTTCGAACGTGTGGTGGCCAACGCGCCACCCCACGTCACAGTGCACGTCCACAAATCTCGCGCGGTCGCCATCGCGGACACCCTCGGCACGGTCGGCGGGCCGCAAGGGTTGCGGTTGCAGAACGGCACGCGGCTCAACCACCTGGATGCCGTGGTTCTGGCGCAAGGGCATGTGCCCGCCAGGATCACCAGCCGGGAGGCCCGGACCGCGAGCCTGGCCCGGATTCACTACCTCACCTACATCACCCCGGCCAACCCGGCGGACGTCGACCTGAGCGGGATCGAGCCGGGACAGACCGTGCTGCTGCGTGGCCTTGGCCTGAACTTCTTCGACTACTTGGCGTTGTTCACGGCCGGCCGCGGGGGAGTGTTCCGCCGCGACGGGGACGGCCTGGTGTACCAGGCTTCTGGGCGGGAGCCACGGTTGTTCGCGAGCTCACGGCGCGGGGTGCCGTACCACTCGCGCGGAGAGAACCAGAAGGGTGCGTTCGGCCGCTACACGCCTCAGTTGCTGACTCCGTCGATGATCGCGCGGTTGCGGGCACGGGCGAACCGCGGTGACTGGGTGCGCTTCGACAGCGACCTGTGGCCCGTGATCGCCAGGGAGGTGGAAAGCCTCTACTACGGCACCTGGCTCACCGCGGCGGGGCGGGATGCCGAACGACAGGACTTCGTGGCCCGGTACCTGGCCGTGGCACAGAAGGACCAGCCCGCGCTGCTGGACCGGTTCGGCATTCCGCGCAACGATCGATGGGACTGGGAACGCGTGGCGCGGCCGTACGCGGGGGTGCGGTTCACCGACCGGGCGCACTTCCAGTCGTGGCTGCTGGACTACCTTTCCTGTGATGTGCGGGAGGCGAAGGCCGGCAACGTGTCGGGTCCGCTCAAGGCGGCGCTCGACGCGTTGCGGGACCTGCGCAACGAGATCAGGCTCGTGGTCGACCACTGTGGACTGGAAGGGCATTCGTACCGCGATCAGTTGCAGGGGTGGTACACGCCGCTCAACGCTTACCTGTCCATCGGTCCGCCGGTGTCGCGGATCGAAGAGATGATCGCCTTGGTCCGGGCTGGTGTGCTGACGCTGCTCGGGCCGGGAACGCAGGTCGGCATCGACACGGCCGAACCCGCGTTCGTCGCGGCGTCCAGGGTGGTGCCGGGCGAACCGGTCCGGGCGAAGGTGCTGATCGAAGCCCGCCTGCCGGAACCGGATCTGCGCCGCACCGAGGATCCGTTGTTGCGGCACATGCTCGACACGGATCAGTGTCGTCCGCACGTGATCCCGGCCGCGGCCGGTGGTTCGTACGAAACCGGTGGCCTCGCCGTCACCGACCGGCCGAACCGGGTGATCGACGCGCAGGGCGACGTCCACCCACGCCGGTTCGCTTACGGCGTGCCGACTGAAGCCGTGCATTGGGTGACAGCGGCGGGTATCCGGCCCGGCGTGGACTCGGTGACCGTTGGCGACTCAGACGCCATCGCCCGTGCGGTCCTGGCCCTCGCGCCAGTCGCCAACGGTTCCGTCCCCGTAATCGTGTGACAACCCCTCGTGAGTGTTTATCAGGGTTAGAACCCTGATAAACACTCACGAGTCTATTAGGTGCTGGTGGAGGCGTTGCAGTTCGGCGCCCGGCTCCAGGCCCAGTTCCTCGTTCAGGTGCGTGCGCAGCCTCCGGTACGCGTGTAGGGCGTCGCCGCGCCTGCCGCTGCGGTCCAGCACGCGGATCAGTTGCGCGTACACCGATTCGTCCAGGGGATTGGTGTCGGCCAGGGAACGTAACTCGCCGATGAGCTCGCGGTGCTGGCCGGACTCCACTTCTGCCTGGATACGCAGGATTTGCGCGTTGCGTCGTTGCTCCTGCAGGTCGATGGTGTACGCCGACAACACCGGGCCGTGCTGGACGTTCGCCAGCGGCGGGCCCGACCACAGGTCCAATGCGGAGCGCAGCCGGGCCGCTGCCTCGCCGAACCGGCAGTCCGCCATCAGCATCCGGCCGTCCCGGCACAGCTGCTGGAAGCGGTGCACGTCGACCTGCCAGGGCTCGATCCGCAGCACGTACCCGAGCCGCCGGGTGACCAGCAGCCGGTCCGGCTGGCCGGTCAGCCCGGCCTGCCGGAACAGCGAACGGAGTTGGTAGATGTAGGTCTGCAAGGTCGGCTGGGCGCTGCGCGGCAGGCGATCCCGCCACAGTTCGCGCTGGATGGTCTCGGTCTGCACCACCTGGCCGGGCCTGGTCAGCAGCACGGCCAGTACCTGGAGCAACTTCGGTGTCGTCGGCGCGACGTCCTTGTCGGCGCTGACCATTCGGAGCTGGCCAAGTACGGTGAATGTCACGTCAAGCCCGGACAGGTCGGCAATCCGGGTGTCCCATTCGACGAAATCCGACGGCAGCACGTGTGCTTTCCCCTTTCGCGGAACGGATCGGGCCCATCCCAGCCACGGTGACGCACCATCCCGGCCTGCCAGCAGTGCAGAACCACACGAAGTGCGGTTGAAGAACTCCGGTGCCCGGTATGAGGACCTCATACCCGCCCGCGGTCAAGAGACTTCGTTGAGAACGGCTCGAACCGCCGGTCCTAACGTGGGAGCAGATCCGCGATGCGCCCGGATTGGACCACGAGCGAGGTGATCATCCATGAGCGACGCGGTCTTGGCCGACCTGCCCGATCTGGCTGGCCGCCCGCGAGACCCGCTCCGCGCGGCCATCCTCGGCGACCTCGGGCAGGTGCTGTTCGAATCGTTGCCCCGCAGTGACCAGCGCCGCCACGGGATGTCCTACCTGCAAGGCCTGCTCACCACGCCGGGACGCAAGTCGATCCGCAACATGGCCGCCCGGTTCGGCGGGCCCGCGACCGAACAGAGCCTGCACCACTTCATCAATTCGTCCACATGGGACTGGGACGAGATCCGCCGTGCGCTGGCGCACTATCTCGACCGCAGCACGTCGTTGCCGGCGTGGGTGGTGCGGCCGATGGTCATCCCGAAGTCGGGCCCGCACTCGGTCGGCGTGGACCGCAGGTTCTCCGTCGCCCGTGGACATGCGGTGCACGCGCAACAGGCGGTCGGGATCTGGGCGGCCTCCGACGAGCTGAGCGGTCCGGTGAACTGGCGGCTACGGCTTTCAGCGGCCTGGCTGGAGGATGAGAGCCGACGCAGTCAGGTGGCGATTCCCGGTGACGTTCGCGGGCCCGAGACGTTGGCGGACTGTGCCGTACGGGCGTGTGTGCGGACCGCGACAGGCTGGGATCTGCCGGTTCGCCCGGTCGTGATGGACGTTCCCGGCGCTGACCCCATCACGGTGGTCCGCGGCCTGCGGGCCGCGGGGCTGCGCATGCTGATCCGGGTCGATCCCGGCTTGCCGCTGACCGTCTGCGACCCGGCACTGCCAGGCCACACGGTCGCGCCGGTGCCCGCGGGCCGGGTTGTCGCCGCGGCCAAGGGTTTGCGCCGCCCGGTGACGCTGCCCTGCCTGAGCGCGGGCGGCATCGACGACGTGCCCCGAACGGTCCTGGCGGCCTCCGTTCGCGTCCGGATGCCCGCCAGCCTGCGCAAGACCGGGCGAGCAGGCCGGTACGGCGAATTGTTGTTGCTCGCCGAGGGAAGCGCTGGTCCCGGCCGTCCGGAACGGTTGTGGCTGACCGACATGGTCGGTGCCCATCCGGCGGCGCTGCTGCGCTACAGCGGGCTGATCCGCCGGGTCGACCAGGACTTCTCCGACATCGCCGAACCGGCCGGGATCCGGGACTTCGCGGGCCGTTCCTACGGCGGATGGCACCGGCACATCACCCTCGCGTCGGCCGCGCACTCGGTCGGCGCGCTGGCCGGACTGGCCGAACGGCGGAAAACGATCAGGAAGGGGAACCAGACATGGTCGCTGTGGTGACCGGGGCCGCCGGGGGGATCGGCACAGCGGTGGCCAGACGGCTCGCCGGGACCGCCACCACGGTCGCGATGGTCGACCGCGAGGCCACCGCGCTGGCCGAAGCGGTGGAGAAGCTCACCGCCGACGGCTTACCGGTGTGCGGTTTCCTCGCCGACGTGGCCGACAGCGCCGAGGTCGAGTCCGTTGTGGCCGAAGTGGAGGATCGGCTCGGACCGGTGGAGTCGCTGGTCAACGCCGCCGGTGTGCTGCGGCTCGGCGACGCGCGGCACTGCGCGGACGACGACTGGGACGTCATGTTCGCCGTGAACGCGGCCGGTGTCTTCCGGATGTCGAGGGCCGTGGTCAACCGGATGGTGCCACGCGGCCGCGGTGCCATCGTCACGGTCGCGTCCAACGCCGCCGGAACACCCCGGTCGGGGATGTCCGGCTACGCCGCGTCGAAGGCCGCGGCGGTGATGCTGACCAAGAGCATGGGACTGGAAGTCGCGCGGTACGGCATCCGGTGCAACGTGGTCGCACCCGGGTCCACCGACACGGCGATGCTGCGGTCGATGTGGCACGGCGAGGCCGGGCCGAAGGCCACTCTCGAAGGTGATCTCGCCGCGTACCGGCTGGGCATCCCGCTCGGCAAGATCGGGCAGCCGTCCGATGTGGCCGACGCGGTGGGGTTCCTGCTGTCCGACCGGGCCGGGCACATCACGATGGCCACGTTGACCGTCGACGGCGGGGCCACGCTCGGAGTTTGACCGGTTCACCTCTTCTGGAAGAAAGGACTGCCTGTGGCGACGAGGACAGCTCCGGGGATCTACCACCGGGCCGAGCTGTATGACGTGATCTACCGTGGCAGGGGCAAGGACTACCAGGGCGACGTCCGTGAACTGGTCGAGCTGGTCCGCGCGCGCAACGAGCGGGCGTCGTCGCTGCTGGACGTCGCCTGCGGGACCGGCGGGCACCTGCGCCACTTCGCCAAGGAGTTCGAGCGCGTCGCCGGTGTCGACCTGGCCCAGGACATGGTGGACACCGCCCGGCGCAACCTGCCTGGCATCCCGGTGCATCAGGGCGACATGTGCCGATTCGACCTGGGTGAGCGGTTCGACGTGATCACGTGCATGTTCAGCTCGATCGGCTATCTCGGCGATGTGTCCGAACTGGACTCGGCACTGCGTTGCCTCGCCGCACACCTCAACCCTGGTGGCGTGCTGATCATCGAACCGTGGTGGTTCCCGGAGCGTGCCGTCGGAGGGCACGTCGTGAGCAATCTCGTGTCCGAAGGAGACTACACCGTTTCCCGTGTGTCGCATGCGGTGTTGACCGACAAGGCACACGAGATGCAGGTGCACTACATCGTCGCCACCCCGGAGCAGGGGATCGAGCACTTCACCGACACGCACGTGCTGTCGTTGTTCACCCGTGAACAGTACGAATCGGCCTTCACCAAGGCCGGGTGCGCGGTCGAGTACCTCACCGAGGGGCGGCCCGGTCCTGGCTTGTTCATCGGCACGAAGGCAAGCTGATGCGGTCGGAGCCGTTGACTGTGGACGGTGCCTACGTGTTCACGCCGCCGGTCTACCGGGACGACCGCGGCTTCATCCTGGCACCGTTCCAGGAAGAACCGTTCGGTACCCAGGTGGGGTATCCGCTCTTCCCGATCGCGCAGACCTGCTTCTCCCGTTCCCGTCGGGGCGTGGTGCGTGGCGTGCACTACACGGCCACTCCACCGGGGATGGCGAAGTACGTGTACTGCGTGCAGGGCGTGATCCAGGACGTGCTCATCGACCTGCGGACCGGTTCGCCGACGTACGGCGAATACGACAGCGTGGTGCTCGACGAGAAGGAGTTCAAGGCGCTGTACGTGCCGGTCGGTGTTGGGCACGCGTTCGTCTCGCTGGCCGATGACAGCGTGATGCACTACATGCTGTCCGAAAGCTACACCGCAGGGACCGAGTTCGCGGTGCATCCGCTCGACCCGGAACTGGGTCTGCCGTTGGTCATCGACTCCGATCCCATTCTGTCCGACCGGGACAGGAACGCGCCGACACTCGCCGAGGCCAAGGCGGCCGGGCTGTTGCCGAGATACGACAAGTGCCTGGAGATCGAAGCCAAGTACGGCCACCCAGGCCGGCGGGACCCGTGATGCGGGCCGCGGTCCTCGGTGGCACGGGCTGGGTCGGCCGGCACGTGTGCGCCCTGTTCGAAAAGCGTGGCCACCAAGCCATCGCGGTGGCCCGGCATCGGCCCGCGGACCTGCCGTACCCGTACGAACGACTCGACCTCGCCGACGTGACGCCGGACGAGATCGCGGACCTCATCGTGCGGGAACGGGTCGATGTCGTGGTGAACGCGACCGACGGCGCCAACGCCCACGACGGGTTCCATGGCTCTGACGAGCACATGACACGGGTGAACCTGGACGCTGTGCACACGGTGATCGACGCACTGGGCAGTGTGCCGTGGCGGCCCCGTCTGGTGCACCTCGGCACGATCCACGAATACGGCGTCTTCGCCGAAGGCTTCGCGGTCCACGAGGACGTGCCCGCGAAGCCGGCGAACGTGTACACACGGACCAAGTACGCGGGCTCGGTCGCGGTACTCGACGCAACCCGGCAGGGCAAAGTGGACGGTGTGGTACTGCGGATCACCCAGATCTTCGGGCCACGGCCCTCACCGGCCACGTTCCCGGGCAAACTGCTGGCCACGCTGCGCGTGGCAGCGGCGGGCGAGCCGGTCTCGGTCCGGATCGCGGCGGCCAGACGCGACTTCGTCGACGTGCGGGACGTGGCGGAGGCGGTCGTGCTCGCGGCCGGGAGCCCGGTCACCGGCCGGGTGATCAACATCGGCAGCGGGACCGCGCTGGCCATCCGTGACCTGGTCGAGCAGTTCGTCGCGGCGGCCGGTCTGCCGCCCGGCGCGGTACGCGAGGACCCCAGCCCGGTGACCAGTCTGGGCGGCGGCTGGATGCTCGCGGACATCCGGCTGGCGGAGGAACTACTCGGCTGGCGCCCGCACTTCGGGGTGCCGGACTCGTTGCGTGCCATGTGGGAGAGCTGACTTATGGGTGCCAAGGAACGCTATTCACGGCTGCGTGAGATCGAGTCGATGGACGTGGCGGAGTCCTGTAGCCGGATCTGGTTGCTGGACATGGCCTACGAGTTTCCGTGGGAATGGCAGATCGCCGGCAGCATCGCCTTCTACGCGAGCTTCGCGCCCGCCAGGCTGGCCGAACTGCTCGTGCGGACCGGGGAACTGACCGGGAACACCGAGAAGCGGCTCGAGGACACGTCGATCCTGATGTGGGAGACCTTCCGGCACGGTGTGCGCGGGAAGGAAGGCAAAGCGGCGGTGCGGCAGCTCAACCGTATCCACCGCAACGCCGTACGGCACATCAGCGACGAGCACCGGCAATGGCGGATCACCAACGAGGACTACTTGTTCGTGCTCGCCACCACCATGTTGACCACCATCCGCTGCGCACGCAGGATCACCTGGCGGCCGTTGAGTGACAAGGAGATCACTGCCGCCTATCTGCACTTCCGCGAGATCGGCGAGGTCATGGGGCTGAAGCAGATCCCGCAGACCTATGCGGAGATGGCGCAGTTCCATGACGGCTACGTCGCCAAACACGTCCGCTACTCCGCCGAGGCGGAACGGCTGTACCTGGCGACGCGAGGCATGATCGTGGATGTGCTGACCGGGTGGATGCCGAAGCGGCTGGCCGGCGCCGGACAGCGGCTCGCGCTGGCGGGCCTGCCCGCGCTGCTGCCCAAGGAGTTGCGTACGGCCTTCGGCGTGCCCGACCCGTCGCCGGCGCTGTCCGCGGTCGTCAACACGGTGTTCCGGCTGCGGGCGGCGTTCGTGCGCCGGATGTCTCCGCGTACGGAATCGGCCATGCCGGACCGTTTCCCGACCGAGAAGTTCCCGGACGCCGACTACCGGATGGACCAGATCGGTCCCGCGCACACCGTCCGCGACTGACCGAAGCCGCCCTGAAGGGCCCGTAGTGGACCCTTCAGGGCATCGGTGTCACTGGAAGTCGGCCACCAACGGGTAGCGCTCGGTGTCGAGGCGTTGGCCCGGCTGCACGCCCAGATCCTCTTCGGCCGTGCCGTACTCAGGGTCGAAAACCGTGTCTGCGTCAATGTAGACAGTGCCGAGCGAGACCCGGTCCTGCTGGGTCAGGTTGGCACCGGCCATGTGTACCACCCGCTCGTGGTGGAAGGTCATCCCGCCGGCCCGCAGCGGCACGACGATCCGGGGCTGCCAGGCCAGTTCCGGGCGGGTGGTGAAGATGTCCCAGTCGTCGGTGGTCGGCTCCGGGCCGATGTGGGAGCCGGGCACGAAGCTCATACAGCCACGCTCCACCGGCACGTCAGTGAGCGCGACCCACGCGGTCAGCGACGCGCCGTACGCGCCGCGGTCCGCACCGCTTTTCCACGGCCAGTAAGGAGCGTCGATGTGCGGCGGCGTGACGCTGGACTTGTCGTGGGGCTTGCGGACGATCTCGCTGCGGAACATCCGCAGCTTGTTGCCGGTGAGCTTCTCCGCGATGGCGGTGATCCGCGGGTGCAGCGCGAGCCTGCGCAGCACGGCGCTCTCCGGGTTGTCCACCCACTCCATCACCGTCCCGTCCACAACGGACGGGTCGACGGTCTTGTCCCACGCCATCTTCTGGCCCCGGCTCAGCCACTCCTCGGCGTCGCGGAGGCACTCCGCGACCTCCTCGTCGGTGAGCACCTTGGGCAAGTGTGCGAACCCGTTCGCCCGGAACGCCGCGATGGCCTCGTCCGTCAGGTTCTCCGGCGTGGTGAGCTCCGCTGGATTCGACATACCGGTTGTTCCTTTCTCCGTTGTGGACAAAAGCGCCGTACTGTCCACTGCTGGCAACGAATCCGAGGCTAGGCGGCGGAACACGCCGGTGCGCGAACCGGGAACGGGATCTGTCAAGTCCCGCGCCCGACCTGACAGATCACGCCCGGATCGCTTGGGGCCGAACGGCTTCGCGCCCGACACTCCGGGTGCCGAATCCCCTAGGAGGAGTTGTGAAGTTCCTGTTCGTACCGGGGAACAGCCCTTCCCCGATCTTCTCCCAAGCCGTGCTGGCCACGGCGGCCCGCAGCGCCGGGCACCAGGTCATGGTAGGCGGAATCGACTGGGTGCTGCCGGACATCGCCAGCGTCGGCCTTTCGCCCGTCCGGATCTCCCCGTTGACCGAGCAGGACGTCGCCGAGTTCATGGCCACCGCGCCGGAGGACCCGGTGGAGCAGGCGATCGCGGTCGGCCGGATCTACGCCAGGATCGCGCTGGACACCCAGCGGCCGTTGCTGGAGCTGGCCGAACACTGGCGGCCGGACCTGGTGGTCGGCGGTTCGATGTTCTACAGCGCCCCGCTGCTGGCCCACCAGCTCGGCATCCCGGCGGTGCGGCTGGACTGGGACCGTTGTGACTCCGCGATGTACGCGCCGGGCGCGGCCGAGGTGCTGGAACCGGAGTTGTCCCGGTTCGGCCTGACCACCATGCCGGATCCGGACCTGTGGGTGGACATCTGCCCGCCGAGCCTGCGGGCCAAGGACGCGCCGGACGTGCGGCTGATGCGCTGGTCGCCGGTGAACCCGCAGATCCCGCTCGAACCGTGGATGTACCGCAAGGGCGACCGGCCACGCGTGTACATCACGGCGGGCGCAAGGCTTTTCAGCGGTGACCACCTGCGTGACATGGCGCGCGGTATCGCGGACCTCGGCGCCGAGGTGCTGATCGGCGCGCCCGAACGGGTGGCCAAGGACCTGAGGGAGCAGTTGCCGGACGCGACGATCGGCTGGATGCCGCTGGACGTCGTCGCGCCGACGTGTGACGTCATCCTGCACCACGGTGGTGGCGTCACCGACATGACCGCGATCCGCTACGGCGTCCCGCAGGTGATCGTGAACTACGACATCTCCCGTGACGCGATGCAGCAGCTGGCGGACTACGGTGCCGCGATCATGCTCAAGCCGGGCGAGCAGGAGCCGGAGAAGATCGCGGCGGCCTGCCGTGAGGTCCTGGGCGATCCCCGGTTCCGGGCACGGGCCGGCGAGCTGGCCGCGGAGATCGAGTCCCTGCCCGCGCCCGCGGAGGTCGTGGGCCTGATGGAGAAGCTGGTGACCGGACGATGAGCGGCCGGACCAGGACCGCCGTGATCGGCGGCGGGATGGCGGGGTGTGCCGCGACCAAGGAGCTGGTCGCCAGGGGACATTCGGTCGACGTGTTCGAGGCCGGTGACGGGCTCGGTGGCCGGGCCCGTTCGTGGCACCGGCCGGAGATCGAACCGAGTGTCGGCATCAACCTGATGTGCGCCAGCATCTACGACCTGATGTGGCAGCGTGTGCGCGAGTACGGCCTGGAGGACCAGCTGGTCGAGATCTCCAGCAACCTGCTGGTGGTCGACAACGGGGTGCCCGCGAGCCTGCCGTCCGACTCGCCGGCCGCGGTGCTGTCCTACCGGCATGCCCCGCGCCGTGACCGGTTGTCCTTCGTGGTCAACTCGATGAAGGAGTTCGTCCTCAACAAGAAGAAGATCGACCTGTTCGACGCGGAGAAACTGGCCGCGTTCGACGACGGCGCGACCGCGGTGGACTACGGCCGCAGGTTCCTGTCGCGGCGCGGGTTCGACTACATGCTGCGGTCCCAGATCGAAGGGTTCTGGAACTTCCGGTGCGAGGAGATCTCGGCCGCGCACGCGAAGGCGTTGCTCGCCACCATGGGCGGCGTGAAGTTCTACGTGTTCGCCAACGGCATGCAGGTTCTGGCCGAACGCGACACACTGGGCGCACGGGTCCGGTTGGGGCACGAGGTCACTGAGGTCCGTCAGGTCGGTGACCGTGTCGAGCTGACGTGGCGTTCGGGCGGTGACGTCGACTCGGACGTGTACGACAACGTCGTGGTGGCGACTCCGGCGCCGATAGCGGCCAAGTTGACGGCGTCCTTGCCCGGGCAGTGGGTGGACGCCGACACCCGCAGGTTCCTGGAGACCCAGGAGTACGAGCCCGCGCTGTCGGTGTCCTATCTGGTCGATCGGGGAAACCTGCCGTCGCAGACGCACCTGATGGCCGGTGGGGCCGGGGATCCGAAGATCCGCAACATGATCATCTACCCGCGGCGGACAGCCGAGGGACGGCGGGAGAAGTTCCTGGTGTTCGCGTATCCCGGCAGGGAGATCACCCGCAAGCTGCTGGGCCGGCCGGCGGAGAAGCAGTTCGAGACGGTGACCCCGCTGCTGCGCACGATGGTGCCGGACTTCCCGGCGGACCCGGAGCCGTTCCAGATCGCCGAACGGCCCTACGGGTTCCCGATCCCGGCACCGGGCCGGTACCGGTGGTCGGTCCGGGTGTCGAAGAGCCAACGCCCGCCCGTGGTGTACGCGGGCGACTACTTCAGCGCCCCGACAACAGAGGCAGCCTTGCTGGCGGGAACCCGCGCCGCGGCCAGGCTGATCTGACCCGCGTGTCCACCATTGCGGCACCGTGAGATACACGTTCCGGCACCATGAGTTCGCCCCGGCGATGCTGTTGGGGGGATTTCATGGTGCTGGAACGTGTGTTTCGGGGTGCCGGAAAGGTGGACACGGCGCGCAAAGGGCGGGATGCCTGGTCCGGAAGGGTTCCGGGCCAGGCATCCCGCGGGAGGCGAGGGCAAAGGTCAGCTGGGGGTACCTGCCTGTTGCCCTCGCAGGGCGGAGGTGTCCTCCTCGGACTCCGCCGGTGACTCCTCGGCACCCACGGGGGGAAGGTGCCGCAGGAGGCTGACCGAAACGACGGCGAGTGCCGCCATGAGCACCGCGCCGACCAGGCCCGCGATGTTCAGGCCGCTGGTGAACGCTTCCCTGGCCGGTTCCAGCAGCGCGGTGGCCTGCTCGGGCGGCAGGTTCTGGGCCGCCGCCACGGCACCGTTCAGGCTTTCCCTGCCTGCTTCCGCCGCCTGCGTGGGCAGTCCGGCCGGTGTCGTCGATTCGATCTCCGAGCGGTAGACGGCCGTGGCGATCGTGCCCATCACCGCGACGCCCAGGCCGACGCCGAGTTCGCCGCTGGTCTCGGACAGCGCCGCCGCCGCACCGGCTTTCTCACCCGGCGCGGTGCCGACCACCATGTCGGTGGTGAGCACGCCCATGGGGCTCAGGCCCGTGATGGTCACGACGCCCGCCACGATCAGCAGACCGATTCCCGACACCGCGTCCACCTGGGTGATCAGGACAAAACCGACGACCGAGATCACCGCGCCGCCCGCGATCACGTAGGCCGGGCGCACCTTGCGGGCCAGGAACGGGGCGATCAGCGATCCCAGCACCGCCGCCAGCGCGATCGGGATCATCCACAGCCCGGCCGTCATCGGCGACAGTTCCCGCACCGACTGGAGGAACTGCGGGTAGAGGAAGTTCACGCCGTTGATCGCGGTGATTCCCAGCAGCAGCAAGGCGAGCGCGGCGGTGAACGCCCGGATCCTGAACAGCTTCAGGTCGATCATCGGGTGGGTCAGGCGCTTCTGCCTGCGGGCGAACACGTAGCCGAGCACGAGACCGGCCACGATCGCCACCCACGGCAGCCAGGACCCGTGCCCGGCCGCGATCTCCTTCAGGCCGTAGATGACCGGCAGGATGGTCGCCAGCGACAGCACCACGCTCAGCAGGTCCAGTTTGCCGCCGTCCGGGTCGCGGTACTCCGGCAGCAGGATCGGCGCCAGCACCACCAGCAGCACCATCACCGGGACGGCGATCAGGAACACCGAACCCCACCAGAAGTTCTCCAGCAGCGCGCCACCGACGATCGGGCCGATCGAGATGCCCGCCGAGAACGTCGTCATCCAGATGCCGATGGCCAGGCCTCGTTGCCTGGGGTCCTTGAACATGTTGCTGATCAACGCGAGCGTGGACGGCATCAGCGTCGCACCGGCGACACCGAGCGCCGCACGGGCGATGATGAGCATCAGCGGCGAGGTGGAGTACGCCGCGAGCACTGACGCCAGTGCGAACGCGATCGCACCGATCACCAGCAGTTTGCGGCGCCCGATCCGGTCGCCGAGGGTACCCATGGTGACCAGGAACCCGGCGATCAGGAAGCCGTAGATGTCCAGGATCCACAACAGTTCCGTGCTGCTGGGCCGCAGATCCGCGCCGAGGTGCGGCGCGGCCAGGAACAGCACGCTGACGTCGAGGGCGAGCACGAGCAGCGGCAGGGTGAGCACGGCGAGACCGAGCCACTCCTTCGGCCCGGCCCGCAGACCGGGCTGAACGGCCTCGTTGGTCGGCATGGGAATGTCCTTTCTTCGGATGACGAGGAGGGTTCAGCGTCCGTACGGGTGTCTGGACCGGTGGGCGCGCAGGGCTCTCGCCCACCACCCGAGCCGGGCCAGCAGCACGTCGGCCGCCTTGTCCTCGGCCGCGCTGTCACGGGGCCTGCCGTCTTCGCCGAATCGTTCGGTGTGGTTGTGGAAGCTGACCGTCTCGCGGATGGTGACCGCGTCCAGTTCGGCGAAGACCAGCCGCAGCTGTTCCACCGCACGAAGCCCGCCCGCCAGGCCGCCGTAGGAGACGAAACCCACCGGCTTGGCCTGCCACTCCGCACGGAACCAGTCGATCGCCGTCTTCAGCGAACCGGGAAAGCTGTGGTTGTACTCGGGGGTGACGATCACGAACGCGTCCGCGGCGGACAGCCACCGGGCGAGACTGCGGACGGGCTGGGGACGGTGGCCGTCGGGTTCGTGGCCGTCCACGCTCAGCACGTCGGGCAGCCACGCCTCACCGAGGTCGATGACGTCCAGGTCGATGTCGTCGTGCCGGCCGGCGCGCCCGGCGAACCAGCGGGCCACGGTCGGGCCGAACCGGCCTTCGCGGGTGCTGCCGATGATCACGGCCAGCCGGATCCGGTCGGCCGGCAGGTGCTCGGACGGCTCGCCAGGGCGGCCGTCGGCGGCCACGGTTGTCACAGCGCCGCGCTCCTTTCTCTCGGCTGCCTTCCGGTCGTGACCTCACAGTGCACGGGGTGCGTTCCGGTTCTGTTGTGGTCGCGTTGTGGTGACCGTTTTGTCCCCTAGGGGTGGGTTACCGTGAGCGCATGCGTTTCGGGGTGCTCGGTCCGCTGGAGGTGTGGACCGCGGATGGCAGACCGGTACGGGTACCCGAGCTGAAGGTGCGCGGGCTGCTCGCCGCGCTGCTGGTGCGCGCTGGTCAGCCCGTGTCGGCCGACCAGCTGGTCGAGGACCTCTGGGGCGCCGATCCGCCCGGCAAACCCGGTGGGGTGCTGCGCAGCAAGGTCTCCCAGTTGCGGCGCGCGCTGGCCGCGGCCGAGCCGGACGCCCGGTCGCTTGTCGTCCACCGCGCACCCGGCTACCTGGTCAAAGTCGGGTCAGACGGCGCCGAGACGGACGCGCAGCAGTTCCAGCAGCTCGTCACGCGGGCACGGGCGCTGGACGACCCGCGCAACCGCGCCGGGGTGCTGGCGGAGGCGTTGGCGTTGTGGCGGGGCGCCGCGTACGCCGACTTCGCCGATGAGCAGTTCACCAGGCCGGCCATCGTCTCGCTGACCGAGCTGCGCATCACCGCCGTGGAGGAGCAGGCCGAGGCACGCCTGGCACTGGGCGAGCACAGCCTTCTCGCAGGTGAGCTCGCCGACGTGATCGAACAGCACCCCCTTCGCGAGCGGCTGCGGGCAGCGTACATGCGTTCGTTGTACGGAGCGGGCAGGGCGGGCGACGCGCTGGCGAGCTTCGAGGACCTCCGGCGGCGGCTGGCCGGCGAGCTCGGCATCGATCCCAGCCCTGAGCTGGCCGCTTTGCACCAGGCGATCCTGCGTCAGGACCCGGCGCTGACGGTCGCGCCCGCCCCGGTCACCTCAGCCGCCCGGCCGAGCGGCAACCTGCCCGCGGCGCTGTCGGACCTGATCGGCCGGGACGAAGCCGTGGCCGAGGTGGGCGACCTGGTCCGATCGGCTCGGCTGGTCACGCTCACCGGTCCGGGGGGCGTCGGGAAGACCCGGCTGGCGCTCAGCACCGCGTCCGACCTGACGAAGTCCTTCGCGGATGGCGTGTGGCTCGCCGAGCTGGACGCATTGGCCGGTCCCGCCGAGGTGATCGCCACCGCGTTGGGCGTCCGGGACGGCGCGATCTCCGGCTTCGCCCCGCGCACGGATTCCCCGTCGTCCGCCGGCCCGGCGGCGGAACCGTTGGCCGAGCGCCTGGCCGGGGCGTTGCGGCACAAGCGGATGCTGCTTGTGCTGGACAACTGCGAACAGGTGGTCGACCAGGTCGCCCGGTTGGTCGAGACGCTGCTGCTGTCCGCTCCCGGGCTGACGATCCTGGCCACCAGCCGGCAACCGCTCGGTGTGGACGGTGAGCGGTTGTGGGTGGTGCCGCCGTTGGAGTTGCCCGCCGAACCGGATGTCGAGAAGCTGGCCACGGCCAGTTCGGTGCGGCTGTTCGTGGCCAGAGCCGCCGCCACCGCGCCGGGGTTCGTCCTCGATCGCGACAACGCCGAGGCGATCGCGGTCATCTGTGCCCGGTTGGACGGTCTGCCGCTGGCGTTGGAGCTGGCGGCGACAAGGGTACGGACGTTGGGCGTGCACCAGCTCGCTGAGCGGCTCGACGACCGGTTCCACGTGCTCGCCGCCGGTCATCGCGGTGCGCCGGCCCGGCAGCAGACGCTGCGCGGAATGATCGACTGGAGCTGGGAGCTGCTCACCCCCGCCGAGCGGGTGTTGTTGCGCCGCTTGGCCATCCACTCGGGTGGGTGCACGCTCGCGGCCGTCGAGGCGGTGTGCGCGGGCGGATCGGCTGGCCCGGCTGGCCCGGAAGTCCTTGACCTGCTTGCCAGACTGGTCGATCGGTCCCTTGTGGTCACCGACGGGCGGGACAGCGCGGACGGGCCTCGCTACCGGCTGCTGGAGTCCGTGGCGGCGTACGCGATGGAGCGGCTGGCGGAGTCCGGCGAGTTCGATCCCGTGCAACGGGCGCATTACGAGTACTTCACGGCTTTCGCCGAGCAGGCCGAACCGCACCTGCGAAGCCATGGCCAGCGGCAGTGGCTGCGGCGGCTGGACGCCGAGACCGGGAACCTGCACGCGGCGTTGGACGGCGCGGTCCGGCAGGGTGACGCCCATGCGGCGCTCCGGCTTGTGAACGCCACGGCCTGGTACCGATATCTACGCGGGCGCTGGGGTGCGGCGCGGCGAGCGCTGGAGCGGGCGCTCGGCGTCGACGGCCCGGCACCGGAGGCGGCACGGGCCATGGCGCGGATATGGCTGGCGGGAGGCGAAATCCTCACCCGTGAAGCAGCCGAGCCGTTCTCGGAACACGAGCTGTGCCAGCGTATCGAGGACCCTGTTCGGCGCGCCCGGGCTGAGTGGTTCCTCGGCTTCGCCCGGATCGGGTTCGGAGGCGCGGCGGTCGGCGACGAGTCGGTGAAGCGAATCCTCGCGGTGTTCCGGGGCAACGCCGACCGGTGGGGCACGGCGGCCACGCTGACCACACGAGCGTGGAACGCGTTGGCACGCAGTGATCTCGGCATGGCGGCCGACGACGCCGAACGAGCCATGGCCATCTTCAGCGAACTGGGCGACGACTGGGGCCGGATGCAGGCGATGGACGTGCTCGGCGAGGTCGCGCAGATCACCGGTGACTATCCCCGGGCGGCTCGCCTGCACCGCGACGGGCTGCGTGTCGCCGAGGAGCTCGGGCTGTGGCCGGACGTGTCGTACAAGCTCGCCCAGCTGGGCCGGATAGCGTTGCTGTCCGGTGATTATCCGCGGGCGGACGAGTTCCACGAACGGGCCCGCCGGCTCGCGGCCGAGCAGTCGGACAGGTTCGGCGAGCAGTTCGCGCAGATCGGCCTCGCCCTCGCGGCACGCAGGCAGGGATCGCTGGAGCGGGCCGAAGAGCACCTGGACGGCTGGCTCGGGTGGTACCGCGAGATCGGGTGGAGTCCCGGAGTCGCACTGGTCTGCGCCGAACGCGGGTTCATCGCCGAGGCCCGTGGTGACGTGAACGCGGCGCTGGAGCTGCACCGCGCTGGATTCGCCGCGGCGAAGGACACCGGTGATCCGAGAGCGCTCGCGCTCGCCGTCGAGGGCATCGCCGGTGCGCTTTCGCTCGCAGGTGAAGCCAGGAGCGCCGCGCGGTTGCTCGGCGCGGCAGGCGCGGCCAGGCAGGGCGCCGGTGCGCCGTTGCCACCGGCCGAACGCGCGGACATCGACCGGATCACCGGCCGGACCCGCGAAACGTTGGGGGAGGAGGACTTCGCCATCGAGTACGAGCGCGGATCCCGGCTCTCCCCGGCCGCCGCTTTGTCCTCTGTGGACGATGTGATGGACCGGGCAGGCCGGACCTGACAGATCTCCGCGCGGGTTGGTTGCGGCCGGTCGGACCGCTGGGTAACGGTGGGTGGTGCCCGAATCACTCAGTGCAGCCACCTGTCGAGAGGATCCCCGGCATGGCATTCCCGTCTGAAATGGACACTCCGGCCCGCGTCGCCGCGCGGCCCGCACCGCGCGGGCGCGGGCGTGACGTGTCCTGGTGGCGACGGCCTTGGTTGATACCGCTGGTGCTGCTGGTCGCCGCTTTCCTGTGGTACACGCTGCCGCCCTATCTGAGCTTCGACCCGGACCAGGTGCCGATTCCCCTGCATCCCGGCTATCCGCCGCACTACCTCGCGCTGGTGTTGCACATCGCCACCGGAACCATCACGTTCCTGACCGTGTGCCTGCAGTTGTGGCCGTGGCTGCGCCGCAGGCACCCGGCCGTGCACCGGTTCAGCGGACGGCTCTACGTCTTCGCCGGCGCGATCCCCAGCGCGCTGCTCGCGCTCGTGGTCGTCCCGGCCGCGTTCGACGGCCAACCCGTTGGCCTGATTGGCAACACCTTGTCATCCTTGCTGTGGCTGGGTACCACCGCCGCCGGATTCGCCGCCGCCCGGCGCCGCCGGTTCGCCGACCACCGCCGGTGGATGGTCTACAGCTTCGCGCTCGCGCTGCACATCGTGTGGGGCCGGGTGTTCGGGCTGATGGCCGAGCACCTTCCCTGGTTCGCCGTGGATTTCCAGGTCATCAAGGAATGGTCGGGCTGGTTCGGTGTCGCGGTCAACCTCGCCGTCGCCTGGTGGTTCCTCAACCGCACGCGGCGGCGGAATAGCAAGACCCTGTCACCCGGCATGACAAATTCAATTCGTTGACGCCACAAGCCGTGCGGTGCCACATTCGAAACAGGTCACATTCGATGGTGACGTCGCACGAAAGTGGAGCGAAATGGATTCCCCGAAAAAGGTCATCCTGGTCGAGCCGCGTAGTTTCTGCGCAGGCGTGCGCCGGGCGATAGCCATCATCGACCTCGCGCTCGAACGGCACGGCGCGCCGATCTACGTCCGCAAGGAGATCGTGCACAACCACTACGTGGTGCGGCAGTTCGAACGGCGTGGTGTCCGGTTCGTGGACTCCGAGCAGGAGGTGCCGGAAGGCGCCGTGTGCGTGTTCTCGGCACACGGCGTCTCGCCGCAGGTGCGCGAGAACGCCGCCGCGCGCCGGCTCGACGTGCTCGACGCGACGTGCCCGCTGGTGTCCAAAGTGCACCAGGAAGCCCGCCGGTTCGCCCGGGACGGGCGGACGTTGCTGTTGGTCGGGCACGCCGGGCACGAGGAGGTCGAAGGCACCTTCGGGCACGCGCCGGACCAGACGGTGATCGTGCAGACGGTCGAGGACGCCGAGGCGCTGGACCTGCCGGCGGACGCGCCGCTGGCGTTCCTCACCCAGACCACGCTCTCGGTGGACGAGACCAAGGACATCATCGCGGTGCTCCGCCGCCGGTTCTCCGACCTGCGCGGGCCCGGCACCGACGACATCTGCTACGCCAGCCAGAACCGCCAGGACGGCATCCGGGCCGTGGTGCCGCGCAGCGATCTGGTCCTGGTGGTCGGCTCACGCAACTCGAGCAACTCGATCCGGATGGTCGAGGTGGCCCGGCGCCTGGGCACGGCCGCGTACCTGGTGCCCGACGTGACCGAGTTCGACCCGGCCTGGCTGGCCGGGGTCCGTGTCGTCGCGCTGAGCGCGGGCGCGAGCGCGCCGGAGATCCTCGTCGAACAGTTGCTGGACCGGCTGGCCGAGCTGGGTTACGCGGACGTCGAGCTCGAGCGGGTGGCGGTCGAGGACATCGTCTTCTCCCCACCCGCACGGCTGACGGCCGCGGCGGAGTGACCAGGGGATTGACCGGGAAAGGGACGGACATGCTCAACCAGACACCAGAGCAGACCCGAACACAGGCGGCCAGGCCGGCTCGGCTCGAGCTGATGGCCGCCATCGAGACCAGGCTCAGCGGGTTCCTCACGCAGGAGCGCGCCCGATGGGCCGAGGTGGACCACCGCTGTCTCGTGCCGGTGGACGCGGTGGCCGATCTGGTCGCGGCCGGCGGCAAGAGGTGGCGTCCCGCCTTCTGTGTCAGCGGTTTCCTCGCTGCGGGCGGGCCGGAAGCGCTGACCGGGATCGTGCTGGACGCCGCGGCGGCGGTGGAACTGGTGCACGCCGCCGCACTGCTGCACGACGACGTCCTCGACGACTCGCCGTTGCGCCGTGGCACGCCGACCGCGCACACCAAGCACGCCGCCGCGCACGCCGCCAAGGGCTGGCTCGGCGAATCACGCCGCTTCGGCGAGGGCACCGCGATCCTGGCCGGCGACCTGGCCATGGTCTACGCCGGTCGGCTCACCGCGGCGCTGCCGCCCGCGGCCCGGCCGGTGTGGGACGACATGCTGACCGAGATCCAGGTCGGCCAGTACCTCGACATGGCGGTGGCCGCCGAGTGCGTCGTGGACTCGCAGCTCTCCCGGTGGGTCGCGGTCTGCAAGTCCGGCCGGTACAGCATCCACCGGCCGTTGCTGCTGGGCGCGGCGATCGCCGGGCGGCCGGAGCTGGCAGGCGGGTTCGCCGAGTACGGCGAGGCACTGGGGGAGGCCTTCCAGCTGCGGGACGACCTGATCGACACCTTCGGCGACAGCACCGCGACCGGCAAGCCGGTCGGCTCGGACCTGGCCCAGCACAAGATGACCCTGCTGCTGGCCATGGCCTGCGGCCGGGACGACCGGCTGCGCGCCCTGGTCGCCGAGCGGGACTGGGACGTCGAGGCGATCCGCGGGCGGCTGCTGGCCGTCGGCGCCCAGGACGAGATCGAGCGCCGCATCGACGACCTGGTGCGGCGGGCCCGCGCCGCGATCGGCCGGGCCGATCTGCCCGCCGGGTGGCGGGACGAGCTGACCGACATGGCGGCCGAGGTCGCCTACCGCGACCGGTGAGGAGCACCGACGGATGGCATTGCTGGAAACCGTGAGCGGGCCCGCGCGGCTGCGCGAGCTGACCATCGACGAGCTGACCACCCTGGCCGGGGAGATCCGGGCCTTCCTGATCGAGCGGGTGGCCGCGTCGGGCGGCCACCTCGGCCCCAACCTGGGCGTCGTCGAGCTGACCATCGCGCTGCACGCCGTGTTCGACTCGCCCCGTGACCGGCTGTTGTGGGACACCGGGCACCAGTCGTACGTGCACAAGATCCTCACCGGCAGGCAGGCCGGGTTCGACCGGCTGCGCAAGTCCGGCGGCCTGTCCGGCTACCCGAACCCGGCGGAGTCCGAGCACGACCTGGTGGAGAACTCACACGCCTCGACCGCACTGTCCTATGCGGACGGCCTGGCCCGTGCGGACGCCTACCTCGGCCGCACGGACCGCGCGGTGGTCGCCATCATCGGCGACGGCGCGATGACCGGTGGCATGGCGTGGGAGGCGTTGAACAACATCGCGGGCGGCCCCGACCGGCCGCTGATCATCGTGCTCAACGACAACGAACGGTCCTACGCGCCGACCGTCGGCGGATGGGCCGAGCACCTGGCCGACCTGCGGGCGGGCCGCGGCACGGACGTGTTCAGCGGCTTCGGCCTGGACTACCTCGGCCCGGTAGACGGCCACGACATCCAGGCCGTGCAGGACGCGCTGCGTGCCGCGCGGGCACTGGCCAAGCCGGTGGTCGTGCACGTGATCACCGAGAAGGGCAAGGGTTTCGAGCACACCGAGAACAACGAACTGGACCTCGGGCACGCGATCAAGCCGATGGACCCGCGTACCGGACGGCCGCTGGGCACGTCGGTCCCGTCGTTCACGTCGGTGTTCGGCTCGACGCTCGTCGAACTGGCCGAGGAACGCCCCGACCTGGTCGCCATCACCGCCGCGATGACCGAGCCGACCGGTCTGCTGCCGTTGCGGAAGCAGTACCCGGACCGCGTGATCGACGTCGGTATCGCCGAGCAGCACGCGGTCACCATGGCCGCCGGGCTGTCCATGGGCGGCGTGCACCCGGTCGTGGCGATTTACGCCACCTTCGTCAACCGTGCGCTGGACCAGTTGTTGATGGACGTGGCGCTGCACAAGCGCCCGGTGACGTTCGTCCTCGACCGTTCCGGCGTGACCGGCGACGACGGACCGTCCCACAACGGCATGTGGGATCTCTCGGTGCTGCAGGTGGTTCCGGGCCTGCGGATCGCTGCCCCGCGCGACGGCGCCCGGCTGGCCGAACTGCTGCGGGAGGCGGTGGCGTGGTCGGAAGGGCCGACGCTGCTGCGCTTCCCCAAAGGCGCGGCCGGCGACGACATCCCGGCCGTGGCCAGGTTCGGCGGCATGGACGTGCTGCGCCGAACGGGCTCGCTGGACGTGCTGATCGTCGCGGTCGGCGCGCTCGCCGGGCTGGCGCTCACCGTCGCCGACGGCGTACGGGCGCAAGGCATAGGCGTGACCGTGGTCGACCCGCGATGGGTCACGCCGGTCAATCCGGCGTTGGCGGACATGGCCCGTCGGCACCGCCTCACGATCACCATCGAGGACAACAGCCGCACCGGCGGCGTGGGCTCCGCCATCGCACAGACGCTGCGGGACGCCCGGGTGAGCACGCCGCTGCGGGAGTTCGGGATCCCACGCCGGTTCCTCGGCCATGGTTCGCGCGCCGAAGTACTCGCCGCGTGTGGCCTGACCGCACAGGAGATCTCCAGGTCCGTCGTGGAGTTCGTCGCCGAACTGGGCGCCGGGCCACAGCACGCCGAACTGGACGCCGAAGGGAGCATGTGGTGACGACCGTCGCGTTGGGTATGCCGAAACCGCGGGTGGAGGAGCCGCCGCCGCTCTCGGTCGCCACCCGCCGGAAGTCCCGCCGGATCATGGTCGGTCCGGTGCCCGTGGGCGGGGACGCGCCCGTTTCGGTGCAGTCGATGACCACCACACCGACCGCCGACGTCAACGCCACGTTGCAGCAGATCGCCGAGCTCACCGCGTCGGGCTGCCAGATCGTGCGGGTGGCGGTGCCGTCGGCGGACGACGCCGAGGCGTTGCCGGTGATCGCGCGCAAGTCGCAGATCCCGGTGATCGCCGACATCCACTTCCAGCCGAAGTACGTCTTCGCCGCGATCGACGCGGGGTGTGCGGCCGTGCGCGTGAATCCCGGCAATATCCGGAAGTTCGACGATCAGGTGGGCGCGATCGCAAGGGCCGCCTCGGATGCCGGTGTACCGATCCGGATCGGCGTGAACGCGGGCTCGCTCGACCCGCGGCTGCTGCGCAAGCACGGCGGCGTCACGCCGGAAGCACTGGTCGAGTCGGCGTTGTGGGAGTGCTCGCTGTTCGAGGAGCACCACTTCCAGGACATCAAGATCTCGGTCAAACACCACGACCCGGTGGTGATGATCGAGGCGTACCGGCAACTCGCCGCGCAGTGTGACTACCCGTTGCACCTCGGTGTGACCGAGGCGGGCCCGCAGTTCCAGGGCACGATCAAGTCCGCGGTCGCGTTCGGCGCGCTGCTGGCCGAGGGCATCGGCGACACGATCCGGGTGTCGCTGTCCGCGCCGCCGGTCGAGGAGGTCAAGGTCGGCAACCAGATCCTGGAGTCGCTGGGCCTGCGGCCCCGTGGGCTGGACATCGTGTCCTGCCCGTCCTGCGGCCGCGCCCAGGTCGACGTGCACACCCTGGCCGAGCGGGTCAGCGCGGCACTGGAGGGCTTCCCGGTGCCGCTGCGGGTCGCCGTGATGGGCTGCGTGGTCAACGGGCCGGGGGAGGCGCGCGAGGCCGACCTGGGTGTCGCGTCCGGCAACGGCAAGGGACAGATCTTCGTCAAGGGCAAGGTGATCAAGACCGTGCCGGAGTCGCAGATCGTGGAGACGCTGCTGGAAGAGGCCGCACGGATCGCCGCCGAGATGGGAGTCGACATCGAGGCGTGACCGCGCTTTCCCCCCACTACGCGCTTTCGACGGCGGGTCGACAACTGGCGGATACCGTCGGTGACACGAGCCTCGAAGTCCTGGGAAGGGGGAGGCGTAGGTGCGCACGACAGCGACAGGCACGATCAACGCGCCGGTGCCGCTGGTGGGCCGGGACGCGGAGCTGACGGCGCTGCGCGCACGGCTGCTCGGCCGGGACGTGCGGCTGATCACCGTCACCGGGCAGGTCGGTGTCGGCAAGAGCAGGCTGGTGACGGCCTTGTTCGACGAGGTCCGCGGCCGGTTCACCGGCGGTGCCGCGTTCCTGGACCTGACCGGCACGGACCTCGACGGCGTGGACGTGCCGCGCGACCGGCACTTCCTGCTCGCACTGGACGGGTGCGAGGACCACCACACGGAGACGTTGGCCGCGCTGGTCACGGCACACCCGAAGCTGACGGTGCTGGTGGCCGCACCGGCGCGGCTCGGCGTCTACGGCGAGGCCGTGGTCCGGTTGGCGCCTCTGCAACTGCCGGACGTGGCCAAGGCAACCGATCTGACCGCGTTGGAGCGCGTTCCGGCCGTACGGCTCTTCGTTGAGCGAACCAGGGCAGTGCGGCCGGATTTCACCCTCACCGACGCCAATCGCGCCGCCGTGACCGAGCTGTGCGTGTGGACTGACGGCGTGCCGCTGGCGATCGAACTGCTCGCGGCGAGGATGGAGCTGTCGTCGCCGCAGCGGTTGCTGGCCGAGCTGAACGACGACCCGGATGGCTTGGCGGGCGACGGTTCGGTCACGTTGTCGCGGCACCACAGCATGACCGCGGCGGTGGAGTGGAGCCTGGCCCGGCTCGGCACCGAGGAACGGCAGTCGCTAGAGCGGCTGGCCGTGTTCACCGGTCACTTCGACGCCGCCGCGGCCGGCGCGGTCGGCCGTGCGCCCCGGCTGCTGGCCGGTCTGGTCGACAAGAACCTGTTGAGCACCACCGAATGCCAGGACGGCGACCTGATCTTCCGGATGTCCGTCGCCGCTCGCCGCCACATCGTCCGGCGCCAAGCGCACGTGCCCGCTCGCCGCGCCCACGCCGAGCACTTCCTGGGCATGGCCGCCCAGGCGCGGACCGCGTTGCGTGGCCCGGAACAGACGCGATGGCACGAGTTGCTCGACGGCTGGCACGCGGACATCGTTGCCGCGCTGAGCTTTCTGCGCGAATCCGGTGACGATTCCGCACTGATCCGGCTGGCGTCAGACCTGCGTGACCACTGGCTCGCGGGTCGGCTCAGCGAGGGCGTGCGGTGGCTGTCCACGCCCACCCGGTTGACGTCCCGCGGCGCCGAGGTCCTGGGTGACCTGCTGCTTGCCATGGGACAGCGGGAAAACGCCGAACGCCGGTACACGCAGGCGGCTGCCGGCTACCGTCTGCTCGACGACAGTGCGGGCGTCGCGCGGTGCGAACGTGGCCTCGGGGTGGTCGCGCATCACAGCGGTGCGCTTGCCGCTGCCGGACGGCTGCTGCGCACCAGCGTGGCCCGGCTGTCCGGCGTCGACCACGCTGTGGCGTCGTTGCACTTGGCGGAGTACTTGCTGGACGGGCACGGCCCGCAGCAGGCGAAAACGGCGGCCGAGGCCGCGTTGCGCGAGTTCACCCGGCACCAGGACGGGCGGGGGGTCGCCCAGGCTCAGTACGTACTCGCCGACATCGCGGACGCAGCGGGAGACCGTGCGGAGGCACTGCGGTTGTGCCGCAAGGCGTTGGGCAGCTTCGTCGATGCGACGGGGTTGGAACGTCTCGCTGTGTTGCTTGCCGGCGGCCGTGACCGTACGGGTTGCGAGCACGCCATGCGGGCGCTGGGCGCAGCGGCCGCGATGCGTGAATCCACAGGCCACGCCGCCTCGCCCGCACTGCGCGCGGCGTCCGCTGAAGCCGAGTCACTGGTTCGAGCCCGGCTGGGCGACCAGGCCGTCGGCGAGTTGCGCGCTGACGGAGCCGCCCAGCCGGTGCACGTGGTCGTCGCCGAGGCACTCGCCCCGCTGGAACGGAGGTCAGGCCGAGGGCGGTCGTGGAATGAGCACCCGTTGACCGACCGGGAGCTGGAGGTGGCCGAGCTGGTCGCCTGCGGCATGACCAACCGTGAGGTGGCGCGCAGGCTCGGCATCGCCGAGTGGACCGCGGTGAACCACCTGCGCAAGATCATGCGCAAGCTGGACTGCTCCTCGCGGGTGCAGGTGGCCAGCTGGATGACCACGCTCGAACGCTGACGTCAGAACCCGATGTGGAGCACGTTGGTCGCCAGCACGCACACCACGGTCGTACGGAACACAACGACACCACGGCTGCGAGCCAGTAGCGCGTGGCCATCGTGGACGAACCCGACGTACTGGCGCAGCCGCAAGGCGATGGCGGGCAGCAACGCGAACGGTAGCCACCACGGCACCCAGCCCGCCAAGGCCGGCACGACAACGACGCCGATGTTGGCCGCGGTGAGCAGGCCGAGGAAGACCTTGTTGCCGTTGGGCGAAGTCAGCACCGCCACGGTGCGACGGCCCGCGGCCGCGTCGCCGTCCTTGTCGTTCGTGTTCGAGTAACCCGCGATGAGCAACTGGCCGAATCCGAACAGCAGGCCCTCGACCAGCACCAGCGCCGGGAGGTGCCCGGTGGCCAGGCCATAGGGAGCGATCAGGAACGCCGCCGCCGAGAACAACAGGACGAGCTCGCCGAGCCCGTAGTAGCTCAGCTTCAGGCCCCACGAGTACTGCACGCTCAACGTCAACAGCAGGCCGGTGACCAGCAGCACCCAGGCATCCTGGTGGTCGGTGTACGCGATCGCGGCGACCCACCAGGCCACGCCCCAGCCCAGGCTGAGGTAGCCGAACCGCTGTGCCTGCGCCGGGGTCAGCTCGCCGGTCAGCAACGGCTTGCGCTTCAACGGCCGAAGCTGGCTCTTGCTCGCGTCCAGGTAGTTGGCGCGGTCGCTGCCGTCCTTGATCCCGGTGACGTCGTCCAGCGTCATCACGGCGAACAGCACACCGGCCTGGCCGAGTGCGAAGAACAGCAACGTGAGCAGCGTTCCGCCGTCGGCTTTGAGCACCGGGGCCAGTGCGGTCCAGGCGATCAACGGCGCCAGGTAGAAATCCAGGACGAACTGGAACTTCACCAGCCTGGCGTAACTCCGGACGGTCCGCGGCACGCCACGCCGCGCGGTGATTTCGGTGGTATCGGTACGCGCCGTCATGGTATTTCCTTACGAAACGTAGGGAACGGGCCGCGGCCACCGTAGGCACTCGATTCACCCGGCCGGAATAGCAATTATCCGTCATTGTCGCGCGCGCGTTCACCGGTCACGCTGGATGGCGTGACCACTTCGAGCATGTGCCGTGTCTGCGCCGGTCCGGTCGAGGAGTTCCTGGACCTGGGCAGGCAGCCGTTGTCCGACGCGTTCCGCGACCCGGCGGACCGCGAACCCGAGTTCTTCTTCCGGCTCGCTGTCGGCCGGTGCGCCCAGTGCACCATGGTGCAACTGGTCGAGGAGGTGCCGAGGGAGTCGATGTTCCACCAGGACTACCCGTACCACTCGTCCGGCTCGGCGGTGATGCGCGAGCACTTCCAGCGGCTGGCCGGCCGGTTGCTGGCGGGCGAGCTGAGCGGCCCGGACCCCTTCGTCGTCGAGATCGGCTGCAACGACGGGATCATGTTGCGCACGATCGGCCAGGCCGGTGTGCGCCACCTGGGCGTCGAGCCGTCCGGCGGGGTGGCCGAGATCGCCAGGAGCAACGGGGTCAGCGTCCGCAACGACTTCTTCCAGGAGTCGACAGCCGTGCAGATCCGCCGGGAACACGGCCCGGCCGACGTGATCTACGCGGCCAACACGTTCTGCCACATCCCTTACGTGGACTCGATCTTCGCCGGGATCGACGCGTTGCTCGGCCCCGGCGGCGTGTTCGTGTTCGAGGACCCGTACCTCGGTGACATCGTGGCCAAGACGTCCTTCGACCAGATCTACGACGAGCACTTCTTCCTGTTCTCGGCCCGTTCGGTCGCCGCGATGGCACGGCACTTCGGCTTCGAACTCGTTGACGTGGAACGGCTTGAGGTGCACGGCGGCGAGGTCCGCTACACCCTGGCCCGCGCCGGTGCCCGCACGCCCAGCCCGGCCGTCGCGGAGTTGCTGGCCGAGGAGGAGGCCGCCGGCCTGGCGAACATGGCCACGTTGAGGCGTTTCGCGGACAACGTGCACCGCGTCCGCGACGATCTCCGCTCACTGCTGGAGGACCTGCGCGCTCAGGGAAAGCGTGTCGTCGCCTACGGAGCGACCGCCAAAAGCGCCACGGTGGCGAACTTCTGTGGCATCGGCCCGGATCTGGTCGAGTTCGTCTGCGACACCACACCGGCCAAGCAGGGCAGGCTGACGCCCGGTTCGCACATCCCAGTCCGGCCCGCGAGCGCGTTCGCCGATCCGTACCCGCAGTACGCGCTGCTGTTCGCCTGGAACCACGCCGAGGAGATCATGGGCAAGGAGCAGGATTTTCAGGCCGCGGGGGGCCAGTGGATCCGGTACGTCCCGACGGTGACCGTCGAATGAGCGCACCGGGCACCGACGCCGGGCTGCTGGCACCGACGTGGGCGGGCAGCCCGGCCGAGGCCGAGGTGACCGACGAGGCCGTGCTACGCGCGATGGCCGAGGTGGAGGCCGCGCTGGCGCGGACCCAGGCCTCGCTCGGCCTGCTGCCGGAGCGGGCGGCGCGGGCGATCACCGAGGCCGTCCGTGACCACCGGTTGGACCTGGTCGCCTTGGCCCGTGCGGCTCGGGCGGCGGCCAATCCGGTGGTGGCGTTCGTTCCCGCGTTCACCGCTATTGTGTCCGATGTGGACTCAGCGGCGGCCGAGTACGTCCACCGTGGATCGACCAGTCAGGACATCCTGGACTCGGCGTGCATGCTGATCTCCCGGCGTGTGCTCGGCCTGATCTCGGCCGATCTGGAACGGGTCGCGCACGCGATGGCGGCGTTGGCCGCGGAACACCGGCTGACTGTCCAGGCGGGCCGGACGCTCGCTCAGCACGCGGTGCCGATCACGTTCGGGCTCAAGGCCGCGGGCTGGTTGCAGCTGGTTCTCGACGCCCTGGAGCGGGTCCGGGCGGTCGCGTTGCCCGCGCAACTCGGTGGCGCGGCCGGAACGCTTGCCGCGTATGGCGAGTACGCCGCTCTCGACGGACAGGGGGCGGGGGCGATCGACCTGGTGGCGCCGTTCGCGGCCGAGCTCGGACTGGCCGAACCGGTGCTGCCGTGGCATGCCGCGCGTACACCGCTTGCGGACCTCGCTGCGGTGCTGTCCTTTGTGACTGGTGCGCTCGGGAAGTTCGCGCTGGACGTGCAGACGTTGTCCCGCACCGAGATCGCGGAG
The DNA here is from genome assembly GCF_013280595.1 of Kibdelosporangium persicum. GTDB lineage: Bacteria > Actinomycetota > Actinomycetes > Mycobacteriales > Pseudonocardiaceae > Kibdelosporangium > Kibdelosporangium persicum. The sequence goes on from NZ_JAAATY010000001.1 coordinate 486,633, forward strand.
GTCGCCGAGCCCGCGGCGCCGGGCAGGGGAGCGTCGTCGGCCATGCCGCAGAAGCGCAACCCGGTACTGGCCACCTTGATCATCACGGCCGCCCGGCAGGTTCCGGCGCACGCGCTCGTACTGACCCAGTCGATGCTGGCCGAGGACGAACGTGCCCCGGGCGCCTGGCATGCGGAATGGCAGCCGTGGCGGGAGGCTCTGCGGCTCACCGGCGGCGCGGCCCATCTCGCGGCGGAACTGGCGAGTGGTCTGCGGGTGTACCCCGAACGGATGCGGGCGAACGTCCGTCTGACCCAGGGCGAGCTCGTCAGCGAACGCCTGAATGTGGCGCTGGCACCGGTGCTGGGCAGGGCGGCGGCCAAAAAGCTGCTCGGCGAGGTGTCCCGGGAGGCGGCCGTGACGGGGAAGCCGATGGCCGAGGTGTTGCTGGGGCGCGCCGAGCTGACCGGGGCGTTGAGTGCCGGCCGGATGGCCGTGTTGCTCGACCCGGCCGGGTACGTCGGTGAGGCTTCGGCGTTGGTGGACCGAGTGCTGGACCGGGCGAAGTCCGTCCTGAGCTGATTCGGCGCTTCGACTGGGCCCGGCTCGCGTGAGCCGGGCCGTTCAGCCGAGTTCCCTGGCGATCGCCATCACGTACTGGCCGTAGCCGGACTTGGCCTGGCGTTCGCCCAGTGCGTAGCAGGCCGCGGCATCGATGAATCCCATCCGCAGCGCGACTTCCTCCAGGCACGCTATCCGCACGCCCTGCCGGTGCTCCAGGGTCTGCACGTACTGCCCGGCGAGCAGCAACGACTCCGGGGTCCCGGTGTCCAGCCAGGCGAAGCCGCGGCCCAGTTCGACCAGTTTCGCCCGGCCCCTGGCCAGGTAGACCTTGTTCACGTCGGTGATCTCCAGTTCGCCACGGGCGGACGGCTGGATGTTCTTGGCGATGTCGACGACCTCGTTGTCGTAGAAGTACAGTCCGGTGATGGCCCGGTTGGACCGCGGGTGGGCCGGTTTCTCCTCCAGCGACAGCAGTTTTCCGTGCTCGTCGGTCTCGCCCACGCCGTAGCGCTCCGGATCGTGCACGGGGTATCCGAAAAGGACACAGCCGTCGATGTCCCTGGCGCTTTCGACCAGCACGTCGGAGAAACGCGGGCCGTGGAAGATGTTGTCGCCGAGCACGAGGGCCGCGGAGTCGTCGCCGACGTGGTCCGCGCCGATGACGAAGGCCTCGGCGAGACCGTTCGGTTCGTCCTGCACCGCGTAGTCCAGGTTCAGGCCGAAGTCCGAGCCGTCGCCCAGCAGCCGCTGGAACTGCGGCTGGTCCGGTCGGGTGGTGATGATCAGGATGTCCTGGATGCCCGCCAGCATCAGCACCGACAGCGGGTAGTAGATCATCGGCTTGTCGTTCACCGGCAGCAGTTGCTTGGAGACCGCCAGCGTGATCGGGTGCAGCCGGGTGCCGGATCCTCCGGCGAGGATGATCCCCTTCATTGCCGTCAATCTACGGACACCGGCTCCACGCGGGCTGGAGATTCACTAGTGGCCGGACACCCGTTCGCAGGACGCTCCTCAGGGCGCGGCGCGGCGAATGACGTTGTGCTCATCGTGACCAGCCCTCAGCGCACCACTGATAAACCCGTGGCGGCGTCGGTGGTCATCCCGCGATAGTGGCCGACGTGGACAAGATCGAGGTCGTCGTGGCCCATCACGAGCGCGCGACCCTGCGGGCCGGCGACGTGTTCCTGAAGATCGACGTTGATCGGGCGAACACCGACGTCGAGGTGGCGGCGATGGCCCTGGCGCCGATCCCGACCCCGGAAGTCCTGTGGCGCAAGCCACCCGTGCTCGCGATCGCCGCCCTCCCAGGGACGGCGCTCGGCCGCCTCGGTGAGCCGTCGACGGCGTCGCCGGCGGCGTGGGCCGCAGCGGGTGCCGCCGTCCGGACGTTGCACGACGCGCCGTTGCCGCCATGGCCTGGGCGGAGCGTCGACGAGATCACGGCGCGACTCGACAGCGAATGTGAGTGGCTTGTCACACATGACGTCCTTCCCACCGAGCTGGTCAGGCGCAACCGCCGGATCGCCGAGACCGCACTGAGACCGTGGACACCGGTGTTCACGCACGGCGACCTGCAGATCAGTCACGTGTTCGTCGACGGTGACGAGATCACCGGCGTGATCGACTGGTCCGAGGCGGCGCCTGGCGACGCCCTGTACGACCTCGCCACCCTGACGCTCGGGCATGAGGAACGCCTCGGCGACGTCCTCGCCGGCTACGGCACCGACGTCGACCTCGACGTGATCCGCGCGTGGTGGTCGTTGCGAAGCCTGCTGGGGGTTCGCTGGCTGGTCGAGCACGGCTTCGACCCGTCCGCGCCGGGCTGCGAGGTGGACGTGCTGAGCAGATCACGGCGGTGAGGCCGCGGAAGTGGCGCACCGTCGGCGGGAAGGGCGTCGGTTAGCCTTGGCGGGTGCAGGACGATGTGACAGGTGCCGAAGACCAGCTGCTTCGCATCGAGAGTGTGACCGACTCGACGCTGTCGCATCTCGATTTGGAGAAACTGCTGGCCGAACTGCTGCTGCGGATCCGTGAGCAGCTCGCGGCCGACACCGCCACGGTTCTGTTGCACGACAGCAATTCCAGGCAGCTGATCGCCACCGCGACCGCGGGTTTCGAGGAGGAGGTCCGGCAGGGCGTCCGGATTCCGGTGGGCGCCGGGTTCGCCGGGCAGGTGGCCGCGCAGCGCAGACCCATCGTGGTCAATCACGTCGACGCGTCGACCGTGGTCAACCCCCTGCTGTGGGAAAAAGGGCTGCACACGCTGCTGGGCGTGCCGATGGTCGCGGGTGGCCAGTTGATCGGTGTCCTGCATGTCGGGTCGATCGCCCAGCGGACGTTCACCGAGCAGGACGTCCACCTCCTCCAGCTGGCGGCGGACCGGATGGCGCTGGCCACCCAGGCGCAGGTGGCCAGGACCGAACGCGCCACCGCCACGGCGCTGCAGCGCAGCCTGCTGCCCGCGCGGTTGCCCAGGCTCGCCGGACTGGAGTTCGCCACGCGCTACGTTCCCGGTGCCGAACTGCGGGTCGGCGGTGACTGGTACGACGTCTTCCCGTTGCCCGATGATCGCTGGGGCATCGTGATGGGCGACGTGGTCGGGCACGGACTGCCCGCCGCGGTGGTGATGGGACGGTTGCGCAGCGCACTGCGTGCGTACGCACTGCTCGACACGGACGATCCCGCGAGCGTGCTGGACAAACTGAACCGCAAGGCGATGCATTTCGAGCCGGGCGCCATGGCGACCGTGCTGTACGCGGTCGTCGAGCCGACGTACGACAGGTTCCGCATTTCCCTCGCCGGGCACCCACCGCCCGTCATGGTCGCCCCCGGCGAGCCCGCCCGGCTGGTGGAGCTGGCACCGGACCCGCCGATCGGGGTGCGGCACCCGGGACCGCGTCATTCCAGCGTCGTGGAGATCCCGGGCGAGTCGGTCGTCTGCTTCTACACCGACGGCCTGGTGGAACGGCGGGGGTGGACGCTGGACATGGGGTTGGAGCTGCTGTGTGGAGCGCTGGACGCCAGGCCTGCCGAGTCGGTCGCCGCGCGGGTGATGTCCGTGATGACGAGGGCCGAGCCGCCCGAGGACGACATCGCCTTACTGGTCATGCGTCGCCCAGGGGACGGCGAGGTCTGAGTCGTCGGCGCGGGAGTCCGGCGTCGCCGGCCAGCCCAACACGACAGTGGTCCCCAGCGGGGTGTGCGCGAGCTCGAACACCTCCGCCAGCCGCTCCATCATGACCAGTCCACGGCCACGGAACCCCGGGTTCTCCGGCGGCGGACGCCATTCGCCCTCGTCGGACACGATGATCCGGACGGCGTGGTCGGGCTGGATGCGCGCGGCGAACAGCGTCAACGTGCCGGAATCACCAGGGTAGGCGTGCTCGACGGCGTTGCTGATGGCCTCGTCCGTCGCCAGCACGATGTCCTGCCCGTGGACGGTCGGGAGGCCCAGTCGGCGAGTCCACTCCGTCACCTGGGCACGAGCCACGCCGACCTGCGCGGGTGTGGCGGGGAATCGCATGTGGACGTGCGGGTGGGCGAGATCGGACCTCGCCACCACGTCGGCGGCGGCGGGCGGCAGGGTACGAGCCCACGCGTTCAGGCTCTGATCGTCGGGCATCAGCTGCGTTGTCACCCGCTCCCGAAAGATGGCATCGGCTCCACAGGGTGACATACCCGCCGGGATTTCCCCCTAACCGGCCGGTGGTGTCCGCGTGACGGCGAGCATGGTGCATCCCGCCGCCGCGAGCAGGGCGGCCGGGTAGCCGCTCCACTCGACGAGCACACCGGCGGCCGTGGGCCCGACGATGGTGCCGATGGTCAACGCGGTGTTGACCGCGGCGAGCCCGGCGGAGGGCCGGTCAGCGAAAACGACCGCGCTCCACAGGCCCTGGGCGGCGACCACGGCGTTGTAACCGGCTCCGAACAACACGGCCGCGACCAGGGCCAACGCCAGATTCGTCCCGGTGCCGAGCAGCACGAGCGCCGCCGTCAGCAGCACCACGCTCGTGACGTAGCCGCGCCGCAACCCGAGTGCGGTGAAGACCGTTCCACTGAGGGAAGCGAGAATCCCGGCCACGCCGCACACGGCGTAGGCGATCCGGGCGGGAGTGGCCGCGATACCGGCTTCACGCAGGGCGTCGACGCTGAACGCCCACCACACCGAGCTGCCGAGGCCGATCAGAACGGCCGACACGAGCAGCGGACCCGACCTCGGGCACACGAACCAGGACCAGCTCAACTCGACCCGGCGAGGCCGGATCGCGGCACGAGCGGGCGCACGCAGGACCGCGAGCACGCCGACGCCGACGGCCACGGCGACGAACACCAACCAGGCCAGCCGCCAGCTCTGACCGGCGGCGACGGCGATCGGCCCGGCGAGCGCCACGCCCCACCCGGTGCCCGAGCTGATCGTCGACCAGGCGAGCGCCCGCCGTGCCGGCGTGACCTCGACTTCGACGATGTCCGCGTACGGCGGGAAGGCCAATCCCGCCGCCGCGCCGGCCACCACGACGCCGACCGCCAGGGATGTGGCGTTCGTGGCCGCCGCGACAACCGTCATGCCTACGACTGCCAGCCCGGTCGCGCCACCCAGCGCCCACCGCGGGCCGCGCTTGGCCGTCAGCCAGACGGTGAGTGAGTTCGCGGCCAAGTAGGACAGGAACGCCCCGGAGGAGATCAGGCCGGCGGCGTCGGCACTCAGGTGTAACTCGGCCTGCATCTCGGGAAGCAGCAAGCCGTAGCCGTACCGGGCCAGCCCGAACGTCATGGCGATCATCGCCGCGCCGGGCAGGACCGTACGAGTCAGACGGTGTGTTGCAGTGGGCATTGGTCACATGCCTCCCGGTCGCACATCCGGCACACGCGCAGTGCGGGCATTCGAGTGGCCGCCAGGCCGTGCACGATCTTCGCCAACAGTTCTTCCAGGTGATGACGTTCTTCCTCGGTCAGCGTCGCGAGGACTTCGCTGAGCACTGCTTGCCGAGCCCGGAGGACCGCACGCGCCCTGACAGTCCCCGAGCGCGTCAACCGCAACTGCCGCTGGCGCGCGTCGCCACCTGCCGTGCGCGTCACCAACCCGGCGGCGACCAGCCGGTCGACGAGCCGCGTGCCGCCGGAACTGGTGAGGCCGAGCACGTCACCCAGCCACCGGACGGTCTGCCCGGGATGCGCCAGGAGAGTGACCAGCGCGGCACGGTCCGAGCCCGGCAAGCCGGTGCCCGCCGGACCGACGTCCGCGGCCAGCAACCGGTCGGCCAGCGCGAGCGACTGGGCACCGAGCAGATTCTCCAGTCTCGACATGCTGTCCATGGTCTATCAGTTGACTGACTCAGGCAACTTTTGGGCGGCTGCCGACCTGGTGGTCCGGCCAGGTGCCACCGGCAGGTGTTAGCCTCCGTCAAGACGGGAGGCGCAGGGGCGCGATGAAACTGACGATGCTCTGGGTGGCGGCCGTACTGGTCGCCGTGGCCGGGTGCGGCGGGACCTCTCCCGGGGACGATCCCACGCCGGCACCCCCGCCGCCGTCGACCGAATCCCCGACCGCGACAGCCCCGACCGGCACGACCCCGACTGGGACGACCCCGACTGGGACGACCCCGACTGGGGCCAGCCTGACCGTGCCGCCGTTACCGCCGAAGCCGTCCACCGGTGGCGGTGAAGTCGTGGTGGAAGGCGTCGTCAGCGCCGGAGTCGAGGCCGGATGCCTGGTGCTCGAGACAGGCAACGAGACGTACCTGCTGCTGGGCGCAGACCCCGCCATCGCCGCGCCGGGGCAACGCGTCATCGTGAGCGGCAAACCCGACCCGGGCGTGGCGACCACCTGCATGCAGGGCACGCCGTTCGCGGTTCGTGAGGTCAAGCGCGGGTAGCCGCCGCACCGGCGGGTACCCGGAGCCCATGACCACACCGCCTCCCGATCCCGATCCGGACCGCACACCCGGACTTGAGCCAGGCGGCGGGGTACGCCCCGGTGACACACCCCCGGACTCGGGCAGCACGTCCGGGCTGTCGCACCCGCAGCCGATCCCCAGCCGCGCGGTCCCGATCTGGGCGACCGTCCTGATCGGACTGTTCCTGCTGGGCGTGCTCGGCATGGTCATCGCCCAGACCGTAGGCCTGATCGACGCCCTGTGGTGAGGATCAGTCCCGCGACACCGCACCCAGATCCCGGGACAGGGCGAGCGCCGCGGTGCGGACCGCCGGAGCCATCCGCCGGACGTTGAGCCTGCCGGTCCACCCGGAGATTGACAGCGCGGCGACGACCTCGTTGTCGGCGCCTGTCACCGGGCTGGCCGCGCAGACCAGGCCCGCTTGGGATTCCTCGTAGTCGTACGCGATGCCGGTCGAGCGGATCGTCGCCAGCTCACGGCGCAGCACACCGGGCACCACTTTGGTGCGTTCGGCCAGCCGTGGCAGGCCGGTACGCATGACGTTCTCGACGACCTCGGGTGACGAGAACGCCAGGATCGCCTTGCCGACTCCGGTGGCGTGCGCGGGCAGTCTGCCGCCGACCCGGGACGGCAACGCGGGCGCGTCACGGTGGCGCAGGATCTCCACGTAGACGACCTCGGTTCCGTCCAGGACCGCCAGGTGCACGGTCTGACGCGTGGCGCCGCGGAGATCGGCCATGTACGGCAGCGCGGCGTCGCGGAGCCGGCGTTTGCGTGGCACCAACTCGCCGAGTTCGAACAGGTGCAGTCCGAGCACGACCGCGGTGCCCCGCCGTTCCACCATCCCGTGCGCTTCGAGCTCGGTGACCAGCCTGTGCACTGTGGACTTGGCCATGTCCGTGCGCCGGGCGAGTTCCGATATGCCCAGTTCGCGATCGTCCGGGGTGAAGGCGCCGAGGATCGCGAAGGCCCGGTCGAGCACGCTGCGAGCGTTCAGCTCAGTGGAACGCATGCGTTGCATTGTGGCCACCCGGGGCGCAGGGTGCAATCACGAAAGCGCACTCGCTGAGGAGAAAACGTGGCACTGGACGTCCAAGCCGCGGCAGCCACGCTGCTGCGGGCCTATCGCACCGGCGAGCCGGTCGAACCGTTGGTCACCCTGTTCGACGGGCTCGACGTCGACGGCGCGTACGCCGTCCAGCTCGCCCAGGTCGAGCAGTGGATCGCCGACGGCGCGGTCGTCAGAGGACACAAGGTCGGCCTGACCTCGGCGGCGATGCGACGCCAGCTCGGGGTGGACCAGCCGGACTTCGGTCACCTCACCGACCCGGATGTTCCACACCGAGACCGAGGTCATCGACATCTCGGCGTTCCTCCAGCCACGAGTCGAGCCGGAGATCGGGTTCATCCTCGGCGAGCCGCTGACCGGTCCTGGCGTGACCGTCGAGGACGTGGCCGCCGCCGTCGACCGGGTGGTGCCCGCGCTGGAGATCATCGACTCCCGGGTGCGTGACTGGCGGATCTCCATTGTGGACACCATTGCCGACAACGCGTCGTCCGGCGGAGTGGTGCTCGGCGCCACGACCACCGGACTGGCCGGTGTGGACGTTGTGTCGGCCACCGGAGTCCTCGAGGTGAACGGCGAAGTGGCCGGTACCGGCCCGGGAAGTGCCGTGCTGGGCAATCCGCTCAAGGCGGTGGCGTGGCTGGCGAACGTCCTCGGTGAACGAGGCGTGGCCCTGGAAGCCGGACATGTCGTCCTGCCGGGCTCGGTCACCGCCGCCGTCCCCGTCGCCGACGGGGACGTGGTCACCGCGACGTTCGACGGCCTTGGCCAGGTGACCGCACGGTTCGGGAAGGTGAGCGGCTGATGGGACAGCTGGCGGCGGCCATCGTCGGGCCCGGCAACATCGGCACGGACCTGCTGGCCAAGCTGCGCCGCAGCGAGGCCGTGGACGTGCGCTACCTGATCGGGGTGGACCCGGCGTCGGACGGGCTGGCCCGGGCCGCCGCCCTCGGCATCCGCACGAGCGCGCAGGGCGTGCCCTGGCTGCTGGAGCAGAACGAACTCCCGGACATCGTCTTCGAGGCCACGAGCGCGAAAGCCCATGCGGCCAACGCCGTTCGCTACGCCGAGGCCGGTATCCAGGCCATCGACCTGACGCCCGCCGCCGTGGGCCCGTTCGTCTGCCCGCCGGTGAACCTGCACGAGCACCTGAGCGCGCCGAACCTGAACATGATCACGTGTGGTGGCCAGGCGACCATCCCGATCGTGCACGCGGTGTCCCGGGTGACACCGGTGCCGTACGCGGAGATCGTCGCGTCGATCGCCTCGCGTTCCGCGGGCCCCGGGACCAGGGCGAACATCGACGAGTTCACCGAGACCACGGCACGGGCCATCGAGCAGGTCGGCGGGGCGGGCCGCGGCAAGGCCGTGATCATCCTCAACCCAGCGACCCCACCGATGATCATGCGGGACACCGTGTTCTGCGCGGTGTCACCGGACATCGACCGCGACGCGGTCACCGAGTCCATCCATCAGATGGTCGCGGAGGTCCAGCGCTACGTGCCGGGCTACACACTGCGCGCTGATCCGCAGTACGACGACCCCCGCGACGACTGGGACGGCAACGCCCGGGTCGGGGTGTTCCTCGAAGTCCGCGGCAACGGCGACTACCTGCCGGAATGGGCAGGCAACCTGGACATCATGACCGCCGCGGCCGCCCGCGTCGGCGACCTCGTCGCGACCGGGGCGGTGACACGATGAAGGCCGAGATCAGGCTGACGGACACGACACTGCGCGACGGCAGTCACGCGATGTCCCACCGTTTCACCGAAAAGCAAGTGCGGTCGGTCGTCGGCGCGCTGGACGCCGCGGGAGTCCAGGTCATCGAGGTGACCCACGGCGACGGACTCGGCGGTTCGACCTTCAACTACGGCTTCTCCGCGGTCGACGAGATCAAACTCGTCGCGGCGGCGGCCGAAACCGCGCGGCAGGCACGAATCGCCGTGCTGTTGCTGCCGGGCCTCGGCACCGTGCACGATCTGCGCCAGGCGTACGACGCCGGCGCCAGGGTGGCCCGGATCGCCACGCACTGCACCGAAGCCGACGTGTCGATCCAGCATTTCGGCGCGGCACGCGACCTCGGCATGGAGACCGTGGGCTTTCTGATGCTGTCGCACATGATCGAGCCGGACGATCTGGCCAAGCAGGCACGCGTCATGGCCGACGCGGGCTGTCAGTGCGTCTACGTCGTCGACTCCGCGGGTGCGTTGGTGCCCGACGACGTCACGGCGAGGGTTCGGGCGTTGATCGACTCGCTGGGCGGCGACGCCGAGGTCGGCATCCACGCCCACCAGAACCTGAGCCTCGGCGTGGCGAACTCCTTGGCCGCATGGCAAGCAGGCGCCAGGCAGGTCGACGGCACACTGTGTGCGTTGGGTGCGGGCGCGGGCAACGCCCCGACCGAAGTCCTGGCCGCGGTGTTCGACAAGCTCGGCGTCTACACAGGACTGGACGTTCCGGCATTGCTTGCCGCGGCGGAGGAAATCGTGCTCCCGTTCGTCGCCCGCCGCCCATGGGCCGGCCGGAACGCGATCGTCCAGGGCTACGCCGGTGTGTACTCGTCGTTCCTCCTGCACGCCGAGCGCGCCGCGGAACGCTATGGCGTACCGGCACACGAGATCCTCCGACGGGTCGGAGAGGCCCGCTACGTCGGCGGTCAGGAAGACCTGATCATCGACATCGCCATCGATCTGGCGAAGGAAACGGCCGCCTAACTCATGCGCGGAAGTGGTCGTCGCGGCCAGTCGGCCGCGACGACCACCGCCGGCTACTTCACGGCGTCCACGGAGCAGTCGACCGCCAGCTGACATCGGCGGCGTACGACGAAGGGTTGTCGTACGTGTGCGCGCCGCCGCTGGAGGCGACCCACACCTCGGCGTTGTAGTGCCGGACGTTCGTGCCCAGCTCGTTGATCGACGCCAACCGCACGGTGTCGGACGAGGACCCGGGCTGGGCGCAGAACGTCGCGTCCCGGCGATACAGATCCGAGTTCTCCAGCGGGCTCAACCGGACGCGGAACGCCTGGTGCCGCAGGTACTGGCCGGGCAGATTGCGGGCCTCCAGCGAATAGCAGGACGAATCCGCCAGCCCTGGCCGGACGACGAACGACGCGTCGGCCTTCAGCAACGGCTCACTGCCGCTGGTGACCACGTCCGTCCGGGCCAGGCCGTCCTGGTGCCGCAGATACCGGTCGGTGAAGCCCGGTGTGGTCACCTGGAACGACCGGACCGTGTTCACGGGCAGCGAGGCCCCGCTGCGCCACCACGGGATCGTCGCCGCCCAGGTGGTGTCCGCGGCGAAGTTCGCCGCGGTGTCCCACGGATTCGGCCCACCCGATCTGGCCAGGTAGACGACTTCGCCGTAGTGCCGGATGAACGAGCCTGGTGTGTCGTGGGACTCCAGGGCCGTCGCGCCGAGACCGGGCCGGGCGCAGAACGTGGCATTGCCCGCGAACGCGGCCGAACCGTCGTTCGGGTCCTTGCGGATGACCGAGTTGGCGTGCCGCAGGTACTCGCCGGGGAAGTTGCGCGACTCGAACGACAGGCAGGACGCGTTCGCCAGGCCGGGACGTGCCCAGAAGGTGCTGTCCAGCCTCAGCACGTCCGCGCTGCCGCTGTTGACGATGTCGGTCCTGGTCACGCCGTTCTGGTGGCGCAGGTACCGGTCGGTGAAACCGGGCGTGGTGACCTTCAGCGAGACCAGATCGCCCCGGCCGACCTCGGTCCCGGTGGCCCGCGCCAGCACCTCCAGGTTGACCTGGCGCACCCGGGACTCGGTCATCTTCAGAATCCGGCGGTCGTAGGTGTAGAACCCGTTGACCTCGTTCTCCACGTCGTACGGTTCCGTGTAGACCGAGCCGGACAGGCCACGGGTCTGCACGAACCTGCCGACCTCCCTGGTGATCTCCACATACCGGTTGGTCAACGACGTCTCGTCCGGATACAGCTCGCCGTACGCGAATCCCGCGCCTGGCTGCCATTCGTGCCCGACGACGCGACGCCCGAGACCGCCGTACTCACCGAGCACCGCGACTCTGGTCGCGCTCGGCAGCCTGGTGCCGCTGGACATCTGGTAGGCGTGGTCGTCCACCACGTCGCCGTTGGTCGGCTCCGGATCGGAGACACAGCAGTTCGAGCCGGAGTTGTGGTTGATCAGTCTCGTGTTGTCGATGCCCCGGACCAGGTCGACGATCCGCTGGTTGTCGTACTCGCCCCAGCCCTCGTTGAACGGCACCCACTGCACGATCGACGTGATGCCCTTGAGCTGGTCGATCATCCGGCGGAGCTCGGCCTCGTAGTTGACGTGGCTGCGTGCCGGGGTGTCGTCGACGGCGTCCAGCGAGGGCATGTCCTGCCAGACCATCAGGCCGAGCCGGTCCGCCCAGTAGAACCACCGGGCCGGTTCGACCTTGATGTGCTTGCGGACCATGTTGAAGCCCAGGGCCTTCTGGCGCTCCAGGTCGAACCGCAGCGCCGCGTCGGTCGGCGCGGTGTAGATGCCGTCCGGCCAGTAGCCCTGGTCCAGCGTGCCGAGCTGGAACACGAACTTCCCGTTCAGCAACGGCCTGAGCACGCCGCCGACCACGGCCTTGCCCAGCGACCGCATGCCGAAGTACCCGGTGACCACGTCGCCGCCGTTGATCATGGTCACCCGCAGGTCGTAGAGGAACGGGTCGTCAGGCGACCACAAGCGGGCGTTCGGCACCGGAATCCGGATGGACGAACCGGTGTTGCCGGTCGCGCTCCCGACGACCGCGCCGCCGCTGAGCACCTCGGCCCGCACCTGTCCGGCGGAGCCCTGCACGACCAGGTCGAGGGCGCCCGCCGGGACGTTCGGTGTGGTGTCCAGACGCGTGATGTGGCTGGCGTTCACCGGTTCCAGCCACACCGTCTGCCAGATACCGGACGCCGCCGTGTAGAAGATCCCGCTCGGGCTGCGGCGCTGCTTGCCGATCGGGAACGTGCTGCCGTCCACCGGCGAGAACACGCCGACGACGATCTCGTTGGCACCGGCCCGCAGCGCGTTGGTGATGTCGAACGAGAACGCGTCGAAACCGCCGGTGTGCGTGCCGATCTGGGTGCCGTTCACCCAGACCCGCGTCTCCCACGTGACCGCGCCGAAGTTCAGCTTCACCCGGCGGCCGTTCCAGGTGGACGGAACGGTGAACGTCCTGCGGTAGAACATGTTGTCCTCGTGCCGCATGATCCCGGACAACGCCGACTCGATCGGGTACGGCACCAGCACGCCTTCCGGCAGCGTCCGGCCGATCGGCGGGGTGTTGAGGTTGGGCGCGCCCTCGAACTCCCAGACGCCGTTGAGGTTCAGCCAGTCCGAGCGGACCAGTTGCGGCCGGGGGTAGTCCGGCAGCGCGTTGGTGGGGGAGACCTGGCTGGTCCACGGGGTGGTCAGCGGTGGTGTCTTCGGCACCCACGTGGCCGCGGCGGCCGCTGGTGCGGTGACCAGAGTGGCCGCGAGCAGTAAGCCCGTGAGCGCACCGATGATCGATCTGGACATTGACTCACTCCAGGGGTTATCCGTAGGTGACTGCGCCGAGGCCACTGGCCTGGGTACGCCAGTCGAGCTGGTTGGGCGAGCCCCCTGCCCAGCGCTGGCCGATCCGGTTGAGCGGGTCGCGGTCCGCCGCCCAGATCGAATTCGACTGCCGGGTCAGGAAGGGCCGGTGGCCGAGCTCGGCCAGATACCTGACGAAGATGCCTTTGAACTGCTTCTGGTTGTCGTCACACGAGTTCTGCCCGATGTCGCAGGACTCGGTCAGGACGCCGTCGCGGGTCAGCCCGGTCAGTGCCGAGTCCGCGAGCCGCCTCGCCGCGTCGAGGAATCTCGTCTCGCCGGTGGCCCGCCAGACTTCGTGCATCCCACCGATCGCCAGGCCCTGGTTGTACGTCCAGACCGTCTGGCCGTTGTTGCGGCAGTCCTGGGTCAGGCCGTCGTTGACCAGACCGGCGGAGTTGATCATTCCGCTGGCCAGGTACCAGTTCGCGGCCGTGCGGGCTCGTTGCGACCACACGGAATCGCCCGTGGTCCGCCGGTGCACGGCCGCGGTGAGCCGAAGATAGAGCCCGCTGGTGACGGCGTTCTTGTAGGTCCGTTCGCGGCTCCACCACACCCCGCCGCCACAGGTGGCCGGGTCCCAGTACTGGTGGAGGTATCCGGCGATCGTGGTGGCCATGCTCAGGTAGCGGGGATCGCCGGTGCGGTCGTACGCCGCGATCCAGGCAAGTCCCCACCAGCCCGCGTCGTCGACGGCACGGCTGATGAAGTTGCCCTCGATCGGGTCGGTGCCGCGCTGCCCGGCCGGGAACGTGCCGCGGTTGACGTCGAACGTGCGGGCGATCACCCAGTCGTACTGCCGGTCGCCCGTGTCGATCAGCGCGGTCAGAGTCGCGGCCGAGTTCCACCAGCTGCTCGGCCACCAGCCGGTGTAGGGATCGTACGAGTACATCAACGCGTCCGCGGCGGCGTGCGCCCGGCTCTGGACGGGACGGGCCCAGGCCGTGCAGCTACCTTCGGCGTGGCCGGCTTCCCGGCCGCACGCCCGCACCGCACCGCCGTAGTGACGGCCGCGCGGGTCCCGTGTCGCGAACATCGTCGTCCTGGTGGTGTTCGCGCCGGGCGCGATCGAGGTCCGGCCCAGTGACGACCCACCGGGCCAGCTCGCCCCGCCGTCCCAGGAGCGGTCCAGCCAGACCTCGTCGCCTTGACCGCCTGTTTCGATGCTGCCCCAGGCCATTCCGTTCTGGTCGGTGTGCAACCGGACGGTCCGGCCGTAGATCGTGGTCGACGGAACCGGCTGCGTGGGGCTGACCGCTTGTGCGGGGTCTGTCCGGTCACACTTGACGTCGCACACGACCGGGTAGATCCAGTCGGTGCACGCCACTCCACGGGCATCGCCGCACGCGCGGATCAGCCCACGCCGGTGCGCACGGGGATCGGAGATGTTGTACATCAGCGTCCGGGTGCCGGTCCACGTCCCGGGAATGCTCGCCTTGCCCAGCAACCCTTCCCAGGTGGTGCCGCCGTCCCAGGAGCGGTCCAGCCAGACGGCGTCACCGGTCACGCCGTTGTCGATGCTGCCCCACGCCATGCCGTCCGCGTCGGACACGTGCAGGACCAGGCGTCTGCCGTTGATGTTCTTCTCCGGCACGGGGAACGTCTCCTGCTTGGCCCGTGACGGGTCAAGCGTGTCGCACGCCAGGAAACACACCGCCGCGGCAGGCGTCACCGAAACCGGCGTGACCGTCTCGGTGGCGAGGAGGGCGACGGCGAGAACCGCTGCCCGGATCACAACAGGCGCCAGAGGTGATCGGCGGTGCCGTTGTCATCGAACTGGACGACTTGTGCGGAGTCGTCGTACGACATCAGATCGACGCCGAGAACCTTGCCGGAGTGGGCGTTCTGCAGTCGCCACAAGTTGTCCGAGTCCGCCCGGAACCGCCACAGGTGATCGGCCGTCCCGTTGTCCGCGAACTGCACGGCGTGCGCCGAGTTCGCGGTCGACATGTCCTGAATCCCGAGGACCTTGCCGGAGTGTTCGTTGCGAATCCGGAAGTAGCCGTTCGCGTCGGGCAGGAACCGCCAGTCGTGATCGGCCGTGCCGTTGTCGGCGAACTGGACCACCCTGGCCGAGTCCGCTGTGGACATCTGATCGACACCGAGAACCTTGGTGGAGTTGAGGTTCTGGATTCGCACGATCCCTTCCGGCATGATCCGCCAGAGGTGGTCGGCTGTTCCGTTGTCGTCGTACTGCACCACACGGGCGGAGTTCGCGGTCGACATGTCCTGAACACCGAGAACCTTCCCGGAGTGGACGTTCTTCAGGCGGAACCAGCCGTCGCCGTTGTCCACCACCTGCCAGCGATGATCGGCCGTGCCGTTGTCGGCGTACTGGACGACCTGTGCCGAGTTGGCGGTGGACATCCCGTCGACACCGAGAACCTTGCCCGACTGCTCGTTGCGAACCTTGACCTGACCGTTGCCCACGTCCACGATCCGCCACAGGTGACCAGGGGAGAACTGGACGACCCGGGACGTGCCCTCGACGGCCAGTTCCCTGACACTGTGCTTGTTCTGGATCCGGCACAGCACCCCGGGCGTGCCCCACCCCTTCGAGCCGCCGGTCTGCGGGAAAGCCGTGATCCTCAGCCGGGCCGCGGCCATCGGCACGAGCGTGACCTGCTGGACGGGTGCGTCAGTCGCCACCGGGCCGCTGTTCATGGTGCCGACCACGTTCTCGCTGTCGACCGTCCAATCCGGAATGGCCTGCGCCCGTGCGGTGAGCTGGATCGGCGCGTTGGCCAGCGTGAACGGATCGTTGAGGTCGCCGCCCGTGCTCACGGTGAACTGCTGGTTCGGGCGCAAGCCGTAGTTCCAGGCAGAGGCGGGTTTCACTTCGTATTCGGGCCAGTCGGCGGTGCCGGCGTAGCGGTTCCACCGTTCCTCGATGCGCAGTGAGAACGTCAACGCGCCGTAGTCCACGGATACCGCTTTGTTCTGCCAGATCCTGGTCCGTGGGCTCATCGGCAGCCTGAGCCGCACGATGTCGCCGGTCTGCCAGGTCCGGGTGATGGTGGCGTACTTCGGTCCCGCGGGCGCGATCACCGCGGTGCCGTTCACGGTCAGCAGCGGGTTCGCGCACCAGCTCGGAACCCTGACCGAGAACGGGAAACGCTTCGGCTGGGGAAGCGTCAGCCGGAACGTGATGGTGTCGCTGAACGGGTAATTGGTCTGCTGTTCGATCTTCGTCGTGCCGACCGTGACCGTCGAAGGACCGTACAGCGAGGCCACGATGCCGCCGTCGCTGGTCGTGAGCCACATTTCCTCGACGTAGTACGGCCAGCCCTGGCCGTAGTTGTGCGGGCAGCACCGGTACGCGTGGATGCCCGGCTTGTACGCCTGCATCGCGAAGCCGTTCTGGAACTGTCTCCTGGTTTTGGCGAAGTCGTCGAGCTGCACGCCGTTGGCGCTGGTGACGTAGTGCGTGACTTTGCCCTGGGGGTCAAGGCACGCGGGCAGCATGTTGAACGCCAGCTCTTCGGTCCGGTCGGCCCAGAGCGGGTCGCCGGTGATGCGGGTGAGCAGTTCGTGGCTCGCCATGAACTCGACGACACCACAGGTCTCGAAGCCTTGGCGTGGGTCACCGTAACCGGGGCGCGCGTTCTCGTCCCCGGCGAAGCCGCCGCCGGGGAACTGGCCGTACTGGGCCATGATCGCGTTGTAGACCCGGTAGACGGAATCCCGGTGCACGGGGTTCTTGCTCAGCTGCCAGTACTGCGCCGGCTCCCGGAAACCCTGGGCGAAGTTGACGTTGTGCAGGCTGGCTATGGTGTCGACCCAGCTCGCGGCGTGCCGGTGGATCCGGTGGGTGAGATCCAGCAGCGCCTGGTCACCGGTGCGGCCGTGCAGCCATACGAGGACGTCGATGGTGTCGCCCCAGCGGGTCGTGCCCCAACCGTCCTTGAAGACCGCGTCCGGTTGCCGTGTCATGAAGTCGAAGTAGCGGGTGAGAGCGCTCTCAACTCGTGCGTCGTCCCGGTACTCGGCCCACGATCTCAGGGCGTGCAACATCGGCATGTGCGGCCACAGGTCGGCGTGGCCGTTCAGGGAAGTGCGCTGGGCGCGCGGACCGAAGTAACCGTCCTGCGCCTGCGTGGCCAGGACCGCGTTGATCCAGCGCTCGGTGTCCGCGAGCACGCGGTCGTCCCCGGTGACGTAGCCGAGGTCGCCGTAGCCACGCAGCCAGTACGGGACCTCTTCCCAGCCGTTGAGGTCGGGATGGACCCAGCCGGTCTGGTCGAACCTCAGGAAGGGCGAGATTTCCGGGAAGCGGCCGTTGAGGCCGGTCAGTTGGCGGTCCAGCTGGGTGGCCAGCCAGCCGTGCGGCTCGACCGCTCCGGGTCTCAGTCTTTCGTAGGCCGCGGGAGCCGGGGCCGCATGGGCGGTGTGGTCCGGGAGCAGGGTGGTGGCTGCCGCCGCGGCGGTGGTTCTGAGCAGGGTTCTACGGCGGAACGACTTCATCGTCGGCCTCCAGGGTGCAGGGGAGTCCTGGTGCTTGCCGATCGTAGCGTGGTTACAACGTTGTGCCAACGTTGTAACGGCGGGTTGTCGCTTGGGTGGGCTGCGGTGCGGGGGTGGGTGCTTCTTGACCTTCCAGTCGCTTCGCGTCGGGCTTCTCGACCTTCTGGTCGGTTTCTGTTGTGGCTTCCGGTGCTTCCGGTCGCCTTGGTTTTGTGGCTTATAGGCCTTTTCGGTCGCTTTTGTTTTGTGGTTCTTGGCCTTCTGGTCGCCTTGGGATTGGCTCGAAAACCTTCCGGTTGCTTTGCGCTTGTAGTCCTTGACCTTCCGGTTGCCTGGTTCTGTGGCTCTTGACCTTCCGGTCGCCTTGCGCTTGGGCTTGGAATCTTTCGGTTGCTTTTGGGTTGGGGCTTCTGGCCTTTCTGTTGCTGTTGCGCTGGGGCTCCTTGTCGTGGGCGGGGCGGCTCGATTTGACAAAGGGGCCCTGGGGCGGCCTCGGGGAGGGAGCCGGGGAGACCCCCACAGCCATGCTCATGCCACTCCCTACAGGCAGTCGGGGCCTCCCCGCACCGGAGAGTTTCCGGCCGCCCCCACCCTTTGTAAAATCGAGCCTTCGTCCGGGGATCGGTTGCTTCTCTTGCTGTTACACTTTATCTTTTTCTGCTATACTGAACTTATGTTCGATCCTCGGTCTTTGAGCTTGCCCCAGGCTGTTTCCCGACTCGCCGGGAACGCTCGGCTGCGTGCCGCCCTTGACGCCGAGGACGCTCGACTGCTCGCATGGATCGCCGAACTCTCCCCTCCCGAACGAGACGGGACACGCGTCGCCGACGGCGTCGCCGAGATGATCGCGGTCGAACTGAACATCAGCCCCCAGGACGCTCTCGCGAAGCTGCTGCTCGCCCAGGAAATGGTCAATCGCCTGCCCGCAACCGTGGCCGCCCTGGCAGCCGGAGACATCGACGCCACACGCGCGGCCACGCTGACCCAGCAGACCACCGTCCTGCCCGACGACACAGCCCGATGGGTCGAACAACGCGTGCTGGAACGCGGGCCACGAGCAGACCACTCCCGGTTCCGCAACGCCATCCGCTACCACGTCACCCGCTCCGACCCCGACGCCGCCGAACGACGACGACAAAAAGCCCAGCAAGAACGCGACGTCAAGACCATCGACCTGCCCGACGGCATGGCCCAACTCAACATCACCCTCGACGCCGCCGAAGCGATCACCGCGTTCAACCAGATCGACGCCCTGGCCAAACAACGCACAACCACAGACCGGTCACTGCGGCAATGCCGCGCAGACGTGTTCATGGACCTCATACTCGGCAAAAACATCCGGCGCACCGCACTGACCACCAACGTGACAGTTCCGGTCACCACACTGGCAGGCCTCACCGACACTCCCGGCGAACTCTCCGGCTACGGGCCGATCACCGCCGAACACGCCCGCGAACTCGCCCAACACACCACCTGGCGACGCATCCTCACCGACCCCGCGGGCCACGTGCTGGAAGTCAGCCGATCCAGGTTCGCCCCACCATCCCTCAAGCGCCACATCCACCTACGCGACCGCACCTGCAGGCAACCCGGCTGCACCCAACCAGCCGAACGCACCGAAATCGACCACACCCAACGCCACACCGACAACGGCCCCACCAGCCACACCAACCTCGCCGCCTTCTGCAAACCCCACAACCTCCTCAAAGAACGCACCACCTGGAAAGTCACACAACCCACCCCCGGCACCCTCACCTTCACCACCCCCACCGGCAAAACCATCACCACCCACCCCACCCCCTACCCCCTCGAATAACCCCCCACCCCCACCAACCCCAGGTAAACCCTCGTGAGTGTTTATCAGGGTTAGAACCCGGATAAACACTCACGACCCCCACCCAGCCAGGCTGGAAGGCGACAAGAAGGGAAAAGGCCCTGGACGAAGGCTCGATTTTACAAAGGGTGGGGGCGGCCGGAAACTCTCCGGTGCGGTGAGGCCCCGACTGCCTGCAGGGAGTGGCATGAGCATGGCTGTGGGGGGGCTCCCCGGCTCCCTCCCCGAGGCCGCCCCAGGGCCCCTTTGTCAAATCGAGCCGCCCCGCCCACGACAAGGAGCCCCAGCGCAACAGAAGGCCAAAGAACCACCAGCCACAACCCAAAAGCAACCCGAAGGCCCAGAAGCCAGACACCAAAGCGACCCGAAGGTCCAGAAGCCCAACCCAAAGCAACCGAAAGATTCCAAGCCCAAGCGCAAGGCGACCGGAAGATCAACAACCACAACCCAAAGCGACCAGAAGGACCAAGAACCACAGCGCAAGGCGGCCGGAAGGGGCAAGAGCCACAGCGCAAAGCAAGCTCGAAGACCGCAAAGAACCACAAGACCTAAACCAGAGACTGCCGAACCAACCCATGCCGAAACCGAAAGAGAAGTCCGGACTCGACAAGAAACCCGAAATCGACAGCCTCCTCAACAGCCCCCACCAGGGAAGTCACGGAAACTCCCATCACCGAAGCCACGTCAGCCAGGTCAAAAGCCTCGCCAACCCCGGCCGCAGCCCGAAGCACTCGCTGAGCCGCCTCCGAAAGAAACCCGACCCACCGCACAACGACGTCCGTAACACTCGAACCGTCCCGAAGAGCCCTGGCGACGTCCAGGACGAACCCGGGGTTTCCCGCCGCGACGTCCACAAGCGACCCGGAAACCCCTGCCAGAGAAGCCAACTTCGAAGCCTCGTCGGAGGAAAGCCCGGAGAGCCGGAGAACTTCACCGCCGCCGGGCCCGACCCTGGCCCGAAGCCGGTCGACCTCGGTCCGCCGGGGAACCGGCCGGCACACCCCCACCACGAGCAGGGGCTCCCGTTGGGCGAGCTTGCTCAACCGATGCCAGGCCAGCAATCCTGTGTCGTCCACGTCCTGCAAGTCGTCGGCCACGATCACAGCAGGCCCGCTCAACTGATCAACCTCCCCCGGAGAGGCCCACACCACCGGAAACTCCACGTCAGCGAAAGCCGTGGCGAGCAGAGCCGACTTGCCCGCCCCCGGCCCGCCTTCGACCCACAAGGTCCCACCCCGCCCGCGCTCCAGATCGGCCAACCGCGCCCGGACGACGGCGAGCTCACGCTCCCGGCCCACGAGAACGTCAGGCACGGACGGCCGCACGGCCACCCGCGGAGCAGCGGCGATCTCCGAGTGAACGCGCCGCAGCGCGGCCCCAGGCTCAATTCCGAGTTCGTCGATCAACCGCCGCCGAGCTTCGGCGAAGACGGCCAGCGCCTCGTCATCCCGGCCGAACCGGTGCAAGGCGGTCATCAGCAGCCCTGTCAACGACTCCCGTAACGGGTATTCACGGACCAACCGCCGCAGTTCCGGCACGGCTTCCTGGTCCGAAGCCGCGATCAACGCCTCCGCCCGGCGTTCCAGGGCCGCCAGGCGCAGCTCCCCCAGCCGCTTGCGCTGCGAGGCCGCGAACGGCGATTCCACCCCGCCCAACGCGTCGCCCTGCCACAACGCGAGCGCCGAATCCAATGCCGTACGGGCCGCGGCGATGTCACGGCGGTTCCACGCCGACTGCGCGGCTTCTCGTAGCGCGTCGAATTCGTGCACGTCGAGCGCGCCGGGGTCGAGTTTCAACGAGTAGCCGGAGCGGGCCGAGACCAGGGTTTCGCTTGACCGGCCGAGCACGTGCCGCAGCCGGGAGATGTAGCTGTAGAGGCTGTTGCCCGCTCCGGCCGGGGCTTCGTCGCCCCAGACCGCGTCGATCAGGGCTTCCCGGGAGACCACCTGGTTGGCCCGGATGGCCAGGACCGCGAAGACGGCCCGCTGCCTGCCCGGACCCAGGTCCAGTTCCCCGTCGCCGCGCCACGCGGTGAGCGGCCCCAGCAACCGGACCCGCAGGGTTTGCCGCATCCGTGAATCCTACTGGGTGCATCCGGGCAACATTTGCCCGACGAATGGCCCTGAACTGGGTGTTCCTCTGGTGATCGGACAGTTGGCCGGGCACTCTCACGGTGAGCCCTGCGGTCGACAAGACTTCGTTAAGACTTCTCGCACAGACTTGTCCGCACACCGATCCAGCGTGTGGAGGAGTCGATGGAACAGGTGCGCGTGGCCGTCCAGACATCGGACCCGATGTCCCACGTGGGGCTGGCCAGTTTTCTCGGGTCCCACCGGGAGTTGACCGTCGTCGACGGCACCGGGGAGCAGCCCGACGTGGTGGTGTTCTCGTCCGACCGGCTCGGCAGCGAGGCGATGGCCCGGTTGCGGCAGACCGCGGCCGAGTTCGCCAAGCCGACCGTGCTGATGACCGGGGATCTCGGCGATGCTCCGCTGTTGACCGTGGTCGAGTGCCATGTGGTGGCGATCCTGCCCAAGGCGACGGTGACCGGCACCCAGCTCGTGGACAGTGTGCTGGCTGCCGCCGAGGGTAACGGCGTCATGCCGCGCGACGTGCTGGGCCAGCTTCTGCGCCGGGTCGAGGTGTTGCAGCGTGAGGTGCTGGCGCCGAACGGGCTGAACGCGTCCGGTCTGCAGCCACGCGAGGTCGATGTGCTGCGGTTGATCGCGGACGGATGGGACACCGAGGAGATCGCGCAGGAGTTGAAGTACTCGGAACGGACCGTCAAGAACGTCATCTACAACATGACCGCGCGCCTGCACCTGCGCAACCGGGCTCATGCCGTGGCGTACGCCCTGCGGGCGGGTGTGATCTAGGAGGCCTGCCGGATCTCCGACCGCGAGCCCACGCCGAGCTTCGCCATGATCTGCCCGACGTGGGCCTGAACTGTCCGCCGGGGCAACGACATCCGGGTCGCTATTTCCGGATTGGACAGTCCATTCGCGACCATCGCGGCGATCTGCTGTTCCGCGGCCGACAGCGTCTCCCAGTGGTTGCCCCCGGCGCCGGGGACGGCGTGCATGGGTTCGCGGATGCCGAACTCGCTCATCCGGGTCTTCGCGCGGGCACGGTCCCCATGGGCACCCAGGTCGACGTAGATCCGGATCGCTTCGCCGTACGCGGCCATCGCGTCGGTTCGCGCGTCGCGTGCGGCCAGCAGCACCGCCGCGTCCTCCAAGGCGGCGGCCAGTTCGACCGGACGCCCGACCGTCCGGTAGTGGTCCACGGCCACCAGCGCGGGTTCCGGATCGCGTGTGGCCAGGGCTCTGCAACGGTGCAAGGCCGCGTACGCACGGGCCGGCACCAGCTCACGGTCGGCTTCCATTTCGGCGATCGCCACGGCGTCGTCAACGAGCGCCGAATCGTGCGCCTGGGACAACCTGATGATCTCCGGGAGCCATTGGTGGCGCAGCATCATCTCCGCATAGGCCGGGTCGAGCACGGGCGCGAACTCCGCCAGCGCGCCCGGGATGTCGCCGCGCTGGGTCGCCGCCAACGCACGGGCCGCCAGCAGGAAGTCCTGGCTTTCCCGCTCCGAGTCGGTGATCACCAGGTAGCGTTCGGCCGCGTCGAGGTTCGCCACGAGCCCGGCGCGGTCGCCCCTGCGGCCCGCGATCAACGCCGACACGCCGTGCAGCAACAGCCCTGCCGGACCGGCGTCCATCAGGCCCGCGTACGTGATCGCCGGGCCGTCCTCGGTGATGGCGTCCAGTTCGTACAGTGCTTCGTCCCAGCGCCCGGTCCAGTAGTAGTGCACGGCCGCGGCGACCTGCGGACCGGCCGGCAACCGGTGCTCGACCATGAGTTCGTTGGCGGCGCGCAGGTTTTCGTCCGCGTCGGCCATCCGGTCGAGGTTCTGCAACGTGAAGAGCCGGTTGTCCAGCAGGTCGAAATGCATGCCCGCGAGGCCGGAATCGCCGCGCACCGCGTCGATCGCCGCGTCGACGTGCCGCAACGCTGTCTCGTGGTCGCGCCGGATCGTCGCCACGAGCCAGCGGCTCTGCAACGCGTGCGCGACGAGTCCCGCTTCGTCGTTCGCCTTGGCCTTCTCGTACGCCTCGCGGGCGGTGACCTCCAGAACGTCCAGGTCTGAGATGTCCCTGCGCACATGGGCGAGCATGAACTTGCGCCGCTGCCGCCACTCCTCGGGCACCACTTCGTCCACTTCGGACTCTGTGAGGACGCGGATCGCGTCCTCACGTCGCCCGCCGCGGTAGATGATCGCCGCGAGCAGTTGCCGGAGTTCCTCGGAGCGCACCGGGTCGGTCGAGATCGCCAGCGCTTCCCTGGTCTGGTCCTCCGAGTCCCGGGTGAGCCGGAAGTGCACCCGGACCAACGCGGCCAACAGGACCTCCCGCGCCGGGTCGGCCTGGTCCATCGCCGCGAGGACGGCTTCGAGCAGGTCGGACGCGATCAACGGCGCGTGGTTGGCGATCTCCGTGACGTGGGTGACCAGCCAGCCCGGCACCCAGGATTCGAGGCTGGACAAGGCGGCCACCAGTTGTTCGGCGACCCGGATCGCGGGCGCGTCCGCCGCCGCCAGCGCCTTGGCCGCCTCGCGGTGCAACACGACCCGCACGGCCGGGGAGATTCCACTGTGGATCGCCTCGCGCATCAACGGGTGCCGGAACACCAGGCGCGGTCCTTCGCCGAAGACCACGTTGGCGTCCACCGCGTCGACGAGCGCCTCGCGCAGATCCGCGGCCGGGCGGCCGGTCAGCGCCACCACGTTGTCCATTGTGGCCTCGGGACCGAGCACGGCCATCCACCGCAGGACTTCGTGTGTCCCTTGGGGCAGCGCGCCACAGGTGCGCTCGACGGCGTCCGCGAGTGATCTCGGCGCCGCCTCGACCCGCGACTGGTCGATGTGCGCGACGCCGTCGACCAGGTCGACCGCCGCGTCACGGACCAGTCCGTTGACCATTTCCCTCAGGTAGAGCGGGTTTCCGCCGGCCCGGTCGGCGACCCGGCGCAGCAGTTTGCCCGGTGTGGCCCCGACCAGGTGGCCCGTCAGCGACTCGACGTCGTCGGGCGGCAACGGCTCCATGGCGATCAGCTGGGCACGGGACCGCAACTGGTCGAGCTCCGCACGGCCGTGGCCGGTCCGCGAGCACGTCACCAGCAGCAGCGGCAACTGCCGGGTCGCCGCGGACAAGCGCCGCCAGACGTGCACGCTGGCCTCGTCGGCCCATTGCACGTCGTCGATCACCAGGACCACGGGTCCGTGCGCGCACATCCGGTCGACCAGCGCGAGCATCCGGTCGACGGCGCCGGAGATCGGGTCGTCCTCGTCGCGGCCGGTGTGGACCTGCAGATGGCGGGCCAGGTCCGCGCGGTCGCTGTCCGGGGACTTCACCGTGATGCCCAAGCATTCCATGATCAGCCGGAGCGGGAACCGGACGTCCGGCTCGTCGGCGATCGCCCAGCCGAGCTGGCAGCCCTGGCCCTGGACCTTGCCCACCGCCTCGATCAGCAGCTCCGACTTGCCGATGCCGGGATCGCCCTCGATCCAGACCATGCCGCCGCGTCCGGCGAGCACGTCGGTCACCCGGTCGCGCAGCTTCGCCACCTCGGTCGCACGGCCGACGAACAGCCGCGTCTCGCTGTTGGCGATGGCGGCGACGTGCGCGGGCATCACCGACAACGGCACGACCGTGCGTTCGTTGCCCGCCAGAATCTCCGCATGCACCTGACGCAATCCCGGGCCCGGCCCGGTGCCCAGCTCGCGCAGGAGCGTCTCGCGGGTTTCCTGGAACACGGCCAGCGCCTCGGCGTGCCGTCCGCTGCGCGCGAGCGCCAGCATCAGCAGCTCCCGCAACGATTCCCGCAACGGGTGCTCACGGACCAACGTGCCCAGGTCGGCGGCGAGTTCGACGTGCTGCCCCAGCTCGAGCCGCGCTTTGGCGGACGCTTCGGCCGCACGCAGCCACGACTCCGTCAGCCTCGTCCGTTCCTGCGCGGCGAAGGGCCCGGGAATCCCGGCCAGCGCCTCGCCGCGCCACAGGCTCAGCGCTTCGCTCAGTGTCGCGGCGGCCTTGGCGGTGGCGGATTCCCGGCCGGCCCGGGCGGTCAACGTGTCGAAGATCGTGATGTCGACCCGGTCGGATGGCAGCCGCAGCGTGTAACCGTTGTCCGCGGACGCCAGCACGTCCTTGCCCAGGATCTTGCGCAGGTTCGAGATGTAGAGGTAGACGGCGCTGGCCGCGCTGTGCGGAGCGGCCTCGCCCCAGACCGCGTCGATCAGCTCCGCACGAGACACCACCTGGCCCGCGCGCACGGCCAGGACAGCGAGCACCGCTCGTTGCCGGGGCGGTCCCAGCTGAAGCTCGACGTCGCCGTCGACCGCGCTGACCGGGCCCAGCAACTGGACACGTAACCCCGACACAACGCACAGGCTACCGGGAGTGAGAGCGCTTACACCAACGGTCAGCGGGCTGGTACGCCGGAAACGCCGCTTTCGTCCGGCCGGGTCGCGCTCGCCACGAACATGGGCAGCGCGAGGAACAGCCTGCCGGTCCGGGCCCGCTCGGCCTGCTCGGCCTGCCAGTCCTGGTCGTCGGTGAGGTTTCCGATCACCGGCAGCACGGCCGGATCCGTCCACACCATGGTGTGCACCTCCACGGCGACGTCCTGGAAGCCGTTGTCCAGCAGGTAGTTCCGGTAGTGGCGGGCCGCGTGGGGCGTGGCGATGGCGTCCGCGCGGTCGTGCACGACCTGCCGGGTCCGGGACGGGTCGTCCGAGGCGATCACGAACGTGTCCCAGTCCTGGCCCACCAGGACGATCCGGCCGCCGGGCGCGAGCACGCGGTACGCCTCGGCCACCGCCCGTGCGGGGTCGTCGAGGGCGTGCAGCACCTTGTCCGCCCGGTAGCCCAGGACGTCGCGGACCGGCAGGTCGTAGGCGTCGCCCACGCGGAAGTCGTGCGGCCACCGGGCCTTGGCCGCCTCGATCATCTGCGGGCTGACGTCGACACCGATCGGGCCGGCCCCGAGGGCGGCCAGTTCGTCGACGGCACGGCCGGTGCCGCAGCCGACGTCCACGACGGGCGCGCCTTCGGGCAGGTCGAGCAGTTCGTACGTGCGGGCGCGCAGCTCGGGCGCACCGGGCAGGCTGTCGGCGAGGTCGAGGATGGGGATCAACGAAGTGGACATGCCCGCCATGCTGGGACTTAATGTCGACATGAAGTCAAGCGAGATCGGGCCGGTCGCCGCGCGCTTCGGCCTGGCCACCCACGTTCTGCGGCACTGGGAGTCGGTGGGCCTGCTCGCGCCCGAGCGGCAGGGCGACCGCCGCCGCTACCGGCAGGACGATCTCGACCGGATCGCGATCATCCTGCACGCGAAGGAAGCGGGGTTCAGCCTGGAGGACATCCGGGAGATGTTCGTCGACGGCGACCCGGCCGACCGCAAGGAGATCATGCGCCGGCACCGGGCCGACCTCGCCGAACGCATCGCCGCGCTGCAGGCGGCGCTCGCGCTGGTCGAGAAGGGATTGGCCTGCGAGCACGAGGACATCACCCAGTGCCCCACCTTCCTCAGGGCGATCGGGCTGGCTAGAAGTCCACGCTGAGGCACGCCAACCGGGCCCCGGCGGTGCCCGCGTGTCCCGGCTCGGTGTGCGTGTGCGTCTCGTGGATCACCACGGACGAGGCCTCCCGCCCGTCGAAGCGCCACGGCACCCGGGCCACCGCGAAGGCGTTGCCCTGGCGGTCGGTCGTGAAGTCGAGCCAGACCTCGTTGCGCGGGTTGGCGTAGGCCGGGTCGACGGACGGCTGGACGGGGTCCTTCTTGTCCTGGAAGTGCGGGCCTGAGTCGGCAGGCGCCGCCCCGCACGGCTTGACGTGCACGTGCGCGCCGTACTCACGTTCGGGCAGCAGTCCCCGCGTGGTCAGCAGCACGGTCGTGCCCTGCGGAGCCTCGACGCCCACCACCGACAGCACGGCGCCTGCGGGAGCGAGTTCCTGGTTGTAGGTGACGCCTTCGGCGCCCGGGTGGTACGGCTGGATCTCCGACGACGCACTGGTCACCCGCAGGGACGGGATCTCCGCGGCGGACGCCGTGCCACCGAGCAGCACAGCAGCGGGAACGATCGCGGCCAAGGCCAGGTAACGCATGGTCACTCCTCCACTGGGGACACTCTGTGTGGATAGTGCCCCATCCAGCGGCTCGGCGCCGAACAGCCGCCCGTTGTCCACCATCCGGAGTAACAGGACCTAGACGGGCGCGGTGCCGATCAGGCCGTTGCGGGTGACCAGGGCGGCGAGTTGCTCCTCGGCCAGGTTCTCCGTCCCGGGTGGACGGTTGGGGACGACCAGGTAGCGGGTCTCCGCGTTGGCGTCCCACACCTTGATCTCGACCTCGGGCCGCAGCTCGAAGCCGAACTCACGGAGCACCTCCCTGGGCTCGCGGACCACTCGCGACCGGTAGCTCTCGCTCTTGTACCAGGTCGGCGACGGGCCGAGCAGCGCGAGCGGATAACACGAACACAGCGTGCACACGACCACGTTGTGCTCACGGTCGGTGTTGGCCACGACCTGGAGGTCCTGCACCTGAAGCCCGCCACGCATGGACAGGTCGAGCTCGGCGATCACGGCCGGGGCGTCGGCCAGCAGGCGGGCACCGAAATCCGGGTCCGTCCACGCCCTGGCGACTATGCGTGCGCCGTTGGCCGGTGACGCCCGGTTGAGGTACGCCGCCAGCGTCTCGTCGAGCGCGCCGGGGATGACCAGGCCGCGTTCCTCCAGCAGGCGCTCCAGGTGGCGGACTCTCGCCGCGATCGGCGCGTCCGAGTGGTCCCCGCTCACGGCCGCTCCAGGTAGCTCTGCCACATGCTGAGCGTCACCGAGTGGTCCCCCGTGCCGAACAGGTCCTGGGCCGCGAACCGGACCGCGTAGACCATCTCCTCCGGCGAGGAGATGCCCCGGATGACGTCGTCGGGCAGCCGGTGTGTGCCCTGGAACCGCACGACGGTGCCGACCACGCCGCGGGCGTACGCCGGCAGCCGCGTGTGGTGCGAGGGGTCGACGCTCTTCGCCCGGACCCGGTCACCCGTCGCGAAGGTCATCCAGCTCCTCCTCGGTGAAGACGCCCTTCTCGATCAGCAGTGCGCGGATCGCCAGGAACCAGCGCTGGTAGTAGGACGACGCGAGGTACTGACCGGGTGGCAGCCGCTCGACCGCGTCGCGGAACTCGTCGATCTGGTAGACGCCCTGCCGGACCAGCGTGCTGTTCAGCGCGAAGACGTGTGCCTCCCAGTCCGCGTGGAAGGGCGGCTCGTCCTGCTCGGCGACGATCTGGCCGAAGCCGTACATGCCCCCGACGTCGTTGATCCGGCTCATGATTTGATGTTAACTCTGGGAACAAGACCCTCACGTCATTTCCGGGCCGCTGGGGTAACCTCGATGAATGGCGACCAGATCACGGCTGCGCGAGGCACTGACCCTCACGGCGGTGCTCGGTTTCATTTACCTGGTCGCGATCTTCTTCGCGGCGACCGGCGGCCAGATCGACTACGTCTACGCCTGGATCACCGGGCCCGCCGCGATGGTGGTCGGTCTCGCCTTGATTCTGAGGTGCCGTCCCGGCCGGTGACGGCGGTTAAAGTGGCGCGGTGACCGAGCAGCGACTGTCCACCTGGGAAACACGGACGGAATGGCCGATGGCCGTGCTCGCGGCGGCCTTCCTTGTCGCCTATGCCTGGCAGGTACTGCACCTGAGCGCGCCCGCGTGGCTGCACCTCGCGCTGGAGATCGCGCTGTGGGTGATCTGGCTGGTCTTCGCCGCGGACTACGTGATCAGGCTGATGCTGGCGGAGCGGAAACTGCGCTTCGTCTGGCGGCACCTGTTCGATTTGCTGGCCGTCGCGCTGCCGATGGTCCGCCAACTGCGGGCGTTGCGTGTCGTCACCGTGCTCCGGGTGCTCAACCGCAAGGCTTCGACGGCCTTCCGCGGCCGGGTGGCGATTTATGTCGGGATAGTGACGCTGTTGGTGAGTTTCGCGGCGGCGATCGCGGTGCTGGATGCCGAACGCGGCAATCCGGATGCCGGAATCGACTCGTTCGGGAAAGCGCTGTGGTGGACGCTCACCACGATCTCCACGGTCGGCTACGGCGATGTTTATCCGACGACATGGGAAGGCAGGCTGGTGGCGGCCAGCCTGATGATCGGCGGGATCGCGCTGCTCGGTGTGATCACCGGAATGATCGCGTCGTGGTTCCTGGAACGCATCCAGCAAACCGAGGACACGGTGAACAAAACCGTGCGGGCCACCGTTCACCAGGAGACCGACGAACTGCACGTCGAACTGGTGACGCTGCGCGAGGAGGTCAGCAGGCTGCGCGAGCAGCTGGCGAACCAGAAACCTTCCTAACGGCCGCGGGTGGCCGGCAGTGCCAGCGCGAGGGCCAGTGACTCGTCCAGGAACATCAGCCCGCGCTCGGCGAACTGGGCGAACGCGTCCTCGATCGCCCTGACCGGCACGTCCGGGCCGAGTTTGTCCTGGACGGCCCGTGCGGTGGTGGGGCGATCACCGCATGCCAGGTAGATGCGGGCGAGCGTGTCGCGGAACGTGTACGTGCCTTCGCGGCCCTCGTGCCTGCCGTCGTAGATCCGCAGGTAGCCCGGGGAAGACCAATAGGTGAGCACGGGCCGGTGCCGCGACTCCCACAGTCCGGTCCACGCCGCCACTTCGCGAGCGAGGTCGGCGTAGGTCTCGTCCGGTAGCGCGTCCTCCATTTCGTAGTCGAAGAAGTACGCGATCCTGTCGAGGTCCACTGTCTTCGGGTACACGTACTGATAGCTGCGTTCCGGGGCACGGTGCCGCATCCGCATCCGCGTGTACATCGGGCTGAACCGCTCCAACCAGACGCGCGCGGCGCCTTCCGGCGGTTGCAGGTGGACCAGGTGCGGGATGACCGCGGCCTGCTGGGCGTAGTCCGCCGTGGTCTCGCCGGGGAATCCCCACAGGATGTTCCAGCCGACCTCGATTCCGTAGTACCTGGCCCAGCGCAGCAGGTTGACGTTCTGCGCGGCCCGCACGCCCTTGTCCATCAGCCGCAGCACGTGCGAGCTCAACGATTCCAGCCCTGGCTGAAGGCGGGTGACGCCGGCTTGGGCCAGCAGCTTCAGGTGGGCCCGGCTCAGGTTGGCCTTGACCTCGTAGAAGAACTCGTAGTCCGAGCCGTCCTCGACGACCGCCGGGAGGAGTTCCCTGACGTAGCGGGGATCCATGATGTTGTCGACGGCTTCGAACTGGAACGCGCCGTACCGCCGGGCCTGGCCGGCCAGCTCGGCGAGCACACGGTTCGGGGACTTAGCGCGGAATCGCATGGTGGTGCCGTTGAGGCCGCAGAAGGTGCAGTGGTGTTTGGCGCCCCACCAGCAACCGCGGGCCGATTCGATCGGCAGCCACACCACGTCGGGCAGCAGCCCGAGGTTCGCGGCCCGCTCGAAGTACTCGTCATAGTTCGGTACCGGCAGCTCGTCGAGTGCCTCGATCGGCGGTTCGGCGGGCGTCATCCCGTCGCGGCTCGCGACACCGGGAACGGTCAGGGGATTCGCGCCTTCCGACAACGCCTTCAGCAACCGGGGAAAGGCGGTGTCCCCTTCCCCGATCACGACGTAGTCCACGCACTCCACCGAGCGGGCGAACTCCAGCCCCATCTCGCCGTCGAAACCGGCCCCGCCGAAGACCGTCACGATGTCCGGACGGCGCTGTCTGATCCTGCGGGCCAACGCGAACGACGCGGTGTTCTGCTGGAACGTGCAACTGAACCCGACCACGTCCACATCGGACCAGTCGATCCCGTCGGCCAGGTCGTCGAGGAACGCCGGGACGTCCCGATCCCGGGTACGCAGCAGCCGGTCACGAACCGGACCGCCACCGGCCAGATAGGACAGTTCCGGCTCGAACTCCCCGGGCAGCAGGGCATCCGGGTCGGGCGCGTCGGCCCCGAACGCCTCCACCGAGAACAGCCAGTCCCCGATCATCCGGCCACGCATGTCCGCGAGCGCGCGGTAGTACTCGATCCCGATGCGCGCGGCGAAGTCCAGGTTCGCGTGCACCGTGCGCACCGGGAAACCGTTCGCCTCGCCGATCGCCCGGAGCAGTCCCAGTTGGATGGACGGGCGATCGACGTGCGTGAACGGCATCGAGAGCAGAACAGTCCGCACGGCTAGGGCTTGATGT
Source organism: Kibdelosporangium persicum (assembly GCF_013280595.1). Lineage (GTDB taxonomy): Bacteria > Actinomycetota > Actinomycetes > Mycobacteriales > Pseudonocardiaceae > Kibdelosporangium > Kibdelosporangium persicum. The sequence continues at coordinate 518,252 of NZ_JAAATY010000001.1, forward strand.
AGCCGGGCTTGACGTGCATGTCGACGTGCTTGCCGAAGCACCGCCCGTCGACGGTCTCCTCGTCGTAGCTGAGACTCAGCGTGGTCTTGCCCGCCTTGAAGGCGGAGGAGAACTGGTCGGCGTACGCCCGGAAACCGTCCATGATCGCCGTCGTGGCGCCGTAGACCAGGCCGCAGAACAGGTCCCGTTCCTTCTCGGGCAGGCTCTCCGAGAACTTGTCGAGCTTGCGCAGCAGCGTGGTGAACTCCGCCACCGTGACTTCCTCTGGCATTTCCGTCCTCCCCTTGGTGTTCATCCCAGTCGTGCCCTGAGCTCCCCGGCTTCCGGCAGCCCGATCTGCTCGAACCGCTCAGCGGCGCGGTGCCATGCGACGTGCGCGGAACTGACGTCGCCCGCGTTGTGGTGCGCGTCGCCCAACGACGTCAGGGCGATCGCCTCGGAGTGCCGGTTGCCCAGTTCACGGTTCACGTCGACCGACGACTGGTGGCACACGATCGCGCGCTCGTGATCGCCGAGGCGGCTGTACGCCAGACCGAGACTGTCCCAGGTCTGCGCGGCGCCCACGTCGTCACCGAGCTTGAGTTGCAGGTCGATCGCCTTCTGACAGTAGTTGAGCGCGTCGACGTGCGCACCGAGCAGCGCGTGCAGGAACCCGACCGCGTTGAGCGCACGGCCTTCCCCGGGTTTGTGGCCCGCGGCCCGGAACACGTCAAGACAGCGCTGGGCGTACCTGAGCGCTTCGGTGTGCCGGTTCTCCCGTTCGAGCATCCAGCAGAAACATTGCAGGACAAGGCCTTCGCCGAGCCGGTCGCCGGCCTCGCGGTACAGTTCGAGCGCGGTCCGCAGCAGCTCGGCGCCTTCGCCGGATCGTCCGAACAGGACGTGACAGCAGCCGATGAAACACTGCGCGTAGGCCTCTTTGGCGGGATCGCCGAGGCGCCGGGCCGCTTCGAGCGCGGGCAGGAGCGAGCGGAGCTGTTCGTGCCGCAGCCCGCTGCGCGTGAAGTAACGCCGCAAGGTCCAGGCGAGCAGCCAGACCTCCTCGTCGAACCCGGTTGTCCGGGTGATGGCCGCCACCATCACCCGGTGTTCGGCATGGAACCACGCCAACGCCTTCGCCTTGTCGGACATGGGTTCGACGACCACTCCGGCGGGCAACCCCGGCAGTTCGGGTGGTGTCTCCCGGAACGGGTCGAGCAGGCCGTCGGCGAGGTTTCCACTGTGGACGTAATAGGCCAGCATCCGTTGTGTCGCGGCGAACCGGTCGTCATCGTCCTGGGCCAGTTCGGCCGCGTACGTCCGGAGCAGGTCGTGCAACCCGTACCGGCCAGGGCTCTCCTCCGCGACCAGGTGCGCGCCGGCCAGCTCCGCCAGCAACGGCCGCACCTTCGCGACCGGCAGGCCGGCCGTGCTGGCCGCCGCCCGGGTGGTCACGTCCGGCCCGGGGTGCAGGCCGAGCAGCCGGAACAACCGGGCTGCTTCGGGCGTGAGCTGAAGGTAGGACCACGAGAAGACGGCACGGGGATCGGTCGCCGGATCGGCGCCGGATAACTCGCCCAGGCCCGGCCGCAGTTCGTCGGCCAACGCGGCGAGGCTGAACTTCGGGTGGGTCGCGGCCCGGGCCGCGACCACGGCCAGCGCCAGCGGGAGCCGGGCGCACAGCCGGATGATCTCGTCGACCGCCTCCGGCTCGGCCGCCACCCGGGCCGGGCCGATCCGGCCGGCCAGCAGCTGTCGTGCCTCGGCGAGGGTGAGCAGGTCGAGCATCAGCGGATGGGCCCCCTCGGCGACCAGCCCGGCGAGCTGGTCCCGGCTGGTGACCAGGACCAGGCACTGCGAGGCTCCGGGCAGCAACGGCCGGACCTGATCGGCGTCCCTGGCGTTGTCCAGCACGATCAGCACACGCCGGTCCGCCAGCAGGCTGCGGTACAACCCGACCTGTGCCTCGAACCCGGCGGGCACCCGTTCGCGCGGCACGTGGAACGCGTCGACGAACGCGCGCACCGCCTCGGCCGGGGACACCGGTGTCCCGGTTGGATCGAACCCGCGCAGGTTGAGGTACAGCTGGCCGTCGGGGAAGTCCGCGCGCGCCCGATGCGCCCAGTGCACGGCCAGCGACGTCTTGCCGACGCCCGCGGTCCCCGAGATCACGACGATCCGGGCCTTCTCCAGTCGCCCCAGCTGTCCCAGGTACTCGGCCCGGCCGGCGAACCCGTACACGTCCGGGGGCAGCTGCGCGGGCGCCGAACTGGTCCTGCGTGGCGGCGCGGGTTCGCCCCGCAGGATCAGGCTGTGCAGCGCCCGCAGCTCCGGCCCCGGGTCGGTGCCCAGTTCGTCGGACAGTCGTTGCCGGATGGCGCTGTAGCGGTCGAGCGCCTCCGCACCCCGGCCCGCCGCGTGCAGGGCCCGCATCAGGACCCGCTCGAACTGCTCGGCCAACGGGTGTTCGGCGGCCAGGTCGAGGAAGACGTCGATCACCTTGGCCGGGCGGGCGAGCCGCAGCTCCACCTCACCCCACTGGACGATCGCGTCCAGCCGCCTGCGGGACCAGCGGTCACGGACCTGGTCGACCCACTCGCCCTGGATGCCCGCCAGAGGCGTGCCCTGCCAGAGCGCCAACGCCTCGGCCAGCGCGGTGGCCCGCTCGTCGTCCGGCAGGTCCTTGCTTCGCTCGACCAGCCGCCAGAACCGGTGCACGTCCACCGAATCCGGTGGCACGTCCAGCACGTAGCCCGCGGGCCTGCGCTCCAGCGTCGCGATTCCCTTGAGCAGCCGCCGGATCCGGCTGAGGTGCGAGTACAGGACGTTGCGCGCCTCGGCGGGCGGCGCGTGGTCCCAGACCCGGTCGATCAGTGCCTCGATCGGGACGGGTCTGCCCACGTCGACGAGCAGCGCGGCCAGCACGGCCTGCTGGCGTGGGGTTCCCACGTCGAGCGGCCGATCCGCGGTCCGCAGCTGAACCTCCCCGAACAGCCGGAACTCCATGTGACCCGATGCTGGTCGGTCCGCAAGGTTGCTGCAAGGTCCGCGAGCAGGGCGTCGCGAAATCGTGAATCCGCTTGCCGGCTTTGCTCCAACAGGGGGACGACGATGGCTCTTGCCGCTCTCGTGGACGACGCGGCTCGCGGTCGGGGCGAGGCGTGGACAACGCTGGTCCAGCGATATCGCCCGCTCGTGGCGGCGATCTGCCGCAACCTCGGCATCACCGGAGTGGACGCCGAGGACGTGGCCGGGACGCTGTGGCTGCGCCTGGTGGCGAACGTGACGTCGATCCGCGACCCGGAAGCCCTGCCGGGCTGGATCGTCACCACCACGCGCCGCGAATGCCTGCACCTGCTGCGCGACCGCGCCCGGCACGTCGCGCAGGAGACCGAGGACCTGCCCGACCCGGCCGGCCAGGGGCCGGACAGCAGGCTGCTGGTGGACGAACGCCTGGCCGCGCTGCGCGCGGCCATCGACGGACTGTCCGACCGTGACCGGCGCCTGCTCACGCTGCTGTTCGCCGACCCGCCGCTGCCCTATTCGGAGATCAGCGCGCGCCTGGGCATGCCAGTTGGCGCGATCGGCCCGACGAGGCAGCGCTGCCTGGCCAGGGTCCGCAGCAACCCCGCCATCGCGGCTCTGCTGGTCAACGAATGTCACGCCTCTCAGAGGCAGCACGAACCCGTTTGATACACCCCGTGACGGCCGCTACATCGGTTCAGTGAACGGCTTGCGCCACTCGGGGATCGGATCCGAGCCGGGCGCAGTCCAGTACTCGCGGCCTGCCACGATCCTGCCGTCCCGGACTGTCCATAACGACACCGCACGGAAGTCGCCCATGGTCTCGTGCGGCACGGCGCACTCGGACACCACCGAATCGTCCTGCTCGACCAGCCGCAACAGGTGGATCGACCAGCCTTCCGGATACTCGGAGTTGACGCGCAGGAAGTTCTCGCGGCCGACGATCCGCTCCCCGCTGACCGGCCACTCCACCACCACGTCGTCGGCGAGCAACGCACCCACCGCGGCCCAGTCCCGAGCCTGGATCCGGTCCCACAACCGCCGCACTGTCTCTCCTGACCGCATGACCGGATGATGGCAGGGGGCACCGACAGTTCCGGCGCGTTATGTTCGGGAGGGCTCCCAGCGGAAAGGGGTTAGCTGTGGTCATCGGAAGGAGCAAGCCAATGACCGACACGCTCGCGCCCGGGCACAGCAGCCTCGCCCTCGGTGTGCCCGCCGCGGCACCCGGCACGATCTACGCACTGGCGATCGCGGGCGGAATCGTGTTCGGACCGCGGGAGGGCCGCACGATCCTGTTCGGGCGCAACCGGCCGGAAGTGCACGTCTGCATCGGTGAGGACGACCGCCGGGTCAGCAGGCAACACGGTCTGCTCACCCACCAGGGCAGCCAGTGGTGGGTCCGCAACACCGGCAGGCTGCCGATCCGCCTGCCGAACTCGCGGTTGCTGTTCACCGACGAGGAACCGATCCCGCTGGTCGAGGGCTACACACCGTTGTTCGTGGGCGGATCGGGCGGGCGCGAGCACCTGCTGGAGCTGTACGTGACCGGTTCGGAGGCCCAGGCGCCGACGTCACGGCACCTCGATCCGACACATCCGCCGAGGACCTGGCGCCTGGACCCGACCGAGCGGCTGGCGCTGGTCGTGCTCGGGCAGCGTTACCTGTTGCACGAGGCCCGGCCGCAGCCGTTGTCGTGGACGCAGGCGGCGAACCAGCTCGCCCAGCTCGAACCGGACGCGAAGTGGACACCGAAGAAGGTCGAGCACCTGGTGGTCAAGGTGCGCACCCGGCTGTCCAGGGACGGCGTGGCCGGGCTGACCCGCGAGGAGATGGACGAGCCGGTCGGCAACTCGTTGAACCACAACCTGATCCGTGAGCTGTTGACCAGCACGACGCTGGTTCCGCCGGACCTACGCCTGCTCAACCAGCCCGACGACTGAACGCGCTTCGATCGCCTTGACCACCGCGGCCATGTCGGCGCCGGAGTACCCGAGCGCCGACGTCTCGCTGAACAACGCCTCGCAGACGTCCATCAGCGGCGCGGGAATGCCCGCCGCCCTGGCGGCGGCGGTGATCAGCCGGGTGTTCATCCACACGTCGTCGATCGCGGCCTGCACCTCGAAGTCCTCGGCCAGCAGCTTCGGCGCCTTGACGCGCAGGATCGGGCTGGACATCTGGCCACCGGCGAGCACGTCGGCGAAGGTGCGAAGGTCGAGGCCCAGCCGTTTGGCGAACTGGAACGACTCGGCCAGCCCGGTCACCGTGGCGATCAGGAAGATGTTGACCGACAGCTTCATCCGCAGGCCGTTCGGAACGGCACCGCAGTCGACCGTGTCCCGGCACATCGGCGCGATCACCTGCCGGACCACGGTCACGGCCTCCGGCTCACCGGCCACCATCGCGACCAGTTGACCGTTCTCCGCCGGGACACGCGATCCGGACACCGGCGCTTCGACGTAACTCCCGCCCGCGGCCACGATGTCCGCCTCAAGCCCCTGGGAGTACTCCGCATCGGTCGTTCCCATGTGGACGATGGTCTTCCCGGCGACGCGCCCGGCGAACTCCGGTGTGCCCCTCGTGAGGACCTCGTCGATCGCTTTTCCGTTGGCCAGCATGAGGATGACCAGGTCCGACCGGGCGAAGACCGTGGCCGCGTCGGGCGCCACCCCGGCACCGGGCAGGGCGGCGGCCTTGGCCGGGGTCCGGTTCCAGACCACGAGCGGAGTTCCGGCCTTCAGGAGGTTGAGTGCCATGGGGGTGCCCATGACGCCCAGCCCGATGAAACCCACAGCAGGTGTTCGCATTCCGCCAGTGTGGCACCGGCCCGCCGCCGATGTGGTCTGTGAACCGGGGGCCAATCAGTCGGCCAGCGCCAGTTCGGGTGCCGCCTTGCGGTCCGGCTTGGACGGACGCGAGGCCAGCACCAGCAACACGACGGCCACCGCGGCCACGATCGCCGCGATCGGCGGCAGTGCCGTCAGCCCGGCCGAGTTGATCACGACGCCACCGAAGACGCCGGACAGGCCGACACCGAGGTAGATCGCGGACGCGTTGAGCGACAACAACAAGCCGCTGTTCGCGGGGGACAGCTCGATCAGCCAGTTCTGGATCGGCGGGTTCACCGACCACGTGAACAGGCCCCACAGGAACAGCACCACACCGGCGGCCACGGCCGAGACCGCGGTCCACGGCAGCGTCGCCAGCAGCGCCACGAACACGCCGAAGATCACCAGCAACGGCTTCTGGCTGCCGAACCTGTCGGTCACCCGGCCGCCCAGGTTGTTGCCGATCGCCCCGCCGAGGCCGTAGACCAGCAGCAACACGCTCACAGTCACCCCGTGCACGCCGGCCGTCTCGCCGAGCAGCGGCGCGATGAACGTGAACACGCTGAACGCGGCCAGGCAGCCGAGCACGGTCATGCCGAGCACGTACTGGACGCGACGGTCAGCGGCGATGGCGAACCGGTCCCGCAGCCCGACAGGAGGCGGCGCGGCGACCGTCGGAATGCCCACCCACACCGCCACGGCACCCAGCAGAGACGCCAGCGTGACCAAGGCGAACACTCCTTGGTACCCGAGGCTGCCGCCGAGCAGGCTGCCCGCCGGTACGCCGATGATCAGGGCGAAGGTCAGTCCGCCGAACACGATCGCGACCGCCCTGCCCCGGCGTTCCGGCGGGTTCAGGATCGTGGCCACGGCCGTCGCGGCAGGCGTGAACACGGCCGCGCCGAGGGCGCTGACCACGCGGGACGCGAGCAGCAGTTCGTACGTCGGAGCGACCGCGGCGAGGGCGTTGCCCAGGGCACTGACCAGAAGTGCGACGGCCATCAGCCGACGCCGTTCCCAGCGTCCGGTGGCTGCGGCCAGCAGCGGTGAGGCGATCGCGTAGGCGATGGCGAAGGCGGTCACGAGCTGTCCGGCTGTCGCGGACGAGACGTTCAGGTCCCGGCTCACCGCGGGTAGCACGCCAGAAACGATGTATCCGCTCGTCCCGACGGCGAAGGCACCCGCGGCGAGCAGATAGGTGCGTGGCGACATGACTCTCCCAGTGGACGACTAGTTCGATGACTACCGTACTACGAGTTTCATCGAACTACGATAGTCATCGAACTTCCATTACCATGGACGTCATGACCGATTTGCCGCATCCAGCGCGCGACGAGATCCGCATCGAGGCGGTGCTGCACGCGCTCGCCGATCCGGTGCGGTTGCAGATGGTCCGGGTGCTCGCCCAACTCCCGGACGACGGGGGGATCGCGTGCGGTGCCATCGAGCTGCCGATCAGCAAGTCGACCAGGACGCACCACATCCGGACCCTGCGGGAAGCGGGCGTGGTGTGGGTACGCCCGGAAGGCACGGCGCGACTGACCACATTGCGCCGCGACGACCTCGACGCGCTCTACCCCGGCATGCTCGACGGCATCCTGAAGGCGCCGCGTTAGGTTTGCTCATGTGACCGGGATCGAGCGTGTCTTCACCGAGGAGTACGGGCGCGCGGTCGCGGTGCTCGTGCGCGTCTTCGGTGACATCGACATCGCCGAGGAGGCAGTGCAGGACGCGTTCGCCGAGGCAGTGAAGCGCTGGCCGCTGACAGGCACGCCACCGAGCCCGGCCGGGTGGATCATCACGACGGCCCGCAACCGGGCGATCGACCGGCTCCGCCGGGAAGCCAACCGCGCGGACAAGCACGCCCAGGCAGCACTGCTGCACGCACAGGACGAACCTGGGGATCAAAGCCCGGTCCAGGACGACCGGCTACGACTCATCTTCACGTGCTGCCACCCGGCACTGGCCACGGCCGCACAGGTCGCGCTCACCCTCAAACTGCTCGGCGGGCTGACCACGGCCGAGATCGCGCACGCGTTCCTGGTGCCCGAGACAACCATGGCGCAACGCCTCGTCCGGGCGAAAGGCAAGATCCGCGACGCCCGGATCCCGTACCGCGTGCCGTCCGGCGCCGACCTGCCCGAGCGGCTGAAATCCGTGCTCGCGGTCGTGTACCTGATCTTCAACGAGGGCTACACGGCCAGTTCCGGCGAGCGGCTCGTGCGCGAGGACCTGTGCGCCGAGGCGATCCGGCTCGGCCGTCTGCTCGTGGAACTCATGCCCGGCGAGCCGGAAGTCCACGGCCTGCTCGGCCTGATGCTGCTGATCGAGGCCCGCGGGCCGGCGAGGACCACGCCGGACGGCCGGCTGGTGCGGCTCGCCGACCAGGACCGATCGCTGTGGGACGCGGGCCTTCTGGCGGAAGGGCGCGCGATCGTCCGGGAATGCCTGCGCCGCGACGAACCCGGGCCGTACCAGATCCAGGCCGCGATCGCCGCCGTGCACAGCGAGGACCCGGCCGACTGGAAGCAGATCGTCCAGCTGTACGACCACTTGCTGACGTTCACTCCGACTACGGTCGTCGCGCTCAACCGTGCCGTCGCAGTGGCCGAAGTGGACGGACCAGCCACCGCCCTGGCCTTGGTGGACGAGCTCAAGCTCGGCAAGTTCCACCTGTTCCACGCGATCCGGGCGGACCTGCTGCGCAGGCTCGGCCGCCACGACGAGGCCGCGGCGGCGTACGAGTCGGCGATCGAACGCGCCGAGAACGCCTCGGAGCGTGACCATCTGCGGCGGGCGAAAGCGAGCCTGTCCGGATCGACAGGCTGACGACAGCTCATCCTCAGCTTCGTCGGTCACTCTGGAAGGCGTGTCCCCACGCATCGCCGGAGTCGACCTGGCCAGAGGCCTGGCCGTGTTCGGCATGTTCGCCGCGCACGTCGGCCCCGAGCCGGCCAGGACCAGCGGTTTGCTCGGCGACGTGATGCAGGCCGCGCATGGCCGTTCGTCGGTGTTGTTCGCGACCCTGGCCGGGCTTTCCCTGGCTTTGACCACCGGGCGCCAGCGGCCTGCCGCGACCGCACGGGACTACTTCAGGATCGCCATCAGGGCCGTCGTCCTGATCGCGCTCGGCACGTCCCTGACCTTGCTCGGCACGCCCATCGCGGTGATCCTCGCGTACTACGGCACTTACTTCGTTCTGGCGCTGCCGTTCCTGCGGCTTCGGGCGCCGTGGTTGCTCGCGACCGCCGCGGTCCTCGCGATCGCGGGGCCGTACGTGTCCATTGTGGCCAAACAGGAGTGGAGTTCCTGGGGCGATCCGCTCGAACAGATCAGCCGGGAGGGGTTTCTGCAGTTCCTGCTGACCGGCTACTACCCGGCCGTGACGTGGATGCCCTACGTGCTCGCCGGTATGGCGTTGGGCAGGCTCGACCTGACGTCCGTGCGGCTACGGCTGACGTTGCTGGTCACCGGCCCGGTGATGGCGCTGGCCGGCTACGGCGGCTCGGCCATCGCCGTCCGGGAGTACGGCGGAAGTGTGGTACCGGCCAGGGATTCGCTGCCTTGGCTGCTTGAGTCCTCACCGCACAGCAACACGTCGTTCGAGATCGTGGGTGCGCTCGGGGTGGCGATGTTCGTGCTGGCGTGCGCGCTGTTCGTGGCCGAACGCCTGCCCAAGCCGGTCTGGCCGGTGACCGCGGTCGGGACGATGTCGTTGTCGGTGTACACCGGGCACTTGTTCCTGATCGCCTGGCTGGCCGCGGCGGACGTCCGGATCAGCCCGGTGCCGGAACTGGCCCTGTTCGTCGTGCTCGCGAGCCTGTTCGCGATGGTGTGGCTGGCCGCGTTCCGCCGCGGGCCGCTCGAATACGTGCTCTACGGGCTGGCCAGGCTGGTCCCGGCGAGGCAGCTGACCAGGGCTTAATCGGTTGCCGGGACCGCCGGGCTTTTGCTGGGATGATCGAATGGAGCTGTCCGTTCTGCTGGCGTTCGCCGTCGCCTCCGCCCTGATCAGCCTCGCGCCCGGGCCGGACATGATGTTCATCATCGCCAACGGGATCGCCCGGGGCCGGCGAGCCGGGGTGATCGCCGCCCTCGGGATGTCCACCGGGATCGCGATCCACACCGTCGCGGCCGCCGCGGGCCTCGGCGCGTTGCTGGCCGCCGCGCCCGCGGTACTGGACGTCATGCGCGTTCTCGGTGCGGTCTTCTTGGTCTACCTGGCCGTCACCACGTTGCGGGCGTCGCGCAAGGCCGCTGCGGCACCAGCGGAAACGCCTGTGCCGCAACGGTCCCTGCGCAGGATGTACACGATGGCCGTGCTGACCAATCTGTCCAACCCGAAGGTGATCCTGTTCTACCTGGCCTTCTTCCCGCAGTTCATCAGCCAGGACGGCTGGCCGGCGTGGGCCCAGTTCCTCCTGCTCGGCGCGATCCTGATCTGCGTAGGCCTGAGCGTCGACGCGACCGTCGGGTTCCTCTCCGGCGCGTTGTCGGAGTTCCTGGTCCGCCGCCCGGCGATCCGGCGCTGGATGGACCGGGTGTCCGCGGCGATCTTCGGCGCGCTAGCGGTTCGGCTCGTCGCCGATCCCCACTAGCCGCTCGCTCACCTCCCACAGCCGTGCGGCGAGTTCGGGGTTCGTGCGCCTGGGCGTGCGCCGGCCCCTCCTGGTGAAGTACGCGCCGTTCACCGACTGCGCGTCGGCCACGGTTGCCAAGTGCACCAACGGTTTCGCGCCTTCGTCCGGTGTGATCGCGAACCTGCCGACCGGCGAACGCAGTACCTTCGTGACGAAACTGTTGTCCCGGAAGAACTCGGAGGCGACCGGGCCGGGATGGAACGCGCTGGCCGTCACGCTCGTTCCCTGAGCGCGGCGCGCGAGTTCCTGCGTGAACAGGATGTTGGCCAGTTTGCTGGTGGCGTACGCATCGTTCGCCCGGTACCGGCGTTCGCCGAAGCCGAGGTCGTCGAGATCGAGCCGCGCGAAGGCGTGCGCCGCGCTCGCTGTGGAGATCACCCGCGCGTCCGGCGCCGCCTTGAGGCGGTCCATCAGCAGCGACGTCAGCAGGAACGGCGCCAGGTGGTTGACCTGGAAGGTCATCTCGTGACCGTCGCGGGTGACCTGCCTGCCCCGGTTCATCAGCCCGGCGTTGTTCGCCAGCACGTCGATCCTCGGGCAGTCCAGTTCGTCAGCCAGTCTCCGGACGTCGTCAAGACTGGCGAAGTCCACAAAGTACGGTGTGCCGCCGATCCGGCGGGCGACCTCGGTCGTCTTCTCCTTCGACCGCCCGACCACCGCGACGTTCGCGCCCAAGTCGGCGAGTGCGGCCGCCGCGGCCGCGCCGACACCGGCACTCGCGCCGGTCACCACCACTGTTCTGCCGTGCATGAAGCCCCCTATCCGGATGACGTATCCGGAAGAGTATCAGAGAAACGGATAGGTTATCCGCTCTGATTCGCCCGCAGGCCCGCGAGCAGCACGGACAGGTAGACGTCGGCTCGCCCGGGATCTTGTTTGACGGCCTGTTCCAGCCCCACCATCAGGTTGAGGATGTCCTCGGCGCTGATGTCCCGCCTTACCACCCCGGCCTGGTACGCCCGGCCCAGCAGTTCGTCGGTCGCGCCCCGCATCTCGTGCTTGGCCTGGGTGGTCTGCTCCTGGGCGTCCTCGACGGCCGCGACGATCGCAGCGAGCCCGCCGTCGGTCTTGAGCTGCAGCTCCAGGATCGACCGCAACAGGAAGGTGAACGCCTCCCCGGGGTCGTCGATGCCCAGCGCGTCGTCGGCGATCCGCGCCATCGCCGCCAGCTCCTGGCCGAAGACCGCCTCGAGCAGGGCGTGCGGCGTCGGAAAATGGCGGTAGACCGTGCCGACGCCGACACCGGCCTTGCGCGCGATGTCGTTGAGCTGCAACCGGTTCCCGTTCGCCAGCTCGTTCCTGGCGACTTCCAGCACTCGTTCCCGGTTGCGCGCCGCATCCGCCCGGAGGTTCCCCGCCACACGATCAGCCTAACGCGGCATGCCGCCGACCGGCGGCCCAGCCGGCCAGAGCTCGTGCAGGTCGCGCGGGGTGAGTGGGCTGCGGTACGCGGCTTCGAGGACAGTCGCGATGGTGTGCCCGTCGGCGGACTCGGCGAGGTTGGCGAACCAGTCCACTCCGGCCGGATACGCCCATTGGTAGGACCGGAGCAGCGGGTCGGTGCCGCGGTCGGCGAGCATCCGCCCGATCGCCTCGTCCGTCCAGAACGGCACCCGGTCCTTGGCTTGGCTGAGGCAGTCCGCGACACTCCGGCCGCTGTTGATCGCGACGTGCATCTCCGCCCGGACCAACTGCAGGTAATGGTCCAGTTTGACGTGCGCCACCAACGCCTCGTCATCCGGCGCGACGAACAGCGGGAGGGTCTGCGCGAGCCCTTCGAGCAGAACCTGGTGGTCCGCGTGCACGCAGAGGATACGCACCCACGGAACGTCCTCCGTGCGGCACCTCGCCGAATAACTGGCGCTCTGCAAAGCATGGCCGAGGATCTCGTGCAGAGCGAACTGCCGTGCCTGCACGTCGGTGAACCCGGCGTTGCGCATGTTCAAGCGCAGCCGGGCGTTCTCGCCAGCACCGTCAAGCCAGTACGACCAGTACGCGTCCACATTCGCCGTCTCGACCGTGAGGTTGTAGGCCGCTGTCGTGCCCGTTGCCTTCCGGACCAACGGTTCGAACCGCGCGGCGGCTGCCCGTAAGGCATCCGGAACCTCGTCGGCGGTCAGATTGTGTTCGGAGTCAAGGAGATCCCGCCGCGTGTCCGGGCCCCACCCGATACCCAGGCCCTCAACGGCTTTCCGCGCCTCCGCGCACCGCCACGCCACGTACTCGTCGTTCCACCCGATCACCCGGCACCCTTGCGTGCGCTGGACGAACTCGTCGAGCCCCTGCCGTTCCCCCAGCAATGCCCCGACATACGCGAGGTGACAGTCAATCCGGCGCGCGAGCTCGTCCGGGGCGTCCGCCCGTAAGCGTTCCAGCCGCTGGTACACGTCGACCCGACCGTTGACCTCACCAACGGCCACTGTGGCCGGACGGCAGTCGTAATCGATGACCGGCGGCGCCCCCACCGAGATCTCGTGGGCGTTCCAGCCGTCCAGAACTCGCTCGATCTCCTCGCGCACGAGTCAACCCTAGCGAGCCGGACCGCCCGCAACCCCCGCCGTAAGTGGGCCATCCGGCCGGCCAACACACCGGGATCGACCTTCCTTACCCGAGCAACAGCCCTCGATCCCGCCAGGCGAGCCGCAGAAGGGTCAGCGCACTCGCCGACAGTCGCGGGTTGAGCCGGTCGATCGCCTCACCGGTGAACGGCATGTCCGCTCTGCCGTTCCCCCGACGACCCTGCCCTCGTCGTTGGCTGGCTAGATTTCGGGTGGGATCGGGCGGCCGCCGAGGCGGGCGCGCAGTTCGTCGAGGAACGACGGGTCGTCCCGTTGCAGGCCGGCCAGGTCGATCTCCGGCGGCAGCTCGGTGTTGCGTTCGCGTTCGAGCAGGTAGTTCACCGCCTCGGTGACGAGGTTGTCCCGGTCCACGCCGGGGATCACGAGATCGTCGAGCACGGAGTCAGGCACGGTGACCTGGTGGTGGGTCGTCACGTCGCCCTCGCGGACTTCCACGGCGTAACGGTGCGCGTCCATGTCCAGCACCCGGACGTCCTGTGGCATGCGAGCCTCCTTCCCTCCTCGCCCCCAAGTACCCGGTCAGGCCCGTGGCAATCACCCCGGCCGGGTGAAGCCCGCCTGATGCACACCATCGGGGCAGGTAGACCGGGCGAATCTGGGTAGTCCGCGGGAATCCGGGTACACGACGGGTGAGACATCCCGCGAACAAGAGAGGAGAGCCCGTGTCGCACGACACCGAGACCGGACAGGTCACCGGTACCAAGGACAAGGACTACAACATCATCTGGTTCACCGAGGCGTGCCTGAGCAACGTCCTGCGTCTGGAGACCTACATCAAGGACGCGGAGCGGGACGGCGACACCGAGCTGGCCGAGTTCTTCCGCAAGGCGCAGGGCGAGAGCCGCAAGGGCGCCGAGCAGGCCAAGCAGATGCTGAGCAAGCGCCTCGCCTAAGTAATACGTATTAGCCTCTTGTCACCACGCTCCACCGCGCCTACCGTCCCGAAAGGGACTTCAACGGCGAAGGAGCGTGGAGATGACTGTCAGCCGCCGTCAGCTGTTGGCCGGCACAGCGGCCGTGACACTGGGGCTGCCCGTCGGCGGCCCCACTGTCACAGCCACGGCCGCACCCGCGGGCTTTCCCGACTACCAGTACCTCCGGCTCGCCCTGGTCAAGAGCAAGCTGAGGTACAACCCGACGAACGAGCTGATCTTCCCGTGCATCCGCGGCACCGCCGGGCGCATCCCCAACGCCCGGGGCGCGTACTACCTCTACTACGCGCCGCATGACACCCCCGGCGGGATCTGCCTGGCCTACGCGAACTCACTGGACGAGGAATTCACCGAGTATCCCGGCAACCCGATCATCTCGCGGAACTGGCCGGGCGAGTACTCCGTCTCCCACGTCTCCTCACCGCACGCGCTGTGGAACGCCGACGCCCGCCGGATGTACCTGTACTTCCACGGCGAGAACACGGTCACGCGGCTGGCCAGTTCGGCGGACGGCATCCACTTCCGCTACGAGAAGGAAGTCCTGTCGACCCGCCTGGTTCCAGGCAGCACCGAGACGTCGTATGCGCGCGTGTTCCGCTACGACCTCCCGTCGCACAACGCGCGCTACATCATGGTCTTCATGATCAACACCAGCGCGAACCACCGGGACATCGGCTGGGGCTGGTCGCCGGACGCACTGAACTGGACCTTCGCGCAGACCCCGCTGATCAGGCACAGCGACGTGAACGCCACGGACATCTCCGGCCCGCACCTGTTGTTCCGCAACGGCAGTGCGTACGTCGTCTACCACACCGACATCGCCAGCGGCGGCAACATCCTGATCACCGAACTCGGCGCCGGCTTCACCAAGCGAAACCATTTCGGCGTCTTCCACGACTCCCTGCCCGGCGCACCCGACAACGGCCGCAGCGCCGCCCCGAGTTTCGGCACGTACAACGGCCGCGAGTACATGATCTACGAGGCGGGCTCGCGCCTGTCCGGCAACATCGCCATCGCACGGGCCGTCTAGGAGCGTGTCCGGCGGATCGCCACGAGTCAGAACGTGGCGATCGGGTTGACCGGGCTGCCGGACGTCCCGGCGAAGCGGACCGGCACGACTGCGAACTGGAAGTCCCACTGGCCGAGTTCGGCAGCCGTCGTCGCGCACGCCTCCAGGTCGCAGTTGTCGAGCAGCCACAGACCCATCGCGACGAGGCTCACGGCGTGAACCGGCATCAACACGTCGTCGTACCCCGACGGCTGGACCTCCTGCGGCGTGTCAGCACCGATCAGCGCGACCTCCCGGTCATGCAGCCACGGCAGGCAGGACGCGTGCCAGCCGGCCTGCGTGAAACCGCCGGTCTCACCGGCTTCGTGCCGGACGCGGCCATAGCCGGTCCGCAGGAGTACCGCGTCGCCGGGCCGCACCCGCACACCCTGGCGACGCTCGGCCTCCTCGAGATCCTCGGGAAACACCCCCTGTCCCGGTTCCAGCCACGGCACATCGCGGACCTTCGCGATGTCCAGCAGGACACCACGCGTGATGATCCCGTTCGCCGCCGCCGTGACGGCCGCCCACGCCGATCCCGTTGCGGCGTCGACCAACGAGTGCGACCGCCCGTTGTACATCGTGCCGTCCCAGTAGACGTGGCACGGCGAGTCGATGTGGGTGATGGTGTTGCCGTGGAACGTGATGCCGAGCCGTTCGTTCGAAAAGCCCCAGCGCCGGTCATTGTGGAACGCGGCCACCGGCATGTTCTCGGCCCCCGGCATGTCGGCGGCGCACGGGCACGTGGTCGTCGACCGCTCCATGTCCTGCGGTACGGCAACGTCCCACGCGCACGACACGCTCCTGCCGTGGCGCACGGCCCGCGCCGCCGCCAGCCGGACGTCGTCGGTGATGTGGTTCAGAGTGCCGAGCTCGTCGTCGTCGCCCCACCGCCCCCAGTTCGACAGCGTGTCGAAGTACCCGAGCACGTCGTCCTGTGTGGGCATCGATCGCTCTGCCGTCATCCCAGCATCGACTCCTCCGGTTTCGCGGTTCGAGCACCAGGGCCCGCTCGCCTGGCATGACACTAGATCAGTCGGCCGGGCCGGGAGGTACGGTACGCCACATCTGCCTGATCGGCCTTCAGCCGGGACCGATCAGCTCGTTGGTGATGGCCAGCCGGGAATCGACCCCCAGCTTGCGCAGGATTCGGGCCACGTGCATCTGCACTGTGCTGCGGGACAACGAAAGCTGGGTGGCGATGTCCGCGTTCGGCCAGCCCGCCGCGACCAGCCTGGCGATTCTCAGCTCCACTTTGGACAAGGGACCGGCCGGCACGGTGACCGGCCGCAGGCCGAACGGGGCCAGCCTGGACTCGGCGCGGCGGACGTCCCAGGCCGCGCCGAGTTCGGTGAAGACGATGATCGCGTCGTGCAGGGCGTCGCGGGCCTCGTCCAGCCTGCGGTCGGCCGCCAGCAGGATCGCGGCGTCCTCGGCGGCCAGCCCGTGCTCGATCTTCCGGCCCACCACCGAGAAGTGCTTGGCCACCGTCAGCAGCGCGCCGGGGTCCTGTTCGATCAGGCCACGGCACCACTGCGCCGCCGCGGCGGCACGGGCGGGCCAGACCTCCCTCTCGGCCTCGGCCTCACAGACCCGCAACGCGTCCGCGGCCAGGTCGTGCTCGCCGAGGTCGATCGCCAGCCGGACGAGTTTGGGCAACCACTGGTGCCGCAGCATCATCCGGGAGTAGCCCTGGTCGAGCATCGGTGTCAGCAACCGTAACGCCTCGGCCGGGCGGCCGCGCTGTTCGGCGGCCAGTGCCTCGGCCATCAACAGGAAGTCGGTGTTGTCCTTGGCTTCCGGCGTCGGGTCCGGCAGCTCGGCGGCCATCTTGAGGTGCCGTTCCAGGCGGACGGAGTCGTCCCGGTGCGCGGCGATCAACGCGGCCGTGCCGTGCAGCAACCGGATCACGCCGTGCTGGCGCAGGCCGTAGAAGGTGATCTCCGGGCCGTCGCGCATCACCGAGTCCAGATCGGCCAGGGCCTCGTCCCACCGGCCGAGCCAGAAGTAGTGCACGGCCGCGGCGATGTGCGGCCCGCTCGGCAGGTTCAGCCTGGTGACCAGGTGCCGTGCCGCGTCCAGGGTCTGGCCCGCGTCGTCCAGCCGGTCGAGGTTCTGCAGCGTGAACATCTTGTTGTCCAGCAGGCTCAGCAGCAGGTCGGCCAGTTCGGCCCGGCCGGAGATCGCCGCGATGGCCGAGTTGATGTGCTCAAGCGCCTCCGAGTGCTTGCGCAGCATGGACGCGGTCACCCAGAGGTACTGCGACCACTGCGCCACAGCGAAGGAATCCTTCGCCACCGCCGCCTTCGCCAGCTGCGCCAACGCGTCCGGCTCGGTCGACGCGGGGTCGTTCAGCCCGCTGCGGTTCACCATCGCGCGCAGCGCCTGGTGCCGGGCCCGCCAGTGCTCGGGCACGTCCGGGTCGCCGATCACCTGGTCGAGCGCCTCGACCGCCCGGGCGTTGTCGTGCCTGAGGTAGTCCAGGTACGCCAGGACGAGCCGCATCTCCGCGGACCGCTCGGGATCACCGGTCATCGCGAGCACGGCCCGCGCCTGCGTCTCCGGCATGCGGCCCAACCAGAACAGGAGCCGGGTCAGCCGGGCGGTCAAGGTTTCCCTTGCCTCGTCCCGCAGGCCCGGGCTGGCGATGGCGCACTCGAGCAGATCCGCCGCGCTGGTCGGGGAACGCCGGGCGACCGCGTTGGTGTTGGCCACGAGCCAGCGCGTGACCCACGCGTCCACCGGCACGCCCGCGCCCTGTAACTGCGCTGCCACCAACGAAACCGGCGCTCCTGCTTCGTCGAGCGTCTCGGCTGCCTGACGGTGCAACGCGACCCGCACGGCTTCCGGCATCGCCTCGTACAAAGCCCGGCGCACCAACGGATGCCGGAACGCGAACCGCTGCCCCGCCTCGCGCAGCACGCCCGCGGCCGTGGCCTCCTCGATCGCCCTGATCAGTTCGGACGCCGGCCGGGTCATCACGGTCGCCAGGTCGCCGAGGTCGAACTCGACGCCGAGCAGCGCCGCCCAGCGCAACGCGTCCTTGGTCAGGTTCGCGAGGTGACCGGTCCGCCGGGTCACGACGGAGGCCAGCGTCGGCTGTGCCGTGGCGAGCCCTTCGGTGTCGATGTCGTCGACGTCGGCCACGCCGTCCGCGATCGTGATGGCCTTGTCCCGCACCAGGGCGTGCACGATCTCGCGGATGAACGCCGGGTTGCCCGCCGCGCTGTCGGTCAGCCCCAGCAGGGCCGGTCCCGGTTCGGCACCGATCAGTCTGCCCGCGAGCTCGGCCGTGCCCGCCTCGTCGAGCGGTTCGAGCAGATGGAGGTCGCCGCCCCAGGTCGAGACCACCGACCTGAGCTGGTCCAGCTCGGCACGCCGCGGCAGCGGCCGGGCGGAACCGACGAGCAGCAACGGTAACTGCCGGGTCATCCGAACGAGCCGGTGCCACACCAGCAGGCTGGCGTCGTCCGCCCACTGCAGGTCGTCGAGCACGAGCACCACCGGCCCGTCGGCGCAGAGCTGATCGACCAGGTCGACCAGCGACTCGACCGCCGCCAGCAGGGGGTCCTCGACGGAGTCCCCCGCGCGCAGGGCCTCCGCGACCGCCGCCCGCCGGGAGTCGGCCGAGCGCACCTCGACGCCGAGACAGGAGGTGATGAGTCCCAACGGGAAACGCCTGCCCACCTCGTCACCCGCCGCCCACAGCAGCTGGCCGCCGCGATCGGCCGCGTCCCCCAGCGCCGCGGAGAGCAGCGCTGACTTGCCGATGCCCGACTCGCCTTCGACCCACACCGAGGCACCGGCGCCGTGCAGGACGTCGGCGAGCCGGTTGCGCAGCGTCGACAGCTCGCCGCCACGGCCGACGAACACGTCCGGCATCGCGACTTTCGCCAGTGAGGGCGTCCGCGACGGGGGCGTTCCGGCCGTCGGACGGGCGACGATCTCGTTGTACACCCGGCGCAGGTTCGCGCCCGGCTCGATGCCGAGCTGCTCGATCAGGATCTGTTTGGTCTCCTCGTACACCTCAAGGGCCTCCGGATCGCGGCCGCCCCGGTGCAGTGCGGTCATCAGCAGGCCGCGCAGGCTCTCCCGCAGCGGGTGCGCGCTGGCCAGCCGGTATAATTCCGTCACCGCGCCGTTGATGTCGCCGGCGGCGAGCATGATCTCGGCCCGCCGTTCCAGCGCGGCCAGCCTCAGCTCGGCCAGCCGCTTGCGGTGCAGCGCCGCGGACGGGCCCTGGATGCCCGCGAGGGCCTCGCCCTGCCAGAGCGCCAGTGCCGCGTCCATCGCCGCCCTGGCGGCGGACAGGTCACGGCGGTTCCACAGCTCGTTGCCGGATTCCCTGAGCCGGTCGAACTCGACCACGTCCAGCCGGCCGTCTTCGAGTTGCAGCGAGTAACCCGAGCCTGCCGAGACGAGCGTCTGCCCGCCGGACCACCGCGACCGATCGGGTTCGAGTACGCGCCGCAGCCGGGACACGTATGTATAGAGGCTGCCGCTGGCCCCACTCGGGGCGTTGTCGCCCCACACCGAAGCGACAAGATCCTCCCGCGAGACGACACGGTTGGCGCGCATCGCCAGTGCGGCGAACACCGCGCGTTGCCGTCCTGAGCCGAGGTCAAGCTGTTCCTCGCCCCGCCACGCGCTCACTGTCCCGAGCAGCTGGACGCGCAGGGGCTCAACCGGCTCCGCCGCCATCACTCACCCCCGAATCCCCCCGGGAGGATACCGTGCGGCACGGCATTCCGGCACAGCCGGAAGTCGGGAAAACAACCGGCAGCGGCATATGTGGGAGTTTTTCCAGACCCTCTATGAAATTCCCTAGTGTGACGCCGTTCACACTACTTTATGACGCTGCGTGACCGTCCACCCGGTGTCCAACCGGGCAGACCTGACTGACCAAAAGACGCCGAACAGGTGAAACGCCTTCTGCTTTCCCTCTCGATGGGCTTCAATACGTCCACCAGTCGCGGAGACCGTTCCGGACCGAACCGGACATTCCGCCAGACGGGTGACCCCTGTCACCCTCGCCGTCAAGGTTACTTGCGGGTTCGTCCAAATCGCGGCAAGAGTTTATGAAGGCCTTTGGCCAAGACTTAATCCCATTCCACAGGCGAGCATGTCGGGAAGGCGCGATGGAACGGGTAAAGGTCGTCATCCAAGCAGGCGATCCCATCACCTACGTTGGGCTGTCCAGCTACCTCCAGCAGAGACCGGAGGTGGTCGTGGTCGAGCAGCGGGACCAGGCCGACGTGCAGGTCCTGTCGACCGAGCGGGTGGGGCCGGAGGCGTTGGCCCGGTTGCGGAACTCGGCCGCCGACGGGGGGCTGCCGACCGTCCTGATGACCGGGGAACTGGGCGAGGCACCCCTGTTGACGCTGGTCGAGTGCCACGTCGTCGCGATCCTGCCGAAGAACTCCGTCACCGGTGACCAGCTGGTCGACTGCGTCGTCGCCGCGGCGGCGGGCAACGGCGTGATGCCGCGCGACGTGCTCGGCACCCTGTTGCGCCGGATCAAGGTGCTACAGCAGGAAGTGCTGGCGCCCAACGGGTTGAGCGCCTCCGGCCTGGAACCGCGCGAGGTCGACGTGCTGCGGCTGATCGCCGAGGGCTGGGGAACCGAGGAGATCGCCAAGGAGCTGGCTTACTCCGAGCGGACCGTCAAGAACGTCATCTTCAACATGACGACCAGGCTGCACCTGCGCAACCGGGCACACGCCGTGGCGTACGCCCTGCGCGCGGGCGTGATCTAGTCCGCCCTGGCGGTGGCGTCAGAGGCCCAGTCCGGCCAGCCTGGCCGACGTGAAGTCCAGGTCCCACTGCGCCCCGGCTTCCGCGAAGATCGCCGTGGCCTCGGCGAAGGCGGCGCGGGCCTCGGCCATCAGCCCGCGTTCGGCGAACAGCTCGGCGACATCGCCCAGCGTGGACGCCAGCTCGATCGGCCGGCCGACCCGCCGGTAGTGGTCGGCCGCGACCAGCCCGGGTTCCGGATCGCGGGTCAGCAGGGCCTTACACCGGTGCATCGCGCAGAAAGCCCGTGCGGGCACGGGTTCTCTGGCGGCCTCCAGATCAAGGATCTCGACGGCCTGTTCCACGGTCTGTCTGTCACCCAGCTTGACGGCCACGCGCACGAGACCGGGCAACCACTGGTGGCGCAACATCATCCCGGCGTACCCGGGCCGCAGGATCGGCGCCAGTTCCGCGTAGCCGCGCCGCATGTCGCCGAGCTGGGCCGCGGCCAGCGCGCGGGCGGCGAGCACGAAGTCGACGTTCTCCATCTCGGCCTTGGTGATCACCAGGTAGTGCTCGGCCATGTCGAGATGCGCGGTCGCCTCCACCGGATTGCCGCGGCGCCCCTCGATCAGTGAGAACAGCCCGTGCAACAACAACCTCGCCGGGCCCGCGTCGATCAGACCGGCGTAGGTGATCGACGGGCCGTCACCGGTGACCGTGCTGAGCGACTGCAACGCCTCGTCCCAGCGGCCACGCCAGTAGTGTTGCACGGCCGCGGTCACGTGCAGCTGGATGGGCATGCCGTCGACCGAGCTCAGTTCGTGCGCCACTCCCAGCACGGCGTCGGCCTCGTCGAGCCGGTCCAGGTTCTGCAGCGTGTAGATCTTGTTGTCCAGCAGGTCGAAGTGCATGCCGGTGAGGTCATGACGGCCGCGCACCAGGTCGATCGCCTCGTCGACGTGCCGCAACGCGGCGATGTGGTCGCGGCGCGTGGAATCGACCAGCCACCTGGTTTGCAGGGCGTGTGCGGCGGAGAAGACGTCACCCGCTCCGACGGCCTCCTCGTACGCGTCCTTCGCGGCCACCTCGGCCGTGTCGACGTTGCTCATGTCGCGCCTGAGGTACGCCAGCAACGCCTTGTGCCGCAACCGCCATTGCTCGGGCAGCGCCGAATCCACCGGCACCTCGGTCAGTGTCGCGATCGCCTCCCCCCGTCTGCCCTGCCGGTAGACGATCGCCGCGAGCAGCTGCCGCATCTCCGCGGACCGCACCGGGTCGGTCGACACCGCCAGCGCGTGCCGTGCCTTGGCCTCCGGGTCACGGGAAAGCTGGAACTGCACCCGGACCTCGGCCGCCTGCAACACTTCCCGGTACGGGTCGCCGACGTCCAGGGTGTCGATCACCTGGGCGAGCAGCTCGGCCGCGACCTGCGGGGCACGTCCGGCGAGCTCGGTGACGTGCTCGGCCAGCCAGCCGGCCACCCACGGTTCGGCGTCTCCGCCGGCGGCCACCAGCTGTTCGGACACCCGGTACGGCGGAGCGCCTGCTTCGGCAAGCACTTTCGCGGCCTGCCGGTGCAGTACGCCGCGGGTCGGGCCCGCGATGCCGCCGTACACCGTGTCGCGCATGAGCTGGTGCCGGAAGACGAGTTTCGGGCCGTCCTCGACGAGCACGTTGGCGTTCACCGCGTCGGTCACCGCGCGCACGAGATACCACACCGGACGTTCGGAGACCGTCGCGATGTTGCCGATGGTCGCCTCGGAGCCGAGCACGGCCACCCACACGAGCATCTCCTTCGTGCTGTCGGACAACGACTTCGACGACCGCTCCAGCGCGGCCACCAGCGAACGGGGCGCGTCCTCGGCCTTCGACTCGTCGACGTGGGCGACACCGTCGACCGTCTCGACCGCGCCGTCGGCCAGCAACGCGCTGACGACTTCGTTGATGTACAGCGGGTTTCCGTCGGCACGGGCGGTGATCCGGCGCAGGATCCGGCCAGGGCGCGCGCCCACCAGCCCGCTCAGCAGTTCGTCACTCTCCATAAAGGACAGCGGGTGCATCGGGATCGTGGTGCCCCGGCCCGGGTCGCCCTCGATGGACCGGCGCAGCTCCAGCAGGTCCGCCCGCTGGTGGCCGGTGTTGACCGCGCAGATCACCAGCAGCGGCAGGCGTTTGACCGCTTCGCAGAGCCTGCGCCACGTCTGCACCGTTTCGACGTCCGCCCAGTGCATGTCGTCGATGACGAGCACGACGGGCGCCACCGCGCACAACCGCTCCACGATCGACCCGACCGACTCGCCAGCGGGCAGCTTGCGGTCCATGCCCAGGCATTCCAGCATGACCTGCAACGGGAACCGGCCGGCGAGCTCGTCCGCGACCGCCCAGCCGATCTGCACGCCGCTCGTCTCGATGTCCCGCAACGCCGCGGAGATCAGTTCGGACTTGCCGATCCCCGGCTCGCCTTCGATCCAGACCGCGCCGCCGTGGCCCTGCCGGACCTCGTCCAGCCGCTCGCGCAACGACTTCAGTTCCGCCCGCCTGCCGACGAACCGGCGCCCGGCCCGTTTGGACGTGCACGGCCGGACCAGCAGACGCGGGATCTCCTCGCGTGCCGACGACATGTCGTTGCCCGCCAGGACATCGGCGTGCACCTGACGCAACGCGGGCCCAGGTTCCGCGCTCAGTTCCCGCAACAGGGTCGCCCGCGCGTCGGCGAAGACCTCCAGCGCCTCGGCGTGCCTGCCACCGCGGGCGAGCGCGATCATCAGCAGTTCCCGCAACGATTCCTGCAGCGGGTGGTCGCGCACCAGCACGTCGAGATCCGCGGCCACCTCGACGTGGTCGCCGAGTTCCAGCCGCGCCCGCGCCGACATCTCCACCGCCCGCAGCCAGGACTGTTCGAGCCGCGTGCGCTCCTGTTCGGCGAACGGACCCGGCACACCGGCGAACGCCTCGCCGCGCCACAACAGCAGTGCGTCGCCGAGCTTTTCGGTCACGCCCCGGTGATCCCCGCGCGCGGCGAGCGCGTTCGCCTGCTCGCAGAGCTCGTCGAACACCGTGACGTCCACCTGGTGGGAGTCCACACGCAACGAATAACCGTTTCCGGCGGACACAATCAGGTCGCGGCCCAGCCCGCCCAACGCCCGGCGCAGGCCGGAAACGTAGGTGTAGACGCTGCCGTCCGCGCTGGCAGGCGCGGAGCGGCCCCACACCGCTTCGACCAGCTCAGCACGCGACACCGCCTGCCCGGCCCGCATCGCCAGCACCACGAACACGGCCCGTTGCCTGCCGGGCCCGAGCCCGACCTCCTCGCCGGCGTTGATCACCCTGACCGGGCCGAGCAGCTCGACCCTCGGCAGAGTTCGCCGACCTTCTTCCCCCAGTGCACTCGTCCTGATCCCGAGAGGCACAAGGTCAACCCTACCCCAGGTTGACCGGACCCCCTTGTGCCCAGTTCAATGGCACAACTGGAGCACCTTTGAAACCTTTCGCCGCAACAAGATCATTTACGACCCGGCGGCACACCGGTTGCATCGTCCACTGTGGACGAATTCGGTGTTTCGCGCACGCCTGTGGAGTCTTTCGGGCAGAAAGCGATCAGAACGGCCCGGCGCGCGGCGCGGGCGGGTCATCCTGTCGGCAGTAGTCGTCAGGTTCAAGGAGATTCCCGTGTCGCTCACTCTCTCCGAAGCAGCAGGCGCGGCGGACACCGGCCGGCCGCCCGCGCTCGGCCTGTGGTCGACCGCCGATCGTGGCCGCACGCTGCTCGTGCACGTCCCGCACAAGCAGAACGAGCGGATCGCCGACCTCTCAGTATCCGAGAACAGCCGGGCGGTCGCCGTCGAGGTGATCCGGATCGGCGTGCCCGGACGCGACAACGTGCGCCTGGTCCGGTCCACCCGCAGCGTGCCGCTGGCCGCGCCGCTGGGCAACCGCAAGCTCACCATGACGTGGGACGGGGTCAAGGTCCCCCTGTTGCAGGCCGTCCCGGCGGGCGGGCAGGACGCCGAGGAGTCGGCGGCCGAGCGGGCCAAGAAGGAACTCGTCTCCCTGATCGACACCCTGGAGCCGGGGTCGGCGCTGCCGTCCGAGCGGGTGCTGTCCGAGCGCCTGGAGATCGCCAGGATGACCCTGCGCCACGCGGTGGACGAACTGACCCTGGCGGGCAAGGTCTCGCGGCGCCGGGGCAGCGGCACCTACGTGGCCGAATCCAAGCTGCTGTGCCGGATCACCCCCGACGGCCTCGACCTCGACCCGGCCGCGCCGGGCGCGGGATTCGGGCACGTGCACGTGGTCCGGGACGTCGTGGCCGCCGACGAGCAGGTGGCCGGGGACCTCGGGATCGAGCCCGGCGACCTGGTGCTGCACATCGGCAGGCTGCTGCTGGTCGACCACCGGCCCTTCGGCCTGGTGTCCCGGCACATCCCGATCGCCCGGCTGGCCGAGACACCGGGAGCGCCCAGCGCACTGCGGTGGTTCTCCGAACGGACGTCCAGGGTGGACACGCGGATCCAGCTGTCCACCGCGACGCCCGCCGAGGCGCGGTTGCTCGACCTCAGCCAGGTGCAGCCGATGCTGGCGTGGCACCGGATCGCGGTGGACAAAAAGGACATCCCGCTCGAGCGGACCAGGGTGCTGGCCCGCGGCGACCGTGTCGTGATCGACCTTCCAAGCTGACCGGGACCCCAACCCCCTCGTGAGTGTTTATCGGTGTTCTAACCCGGATAAACACTCACGAGGGGTGACGAGGGCCGGTCACTGTCCATTCCGGACACACGGGGCGTTCACGGGCCCCGCTCCTTGGAAACCGCTCAGGCCTTTGGCGTGTTCGGCTTTCCCGCCCTGAGGCCGACGAAGACGCCCAGACCGGCGAGCACGACGGCGCCGACAATCCACAGCCAGGTCGGGATTCCGCCGCTGTCCTCACTTTGCTGGGACGCGGGGGTCGCCGTCGCGGTCGCCACCGCCGAAGCGCTCTGCTGCGGCGCGCTCGACGACGTTGTGGGCGGGGCACTGGTGGTCGTCGGCGTCGGCGTACCGGCGGCGACGGTCAGGGTGAACGGGATCTTTCCGCTCACCGGGTCGCCGTCCGCCGAGATGACCCGCCAGCTGATGGTGTACTGGCCCGCCGGTCCCACCGGGGTGACCGGGGCGGTCACCACTTCCGCGGCCACGGTCACCTGGCCGACGGTCCACTGCTCCCCGCCGGGCCCGGCCACCGAGATGGCGCCCGGTTCGACCTGCACGGTCTCGCTGAAGGTGAGCTGGATCTGCGTCGGCGGGGCGGCCAGTGCGGCGTCCTTCGCCGGGTTGCTGCCCTTCAGCTCGGTGTGGGCGAGCGCGGGCACGGCGGTGGACAGCAGCGCGGTCGCGCTGAGCAACAGTGCGGCGGACATGCGCCTGACGAACATAAGGTGGCCCTTCACGGTCACGTAGTCGGTCAGCAGAGCACTCTAGTTCCCGGTGGTTCTCCGAAAATCTCCGTGGAACCGCTGATTGGCCCGATCGGCGGAGCCGGCCAGGTCCGCCGGACCGCTCAGGCAGTTCGCGGCCTTGGCCGACAGGTAGCGCTGCTCGGGGATGCTGCTCGTCCGCTTGGCTGCCCGCACGTAGGCCGCGTGCGCCGCTTCCCGGTCGCCCGCCATCTCGAGCAGGTGGGCGCGGACCGCGTCCAACCGGTGATGCCCGGACAGCCGGCTGTCGTCGTCCAATGTGGCCAGCATGGCCAGCCCGGCTCCTGGACCGTCCACCATGGACAGCGCGATGGCGTGGTTCAGGGTGACCATCGGGTTGGGCCGCATCCGGGACAGGATCTTGTAGAGCACGAGGATCTGCGGCCAGTCGGTGTCCTCGGGGGTCCTGGCGTCGTCGTGCAGTGCGGCGATGGCGGCTTGCAGCTGGTAGGGACCGATCGGGAACCGGGACATGGCGTCGTCGACCAGCCTGGTGCCTTCGTCGATCTCGCGCCGGTTCCAGAGCGTGCGGTCCTGCTCCGCCAGCGGGACCAGCCCGCCGTCCGCGGTGGTCCGCGCCGGCATGCGGGCGTCGGTGAGCAGCATCAACGCGAGCAGCCCGGCGACTTCGCCGTCGTCCGGCAGCAGGGCGTGCACTGTCCTGGTCAGCCGGATCGCCTCGGCCGTGAGCTCGACACTCTGCAGGTCGGGACCGGAGGACGCGGTGTAGCCCTCGTTGAAGATCAGGTACAGCACGTGCAGGACGACCTGCAGGCGCCGGCCCCATTCCGGCTCGGGGATGCCGGTGGCCCTGATCTTCTGTTTGGCGCGGCTGATCCGCTGGCCCATCGTGGCCTCAGGGACCATGAACGCCGTCGCGATCTGGGCCGTGGTCAGCCCGCCCACGGCCCGCAACGTCAGGGCGACCTGCGAGGACGGTGACAGGTCCGGGTGGCAGCAGAGGAACAGCAGCTCCAGCGTGTCGTCGTGGTCCTGGGGTTCGGCCGGCGTGCTCGGCTCCTGGCTGGCCGCGAGCGTCTCGCGGTTGCGTCTGGCCTGCTCATTGCGCCACTGGTCGGTCAGCCTGCGCGAGGCCACCGTGATCAGCCAGGACTTCGGGTGGTCCGGCATCCCGCCGGTACGCCACTGCATGCTGGCCGCCAGCAGTGCCTCCTGCACGGCGTCCTCGCACGCGTCGAACTGGCCGTACTTGCGGACGAGCACGCCGAGGACCTGCGGCGCCAGCTGACGCAGCAGGTCCTCAAGGCGAGCGGTCACATCTCCAGGCCGGCGGAGAACATCACCGGCCTGACCTCGACGGCGAAGCCGTCGTGCCGGACGTCCGGGATCATCGTGGCGAGCTCGACCGCCCGGTCCTTGCTCTCCACCTCGACCAGGTAGAAGCCGCCCATGAACTCCTTGGACTCGACGAACGGGCCGTCGGTCACCACGGGCGCGCCCTGACCGGCCCTGACCACCACGGTGTTCGACGGATCGGCCAGCGCCTGGGTGACGATCAGCTCGCCGGTCTGCTTGATCGTGTCCATGAACTTCTGGTGCCCGTTACCGATCGCCTCGCGCTCCTCGTCGGTGAGGGCCGCCATCGTCTCCTGGTTGACGTTCATGATCAGCAGGTACTTCATGTGATCTCTCCTCTCGGCGGCGCCGCGTGCCGGGCGCCTTCGCGGATGAGTCGGTGCCCGCTGACAGCTTTCGACATTCCGCCCCCGGAAACTTTCGCGACCGCCGCGACCGCGGCCGGACTCGCGATCAGGAGAAACGGGACAAATCGCCCGCGCCCTCCCGGACGATCTCGGGCTCACCCTGCGAGAAGTCGATCACCGTGGTCGGGATCGTGCCGCACTCGCCGGAGTCGATCACCGCGTCGATCACGTTGTCCAGGCGTTCCTTGATCTCCCAGCCCTGCGTCATCGGTTCGTCCTGGTCGGGCAGCAGCAACGTGCTGGACAGCAGGGGTTCGCCGAGTTCCGCGAGCAGGGCCTGGGCCACGGTGTGGTCCGGGATGCGCACGCCGACGGTCTTCTTCTTGGCGTGCTGCATGCGGCGCGGGACTTCCTTCGTCGCCGGCAGGATGAACGTGTAGCTGCCCGGCGTGACGGCCTTGATCGCCCGGAACACGTCGTTGTCGACGTAGACGAACTGGCCGAGCTGGGCGAAGTCCTGGCACACGAGGGTGAAGTGGTGCCGGTCGTCGAGCTGGCGGATCTGCCGGATGCGGTCGATCCCCTCGCGGTTGCCGAGCTGGCAGCCCAGTGCGAAACAGGAGTCGGTCGGGTACGCGATCAGGCCGTCCTGTCGCAACAACTCGACCACCTGCAGGATGGATCGCCGCTGGGGGTTGTCGGGGTGCACATCGAAATACCTCGCCATGCACCCCGACCTTACCTCCTCGTGAGTGGTTATCAGGGTTCTAACCCCGATAACCACTCACGAGGGTTTTCAGGCGCTGAAGTGGGCGACCAGCGCCCAGATCGCGGCACCGAACCCCAGGGTCGCGGCCCAGGCCCGCAGCCCGTTGAGGCGGTTCCACGGCTCTTCGAACTGCTTGCGGACCGCCGCGATGTCGGCGATCTCCTCCGGCGGCCCGTACTGATCGAGCCGGACGTTCATCGGCACGTTCCCCCGGACCGTGATCCCGAAGCAGACCAGGTACAGCACCAGGCTCAACACCACCGGCAGGAACACCGCAAGCGGCTGCCCGATGAACAGGATCACCGTGAGCACGCCGAACAGCGCCGACCCCACGAAGGTCAGGAAGAACCTGGGATTCAGCACATCTCTGTTGATCTTCTGCATCACGTCGACGAACGTGCGGTCGTCCGTGCTCCGCAGACTGACCATCACCGAGATGCAAAAAGTGTAGAAAAAGCCGGAGACCAGTCCGAGCAAGAGCGTTGTCACGATCAGTGACGCGGCCCTGACCACATCCATTGTCATTCCTCCCTGCCCCCAGACGCCCCCAGTCGGCCCGGACAGTATCAGGATGACCGGGCCGCCCGGCCTCCTTCGGATGCGGCACCCCGAACCGGCCTCCCCGCGAAGATCGATTTGCGTCTCGGCCAGGAAACCCTTTGGATCTGGGTACGTCAGGACACCGAGCCGGGGATCCACCCAGGAGTGATGACATGTTCCGGAAATCGGCAACTCTGGCCGTGGCAGTGTTATTGGCGGCCTTGGCGTCCGGCTCCTCCGCGTCGGCGGCGCAACAGCGACTGGAAGTCCAGCTGGAACCGGGCTTCTTCATCACCGAGCGGGACGGGATCTGGTACGGCAGCGACTACGTCTCCTACAACGAGTTCACGGTCCGGGCGAAAGCCCCGCACGGCCGGGGCAACGTGCGCCTGTTCCTGTCACTGCCCCACCAAATCCACGTTCTCGGGCACGAGGGCGACGGCTGGACGTGCCGGGACGTCACCGGCGGCATCGAATGCGACCACCACCGGCCCATCGCACCGGGCGCGGAGTGGCCGACGCTGCTGGTGCGGATCGATCCCGACTGCGAGCGCACCATCCGGGACTCGTTCGACGCCTACGCGGACGGCAACCACCACTTCGGCGTGCCGTTCATCTGTTACCCGACAGGGACATAAGCTCGACCGAGGCGGCGGCGTACCGGGTTTTTCGCCGGATCGGCGTCATTCCATTCTGGCCGGTCGGCGGTTATCGTGGGAGACCGGGACGACGCGGAAACAGCACCACCGGGCCGGGCGAACGCCAGGCCCGGCCGCGGACGGCCCTGGCACAACTGGCGCTGGCACAAGCGATCGCGGCACGAGGACCCTCGAACCGCATCCGCGGTCAGCGTGATCGACGGCCCTCTCGTGAGTTGGTTCGGTCACACAACTTCCTCGCGAGGGGGCCGCTGCGCGTGCCGTCCCCCGAATCCCCGGGATCGATCGTGAGACCCCTCGTGGGTACCCGGCCGCAGCTCATTTTTAGACCGAGTACCCACGAGGAAGGCTTAGTAGCGGTAGTGCTCCGGCTTGAACGGGCCTTCCACGTCCACGCCGATGTACTCCGCCTGCTCCTTGGTCAGCTTGGTCAGCTTGACGCCAAGGGCATCCAGGTGCAGCCGGGCGACCTTCTCGTCCAGGTGCTTCGGCAGCCGGTAGACGTCCTTTTCGTACTCTCCCGGCTTGGTGAAGAGCTCGATCTGGGCGATCGCCTGGTTGGTGAAGGAGTTCGACATCACGAACGACGGGTGCCCGGTCGCGTTGCCCAGGTTGAGCAGACGACCCTCGGACAGCACGATCACGGAGTGCCCGTCGGGGAACTTCCACTCGTGCACCTGGGGCTTGATCTCGATCTTCTGGATGCCGGGGATCTTCGCCAGGCCGGCCATGTCGATCTCGTTGTCGAAGTGACCGACGTTGCCGACGATCGCGTTGTGCTTCATCCGCGACATCTGCGCCGCGGAGATGATGCCGAAGTTGCCGGTCGTGGTGATGAAGAGATCACCCTTGTGCACCACGTCGTCCAGCTCGACGACCTCAAGGCCTTCCATCGCGGCCTGCAGTGCGCAGATCGGGTCGATCTCCGTCACGACCACGCGGGCGCCCTGGCCGCGCAACGACTCCGCCGCGCCCTTGCCGACGTCGCCGTACCCGCAGATGACCGCGAGCTTCCCGCCGAGCATCACGTCGGTGGCCCGGTTGATGCCGTCGGCCAGCGAGTGCCGGATCCCGTACTTGTTGTCGAACTTCGACTTGGTGACCGAGTCGTTCACATTGATCGCCGGGAACAGCAGTTCGCCGTCCTGTGCCAGCTTGTACAGGCGCTTGACGCCGTTGGTCGTCTCCTCGGTGACGCCCCGGATCTCCGCGGCGACCTTCGTGAAGCGCTTCGGGTCGCGGGCCAGGCTGTCCGCCAGCGTCTTGAGGATGAGCTGGTATTCCTCGTTGTCGTCGGCCGTGGGCTGCGGGACGGCACCGGCCGCTTCGAACTCCGCGCCCTTGTGGACCAGCAGTGTCGCGTCGCCGCCGTCGTCGACGATCATGTTGGGCAACAGGCCACCGGGGAACTGGAACAGCTGGTCGGTGCACCACCAGTACTCCGCCAGGGTTTCGCCCTTCCAGGCGAACACCGAGGTGCCCGCGGGCGCCTCCGGGGTGCCGTTCCGGCCGACCACGACCGCGGCCGCCGCGTGGTCCTGGGTGGAGAAGATGTTGCAGGACACCCAGCGGACCTCGGCGCCCAGGTCGACCAGGGTCTCGATCAGCACAGCGGTCTGGATCGTCATGTGCAGCGAGCCGGCGACACGGGCTCCCTTGAGCGGCTTCGTGTCCGCGTACTGCCGGCGGATGGCCATCAGACCAGGCATTTCGTGCTCGGCGAGCTCGATCTCCTTGCGGCCGAACGGCGCCAGCGAGAGGTCTTTGACAGCGAACTCGAGACCGTTCACGGTCTGCAACACAGGACACACCTCCTAGTGAAAGGAGGCGCCCTTGCAGTCGGGTGGATCAGGCCGAGCGTGGCGGACGGAGTCGAACCGTCCGTTGCAGCGCCTCTCGGCCTGAATCCAGGTTGGCAGACCTTCCGCGAGGCTGTCAACCGACGAAGAAGTTGGCCATCATCGCCATGTCCTCGTGTTCGAGGTTGTGGCAGTGCATCATGTACCGGCCGCGGTATCCGTCGAACCGGGCGAGCACCTCGACCACCTCGTACGGGCGTACGTCCACAGTGTCCTTCCAGCCGACGTCCTGCGCCGCCGGCCCCTTGCCGCCGCGGGACACCACCTGGAAGTGCGCGAGGTGCAGGTGCACCGGATGATGGAAGTCACTCGACAGCCGCCACCGTTCCACCGTGCCGAGCTGAGGCGTGGCAAGGGATTTCGCCGGGTCGAACATCTCACCGTTGATCGTCCACATGCGCGCACCGTGATGCTCCATTGTGGTCCGGAAGTCGAACGTCCTGGTCGCCACCGGGTCGCCGAGCCGCTCCAGGCCGGCCAGTTTCTCCGGCAGGGGCGGGCTTTCCGGGCCCGGGCGCACCACCTTGAACCGAACCAGCGATCCGAGGGTGATCTCCGTTCCGACGGGATAGCCGGCGAAGTCCACCAGGACGTCGAACCGCTCGCCGGGTGAGACGGTCAGTTTCCGGTGCTTCCTGGGCCGGTCGAGCAGTCCCGCGTCACTGCCGATCTGGATCAGGTCTCCGCCCGGCTCCAGGGCCAGGTCGTACCTGCGGGCGTTGGAGCCGTTGACGATCCGGAACCGGTATCGCGTCTGCTCGACTTCGTGCACCGGCCACGGCACGCCGTTCACCAGCATCACGTCTCCCAGAACGCCGTTCGCGTATTCCTTCTCCACCCCGGGGCCATGGTGCAGTGCCGGGTACAGAAAAGATCCGTCTTCGTCGAACGCACGGTCGGTCAGCAGCAACGGCACGTCGTACCGGCCCGTCGGCAGCCCGAGGTTCTCCTCCTCCGCGTCGCTCACCAGGCACAGGCCCGCCAGCCCACGCCACACTTGTGGTGCCGTGTAATCCATCCGGTGGTCGTGGTACCACAGCGTGGCGGCGCGTTGCCGCATCGGATACGTGTATTCCTTGGTGGCCGCCGGCTTCACGAGATCGGTCGGGTAGCCGTCGGACTCCGGCGGTGTGACACCGCCGTGCAGATGCATCGATGTCGGCGCGTCGAGTTCGTTGCGCAGTTCGACGACCGCCTGGCGTCCGTGTCGCAAGTGGAATGTCGGGCCCGGGAAAGTCCCGTCATACCCCCAGATCCGCGTCCGGACGCCAGGCAGGATCTCGACGTCGGCGGTCCGCTGCACGAGCGTGTAGTACTCCGTGGTGCCGTCGACCCGCGTCGGCTTGGCGGCCTGCGGAATCGGCAAGGGCACAGTGAACCGTTGGGGCAAGGGCCTCTTGCTGCGCAGCAAACCGTTGTTCCCTGCCTGACTGCCCACGACAAAGCCAGTCGTGCCGATCACGGCCGCGCCCGCGAGCAAGCCGAGGAAACGCCGTCTCGAAGTCATTTCGGCTCCGTGCGATACGAGAACGCCAGCGTGGTCAACGTGATGCCCGCGCCGAACAGCGCCACTCCCAGCGGGATGTGCAACCCCAGGCCCCGCGCGTGACCGAGACCGATCTGAGCGCCCGTGGCCAGCAGGGCGGCGACTCCCACCAGAACCATCCGCAACGGCGCCTTCAGCACGATCGACGCGATGATCCAGGCGATCGCCGCCAGTCCGACGACGGTCGAGTTGATCTCGTGCACGTCCAGGAAACCGGTGTCCCCCGTCACGAACAGGCCCGCCAGCACCGCCTGTCCCAGAACGGCCACCAAGAACAGCACACCCGCCGTCCGTAACAACCACACCATCGGTTTCTTCTTCACAGCACGGAATCCTGGCTTTTCCGGGCCCTGCCGGCGTCCTGCCGAGGATGTCTTCCCGCGCTACTCCCCGGGAAGTAGTCAGGGCCGCTCGTACATCGACTGAAGTACAGCCGGCGACGGCGTCACCCGGATAGTCTGCGCAGGTGAGCAGCACTCGACAGTGGATCGTGGACATCGGTGTGACCGTCGCCGTCACAGCGCTGCTGGTCGCCACGATGGAAGCGTCACCGAAACAGATGAGTGTGACCGGCTACACACTCGTACTCACCAGTGCGCTGACGCTCGTGCTGCGTCGCCGTTACCCGGTCGCTGTCCTGCTGCTGTGCGCGGTCTGCACCATCAACGTCTACTTCGTCGACAAGCCGGACGTCGCGATCGAACTGCCGTTGCTGTGCGCGCTTTACTCCACGTTGCGGTTCGGCCATCGGGTGATCGGCATCGGCACCGGCGTCACGTACCTGCTGACTCTGGTGATCATGAACGTCTTCGTGCTGCCGGGGCATCCGGCCCGTGAGGACATCCAGGACCGGATCTTGCTGCTCGGCTGGTTCGTCGCGGCGATGGTCCTCGGCGAAGCGACCCGGCTGCGCGAGAAGCGCGTCGCCGACCAAGCCCGTAACCACGAGGAGACGCTGCGTCGCCGGGGCAGCGAGGAACGGCTCCGCATCGCCCGCGAGCTGCACGACTCCTTGACACACAGCATCTCGGTCATCAAGGTCCAGGCCGGGGTGGCCGTGCACCTGGCGCGCAAACGCGGCGAGGAGGTGCCCGAAGCCCTGGTCGCGATCCAGGAAGCCAGCGGTGACGCGATGCGTGAACTGAGGCAGACGCTGGATGTCCTTCGTGGCGAACCGGACACCAGCGGCCTGGACCGGCTGGACGACCTGGTCGAACGGACTCGGAGCACCGGGCTGCCCGTACGGCTGACGATCACCGGGCACCGGCGCCCGTTGCCGACCGAGATCGATCGCACGGCGTACCGGATCGTGCAGGAGTCGTTGACGAACGTGACCCGGCATGCCTCGGCGACGTCGGCCGCCGTCCACCTTGGATTCGGGGCGCACTCGTTGACCGTGCAGATAGACGATGACGGCACGGCTTCCCCTTCGGCGCAGCCGGTCCCCGGGGTCGGGCTGATCGGTATGCGCGAGCGCATCACCGCGTTGGGTGGCGCGTTGTCGGCGGCGCCTCGTTCGTCGGGTGGGTTCACTGTCCGAGCGGAGTTGCCGGTCTCATGATCCGTGTCCTTCTCGTCGACGACCAGGCCCTGATCCGGGCGGGTTTCCGCGCTTTGCTGGCCGCGGAGGACGACATCACCGTCGTCGCGGACGCTTCCGACGGCGCACAAGGCGTCTCGCTGGCTCGGCGGCACAAGCCGGATGTCGTGTTGCTGGACGTCCAAATGCCTGTGATGGACGGGATCGAGGCCACCCGGCAGATCGCGTCCGATCCCGAACTGGCTTCGGCGCACGTCGTGATCCTGACCAACTACGGCTTCGACGAGTACGTCTTCAACGCGTTGCGCGCCGGGGCCAGCGGCTTCCTGGTGAAGGACACCGATCCCGCGGACCTGCTCACGGCCGTCCGGGTCGCCGCCCGCGGGGACGCCTTGCTGTCTCCTGCCATCACCCGCCGGCTGATCAGCGAGTTCGTGTCCCGCACGCCGCAGGCGGGGCCGGTCGTGGGACTGGACCAGCTGACCAACCGTGAGCGGGAGGTCATGGCGCTGGTGGCGAAAGGGCTGACCAACGACGAGATCGCGGCCCGCATGGTGATCAGCCCGACGACCGCCAAGACGCACGTCAGCCGGGCGATGACGAAGCTCGGTGCTCGTGACCGCGCGCAGCTGGTCGTGTTCGCCTACGAGTCCGGCCTGGTCAGGGTCGGCTGACGAGGCGCCGCGCCGTCCACAATAGACACACGGGCCGCTTGCCGGGAAAGATCGTGTCACCGGCCCGCGAGCCCGGCGCGACCCGCGCGGCGGGACGTCTAGGATCACCGGGTGGCTTCGCTCGAGACCGCGAGCCCGGCGTTGGAGGTCCTGCGCCGGGTGTTCGGCTACGACTCCTTCCGCGGTGAGCAAGAGGCGATCATCGAGCACGTGGCCGGGGGCGGTGACGCGCTCGTCCTGATGCCCACCGGTGGCGGCAAGTCGCTCTGCTACCAGATCCCGGCGCTGGTCCGGCCGGGTGTCGGGGTCGTCATCTCCCCGCTGATCGCGCTGATGCAGGACCAGGTCGACGCGCTGAACGCGCTCGGCGTGCGCGCGGGCTTCCTGAACTCCTCGCAGGACTTCGAGGAACGCAGGCTGACCGAGGCGATGTACCAGGCCGGCGAGCTCGACCTGCTGTACCTCGCGCCCGAACGGCTGCGCGTGCCCGCGACGCTGGAGCTGCTCGACCGCGGCCGGATCGCGCTGTTCGCGATCGACGAGGCCCACTGCGTGGCCCAGTGGGGACACGACTTCCGGCCCGACTACCTGGGCCTTTCCGACCTGCACGAACGCTGGCCGCAGGTGCCGAGGATCGCGTTGACCGCGACCGCCACCCAGGCCACGCACGCCGAGATCGCCACCCGGCTCAAGCTGGACGAGGCCCGGCACTTCGTGGCCAGCTTCGACCGGCCGAACATCCAGTACCGGATCGTGCCGAAGGCCGACCCGAAGCGTCAGCTGCTGGACCTGCTGCGTACCGAGCACGACGGCGACGCGGGCATCGTCTACTGCCTGTCCCGCTCGTCGGTGGAGAAAACGGCCGAGTTCCTCGTGGCCAACGGCATCGACGCGGTGCCGTACCACGCGGGCCTCGACGCGCGGACCCGTGCGCAGAACCAAGCGCGGTTCCTGCGTGAGGACGGTCTGATCGTGGTCGCCACGATCGCGTTCGGAATGGGCATCGACAAGCCGGATGTCCGGTTCGTCGCACATCTCGACCTGCCGAAGTCGGTCGAGGGCTACTACCAGGAGACGGGACGTGCGGGCCGCGACGGCCTGCCGTCGACCGCCTGGCTTGCGTACGGCCTGCAGGACGTCGTACAGCAGCGCAAGTTGATCGACACGTCCGAAGGCGACGACGCACACCGCCGTCGGCAGAGTCAGCACCTGGACGCGATGCTCGCGCTGTGCGAGACCGTCGAATGCCGCCGGGTGCAGCTGCTCGCGTACTTCGGGCAGGAATCCACGCCGTGCGGCAACTGCGACACGTGCCTGAACCCGCCGGAGTCCTGGGACGGCACGATCGCCGCGCAGAAGCTGCTGTCGACGATCTACCGGTTGCAGCGTGAACGGCGGCAGAAGTTCGGCGCCGGGCAACTGATCGACATCCTGCTCGGCCGCAAGACCGCGAAGGTCATCCAGCACGACCACGACACGCTGACAGTGTTCGGCATCGGCGAGGAACTGACTGAGAGCGGCTGGCGTGGCGTCGTCCGGCAACTGCTCGCCCAAGGCCTGGTGGCTGTCGAGGGCGACTACGGCACGTTGGTGCTCACTGACGCCAGCGCCTCGGTGCTGCGCAAGGAACGCACCGTGCTGATGCGGCGTGAGCAGGCCACCAAGGCCGCGTCCAAGCCCGCCAAGAAAGCGGCCGTGGAGATGCCCGAAGAGGCGGCGCCGGTGTTCGAACGCCTCCGGGCGTGGCGTGCGGCGACGGCCAAGGAGCAGGGCGTCCCCGCGTATGTGATCTTCCACGACGCGACACTTCGGGAGATCGCGACGTCGTCCCCGGGGACGCTCGCGGAACTCGGCCGGGTCAACGGGGTCGGCGAGAACAAGCTCGCCAAGTACGGCCAGCAGGTTCTCGACACCCTGGCGGAGTGAGAACCAGCGATTTTCGGGGTACCCGGGCGCCAGATGACGACGCCCGGGAGCCCCGAAATGTTCACACCGTACGAGCGCAGACAACTCCGCTTGATCGAAGAATGGTTCGAGCAGGACGACCCCGAACTCGCGCGCACCCTGCGTTCCGGCCCGGCGAAGAATCCTTCTTCGGCGCTTCAGGTGATCGCGGTGACCGTCGCGCTGGCTCTCGGCCTGCTCGGCATCCTCACAGGCGCTTTCATGCTCATCGTCAGTGCGCTGATCGCCGGGGTCATCGGCGGTTGCATGATCAGTTCACGGCGGAAGCAGAACAACGCCTGACCGGCGTACGATGAGCGCATGCCCGGCGACGACGCCGTGCCCGTCACGAACATGCTGCTGTACCTGGTGATCGCGACAGTTCCGACAGCAGCGTGCTGGGCGGTGCTGCGCCTGCCCCGGCTGATCCGGCGTTTCCGGCGAAGCCGTGCCACCGCCACGAACCTCCCGATCGAACGCATCGCCGCGGATCTCCGCCGCGTCCACCGCGTCCTCACTGCCTACGGGCCAGGCACCCCGATGGTCCGCCGCATGGGCACGCTCCAGGCGTACGACGCTCTGCTGATGCAGGCGTGCCGCGCGGTCGACGTACCGCACCGCCTTGACGCCGTCGGCCTCGGCACGCCTCTGGAGATCGAACGGCTCCGTGTCGAACAGTCACTGATGTCCGCCGGCCTCGTCATCCGCTAGGGCGCGTTCGACCGGCGGATGAGGGTGATGGCGCCCCACGCCGCCATCACCCCTGCACCGGGTCACCCAAGTGACGCTCCGGACAGGGCCAGCCTCCGTCGACACCCCTGTCCGGTCAGGCGGGACCGAAGCAGGTGGTGACGACAGAAGCCGACGTCCGCCCCCTCGGCATCACACCGTATGCGACGCCACCACACGGAACATCCACAGAACCAGCCCACCCACCCCCTCGTGAGTGTTTATCGGCGTTCTAACCCTGATAAACGCTCACGAGGGGTGGGTGGCCTGGATGAGCCAGGAGGCGGAGTCGTACTCCACTCCGCGTGCGGTCATGTGGTCTGCCATGTCGGTGCGGAGTGCGGCGAGCACGGAGGCTCGCCGCTCCGGCTCGATCAGCTTGGCGAACTGGCCGGCGATGAACTCGGCCGCGTCCCCGGGATCGCGGCCGAAGTACAT
Organism: Kibdelosporangium persicum; assembly: GCF_013280595.1. Lineage (GTDB taxonomy): Bacteria > Actinomycetota > Actinomycetes > Mycobacteriales > Pseudonocardiaceae > Kibdelosporangium > Kibdelosporangium persicum. The sequence continues at coordinate 556,833 of NZ_JAAATY010000001.1, forward strand.
CGGCTTCGACAACGCGGTCATCCGTACGTCCTGGAAACCCGCCTTGTCCAGTAGCGGATGAACCCGGCCGGGGTCGCTCAGCGAGAACGCGTGCGCCCCGTCCGGCGGCGGCTTCGGCAGATCACGACCGGCCGCCATGATCCCGCGGAACGTGGTGAGCCACACGTTGTCGTCCATCGGCTGCCACGCCAGCAGCACCAGCCTGCCGCCCGGCTTCAGCGCCCGCCGGATGTTGCCGAAGGCCGCGACCGGGTCCTCGAAGAACATCGAGCCGTTACGGCTGACGGCGACGTCGAACTCGCCTTCGGCGAAGGGATGCACCTGGGCGTCCGCCTGCTCGAACCGGACGTTCGTGAGGCCCGCCGAACGCTGCCGCGCCAGCGCGATCATCTGCCCGGAGAGATCGACGCCCAGAACCTCGTTGGCACACGCGGCCGCCTCGCGGGTCGTCGTGCCGGTACCGCACCCGACGTCGAGCACGTGGTCCGTCGGCTGGATCGCGGCCGCGGCGAGGAAGGGCTCCATGTAGTTCGCGATGCCCTCGTCGAGCCGGTCGGCCCGCTCCACCCAGAAGTCGCCGTCGTCGCCGTTCCAGGACTTCCACTGCTCGACATTGGTCTCAACCATGCCGGTCATCGTGGCATGCCGATATCCAGCAGGTCTTCCAGATAACGACGCAGCGCGGCCGGGTCGTCGGTGCGGATCGTGCCGGGCGTGGTGATCAACGACAGGATCAGCCGGCAGCACCACTCGACGATCACCCTCGGGTCGACGGCCGGGAACTCGCCGTCCGCGATGGCCTGCTTGACGTGCGGGCCGAACAGGCCGATGCCCATCTCGATGACCGGCTCGGAGTTCACCGTGAACCACGGCAGGATCGACGCCGGGTCCTCCCGCAGCGCCTTCTGCAGCAACCGGTGGTCACGGGCGTAGCCGACGACGAAGACGATCGTGTCGAGGAACCGCTCCCGCAGCGATCCCGACCGGGTCACCACGGACGCGGCGGCGGCGTGCATCCGGGCGATGTCCCGCTCCATCAACGCCATCACGATGGCGTCCTGGTCACCGACGTACTTGTAGACCGTCGGCCGGGAGACGCCGGCCCGCTCGGCGATCGCCGCGTGGACCCGCGCGCCGGGATGGCTCTCCAGCAAGCACTCCACGGCGGCGTCGAGGATCCGGTCCTTCAGATCGTCCGCCACGAGGAGAAGCTTATCGAGCCTGGTTGACCTGTCCCACCCGTCAGGTTTACGTTTGAGGCCCAGACGTAAAGAGGTGCGCGATGAGGGACACCGAGCAGGACGCCCAGCGGTTGCTCAACGGTTCGGTCCGGCGCTCGTACGACTCGGCCGTGGACATCGACTGGGACGCGCCGCTGGAGGACGGCAAGTACTTCCTGCCGCCGGACCTGTCCGCGCTCTACGACACCCCGCTGTGGCACCGGATGACGCCACGGCAGCGGATCGAACTGTCCAGACAGGAACTGGCGAACCTGCTCAGCGTCGGGCACTGGTTCGAGAACGTGCTCAACCAGGCCCTGCTGCGGATGATCTTCGACGCGGACCCGGGCGCGCGGCACACGCACTACGCGCTGACCGAGATCGGCGACGAGTGCCGTCACATGCTGATGTTCGGCAGGCTGATCGACAAGATCGGCGCCCGGTACTACCGGCAACCCAAGGCCCAGCTCGCGATCACCAGGTCACTGCCGCGCCGGCTGCGCGGGCTGCACCTGTGGGTCGGGGCCCTGATCGGCGAGGAAATCTTCGACACCTGGCAGCGGCGGATCATGGACGATCCCGGCATGCAGCCGGTCGTCCGGCGGATGATGCGGATCCACGTCGTCGAGGAGGCCCGGCACATCCAGTGGGCGCGGGAAGGTGTCGCACGGCGGATGCGCTACGCGTCCTGGTGGGAGAAGGAGAGCATCGGCCGGATGGTCGGCTACGGCGGCCAGTTCTTCAGCGACCAGCTCGTGCACCGCCGGATCTACGCCCGCGCCGGGCTGGACGCGGACGAGGCCTACCGGCAGGCCGTGGCCAACCCGCACTACCGCAAGGTCAAGCAGGAGGGCTTCGACAAGCTGCGCCGGTTCTTCGACGAACAGGGCATCTTCCGCGGCAGGGCCAGGGAACGCTGGCGGGCGGCCGGGTTCATCGCATGAGGGTCGCGCTGATCGGCGTGCCCGACCGGATGGCCCGCAAACTGCCCGGCTTCGACGTCGTGCTGCTCGACGAGGTCGTCAGCCACGAGTTCGACCCACGCACTGACATGTGGACGGTCACCGCGCCCAACGGCCGGACCACAACGGCGCGCGTTATCGTGACGACGTTCCCGGTGACCGGGCCGAACGCCTTCCGCTTCGAGGACGGCAACTTCCGCTACATCGCCCGCTGCCTGCGGATGATGGGCCTGCAGGACGCGAGACGCATCGAGGTCCAGCCGCACGCCCGGATCTCTTACCGGCGCAAACCGGATCCGCACGACTACATCTTCACGCCGTACGAAAGCGAGCTCGACGAAACGCATCGCGGCCCGGCCGTACTGACCGTCGACGGCGCGGAGATCGACGTCGAAGTGCACCTGATGGGCCATTTGCAGCCGATCGACGGCAGTTACCGCTGGTACGGCCGGATCACCGCACATCCCGACGTCACCGCGCTGTACAAGCGCGGCCACAACGACGTCACAGTAAGGCTTCCCGGTGGCAGCCCGCGCCGCGGACGCCTCGCCGAACTCGACCCGTGGGGCAACGCCCGGATCACCGGGACCGGCCGTCCCCCGTTTCCTTACCCCTGACCGAGAGCGCGGACGAGCTGCTCGGCGAGCTTCGGATCGGTGTCCCCGATCATCAGGTCGAGCAGCGCGTCGTCCCGCAGGCGGACCGTGATGGTGGATTCGCCGAAGCGCGCGGGACGTCCGGCGACCTTCTCGGTGAGCTGCTCCGAGCCCACCGAGTCCACCACGACCAGTGCCAGCGTCCGGCCGTCCGGGCGGCGCAGGGTGCACGTGCCGGTGTCGATCGCCCTGACCACCTCCAAGTGCAGTACCTGCTCGGCGACAGTGCACAACTGGAGCACCTGCATCGGCCTGGGCAGGTCGACGAACTCGTCGGCGGTCAGCGGTGTCGAGGAGAACGCGACCGTGCCGTCCTCGTCCACCTGGGGCAGTTCGTCGGTCTGTTCGGCCAGTACCGGGACCAGTTCGTCGAGCAGGCCGCGGACCATCATGTCGATACTGACCGGGCCCTGGGCCCGCAGGATCGGCGTCCGCTTGCTCGCCGTGCGGTAGCCGTCGGTCTCGGCGATGGCCACGTCGATGACGACCTTGGTGTTCACGTTGATCTGCGCGGGCCGCCCGGCGATCCGGGCGCTCGGCGCGAACCTGTCCCACACCCCGTGCAGCGACAGGTCGATCGCCTTCGACCCGCGGTCGTCGCGGATCCGGCACGTTCCCTTGGCACCGTCGGGATGCCGCTCACGCACCACCGCGGTGGCGGCCAGCACCCGGCGCAGCTTCTCGTCCGGCAGGGCCGAGCACAACACCTGCGACGCGGTGTCCGAGTGCACGTAACTGAGCGCCTCACCGCCGGACATGCGCACGACCCGGTCGTGGTTCCGCTTCTCCGGTCGAGGTTGTTCGGATGCGGCGGTACCACATCCAGCCAGCACCAACGCGCACACAATCAGAACGCGAACCATGGTCCCCTAGTTTCGGCCGAGCGCCTGCACAGGACGGGGTCATCTCCGCGGCGAGCCCGAGGCCGATGATCACCACCCGATTTCCGCACAGTACACGCATCCGCACGGCCGGTTCATCCGGCCCATGGCGCACGAAAGTGCACAGTGGCAACCGTTTCGGCGTCGGTCACGGGACAGCGGCGCACCAGGTCGCGATGGCGTCGGCAGTGCGCTGTTTGACGTCCTCAGGAGCTGTCGACACGGCGATGGAATGCTTCGCGACGGCGGCGAGTTCGATGTCCGACAGGCCGATGACGTCGCGCGCGATCGTGTACTGGGCGGTGACGTCCGCGCCGAAGAGGAGCGGATCGTCGGAGGCCAACGCGACCGGCACACCGGCATCGAGCAGATCGCGGATCGGCAGGGATTCGTAAGACGCTACGCCGAAAGGCGGATACGACGTTGGGCAGACCTCGAGCGCGACCTGCTTCTCCGCCAGGTAAGCCACTGTGTCCCGGTCGCGCATCGCCGTGATGCCGTGCCCGATTCGCCGGGCGTTCAGCGTGTCGACACATGCTCGTACGTGCCACGCCTCCTCGAAGAAACCCGCATGCGGCACGGAGATCAGGCCCGCGTCGGTGGCGATCCGGAACGCCTCGGCGAAGTCCGCGACGTCACCGCGGCGCTCGTCATTGGACAGACCGAACCCGGCCACGTTGGTATACCGGGCCGCCACCTTCGCCAACGCGGTCGCGTGCGCACCGGACCGGGCCCAGCTGGACGCGATGATCAGTCCGCACGGACGGCCCGCCATGGCGTCCAGCGCGACCTCGACCACCGGCTCGTACCCGCCCAGCAGTGGCGCGTACGAGGTCGGGTCGACCTGGATCTCCAGCCACGTGCACCCGTCGGCCAGGTTGTCCTCGATCGACTCGGTGATCACGCGGTGAATGTCCTCGGCGCCGCGGATGGCGGCACGCCTGGCGTCGTACCTCGCCTGGAACGCCTCCCACGGCTGGACCTCCCCCATCGGCAGCGGAGGAGGCACCGTCATCCCGTGGACCGCGGTGAGCTCGACCAGCGTGGCGTGCCGCATCCCGCCGGTCAGGTGCAGGTGCAGGTTCGCCTTGGGCAGCTCCCGGAGATCACGCACACCGGTAGCCTAGTGTTCAGGGGCACACGTCGAAACACCGAGCGTACCTCCCCACGTCGAGTCACTTGTGGACAGTCGAACGGCGTACGCCCTGCCGTAAGCGACTTTCCGGTAACCCGACCATGGGACGTTTACCCGAAATCCTACGCCCGAGTACCGAACAGTTCCGTCCAGCGGACAGTCACGTGGTATGTCAGACTGCAAACGCGCACGTGCTGCGCCATCACTCCCGGTTTCCTGCGACTGGAGGAGAGCACCGTGACGCGCGCACATCCCCCGTCAGTCCACAAGGGAGCGACGTGCACGCCGGTCGGGACGCTGCACGGACCGCCATGGCGGCACACCGAGGACATGCGGTTGCTCGACCGGGCGGGCGGCGGCCTGGCGGTGCGGGCGGACCTGCTCGGTGACATCCACCCGGCCGTGTTGCGTGACCACATGTCCGGTGAACTGATCTACAGTCTGCGCACCACAGGCTCGGGCGGGGTGTACGCCGGCAGCACCGAACAGCGCGAACGCAGGCTACTGGCCGCGGCGAAGCGCTACGACCTCGTGGAACTGGAGATCGGCCGGGACACCACGCCGGCGATCCTCGCCGCGATCCCGCCACATCACCGGCTGCTCGCGTGGTACGGGCCGAGTACCACGAGCACGTCGCTCACCGCGTTGCTGGCCAGGTTCAGCCAGATGGCCGGAATCCCGGCACGGCACTACTCCTTGACGACACACGCCGCGACGGCCGAACAGGCGCTGGCGCCCTTACGCCTGCTGCACAAGCTCAACCGGACCAACGTCACCGCGTTCAGCGTCGGCGAGACCGGCCCATGTGGACGGTTGCTGGCGCCTTGGCTCGGCGCTCCCATGGTGTACGGGCGCATCGGCGGCCGGACCGACGAGGTCCCGTCGATCAACCGGCTGTTACGCGACTACCCGTTCCCGGCCGTGCCACAGGTCCGGCACCTGTTCGGTCTCGCAGGCCGGTCGGTCGCCGGGTCGTTCTCGCCGAGGCTGCACAACCGGGCCTACCGGGCTCTCGGCTACCCAGGGCTGTACCTGCCCATTCCGACAACGGACTTCCTGTCCACCTGGCGGACCTTCGCCGACGGCCTGGCCGCGCTCGGCTTCCCGCTGGTGGGTGGAACCATTGAGGCGCCGTACAAAGAGGCGGCGTTACGGCTGGCCGAGGTGGCTAGCGGCGCGGCGGCCCGGGCCGGCGCGGCGAACGTGCTGGTTCGCACGGAGTCCGGCTGGCGGGCGCACACCACTGATCCGATCGGCGTCGTCGGCGCGCTTGGCCGGGCCGGCATCCAGCTCACCGGCAGGAAAGCGGCGGTCGTCGGGTGCGGCGGCGCCGGGCGCGGCGCGGCCGCCGGACTGCTGCGGTTCGGCGTGACACCGACGCTGGTGAACCGGGGCCAGGACCGTGGCGGGCGAGCGGCCCGGCTGCTCGGCCTTGACTACGTGCCGCTGCACCGATTCACCCCCGAGGACTACTCGTTGATCGTGCACGCGACGCCGGTCCGCGAGGATCTGGTGTTCAGTCTGGGGCAGCTCCCCCGCGACACGATTCTGGTCGACCTGGCGTACGGGCGTCGGCCGACCGCACTGGTGGATGCCGCCCGACGGCTGCGGCTGCGGGTGATCGACGGCTGGGAGGTGCTGCGGATCGTGGCCGCCCGGCAGTTCCGGTTGATGACCGGCCGGTCGATGCCGAATTTCCCCGCACCGGAACACCTTCGCTGATTTCCGGGACTTTCTTGTCATTTCGGCCCCGCCGCGGCCGGTGGCGTATTCGCGGTGCGTGCGAAAACGGGACGCAATTCCCACGAACGGCGCCGTCTCATTCGTCCAACAGTCCCAGTTCGTGCGCGACCGCCAGTGCCGCCGCCTTGCGGTGCACCCGCAGCTTGCGAAACAGATTCCCTTGCAGGTTCTCGACAGTGCGGACCGAGATGCCGAGCAGCCGCGCGGTCTGTTTGGTGGTGTGCCCCTGCGCGATAGCCGACAGGATCTCCTGTTCGCGCGGGGTGAGCGCGAGCTGCCAACGGCGCCACTCGACGTCCTGTGGACCAAGCACGGCCCGCGAGTGAGCCGCGCTGAGCAGGACGTATCCCACGTTCGCGGCCTCGACGGCCGGTGCGAGCAGATCGTCCACCCCGGACACGGGCAGGACGGTCACACCGGTGGCGACGGCCTGCGCCACGAGGTGGTGTTTGGGTTCCTGGCTGGTGATCACCACGACGCCCCGGCCACGCCGGCCGCGCCATTCGGACGTCGGCGGATCGATCAGGACGGTCACCGCCGACTCGTCCACGGTGTCGCACTCCGCGCGCCGCTTCGGGACGTTTTCCTTGTCCAGCACGATGATGTGGTGCTTGTCGAGCACCTGCCTCGCGCGGCCGGCGATCGGGCCGCCGGTCTTGGCCAGCACCACCCGGAGGCCGGGTCTTCGTTCCGCGGTCCCGCCGTCCGGCCGGGCGGGCTGGGCATGGGAAAGCAGTCCCAGGCGCACGGCGCTCGCCGCGGCGTGCGCCTGGCTGTGCACACCGAGTTTGGTGAAGATGCGCTGTTTGTGGTTCTCGACCGTGTGCGGGCTGATGCCCAGTTCCAGGCCGATCTGCCGAGGCGGGTAACCGGCGCAGACGAGGTAGAGGACTTCGAGTTCGCGCTGGGTGAGCGCGTCCCCGCCGCCGCGCTTGGCCCGCGCTGTCTCGATCGCCGATGACGGCGCCCTGATCGCGGCCAGCAACGGTTCCAGGCCGCCGGAGTACGGCACCAACGCGCTGACTCCGGCCTCATAGGCCCGGATCACGTGCGCGGTGGTCAAGGACTGGTGCAGGCCGATCATTCGCATGAGCCTGCCCGGCGGCAGCAGCAGCGAGACGAGGCGTTCGTTGCTCCACCTGGGCGCGTCGGCTTCGAACAGCGCGACGGCAGGCCGTCGCAGATCACAGAGCTGAACCAGTTCCGGACCTGAGGCCGCCGTGCCGAGCACGGTGATATCCGGCTCGCGCGCCAGGTGCGCCGCCAGCATTTCGCGGAACAACCGGTTGTGGTGCTGCAGGACGATACTGAGAACGGTAGCCATGGCCCGACCCCCGGTCCGTTCCCCCCTGTGCGCATCATGGCACAACAACGCGTTCACGAACAGCTCGGAACATTCCCGCCAATCGCGTACGCCGAACGGACGGAATGCCGGACGACTATCCTGTTTGATCTTGACCGGGTGGAACGCGGTCCGTTTGTATATCACGTGGTTCATGGTTGTCAGTCGTTGTCCCTTTCCCGCACCAGGAGACCCGATGAAGCGCTTGGCGCTGACGCTGGCCACGGCCGCCCTGATCGCAGCTCCGACGCCCGCGCACGCGGCCGATGCCTCGATCGCGGGCATCACCGGAGTGGGCGTGCACAACGCCTACGAACAAGCCACATTTCCCTGGCTGGCCGACGCGCTGGAGTCCGGCGCGTCGATGATCGAAATCGACCTCTGGCAGAACTTCCTGGGCAGCGGCCGTTATCAGGTGAGCCACGAGCCGTGGGCGGCGGCCAACAACTGCTCGTCCGCGACGAGTTTCGCCGCTTTACGGACCGGCTCACGCAACCAGGGTTTCGAAGCGTGTCTGCGCAACATCAAGCTGTGGCACGACCAGAACCCCACCCACGCGCCGCTGATCATCAAGCTGGAAGCGAAGAACGGGTACGACGGTCGTGGTGGATACGGGCCTGATCGTCTCGACGCGCTGATCGCGTCGGTGTTGGGTGCGGCCAACGTGGTGAAACCCGCTGACGTCAAGGGAAGTCACGCGACGCTGGACGCGGCCGTGCGGGCGGGCGCTTGGCCAAGCCGGGAGAGTCTGCGCGGGAAGTTCCTGTTCACGTTGATCACCGGCGCGTTCGAGGCAGGCAATCCCTTTGACAACTACGACACTCACCACGAGTACGCCGACTATCTGACCTCGCTCGGCGCCAACCTCGGCTCGGCGATGATGTTCCCGACCATCAACGGAGCGTCCTCAGTGGACCCGCGGACCGGCGGCAACGGCGGGACCCGAGCCCAGTGGTACGTCACCTTCGACGGGGATGCCGGCGGCTGGTTCAGCGGCGACACCAGCTTCTACACCAACGGGAACTACCTGGTGACGATGGCGAGTGTGCACAGTGTCGCCCCGGCCATCGACGGTCGCAACCCCACCGTGCAACAGGCCCAGGACCGGGTCCGGCAGGCGGCGGCGAAGGGCGCGACGGTGGCTTCGAGCGACTGGAACAACCCCGCCATCGTGGGCTTCACAGTCCCCCGTGGCTGACAACGACTCGTGAGTGTTTAACCGGGTTCTAACCCGGCTAAACACTCACGAGGGTTCACCTAGTGGCCGCGGACACGTTTGATCGTGTCGCGGTACCAGAGGGCGCTCTGCTTCGGCGTACGGACCTGCGTGTCGTAGTCCACGCGGACAATGCCGAATCGCTTCGCGTAGCCGTAAGACCACTCGAAGTTGTCCATCAACGACCACGCGAAGTACCCGCGCACGTCGGCCCCCGCCTGACGTGCACGCGCGACCGCGCCGATGTGGGTGTTGAAGTAGTCGATCCGGTCGAAGTCCCTGACGAAGCCCGCGGCGTCCGGCTCGTCGTCGAAGGCAGCGCCGTTCTCCGTGATCACCATCGGCAGGCCCGGGTAGTCCTTGGACAACCGGGTCAGCAGCCTGGTGAACGCGTCCGGCACGATCTCCCAGCCCATCGCGGTCACCGGGTGACCCTGCGGGATGGAACGCTCGACGGGGTTGCCGTCGCCGTCGCGGTCCCGGCCGTTCTCGTCGACGCCCGAGAAGACGTGTCCACTGTAGAAGTTCACACCGAGCACGTCGATCGGCGCCGAGATCACGCTGAGGTCGCCGGGCCGGACCGGGATGCGGATCCCGCGGGCGGCCAGGTCTTCCACGACGTCGGCCGGGTAACGGCCGTGCACCAACGGATCCATGTAGATCCGCACGCCCAGGCCATCGGCGCGGCGGGCCGCGGCGATGTCCGGCTCCGAGTCCGTCGCCGGGTCGGACGTGCCCATGTTCAGGGTGATGCCGAGCTCGATCGGCCGGGGCGCCTCGGCACGCATCCGTTGCGTGGCAAGGCCATGACCGAGCAGCAGGTGGTGGACGGCGGAGATCGCGGCGGGCAGGTCCTGACGGCCCGGCGCCTGCGTGCCGTAGGCGTAGCCGAGCATGGCCGAGCACCACGGCTCGTTCAGCGTCGTCCACGTCTGCACGCGGTCCTTCAGCTGGTCGAAGACCAGCATCGCGTAGTCGGCGAACCGGTATGCGGTGTCCCGCACCGGCCAGCCGCCTTCGTCCTCCAGTTCCTGCGGCAGGTCCCAGTGGTACAGCGTGACCCACGGGTCGATGCCCTTGCCCAGCAACTCGTCCACCAGCCGGTCGTAGAACGCCAGACCCGCGTGGTTGACCGGGCCACGTCCGCCCGGCTGCACACGCGGCCACGCCACCGAGAACCGGTACGTGTCGACGCCGAGTGAACGGATCAGCTCGACGTCCTCCGGCATCCGGTGGTAGTGGTCGCAGGCGACGTCACCGTTCTCGCCCTCGTGCACCATTCCCGGAGTCCGGCAGTACGTGTCCCAGATGGAGGGTGTTCGCCCGTCCTCGTCATACGCGCCTTCGATCTGGTACGCCGAAGTCGCGACACCCCACCGGAACGATGACGGCAGCGTGTCGATCGGATCGGCGCTTTCCCTTGCCTCGGAGTGGGTTCCGACGGTTGGCACAGTTGTATCCATAGGTCTCCTAGTCAGAACCATTCAGTGGATGGGATGCAGCCAGCAGGCCACCGTGCGCTGCTGTCCGGTGTGGCTCTCGGGGATGCCGAGCACCGGCAGGGTGGTCGCACACGGGTCGAAGGCCTTCGGGCAGCGTGGATGGAACGCGCAGCCGGTCGGCATCGCGCGTAGATCCGGCGGAGAGCCGGGGATACCGGTCAGTTCCCTGCGTGGCCCACGCAACGCGGGGAACGAGTGCAGCAAACCGTCACTGTAAGGGTGCAGTGAGTCCCGGTAGATGTCGGCGGCCGGTGCCTCCTCGACGATCCGGCCGCCGTACATGATCGCGATCCGGTCGGAGAACTCGACCAGCAGCGACAGGTCGTGCGTGATGAACAGCACCGAGAAGCCCAGCCGCTCGCGCAGTTCGATGAGCTGGCCGAGGATCTGGCGCTGGATCACCACGTCCAGCGCCGTGGTCGGCTCGTCCATGATGACGAGGCGCGGGTCGAGCGCCAGTGCCATGCCGATCATCACGCGCTGGCGCATACCACCGGACAGCTGGTGCGGGTAGGCCTCCAGCCGGTCGGCGGAGATCCCGACCAGCGCCAGCATCTCCTTGGCCCGGTCGAGCCGGGAGCGTGGCGTGGAGTCCGGATCGTGCGCCCTGATCACGTCGGTCATCTGGGTGGAGATCTTGTGCACCGGGTTGAGCGAGTTCATCGCACCCTGGAACACGATCGCGGTCTCCGCCCAGCGGAACTCGCGCAGCTCCTCGTCGGTCATCCGCATGATGTCGGCGGTGTCGCCGTTCTCCGCGTGGTAGATGACCTCGCCACCGGCGATCACGCCAGGCGGTGGCAGCAACCGGGTCAGTCCGTACGCGAGGGTCGACTTGCCGCTGCCGCTCTCCCCCGCGAGGCCGAGGACCTCGCCCCGGTGCAGGACCAGGTTCACGTCCCGGACGGCGTGCACGGCCTCGCTGCCGAGGCCGTAGTCGACATCCAGGTTCTTGACTTCGAGCACCGCGTCGCTCATAGCGTGTCGTCCTTCCGCCCAAAGCCCAGGACTGGCGTGAAACCGACGCGCATCCGGACGGTGTGCCCGTCGACCGTCTTGACCTTCGATTTGCCGTTGCCCCGCAGGCGCGGGCTGACGAACTCGTCGATCCCGAAGTTCAGCAGGGACAGCGCGGTGCCGAGCAGCGCGATCGCCAGTCCGGCCGGCACGAACCACCACCACGCGCCTTGCGCAAGCGCTTGCTGGCCCTGCGCCCAGAACAGGATCGTGCCCCAGTTCCAGTTGTCACCGCTGGTGTTCACGCCGATGAACGCCAGGGTGATCTCGGAGGTGACCGCGAAGATGACCGTGCCGATGAAGTTCGACGCGATGACGGCGGTCAGGTTGGGCATGATCTCGAAGATGATGATCCGCCACGTCTTCTCTCCCGTCGCGCGGGCGGCTTCGACGTAGTCCCTGCGCCGCAACGAGAGCGTCTGGGCGCGCAGCACTCGCGCACCCCAGGCCCATGACGTCAGGCCGATCACGAGCGCGATGGTGACGTCCGTGGTCTCCGGCAGGATCGACGTGATGATGATGATCAGCGGCAGCGCCGGGATCACCAGGAACACGTTGGACAGCGCGGACAGGCTCTCCGCGCCGGCTCCGGAGAGATACCCGGACGTCACGCCGACGAGCAGCGAAAGGATGGTCGCGATCACGCCTGCGAGCAGGCCGACCAGGATCACACTGCGGGTACCGGAGACCAGCTGGCTGAAGACGTCCTGCCCGAGGTGCGTCGTGCCGAGCCAGTGCGCCGCGGACGGTGCCTCGACCAGTGCGTTGGACCGCTCGGACGGGTCGTACGGCGCGATGAACGGACCGATGATCGCCAAGATGACGAAGAAGGCCATCATCCCGAGTCCGATCGCGGCCTTCGGGCTGGCGATGAACCGCAACCTGCGCCGCTTCGCCTTGACCGGAACGGCGGCGACCGGTGTCGCGTCCACGACAGACGGTGTTGCCATGGGTCAGCCCTCCCTTCGGGTACGCGGGTCGAGCAGCATGTACGCCAGGTCCGCGACGAAGTTGGCCAGCAGCACGGACAACGTGATGATCAGGAAGATGCCCTGCAGCAACGGGTAGTCCTTCGTGCCGACGCCCTGGAACAGCAGGAAGCCAAGGCCCGGGTACGAGAACACGATCTCGACCAGCAGGGTGCCGCCGACGATGAAGCCGAGCGACAGCGCGAAGCCCGACACGTTGGGCAGCAACGCGTTGCGGGCGGCGTAGCCGACCATCACGCGGCGCTCGGGCAGGCCCTTGGCGTGCGCGACGGTCACGTAGTCCTCGGACGCGACCGTGACCATCATGTTGCGCATGCTCAGGATCCAGCCCGCCATCGACGAGATCAGGATCGTGATCGCGGGCAGCAGGCTGTGCTGGACCGCGCTGCCGATGAACTCCCAGTCCCACGCGGGGGTCAGGCCGGTGTCGTACCCGTTGCCCGCGGGGAAGAAACTGTCCGGTCCGGTCAGCAACGCGATGGCGATCAGGCCGAGCCAGAAGTACGGGATGGACGACAGGAACGTCGTCACCGGGATGAGCGCGTCGATCCACGACCCCCGGCGCCACCCGGCCAGGGTGCCGAGCGTGGTGCCGATCAGGAAGCCGATCACCGTGGTGATGCCGACCAGCGCCATCGTCCACGGCAGTGCCTGGCCGATCACCTCGCCGACCTGGCTGGGGAAGAACGTGAACGACAGCCCGAGATCCCCGCGGAAGAGCTGGCCCCAGTACTTGACGTACTGCGACAGCAGGCTCTCGTTCGGGTCCAGTCCGAACAGGACGTACAGCGACTGCACGGCGTCACCGGTCATCTGGCCGCGGGACCTGGTGATCAGCGACTGCACCGGGTCGCCCGGCATCACCCGGGGGATGAAGAAGTTCAGCGTGATCGCGGCCCACGCGGTGAACACGTAGAACGCGACCCGCTTCAGCAGATAGCTCATGCGTGCTCCCCGCTGCGGGCGCGGCCGTCGGATGAGCCCGGCCCTGTGCCCGATGACTCGCTCGTGGCTTGTCCGTCCGCGTAGAGCCAGCACGCCGCGAAGTGCCCGGGGCCGTCGCCGATCTCGAACCGCGGCGGCAGCTCGGTCCTGCACCGGTCCATCACGTGGGGACAGCGCGGGTGGAAGCGGCATCCGGCCGGTGGGTTGATCAGGCTGGGCGGTTCACCCGTGCCGCGGTCCTTCTCACTCGCCGAGTGGGCGGCGATCTGGTCCGGGTCCGGCGCCGAGTCGATCAGCAGCTGGGTGTACGGGTGCGCGGGACGCTGGGTGACGGTCTCGCTGTCGCCGCCTTCGACGATGCGCCCGGCGTACATCACGATGGTCTCGTCGGCGAAGTACCGTGCCGAAGCGATGTCGTGCGTGATGTACAGGATCGCCAGGTTCAGGCGTTCCTTCAGGTCCCGCAGCAGGTTCAGCACACCGAGCCGGATCGAGACGTCCAACATGGACACCGGCTCGTCGGCGAGCAGCGCCTCGGGGTCCGCACCGAGCGCACGGGCGATCGCCACGCGCTGGCGCTGCCCGCCGGACAGCTCGTGCGGGAACTTGTCGATGTAGCGCTCCGGCGGCGTCAGCTGCACCCTCGTCAGCAGCGCCTCCAGCGCCTTCTCCAAGTCCTCCTTGGTCTTGCCTGCCCGGTCGTGGATCTTCAGCGCCCTGGTCAGGTGGTAGCGCACGGTGTGCACCGGGTTCAGCGACGCGAACGGGTCCTGGAAGATCATCTGGACCCGGCGCGAGTACGCCCGGAACCGCTTGCCGGACTTCACTGAGACCGACTCGCCGTGCAGCTTGATGTCGCCGGCGGTCCGGTCGTACAGCTGGGCGAGGAGCCTGGCCACAGTGGACTTGCCCGAACCGGACTCGCCGACCAACGCGGTCACCCGGCCACGACGCAACGTCAGGCTGACGTCGTCGACCGCCCGGACCACCCTGCTGACCTTGGAGAACACCTCCCGGCCGCGCTTGCGGACCGGGAAGTGCTTGGTCAGGCCATCGGCCTCCAGGACCACCTCGGTGGTCTCGGAGGCCGACGCCTTCATACCGCTCGCCGTCATGAGGCCGCGGCGGGCTTGAGGCTCATGATGATGTCCAGCGCGTTCTCCTGCGTCGGCTGCGCGGGAGCGTAGTTGTTCTGCTCGTCCGGCCAGCCGATCCAGTTCTTCGTGCTGTACTGCCCGCCGACGTTGCCCGCCGACGTGATGATCATCGGCATGTCCTCGACGAAGATCCTCTGCAGCTCGTTCATCGCCGCGGTACGTGCGGCTTCGTCGGTGGCGTTCGCGTAGGAGTTGAGCGCCGCCGTCGCGGCCGGGTTCTCGTACCGGCCGTAGTTGCCGTTGATGCCGCCGGTGCCGATCGGCTTGTACAGCGCACCGTCCATAATGGTCTGGTAGATGTCGTACGGCGTGTTGCCGTTGTTCGTCCACCGCATGGAACCGCCGAAGTCACCGGTGTCGATGGCCTTGCCCCAGGCGTCCTGGTTGATCTTCTCGACCGTGGCCTCGATGCCGATGCCCTTGAGGTTGTCCTTGATGATCTCCAGGTTGGTCACGTAGTCCGACCAGCCGGACGGCACGATCGTGCGGATCGTGACGGGTTTGCCGCCCGGGTCGAGCAGCTTGTCGCCCTGGTAGGTGAAGCCGTTGTCGGTCAGCAGCTTCTTGGCGCCCGCGACGTCGATCGTGGCCTTCGTGTCCTTGAACTCCGGCGCGATGAACGGCTCGCCCGCCGGGGTCGGGATACCCGTGATGTTGTCCACCTTCGGGTAGAAGTACCCGGCCTCGCCCTGGGTGAAGATGTCGTCGCGGTTGACGACCATGTTGACCGCACGGCGCAGGTACTTGTTGTCCCACGGCGCGATCTTGGTGTTGATGACCAGGCCGTGCACGCCGAGCGCGGCCGGGAACCACAGCTTGTAGTTCTTCGGGTCCTTGCTGGTGTAGACCGCCTGCGGGTTCGGGATGAAGACGTAGCTCCACTCGGCCTGGCCGGTGGCCAGTGCGGTGGTCTGCGCCTGGTTGTCGGTGTAGGAGGTGTAGCGGATCTCCTTGACCGCGGGGTTCCCGCCCCAGTAGCCCTCACGGGCGACGACCGTGACGGTCTGCGGGGTGAAGGTCTTGAGCGTGTACGGGCCGCTGCCGATCGGGTTCTTCACCGTCTCGGTGGCCGGCGCGGAGAACGTCGACCACTGGTGCTTGGGCACGATGAACTGCTCGTAGATCTTCTTCTGGTAGACGAACTGCGAGCTCTCGAAGCCCAGCGTGACCTCGTTGCCGGACGCGCTGATGTCCTTGTACTTGACGCTGTCGATGTTCAGGCCGGGGTTGTCGCGCAGCAGCTGGAACGTGTAGGCCACGTCCTCGGCGGTCAACGGCTTGCCGTCGGACCAGGTGACGTTGTCGCGGATGGTGAAGACGATCTTCTTGTAGTTGTCCGACCACTCCCACTTGGTGGCCAGCCACGGCTTGGTGTTCTCACCCGGCTTGATCTCGTTGTACATCACGAGCGGCTCGTAGATCGCCCGCATGTAGCCCGACTGGCGGGCAGCCGAGGTGTTCACGAACGGGTTGTTGTTCTCGGTCTGTGGCCCGTTGGGCATGCCAACGTTGAGCACAGTCGCCGAGCTGGTGTTGCTGGCCCCGCTGTTGCTGCTGCTGCAGGCGGCGAGGCTGGCCATCGACAGGATGCCAGCGAGGGCTAAGGCGGCAGTGCGCTTGGCTCGCATGGATCCTCCTTCGTGGTCTGGGTTCGGTTGTGGGAAGTACACGGGCACAACTGGACAACTCGCGAAAGTCAACCCGGCATGCGGCGGTGCCGGGGCTTCTACCCCTTGCGTGGCCTCCATGGACACGCTCTCACGGACGCCGGTCGCGCGCCGGCCAATGTTTGGCAGTCAACCGCGTGGCCGGGGTCACGTCAATAACGGGCAGGTTACGAAATGACCCTTAATTTTAGGCGTAAAGTAATCACCAGTTCACCTGACACTCACCCAGCCACTTCCCCTCGTGAGTGGAAAACCGGGTTCTAACCCGGATAAACACTCACGAGGGCATTTAGCCTGGTGGGGCATGCTGTTGCCGGCTTACGGCCAGAGAGGGGTAGTCATGGCTCCGAAGCGCACCACGGTCCGGGACCTGCGCCGCCACAACCGCTCCACCCTGCTCTCGAAGTTGTTCTTCGACGGCCCGCTCAGCAGGCACGAGTTGAGCCGGCTCACCGGGTTGAGCGCGGCGACGGTCAGCAATGTGACGGGGGAACTCGTCGAGGACCGGCTGATCATCGAGGCCGGACTGGTGGAGTCGGACGGCGGCAGACCGCGTGTGCTGCTGCGCGTCGATCCCCAGTACGGGCACGTGATCGGCATCGACGTCGGCGAGACCGGCGTCAAGGTCGAGCTGTTCGACCTGGCGATGAACCGGCTCGCCGCGGCCGACCATCCGATCAGGACGCCGAAGCCGGACCCGGGCGAAGTGGCCGAACAGATCGTCTCGGGTGTCAACCAGGTGCTTCGTTCGTCGGGCGTCGAAGAGCGCACGGTGCTCGGCATCGGCGTCGGCGTTCCCGGCACGGTCGAGCAGAGCGAGCCCGTCGTGGTGCACGCGCAGACGATCGGATGGGAAGGCGTCGCGCTCGAGCAACTGTTACGCGCGGGCGGGATCACGTTGCCGTTGTTCTTCGACAACGGCGCCAAGACGCTCGGTCAGGCGGAGATGTGGTTCGGCGCGGGCCGGGGCGCCCGGCACGCCGTGATCGCCCTGATCGGCTCAGGCGTCGGGGCCGCCGTGATCGCGGACGGCACCACGTATCGCGGATCCACCAGCAGCGCGGGCGAATGGGGCCACACGACCATTGTGTACGACGGCAGAACGTGCCGATGCGGCTCGCACGGCTGTCTTGAGGCGTACATCGGCGCCGAGGGAATCCTCGACCGGTACCGCAGGACGCGGGGCGGACGGGACCTGCCCGGCACCGACGAACAGTCCCAGTTGGACGCTCTGGTCGCGGCGGCCGTCCGGTCGAAGACCGCGGCCAAGGTGCTCGAGGAGACCGCGGGCTACCTCGGCGCCGGTATCGCGAATCTGATCAACCTGTTCAACCCCGAGCGGATCGTGCTCGGCGGCTGGGCCGGACTGGCCATCGGCGGCCGTCTGCTGCCCATGGTCCGTCAAGTCGCGCAGGCACATGCGTTACGGCATCCCTATGGCGTGACGTCAATAGAGCTCTGCCAACTGGGCCCGGACGCCGTCGCCGTCGGCGCCGCCACGCTGCCCGTCGCCGCCCTGCTTGACGAGGGCGCCGATCCCCGGGAGAACACGGCGGCCGCATGACGTGATCATCGCCTGGGATGGACCGGCGCGCCGCCGGTCCACTCAGGCCTCCCCTGCCGGAGGTCTCACCATCCGGTGGGCGCTGTCGGCCGTCCATTCCGGACAGCACAGACTGGACCATTCACACCACTGCCGTGCCGGCCTGTGGTGTGGGCCACAGGCAGGAAACACCGCGCACGCGCTCCGCGTCAAGGGCCCGGACAGCGGACCGCAGCCGACCTTCTGGCCGTCTCCGCAGCTCAGAGGCTTGTTCACGCCTTTTTTCGAGCTCGAAACAATCGCTTCCGCGATGCCGGGTAGCGCACTGGTCACGCCAGGTATTGCCGCCCTGGTCTAGACCATGCATACTGCAGACGATCGTACCCTGCTTTGGTTCAGCCACTGAAAAAACTAAACCGGGTCCTCGCGCACCCGCAGTGAGAACGCTCTCGCAACCCTGCACGAGAGGTGACGAAGATGTCCATCCGCCTGTCAACTCGGCGGACTCGGGCCGGAGCCGTGGTTTCCGCGGCTCTTGTGCTCGGTTCGATGCTGGTCGGTACTGCGCTCGGCACGCAGGCGGCCGCCGCCCCCGCACCCGACGTGAGCATCGCCGCGACCACGTTCGCCGACGAGTTCACCGGCGCGGCCGGAACTCCGGTCGACGGCAGCAAGTGGAACATGGAGGTCGGCGACAACGTCAACAACCACGAGCGGCAGTACTACACGAACCGCACGAGCAACGCGGCTCTCGACGGCCAGGGCAACCTGGTCATCACCGCGCGCCGGGAGAACCCCGGCAACTACAACTGCTGGTACGGCCGGTGTGAGTACACCTCCGCGCGGTTGAACACCGTCGGCAAGTTCAGCCAGACGTACGGCCGGTTCGAGACGCGGCTGAAGATGTCGCACGGCCAGGGCATGTGGCCCGCGTTCTGGATGATGGGCACCACCGGCGGCACATGGCCCAACAACGGCGAGATCGACGTCATGGAGAACGTCGGTTTCGAGCCGAACACCGTGCACGGCACCATTCACGGCCCGGGTTACTCCGGGTCCGGCGGGATCGGCGCCGCGTACACCGGCCCCCGGTTCGCCGACGGCTTCCACACGTTCACGCTCGATTGGTCGCCGAACCTGTTGATCTGGTACGTGGACGGCCAGGAGTACCAGCGCCGCACGCCCGCCGACCTCGGCGGCCGCACGTGGGTGTTCAACGACCGGCCGTTCTTCATCATCCTGAACCTGGCCGTCGGCGGTTACTGGCCGGGAGACCCGGATGCCAGCACGCCGATGCCGAACACCCTTGTGGTGGACTACGTTCGCGTCACCGACACGCCCGGCGGCGGTGGCGGAGGCGGCGGCCAGATCACCGGCCTCGCGGGCAAGTGCGTCGACGTCGCGGGCGCCAACACCGCCAACGGCACGCCCGTGCAGCTCTACGACTGCAACGGCACCAACGCGCAGCGCTGGACCCGGTCCGGCAACCAGCTGATGGCCCTGGGCAAGTGCCTTGACGTCTCCGGCGGCGGCACCGCCAACGGAACCGTCGTGCAGTTGTGGGACTGCAACGGAACCGGCGCGCAGCAGTGGGCCATCAGCGGTGCCAACGACATCGTCAACATCCAGGCCAACAAGTGCCTGGACGTCACCGGAAACAACTCGGCCAACGGCACAAGACTCCAGATCTGGGAATGCACAGGAGCCGCGAACCAGAAGTGGAACGCCGCAGTCTGACCGATTCCCTCGTGAGTGGTTATCGGGGTTAGAACCCTGATAACCACTCACGAGTCTTTTCCCTGACCGGCCGGTCAGCGGGTGTTGCCGGTGAACTGCCCGACCCAGTGCTTGGTCCGGTCCAGATAGGCGGTCTCCGAGTCGGCCCCGGTCCGGCCGTATGCTCCGTTGTACGTCAGGTATCCGTGCCCGGCAGGCGGGTTCGACCTGGCCGGTTCGATGATCGACCCTTCGTGCCATTCGTTGAAGGACGTCACCGAGACCCACGCCGGCGCGCCGCCCGTCGCCGGGTTGAGCGCGTTGCCCCACTGCCTGTCGTACATCGCGCCGTTGTCACGGTTGACTGTCGGCGTGGTGTTCCCCGGCACCGCACGGTCGTCGATGTAGCCGGGCGCGACCGACGGCGCCCACACCAGGCCGTTGGCCTTGCAGAAGTCCGACGCGGTCTTCCAGCCGGGCGCGGTCGCCCCGGCGATGCCGTCGTAGGTGTACATCCCGCCGAAGTGCGCGACCTTGGTGGTGTCAGTGGTCTGGGCCAGCACGATGCTGGTGGACCTGACCCGTTCCAACGGGCTCCAGTCGGTGATCCGCAGGCTCTCGAAGACGTAGAACGCGCCACGGTTGCCGTACGCGGCGGACCGGTAGAACGCCGGACTGCTGCCGTACTTGGCATTGATGTAGTCGATGTCGGCGACTGTGGACTCCGCGGTCCGGCCGGAGTACGGCTCGAGGTGCCAGGCGACCTTGATGCCGTGCCGGGCCGCCGACGCCAGCACCACCGGGGTCACGTTGTCCTCATAGGACTTCTGCCCCCACCAACTGGTCACGATCGTGCCCGCGCCGGAGCGCTGGACCCACCGCATGTGCTGGTCGACGACCGCGGTGTCGGCGGAGTCGTACGCACCGAGCGCCGGGTAGAAGTCCGCACCGACGTCTTCCGGCGGCGTCCGGCCGCCCTGTTGCCAGTGCCGGTAGTTCCCGTTCACCGACGGGCTTCCGTACCACGGGTAGTAGAAGAGATGGACGTCAGCCGCGACCGCCTGCGCAGCCGGGCCCGCCGACGCGTGCGGCGCCGGTACCAGACCCAGGGTGAGCAGGAAGACCAGCAGGCCGACAATGCTTCGCAGGGTTCGCATGTCCGTCCGCCCTCACTCCTCCGGCGACGTTGCCAGATAACGACCGATAGTAAGTTCAACGCTCTAACTAAGGCAACATCTCAACGAGATGGCGCAAATTTCCGACGAAAGTTGGGCATCTTCGCTGCTGTCGCCGCCCACCGAACGGCCTAACCCCTGTCACCTCTCAGGACCCGGTGAGCGCTTGACAAAGCGGCGCTCCGGCCGGTGAAACGGCTTCCGCGGACGAAGCGGATTCCCAGGCCCGGCCTCTGAATCGGCGTTATCCCGGAGACCACCGGATTCGACGGCCCACCGGTTGGTTGTTCGCGCGATTGCTCCGTTCGTATGAGCCGGGCCCGAAGCGGAAGAAGCGCGGGTAACGGGCAAATGTCCAAGCCGTATCTAGGGATCGCGTGGGGAGCTCGACAGGAGCTGGAGAAACAGGGAGGTCTCATGTCTGCAGGGCCGCGACTCAGCCCCGAGACGGCCGGACACCCGGCAGCCGATCCGGACGTGATCAAGGTGCTGCTCGTGGTGGACATGGATCTGTTGCGGGACGCGCTGGTGACGCTGTTGTCCGACCAAGGTGACATGGAGGTCGTCGCGGACCTGAAGTGCGACGACAACGTGATCCCGATCGCGAGCCGGATGCGGCCCGAGGTCGCGGTGATCGACGTGGACGTGCCGTGCACCCGTGGCCTGGCCATGATTCCGGAGCTTCGCGCCCGGCTGCCACACCTCAAGGTGGTCGCGCTGGCGGCGGCCCGGCCGCCGGGCCTGATCCAGCGAGCGCTCACCGCCGAGGTACTCGGGCTGGTCGACAAGAACGCCTCCGCGGACCGGCTGCTGGCCGCGATCCGTGGTGCGGCACAGGGTTCTCAGGTGGTGGACGTCAACCTGGCGGTCGCCGCGCTCGCGGCCGGGCCGAACCCGTTCACGCCACGGGAACTCCAGGTGCTCCGATTAGCCGCCGACGGTGCCTCCGGACCGGAGATCGCCTCCCGGCTCTCGCTGTCCAAGGGGACCGTGCGGAACTACCTGTCCAAAGTGATGAGCAAGACGTGTGCCCGTACCCGCATCGACGCCATCCGCATCGTCCGTGAGGCCGGGTGGTTGTGACCAGTCCCAGTGTCCCCATAGATCGCGGTACAGCGCCGACCCGCGGACCAGCGAGGCGTGGTCCCCGATCGCCGCGCTGACGCCGTCGAGGACGAGAATCCGGCCGGCCCGCCGCGCCGAGCTGATCCGGTGGGCGACCACGACGAGGGTTCCGCCTCGGCGCGCGAACGCCTCCTCGGCCCGTCGTTCGGCCACCGGGTCGAGGTGACACGTGGCCTCGTCGAGCACCACGAGCCGGGCTTCGCTCAGATATGCCCGGACCAGCGCGACCAGTTGCCGCTCACCCGCGGAAAGCCCGGCGGGGTCGAGCTGTTCGCCGATCCGCTCGACCAGATCACGTGCACCGACGGCGTCGACAGCGGAGTCGATCTGCGCGTCGGTCGCGTCCGGCCGTAGATAGGTCAGGTTGTCCCGCAGGGTGCCGGTGAAGACGTAGGCCTCCTGGGGGATCAGCACCCGGTCCGCGGCGTCGAGGTCCGTGGCCGGGACCCCGCCGAACCGGATGGTGCCGGCGTCCGGCGTCCGGAGCCCGCAGACCAGGGCGGCCAAAGTGGACTTCCCGATCCCGCTCGGGCCCACCACCGCGAGGTGTTCACCCGGCCGGACGGTGAGATCGAGATCCCGGAGCACCGGTTCGGCATGCGGCCCGTACGCGAAGGTGACGTCCTGCAGGATCAGGTCGTCGCCGTGCCGCTCATGCCGTTTCGGCGCCTGCGCCGGCGGTACCGTCGTCTCGTCGAGGATGCGGCCGAGCGTGACGACGAACCGCAGCCCGCTGCCGCCGACACCGGCGATCACCGCCTGCAGGGCCGGTTGCAGTCCGGAGACGACGTACGTCAGGCCGCCCATGATCACACCGGCGGTGAGGCCCTGACCGGCCAGCCACGGTCCGGCGACCAGCAGGGCCACCAGTGGAAGCCAGCCGCCGACGGCGAAACACACCGTGCGCAGCGCGGCGACCTTGGCCAGCGCGCGGTCGGCGTCGGCCTGGGCCTGGATCGCACCGGAGACCATGGCGGCCGCGTGCTCCTCCGCTCCGCACGCCACCACGTCCCGCGTCCCGGCCAGCACCGACCCCGCGGTCGCGGCGAGCTTTTCCTCGGCCAGCACCGACACTCGTTGCTTGGCCGCGGCGAAGCCCAGGGTGGCAAGGAATGCCACGAAGCCGAGCAGGAACGGCGGCAGGATCAGCGGCAGGATCGCGGGCGCCAGCGACAGCAGCCCGATGACCACGCCGACGACTGTGACGAGAAAGCCGCGGATCACCACGATCAACCCGGCGTAGGTGTCCCGGACGATCTCGACCTGCCGGGTGAGCCGGGCCAGCGCGCCTTCGTCCGGGTGCCCGGACACGGCCTTGTCCAGCGCACTGCCGACCACCCGGCGGACAAGGTCGTCACGGAACGGCTCGACCAGGTCACCGAGGCGCTGGAACACCATGCGCGATCCGGCCGAGCCGATCACGGCGGCCAGCATCAGCCCGGCCAGCCAGCCGAATCCGACGACCGGCCGGCCGGCGAGGAATCCGGCGTCGACGGCGTTGGCCACCGCCAGTCCCGAGATCGCGGCGGGCAACGCCTCCGGAACCGACCAGCCGATCAGCGCGAGCGCGGGCCCGGCGCGCAACGCGGCCACGCCGAACCGCACTTCGCGCTTCACTCGGCTGCTCCGAAGACGTCCCGGTACGCGGGGTCACGCCAGAGGTCCGCGTGCGTACCGGTCGCGCGGACACGGCCGGACTCCAGCCAGACGACGAGGTCCGCGTTCGCCGCGGTGGCGACCCGGTGGGTGACGATCAACCGGGTGCGGTGGCCGTGGTCGGCGGTCAGCGTCCGGCCGATCTGCATCTCGGTCACCATGTCCAAACTGGACGTCGCGTCGTCCAGCACCAGCAGCCGTTCGGCGTTCCACGCGCGGGCCAGGCCCAGGCGCTGGGCTTCGCCGCCGGACATCGGGGCTTGCGCGAGCGGCGTGTTGTACCCCAGCGGCAACCGGCTCACGAACTCATGCGCATGTGTTGCCTCGGCGGCGGACCGGACAAGATCGAGGTCACGCCCCATCCCCACGGCGTCGGCGACGGTCCCGCCGACCAGGACGGGACGCTCGAACGCGCAGCCCACGGCTCGGCGCAGCTCATCGCGCGTCAGGTACTTCATCGGCACGTCGTCCAGCAGCACGTCTCCGCTCGCCGGTTCCTCCAGCCGGGCCGCGACAGCCGCCAGGGTCGACTTCCCGGCGCCTGAGCGGCCGACGACCGCGACGGCCTTGCCACCGGGCAAGGTCAGCGAGACGTCCGCAAGGATCTCCCTCTCTCCCCTGTGGACAGTGACGTGCCGGAACTCCACCCGGCCTTCGCCTTCCGCCAGCCGGAGGTGGCCATAGCCGATCGCGGCGGTGCCGAGCACCTCGGCGGCCCGGCCGGCACCGGCCCTGGCCCGGGCCAGTCTGCCGAAGACACTGGTCATCCCGCCGAGCCCGGCGCCGAGTACCGCGTACTGCACCGCGGCGAACAGTTCCCCCGGGGTGATCCGTCCGTCCAGCAGGGCCATACCGCCCGCGGCCAGCACGGCCACTGTCACGAGTGGACCGACGACGCCGGCTTGGGCGACCGACCGGGACAGCACACGCCAGCTCGCCATTCCCTGGTCGTGCAACGCAGGCAGCTCACCCAGCACGCGGCGCTTCTCGTCCCGCGTCGTGCCGGCGGCCGCGATGGTGCGGGCCCCGGCCAGCGATTCCGCCAGCCGGGCCGCGATTCTGCCTTGGACCTGCTGGTAGGACGTGATCACCTGAGCGGTACGGCGGGTGAACGCCCGCAGTACCAAGGCGACCAGCCCGACGCCGGCGAGAAAGGCGGCCGCGAGCCAGGGATCGATCACCACGAGCAGGACGAGACTGCCGGCAGGTGGCAGCACCGCCATCCACACGGTGACGACGGCCGGGCCCGCCTGGGCGGCGTCCACGGCGTTCCCGGACACCCGGGTGACCAGATCGCCGGTGTCGAAGCGACGGTTCGGCCCGACGGCGAGCAGGTGGGTGATCAGGCGCTCGCGCAGCCACGCGGTGGTGCTCGCGACACACGCCACGCCGGCGAACGAATCGACCAGATCGCTGGCGATGCCCACCGCGATCAGCAGCCCGGCCGCCACGAGCCAGGTGCCGCCGGAGCCGCCGGTAACGATCGCGTCGACGGCTTTGCCGAGAACCGTCGGCAAAGCCAGTGTGCTCGCCGTACCGACCAGCGCGGATGTGCCGATCACCGGAAGCCAACGGCCACCGTGCCGGGCGATCGCGCCGAACGTCGTCACGTCGAGCTCCTATAGTTGGGGCGCGACCCCGGGGCGAGCGACAGTCGTCCCGGAGTCGCGCTGCTCAGCTGTCCGCGGTGGGCGTCAGTGGCAGATCAGCAGCGACAGGCCGGAGGTGCCGCCGCACAGGGTGAGGCTCAGGTTGCTCGGGCAGCTGTGGCCGCTGTTGGAGCTGCCGCCGCCGTGGCCGCCGGTCTGCGGTGCGGCTTCCATGCCCTGCAGGTCGAGAACAGACATTTTGTGCTCCTTGTCGGGGGTTTTCACGAACCCGCGCCGGCCGGCGCGGGGGCCTGAGGTGCCGTGCGGCGCGAGGGCGCCAGCAGTGGCAGGTGGACCGGCTCGTCGTGCAGAGCCATCCCGACGGCGAGCAGCACACCGGCGGTGCCGGTGGCCAGGTCCATCGAGAGGCGCAGCAAGGCCGTGCCGGGGAACGCCATCCCGCCGGCGTACGGCAACGCGTGCCATGCCAGGTCACGGATCTGCCTGGTGACCAACGGATCGGTGCCGGGCAACCGCCCGGCCAGGTAGGCGAGGATGCCCGCGCGGCCGGTGAACAGTCCCGGCAGGATGTACATTGTGGACGTCGCGGCTTTCTCGATGCCGCGGTTCGCCTCGGCGAACTGGTCGTCGTGCCTGCGGGCCAGGTACTCGTCGACGACCATCCCCAGGCCGACACTGCCGCCGTCCAGATACGGCATCGTGCGCCAGCCCTCGTTGACCTCCAGAACGCCGTTGTCACGCAGGAAACAACGCTTCAGGTCCTGACGTAACGCGTTGGCGGCACGGTCAAGGAAGTTCGAGTCACCCGTGTCGTCGTAGGCACGCAACAACAACAGCGCCTGCCCGGCACGTCCACGGAACAGTCCGGCGTGCGGGTGTATGCCGCCGCTGATCCCGGAGTCGTCCTCGTCGTCCGGTCGCTCCGCGACCAGCTCGGCGGCCCGCAGCGCGGCCTTGCGCAGCACCGGCTCGCCTGTGCGGTCGGCGAAGTGCAGCAGGTTCAGCCCGATCCCGGCCAACCCGGCGAACAGATCGGGGCCGAACGACTCCCACTTCTCCCGCAGGCAGATGTCCAGTGTGTCCAGTGCCTCCTGACGGTAGCCCAGGTGCTCCATGGTGAACGCGGCGCCGTGCAGGCCGTCGAACACACCGATCCGGGAACCGCCCTCGGGGTTCTTCGCCCGGCTGACGAGCCACTGCTCGAACTGTTCGTCGCGGTAGCCGCCGGTGGCCGACAGGGCGTAGAGGACACCGGCGGCGCCGTGCGCCAGGCCAAGCCCGCCGAACCCGAACTGCCTGGGATCACCAGGAAACAGCCGGTCGTCGCGGTCCGGTGTGGCACTCGCGACGATCGAGCGCACCATTTCGTCCCGCACCTTCGGCCACCCGGCGGTGTCCGTCGGCAGGCTCGGGCTCGGGGTCGGCGGGGTGTCCACCGGGACGATCACCTGGACGCCCTTGTCCAGGAACGCCCGCGACACCGGGAAATGCCCGGCGATGATCTCGGCGAACTGCCGGGCCTTCACCCGGTGCAGGCCGAGCAGGTTCGTCATCGGCAGGAAGAGCGCGAGCCGTAAGCAGGCCACCGCGTACTCGTCGACGCCGAACCCCGTGACTGACCGCGGTGCGGTGAAACCAGGGTTGCCCAGACCGGGCCGGACACCTTCCTCGACCGGCGCCGCGACCTCGTAGTCCAGCAAGGCGATCGTGTCGTCCGCCCGGACCATGATGTTGAACAGGTGCAGGTCGCCGTAGACGATCCCGCGCTCGTGCACGGCGGCCATGGTCTGCTCGACCTGCCGGTGGATGCTGACCGCCCAGTCGGCGAAGTTCGCGTGGTCCTCGTCCGTCGCGGCCGGGTCGATCAGCGGGTACCGCATGGTGATCGCCTTGCCCAGCACGTCCCCCTTGACGTACTCCATCACCATGAACCGGTGTTCCCCCAGCCAGAACAGGTCGTGCACCTGAGGAATGCCCGGAATTCCGGCAAGCCTGCGCAGGATCTCGTGCTCGCGTTCGAGCCGGCGCACGGCGTCGTGCCCCCAGGCGTCCAGGCCGGCGTGCGGGCGGGCTTCCTTGAGCACGACCTCTTCGCCGGTCCTGGTGTCCCTGCCGACGTAGATCCCGCCGCCGTTGGAGAAGTGCACGACGCTGTCGAACGTGTACGGCAACCCCTGAACTGTGACAGCGTTTCGGGCTGCCATGTGCGGTTCGAGGAAGGCGGGCAGCGTCACCCACGGCGGCATGTAGAAGACCGGATCGCGCCGGTCGGGCACGAGCGTCCCGTCCGGCCGCGCGATCGCGTCGACCACCTCGCCGTTGTCGTCCACTGTGTACCGGTTGACGAACGCGCCGTACCGCACGAACAGCGGTCCCTTGCCCCAGCGCAGATCGCTCAGGATGTACGGACTCGGCTCGCCGTCGAGCAGCTCACCGAGGTCGGTCAGAATCCGCTCGCAGTGGGCGTCGTCCTCGGGGTAGATCGTGACGAGCTTGCCGCTGAACCCACGCGGCGCGTACTTGGAGACTCGCGCCACGAGGGCCGACCGTGACCGGAGGAACTTGAACGTGATGCCTCGCGGCACGCAGTAGTCGAAGATCTTGTCGATCACGCGGCCGGCGTTGTCCGGCGTCGCCGAGGCGTGGATCTTCCAGCCCTGCAGCTGCGTTTTCGCCGCCCCGGAGTCGAGTACGAACCAGTCGTCCTGCTCGCGCCGCGTCCACCCGTCCGGTAATGGGCGGTCCGCGGTCGCGAACGACTCTCCGGCCGTCTGCTCGGAGTGCATCGCGTCGTAAAACGACGGATCCGCCATGCAGTAGGCCTCGTACTCCTCGTTCATGGTCGCAATCGTTGTTACCGACCGGCGGGAGGCATAGTGAGTTGCGTCATCAGTAGCCGACGCGCCTGTCACGAGGTTGCCGGTGCGTTTTTCACACCCCCTGTTCCGGGCCGTAACGCTCCGATCATCCAGCGCGATGCCACTTTTGACGAACGGGCTGGTCACCAAAGCCCCCCGTGGTGGCCGTCCCGTCCGTCAGGACATCAGCCCACGGCGTACTGAGCCTCAGCAGGTGTCCCCTCGTGAGTGTTTATCCGTGTTCTAACACGGATAAACACTCACGAGGTCTGACCAGCCCGAAGGCAACGAGTTCCGCGTCTTCCCTCCTGCCGACTAATTCGGTGGATCGCCCGGTGACCGGGTGGTTAGCGTCGGCAGAGTGATCTACGAGCATCCATTGGCGTATGTACTCGGTCTCGAGGGTGTCGCCTTGCTGCAGGGGTTCATCGGCGAACACGACCGGGAGTTCGTGGACGCCAGGCTGGCGGAGATTCGTGAACTGCTCGCGGACGAGCGGCTGACGCAACCCGTCGAGGTCACCCAGGTGAGCACAGTGGACGGTTATCGGACCTGGTCGGCCCGCTACGACGAACCGGACAACGCGGCGTTCGCCGTCGACATCCCGATCGTCACGGGCATCCTCGACGACCTGCCGGTCGGCGTGGCGTTGGACGCGGCGTGCGGCACCGGCCGTTACGCCGAGCTGCTCGCCGAGCGCGGACACCGGGTGATCGGCGTGGACAGCTCGCCGGACATGCTCGCCCTCGCCCGCAAACGCCTGCCCGGCAGCGATTTCCGGCAGGGCGACCTGCACTCCCTCCCGGTCGGCGAGGAAGTGGACGTGATCACCTGCGGGCTCGCGCTGACACACAACCGCGATCTCGGTCCGATCTTCGCCGAGTTCGCCCGGGTGCTGAAACCCGGCGGGCACCTCGTCATCGCCGACATCCACCCGGACGGCGTGCTGCGGGGCTCGATTCCTACCGTACGGGGCCCGAACAACGAACCGGCACGGTTGGTCACCTACCGCCACTCGATCGGTGACTACCTGCGTGCGGCGCTTCAGGCAGGGCTGGTGCTCCGGCGGTGTGACGAACCCAGGGCGACCGGCGGCCCGCAGCCCAAGGGCACGGAGATCGGCCCGTGGGACGTCTGGCCTTGGTCGCTGGCGGCTTTGGTACCCGAGGCGGCGCACGCCGCCGCCGGGCCGCAGCTGGTCGTCTGGCACTTCCAGGCCGATACCTTGCGCACGATGTAATCGCACGCTAGGGTTCGTGTCATGGCCAGTCCGGATGCCAGGAACCTTCTTCTGCTCGACGAGCAGACCTGCTTCGCGCTGTACGCGGCTTCCCGGGCGGTCACGGACGTGTACCGGCCATTGCTGGCCGAGCTGGACCTGACGTATCCGCAGTACCTCGTGATGCTGGTGCTGTGGGAGCGCGACAACCAGCCGGTCAAGCAGATCGGTGCCGCCCTTCACCTCGACTACGGCACCGTCTCCCCGCTGCTCAAGCGGCTGGAGACGCGTGGGCTGGTGCAACGCAGGCGACAGGCGGACGACGAGCGAAGCGTCGTGGTGAGCCTGACGCCGGAAGGGATCGCGATGCGCGAACGCGCCGAGGCGATCCCCCCGGCCATCGGATGCGCGCTGGGCCTCGACGAAGAGGACAGGCGCACGCTCATGGACCTGTTACGGCGTGTCACCACATCCGCCCGGAACACCTCATCCGAAGGAGATCACTGAGATGCCAAGCCGCGACGCGACCACACGCTGGGAAGGCGACCTGCAGACGGGAGGCGGCACCGTCACCCTCGACTCGTCGAACGCCGGGCAGTTCCCGGTCACCTTCCCGGCTCGTACCGGCGACCCGGAGGGCATGACCAGCCCGGAGGAGCTCATCGCCGCCGCGCACTCGTCCTGCCTGGCGATGAACTTCACCGGCACGATCAAGAAGGCCGGGTACACACCGGGCACCGTGGACGTCAGCGCCGAGGTCACGCTCGGCCCGGACCCCGAGGGCGGCTTCAAGATCACCGAGATCGCGATCACGCTCGTCGCCAAGGTCGAAGGCCTCGACAAGGACAAGTTCGCCGAGCTGGCGGCGACCGCCGAGCGCACCTGCCCGGTGACCAAGGCGCTGGCCGGAACCACCATCACGCTGGACGCCTCCCTCGCGGAGTAGCCCACCCGTAACCCAACCACCCCTCGTGAGTGTTTATCCGTGTTCTAACACGGATAAACACTCACGAGGGGTTACCTGGGGGTTTGACGGTTACACGTCGAAGAACACGGTCTCGTTGTCGCCCTGAAGGCGGATGTCGAAGCGGTACCCGTCGTCGGCCGGCTGGGCGATCAGCGTCCGCCGCCTGCCCGGGTCCACACTGGACAGAACCGGATCCGAAGGGTCGTCGGCGAAGTAGATCCGCGTGACCACCCGGTGCAGCAGGCCGCGGGCGAACACCGAGACGTCGATGTGCGGAGCCTGCCCGGGAATCGCCCCCGGCAACAAGGTCAGGATCCAGTAGTTGCCGTCGTCATCCGTCGGGCAACGCCCGAAAGCACGGAACTCCTTGCGCAACGGGCCGGAAGGGTCGTCCGGGTGGTCGAAGTGGCCGTCCGGATCGGCCTGCCACGTCTCGATGAGAGCGTCGGGGACCGGCTGTCCGGCGCCGTCGAACACCGTGCCGACGATGCGGATCGCCCCAGGCGTGCCTTCGGGAACGACGGTCGGGCCGTCCGCCCAAGGCAGGCCGATCGACAGGAACGGGCCAACGGTCTGCGAAGGAGTGCTCATTCGTCATCGACCTCCTGCTCGAACGGTGTGGCGTCCCGGCCACGCAGCACGATGTCGAACGAGTACGCCAAGGCCCAGTTCGGCACGGTCCGGGACCAGTCGAACGACGAGATCATCCGGGCGCGGGCCTTCGGGTCGGGCACCGAGTTGAAGATCGGGTCCTGGTCGAACAGCGGGTCGTCCGGGAAGTACATCTGGGTGACCAGGCGCTGCGTGAACGACCGGCCGAACACCGAGAAGTGGATGTGCGCGGGCCGCCAGGCGTTGTCGTGGTTCTGCCACGGATAGGCGCCCGGTTTGATCGTGGTGAACGTGTACCTGCCCTCGGCGTCGGTCAGCGTCCGGCCCACACCGTCGAAGTTGGGGTCGACCGGGCTGGGCCACCGGTCACGGACGTGGTTGTACCGGCCGCCCGCGTTGGCCTGCCAGATCTCCACCAGCGAGTTCGGCACCGGCCTGCCGTTCCCGTCGAGCAGCCTGCCGTGCACGATGATCCGCTGTCCCTGGGGTTCACCGGCGTGCTGGGCGGTCAGGTCGTTGTCGTTGGCGCCGAGGCGTCCTTCGCCCAGCAGCGGACCGGTGATCTCGGTCAGCTTCTGCGGCAACAGAACCGGGCGCTGCAAGGGGTGCCGCAGCTTGGTCGACTTGTACCCGGGGCTGTCCAGCGGCGGGTGGGTGCCGGGCGCGTCGCGCAGATACAACGGATCTCCTCCTACGGGAACGGCAGGCCGACGTAGTTCTCGGCGAGACTCGTGGCGGCGGCGGTCGATGAGGCGGTGTACCGCAACTGGGAGAGCTGCAGCCGGTGCTGGAACGCGTCGGCGTCGTGCGCCCGGTGCAGCATGCTGGTCATGTGGTACGAGAAGTGCTCGGCACGCCAGACCCTGCGCAAGCAGGTGTCCGAATAGGACTCGACCAGGTCGGTCCGGTTGTCCTGGAGCAACGCCTTGAGGGCACGGGAGAGCACGAGCACGTCGGCCATCGCCAGGTTCATCCCCTTGGCGCCGGTCGGCGGCACGATGTGCGCCGAGTCGCCCGCGAGGAACAATCGCCCGTACCGTAAGGGTTCCACGACGAAGCTACGCATCGGTGACAGCAGCCGTTCCAGGATCGGGCCTTCGTGCAACGAGAAGTCACCGGAGCTGGCGAACCGGGCGTGCAGTTCCTCCCAGATCCGCGTGTCCGGCCAGTCGGCCATCACGTCGGACGGGTCGACCTGCAGGTAAAGCCTTGTCACCTCGGGCGTGCGCATGCTGTGCAGTGCGAACCCGCGTTTGTGGTTGGCGTAGATCAGCTCGTCGTGCGCAGGCGGCGCCTTGACCAGAACGCCGAGCCACGCGAACGGGTAGACGTGGTCGTACACCGTGAGCGCACTGTCTGGAATGGACGGACGGCTGACGCCGTGGAACCCGTCGCAGCCCGCGATCACGTCTGCCTCAAGCTCCTGCGCGGCACCGTCGACGTCCTTGTAGGTCACGCGCGGCCTGTCGCCGGTCAGGTCGTGCAGCGCGACGTCGGACACCTCGAAGTGGATCTGCGCGCCCGCGTCGAGCCGGGCCGCGATCAGGTCCTTGACGATCTCCTGCTGGCCGTAGACCACGATCGTGCGGCCGGTGAGGTCGGTCAGCGCGATCCGGTGGTCCTCGCCGTCGAACCGCAGCACGATGCCGTGGTGCGGCATCCCCTCCTGGTCCAGCCGATCGGCCAGCCCGACCTGGCGCAGCAGTTCGACCGTCGGGTGCTCGCAGACACCCGCGCGGACCCGTTTCTCGACATAGTCACGGCTGCGGTTCTCCAGGACCACCGAATCGATGCCGTCCAGCCAGAGCAGGTGGGACAGCAGCAGCCCGGCCGGCCCGGCTCCGACAATGGCCACCTGAGTGCGCATGACGAGAAGAGTTGCCGAAAATCGCCACGTCAGCGACTCCGGTTTCCACTCACCGGAAGGCACACTGTCGGTATGACAGGCGAGTCGGTGGCGAGCCGGGTGTTCCGGCTGCTGGACGCGTTCAGCGAGACCAAACCCGCGCTGACACTCTCCGAGCTCAGCTCGCTGGCCGGTCTGCCGTTGAGCACCACACACCGGCTGGTCAACGAGCTGACCGAGTGGGGCGGGCTGACCCGTGGCACGGACGGCCGGTACCGCATCGGGCTGCGGCTGCTGGCGATCGGATCGCTCTCACCAGGCAGTTTGAGCCTGCGTGAGCGGGCGATGCCGTTCCTCGAAGACCTTTACGAGGCCACCAGGCAGAACGTCCAGCTGGCCGTCCGGGACGATCTCGACGCCGTCTACCTGGAACGGATCTCCGCACGCGGCGCGGTCAGCATCCTGACCAGGGTCGGCAGCCGGATGCCGCTGCACGCGACCGGCGTCGGCCTGATCCTGCTCGCCCACGCCGACGACGACGTGCGGGAGCGCGTGTTCGCGGCGCCGCTGGAACGGTTCACCGAGAAGACGATCTCCAGCACGCGACAACTGCGGGAGGTCCTCGCCGCGGCCAGGCGCGACGGGTACGTGGTCAGCGACCGGCAGATCGAGATGATCACCCAGTCGATCGCGGCGCCGATCCGGGACGCGTCGAACACCGTCATCGCGGCGTTGTCGATCGTGGTCCCGGTCGAGACCGACGCGCACACGCTCGTACCCGCGGTCCGAGCCGCTGGTCACGGCATCTCCCGGGCGATGGGCTGGCGGCCCAAGGCCCTCAGGCGCTGACGCGGACCTCGACGCACCGACAGCCCCCGGTGAGCTGCCGGCACTCGAGAACCAGCTCGTGCGTGTCGACTTCCAGTTCGACGCAGGTGATGTCAGTGCACTCGGCTGTGCCGTCGCCGTGCATGACCAGACTGCCGTGACAGTGGTCAGTCCCCCGACTGCACAGCACGCATTCGGTGGAAGGCATGCACCCCGTACTACCGCATCAGCCGTGCCGAGCCCCGTCGACACGCCGAGCGGTCAGTGATCCGCGTCGTCTTCCGCGCGACCGATCAGTTCTTCGATCTCCCACTGCCCGAACAGCTCGCGCAGTTCGTCGAAGATCGGCGTCTCCCCCACCGTGGCGTGCGTCATTGGTCCCCTCTCCCTTCACACAGCGTGTGCACCCGCATCCCCCACGAGAAGCACATCTGTCACCCATATGACGTAAGGAGGCTCCATTTCATTCCGCCCTGTTGCTGTGATCTACGTCCCATTTGTCACCCTCGGTTCATCCTGCGAGAATGTTCGGAAGACGAATACTCGTTCGCAATGCGAACACTGCGAACATTGAGGCGCACACGGAGGCGGAATGGCGTCCATAACGTCGCTGGCCGAGGCCGTCGCCGACCTGGTGCACGACGGCGACCAGGTCGCGCTGGAGGGCTTCACGCACCTGATCCCGTTCGCGGCCGGGCACGAGATCATCCGCCAGGGCCGCAAGGGCCTCACGTTGGTGCGGATGACCCCGGACCTGATCTACGACCAGCTGATCGGCGCGGGCTGTGCGCGCAAGCTGATCTTCTCGTGGGGCGGGAACCCGGGCGTCGGTTCGCTGCACCGGTTCCGTGACGCCGTGCAGCACTCGTGGCCCGTGCCGCTGGAGATCGAGGAACACAGCCACGCGGGCATGGCCAACCGTTACGTCGCAGGAGCATCCGGCCTGCCGTTCGCGGTGCTGCGCGGGTACACCGGCACCGACCTGCCCAGGCAGACCGACACGATCAAGCCGATCACGTGCCCGTTCACCGGGGAGACGCTCACCGCGGTGCCCGCGCTGAACCCGGACGTCGCGATCATCCACGCCCAGCGCGCGGACCGGAAGGGCAACGTGCAGCTCTGGGGCATCACCGGCGTGCAGAAGGAAGCCGTGCTCGCGGCGAAGCGGTCGCTGGTCACGGTCGAGGAGATCGTCGACGAACTCGAACCGAGGCCGAACGCGGTCACGTTGCCGAGCTGGGTGGTCACCAGGGTCGCCGAGGTACCACAAGGCGCCCATCCCTCCTACGCGCACGACTACTACGTGCGGGACAACGAGTACTACAAGGCATGGGACGGCATCGGCCGCGACCGGGAAGAGTTCCAGCGCTGGCTTGAGGAGGTCGTCCGATGACGTACACGACTGACGAGATGATGACCGTCGCGGCCGCACGCGTGCTCAAGGACGGCACATCCTGCTTTGTCGGTATCGGACTGCCGAGCACCGCCGCGAACCTGGCCCGCGCGACGCACGCACCGGACCTGGTGTTGATCTACGAGTCCGGCTGCATCGGCGCGAAACCGGACCGGCTGCCCCTGTCCATCGGAGACGGAATCCTCGCCGAGACCGCCGACTCGTTGGTCAGCGTGCCGGAGATCTTCAACTACTGGCTGCAGCCCGGCCGGATCGACGTCGGCTTCCTCGGCGCGGCCCAGCTCGACCGGTACGGCAACATCAACACGACGGTGATCGGCGACTACGCCGACCCCAAGGTGCGGCTGCCCGGCGCGGGCGGCGCCCCGGAGATCGCGGCGTCGTGCAAGGAGGTCGTGATCGTGGTCCGGCAGAGCCGCCGGACGTTCCTCGACAAGCTGGACTTCATCACGTCCGTCGGCCAGGACGACCGGTCGGCGTTCTCCGGCGCGGGACCACGGATGATCATCACGGATCTCGGGGTGCTGCGACCGGTCGACGGTGAGTTCACGCTGACCCAGCTCCACCCGGGAGTCGAGGTCTCCCAGGCGATCGAGGCCACCGGCTGGGATCTGAAGGTGTCGCCCGACCTGGCCGAGACACCGCCACCGACCGGCGCCGAGTTGACGGCGTTGCGCAAACTGGCAGGCTGATCCCGTGTTCGCGGCACTGTTCGGCTCGCGGGACGACCAGGCTTGGCTGACGGCCATGGTGGACGCCGAGAAGGCGCTCGCCACGGCCCTGGCCAGGACGGGTGTGATCCCTGAGCGGGCCGCTTCAGAGATCGCGCGTGTCCCGGCCGACTTCGACCTGGCCGAGCTGGGCCGGCAGGCCGTCAGCGCGGGCAACCCCGTCGTGCCACTGGTCCGCCGGATCAGGGAACGGGTTTCGGCCGAGACGGCCCGGTTCGTCCACTTCGGAGCGACCAGTCAGGACATCATGGACACGGCGGCCATGATGGTCGCCCGGAACGCTGTTTCGGCGATGCTGGCGGACGTGGACGCGGCTGCCGACGCGTGTGCGGAACTGGCCGACGAGCACCGGCGCACTGTCATGATCGCCCGGACGCTCATGCAGCACGCGTTGCCGACGACCTTCGGGCTCAAGTGCGCCGGCTGGCTGGTGGCTCTGGACGAAGCGGCCGCGAATCTCCGGCGCCTCCGGTTCACCGCACAGCTCGGCGGCGCCGTGGGGACGTTGGCGGTGTTCGCCGACACGGATGTTCCTCGCCTGTACGCCGAGGAACTCGGCCTGGCCGAACCGGTGATCCCCTGGCACACCGACCGGACCAGGATGGGCGAACTCGCCGGAGCGCTCGGCGTGCTGGCCGGCGTGCTCGGCAAGATCGCGGTGGACGTGACCCTGCTGGCCCAGACCGAGGTCGGCGAGGTGGCCGAGTCGTCCGGCGGTGGT
Source organism: Kibdelosporangium persicum (assembly GCF_013280595.1). Taxonomy (GTDB): domain Bacteria; phylum Actinomycetota; class Actinomycetes; order Mycobacteriales; family Pseudonocardiaceae; genus Kibdelosporangium; species Kibdelosporangium persicum. Next base: position 593,286 of record NZ_JAAATY010000001.1, read on the forward strand.
TCGTCCACCATGCCGCACAAGCAGAACCCGGTCCGGTCGGTTCTGATCACGGCTGCCGCCAGGCAGATTCCCGGTTTGGTGGCGACCATGTTCGCCGCGATGCCGCAGGAGCACGAGCGGGCAGCGGGTGCCTGGCATGCTGAATGGGAAACGCTGAATTCACTGTTCAGCATTCTGGGCACAGCATGCACGCGTACCCGCGAACTGGTGACCGGCTTGCGGGTGGACCGCGACCGGATGCGCGCGAACGTGGACATGACGGGCGGCCTGGTGATGGCCGAGGCGGTCGTGACCGCGCTGGCCCCGGCGATGGGCCGGGCCGCGGCCTCGGAGGCGGTGACCGAGATCGCCAAGTCCGGGCGCCCCTTCCGGCAGGCGCTGATCGACGACCCGCGGATCGACTTGTCCGAAGAGGACATCGACAAGGCGTTGGACCCGGCCGGGTACCTCGGTTGCGCCAACGAGTTCATAGATCGGGCGTTGCGGCGATGAGCGACTTCGTGCAGTCCTTGGAACGCGGGCTCGCGGTCATCCGGGCCTTCGACGCGGACCACCCGGAGATGACGCTCAGCGACGTCGCCAGGGTCACCGGCCTGACCAGGGCGGCGGCCCGCCGGTTCCTGCACACGCTGGTGGACCTGGGTTACATGCGCACCGACGGCCGCCTGTTCGCCCTGCGCCCCAAGGTCCTCGAGCTCGGGTACTCGTACCTGTCCAGTCTTGGCCTTCCGGACGTCGCCCGGCCGCACCTGGAGAATCTCGCCGCCGAGGTGCACGAGTCGTGCTCGGTGTCCATTCTGGACGGTAAGGAGATCGTCTACGTGGCCCGGGTACCGACCAAGCGGATCATGAAGGTGATGATCGAGGTCGGCACCCGGTTCCCCGCGTACGCCGCGTCCATGGGCCGCGTGATGCTCGCCGCCCAGGACGACACCTGGCTCGACGAGTTCCTCAGCACGACGCCGTTGACGCCGATGACCGACCGGACGATCACCGACCCGGCAGAACTGAAGGCGGAACTGTCCCGGGTCCGTGACCAGGGCTGGTGCATGGTCGACGAGGAACTCGACCGCGGCCTGCGCTCCATCGCCGCGCCCATCCGCAACCAGGGCAAGGTCGTGGCGGCCGTGAACATCTCCACCCACGTCAGCAGGCCGCTCGACAGCGTCCACGACGACCTGCTCCCGCCCCTCCTCGCCACAGCCCAAGCCATTTCCGCAGATCTCCCCTCGTGAGTGTTTATCAGGGTTAGAACACGGATAAACACTCACGAGGGGTGAGCTGGGCTAAAGGAAGCGGATGTCGCTGATCTTCCAGGTCTCACCGGACTTCTGGGCGCTCACCAGCAACTGAGCCGCCGCGGACTCGTGCTTGTCCCCCTGCACGATCTGCCGGTCGACGAAGACCAGCAGGCGGGCGGAATCTGGGCGCAGGTCCATCACGCCGATGGACCGGACCGCGGTCGTCAGGACCTGTCCGGTGTCGGCCGCGTGCTTCCTCACCGCCGCGAACTCGGTGTTGTACTGCTGGATCGCGGCGCCGGTCAGCACCTCCTGAGCGGCCCCTGACGTCCGGTCCATCTGCGTGGGGTCGTACGAGAAGACCGTACGCAACGCCCGGCCGACCTGATCGGACACGGCATTCGTGCCGGCCACGTCGACCAGAGCCGTGTTCTCCGGCCCGGGCGAGCGCGCGAAGGAGAACCACAGCGCCGCGCACCCGCACAGGATGATCACGCCGCCGAGGATGCCCGCCAGGGTGGGCTTCATGTCCCCACCACCTCCAGCGCGCTGACCTTCCACCCCGTGCCGGTCCGGGCGAGGTCGACGTCCCACCGGCTGACGCTGGCGGTCGGCTGAGCCCCGTTCTGGCTCACCGAGACCTCGACCGCCGCGATCACGGTGGCCGTGCCGTTGTACGTGTTCATCGTCGTCACAGCGGCACCGACCGGACGCGCAGTGGCGACGGTCTTGGCCGTCAGCGCGACCTGCCGGTCGTTGTCCCGGTTACGGATCAACCGCTCGAGCAACGGCCCGGTCGATGCCTCACGCCAGCGGTCGAAGTCGGCGTCCAGCTTCTGGTAGTCCACTGTGTTCAGGTCGACGACCAGACGCTCGGCCACCGCGAGCACGTTGTCCCGTTGCCCGGCCAGTTCGGTCTCGGCGCTGTGGGCCGAATTCCACCAGCGCCAGCCCGTGAAACCGGCCGCGGCCACCGCCACCACCGCCAGCACGAGCAGGATCCGACCGATCACCTGGGCAAACCTAGCAACTGCCCGATGTTCTGCAAACCCGCGGCGCCGTTGTTCAGCCCGAGCACCCCTGGCAGCCTCGGTGGCGGCGGCGCGGCCGTCCCACCGGGAGGAACCTGCTTGGGAACGCCCGCGAACGGCGCGTTCTGCGACCCACGGACACCGATCGGGCTGTTCGGCGGCTCGGCGCAGTAGGCGTCGCGGTTGACCGGCGTCGGCTCGGTCTGGCTGGCGTTGCGCTGCTTCGTGCCTTCGTAACCCTTCACACACGGTGGCGGGTCGAAGAAGTTGAGCATGATCCCCAGGTGCCCGGTGCCGTCCGGCGCGGTGCTCGGCGTGAACGCCGAGATCACCGGGTAGGCCACCATGAACTGCTCGATCGCGGCCGTCCGGCTGGTCGTGATGGACGTGGTGGTCAGCAGGTTCGCGAACACCACACCGAGATCCGGCCCGGACGTGCGCAGGATGTCCACCACCTGGTCGGCCACGCCGGGCGTGACCTCGATCAGCTTGCGCAGGTCCGGATCGGACGTCTTGAGCTGCTCGGACAGCTTCCGCAGCCCGGAACTGAACGCGAGCAACCGCTGGGCGTCGGCCTGCTGACGCTCCAGCACCGTCCGCCCGGTGCTGAGCAACCCGGTCGTCTGCGGCAGGTGCTGGATCGCGGTGGCGGTGAACTGCCCGGCGGAGTCCAGCAGCAGCTGGAGGTCCTGGCCCGCACCGGCGAACGCCGTGTTCAACTCGTCCACCACGGTCCGCAGCGAGTCGACCGGCACACTCCGAACCAGACCGTCCAGATTGGAGAGCAGGGTGTCCGTCGCGGGCGGAATACTGGTTCGGTCACGAGGAATCACCGATCCGGCCGCGAGATAGGGGCCACGATCGCCGGCCGGTTGGAGATCGACGTACTGCTCGCCGATGGCCGACCGGTTGGCCACGACCGCCTTGGTGTCCGCCGGGATCGAGTGCCCGGACTCCATCACCAGCTCGACGTCCACACCGGAGTCGACCAGATGCATTTCCCCTACCCTGCCAACGGTCACCCCGCGATAGGTGACCTCGGCGTTGGTGAAGATCCCGCCCGAATCAGGCAACTGAACGGTCACCACGTACCCACTGGCACCGAACAACCGGTCCAGCCCGGCATACCGAGCGCCCGCGTACGTCACGGCGACCACCGCGATCACGATGAACACCACGAACCGGAGTTTGACGCCTCGGGTGAGCATCACCCACCTCCCAGCAACGTGCCCAGCAGCCCGGCAAGCGGACTCTGACCAGCAGGCGGTGTTCCGTTCTGCGGCAGCAGATCCGGCAGGATCGGTACCGGGATCGGCAACGGCAGCGGCCCGGTGTTGTCGCCGTACGGCTGGCCAGGCGGCGCCAGCAAGGTCTGTCCCGAGTTGGACAGGTTGTTGATCATCTCGGTGAAGTCGAGGCTGAGCTTGGCGTCCACGTTGAAGTAGTCGCCACGAACCGCGTTCACCGCATACGACGGATACGGGTACGTCACGAGGTACTCCAGCGCGGTCGGGAGTTTGTCCCCGGTCTCGACCAGTTTGCGCAGTGTCGGTTCGAGAAGTTTGAGATCCGCGACCAAATCGGCCTTGCTGCGGTTCACCGTGTCCACGGCCACATCGGACAACGTGTCGAGCGCGGTCAGCATCCCGGTCAGCTGCGTCCGTTGCTGTTCGAGGATCTTCAGGCCCGGCGACAGATTGTCCAAGGCGTTGGTGAGGTTGCCGGTCTGGTCGACCAGCGTGCCCGACAGCTTGGCCAGGCCGTCGATCGCGCGCACGATGTCGTCGCGCTGTCCATCCAAAGTAGACACTATGGTCCGCACGTTGGACAGCAGCTCCCGGATCTGCGTCTCGTTCCCGGACAAAGCGTTGTTGAGCTCGACGACGATCGTGCGCAACTGCTCGACACCGCCACCGTTCAGCAGCATCGAAAGCGCGCCCAGCACCTCTTCGACTTCGGGATTGCGGTTGGTCCGGCTCAGCGGGACGACAGCGCCATCGGCCAGCCGGCCCTGCGGCGGCTCGCCGACAGGCTCACGAAGCTGGACGTACTTCTCCCCCAACAGGCTCGACTGCCTGAGTTCGGCCCCGGCATTGGCGGGCAACGTCACCGAACCGTTGACCACCAGCGTCACCAGCGCCACCTTGTTGTCCGGCGCCAGTTCGATCTTCGCCACCCGGCCGACGGCCACGTCGTTGACCTTCACGCTGGCCTGCGGTACGAGATCCAGCACGTCACCGAACTGAGCGGTGATCTGGTAAGGATGATCCCCGACATCCGCGCCGCCGGGCAGCGGAGTGTTGTACAGCCCGCCGAACCCGCCCTCGGTGCACCCGGCGAGCATCAACGCGACGAGAACCACCGCCCGCTTCATCGGCGCATCACCTCAAGCAGCGGCACCGGCAACGGCGGCAGTGTCCCGTTCTGCAGGGCAGTCAGGGTTTCGGCCACGCTGGGCAGCTTCAACGTGCCGTCCAGAACCGGCGCCAGCTTCTTGCAGATGTCGTTCAGCGTCGCCGGGACAGCCTTGGGCGTGCCCTGCTCGATCAGACGGCACACCATCAGGATCGGCGGGTGCGTCAACTCGTTCAGGTCCGCGCGGACACCGATCGTGCCCGACGCGGCATCGTAGGAGTTGATCAGGTTCGTGGCGCCGACCGGCGCCACGTCCAGGATCTCCGCGATCGCCCCGCGCTGGTCCACCAAGGCCTTGGTCACACCGGTCAGCTTCGCCACATTGGACGCCAGCAGGTCCTTGTTCTCGGCCACGAACGCCTTCACGTCGCCCAGCGCCACCGCCAGCGAGCTCAGCGCCTCCGCGACCTCCGCACGGTCGTCGGCGAGGAACGTGCTCACGTCCGCCAACCGCCCGTAGAACTCGTGCACCGCCTTGTCGCTGTTGGCCAGGGCTTCGGTGAACTTGCCCAGGTTGTCCACGGTGCGGAACAGATCGTCCTTCGACCCGGCCAGGGTCTCCGCGGCGGCGGCCAGTTGCCTGACCGTGTTGTTGAGGTTCTGCCCGTTGCCTTTGAGCGTTCCGGCCAACGTGTCCAGCAGGTCCGAAACCGCACCGTCCTTGTTGGCACCGTGGGGACCTAGGTCGGTCGTCAGCTTGTTCACGCTGGCGTACAGGTCGTCCAGTTCTACCGGGGACGCGGTGTCCGATCGTGGGATGACCGCGCCGGAGGCCATCACCGGGCCATCGGTGTAGGCCGGCGTCAACTGCACGTACCGGTCGCTGACCAACGAAGGCGCGACGATGACGGCCTTCGCCGACGCGGGGACCTGGACGCCCGAGTCGACCAGCATGTCCACTTTGACCTGTTCGCCCTCCGGCTGGACGTCGACGATCTCGCCGACCGGGACGCCGAGGACGCGGACCGCCGATCCTGAGTAGACACCGACGGTCCTGTCGAAGTACGCGGTGACCCGCAGACCACTGGGGGTCCGGAGCAACCACCAGAGGCCGGTCGCCAGGATGAGGCCGAGCACGCAGGCGATGGCGACCGTCCTGGCGGTGTTGAGCTGGCGCTGGGTCCGTACGGTCATCGGCCACCTCCCGAGATCGGCGGCAGGCATCCGTCCGGGTTGATCGTCAGCCCGTTCGTCTTGCCCGGACCGAGGTTGACGTACGGCGGCAGCAGGCCGCACAGATAGCCTTCGAACCAGCGTCCGTTGCCGGTGGTGTTGGTCGAGATCCGGACGAAGGGCGCGAGCGCGGCCAGCCCACGGCTGAGGTTGTCCTGATTGCGTTGCAGCAACGACGTCACCTTTTCCAGCTGCTGCAACACGGGTTTGAGCTGCGTGCGGTTGTCCGCGACCAGGCCGCGCAGCTCGTTCGCCAGTGCCGTGGTGCCTTTGAGCAACTGGGTGATCGCTTCCTTGCGGCGCTGGATCTCGGCGAGCAACAGGTTGCCGTCGGCGATCAGCTTGACGATCTGGTCGTTGCGGCCGGCCAGCGTTCTGGAGACCTGGCTGGTGTTGGCGAGCAGCTCCGCCAACGCCTTGTCCCTGCTCGAAATCGTCTTCGACAGGGCGGACAGGCCGTCGAGCGCACCCCGCATGTGTTCCGGTGTGTCCTTGAACGTGTCGGCGACGACCTTGAAGCTCTCCGCGAGCTTGACCGTGTCCAGGTTGTCCACGGTCGTACTCAGCTCGCCGAGCGCGGAGTTCACGTCGAACGGCGTGGTCGTGCGGGTCCGGGGAATCGGCTCGCCCGGGTCCTGCGAGCCCGGCCCACCGGGCTCCAACGCGAGGTACTTCTCGCCCAGCAGCGTCTTGATCCCGATCGCCGCCCTGGTCTGGTCGCCCAGCCGGACGTCGCGGACCTTGAAGCCGACCCTGACCTGGTTGCCAGCGAGCGCCACCGTGGACACCTCGCCGACCTTCACGCCGGCGATCTGGACCTCGTTGCCGTCGGCGAGGCCGGCCGCCTCGCTGAAGTAGGCGGAGTACGTGGTGCCGGTGCCGATGATCGGCAGGTCGTCGGAGAAGAACACCGCCAGTGTGGACAGCACCAGAACGGCCAGTGTGGACGCGCCGACCACGGCCTGGTTTCTCTCCTTGCGCGGCGACGCGCGTTTCCCAGCGGAGCCGCGGGACAGCACAGCTTTCATGGTCCACACCTCTCCGGCATCTCGGTGGCCGGCACCGGGAGCAGACTCATCTGCAGGTTCAGCCCGGAGATGCCCACGGTCCCGGACATCCGGCACAGGTAGAAGTTCAGCCAGCTGCCATAGCTGACCGTACGGGTGAACGTGTCCGCCCGGTGCTCCAGGCCTTTGAGCATCCCGTCCAGCAACGGTTCCCGCTTGGCCAAGGTCTCCGACAGCGTGCCCAGCAGTGCGATGTCCTGTTTCAGCGGTGGCCGGGCCTGCTGCAACAGCCCTGCTGTGGTGTCGGTGAGCGAGCCGAGTGCCGAGATCGCCTCGCCGATCGGCTGACGGTCCCCGGACAGCCCGGAAACCAGTTGCTGCAGGCTCAGAATCAGGTCCGAGACCTGGTCCGTCCGGCTGTTCACAGTGGACATGACGGTGTTGAGGTTGTCGACGAGCTCGCCGATCACCTTGTCGCGTCCGGCGATCGTGGACGTCAGCGTCGCGGTGTGCCGCAGGATGCCGTCGACCGTGCCGCCTTCGCCCTGCAGCACCTGGACGATCTCGAAGGCGAGCTTGTTGACGTCCTCCGGTTCCAACGCCTGGAACAACGGCTGGAACCCGTTGAACAGCACCGTCAGGTTCAGCGCCGGTTTGGTGCGCTCCACCGGGATCGTGCCGCCCGGTTCCAGCAACTGCGAACTGCCGGTGCCCATGCCCAGCGCCAGGTACCGCTGCCCGACCAGGTTGCGGTACTTCACGGTAGCGGTCGCCGAAGCGGGCAGCCTGCGGCCGGCGTCGATGTCGAACGACACTTCGGCGTACTTGTCCTCGACGACCGACAGCGCCTCGACCGTGCCCACCTTCACCCCGAGGATGCGCACGTCATCACCGATGTTCAGGCCGGACGCGTCGGCGAACCTGGCCTTGTAGGCCGATGTCTCGCCGAAGTTGCTGTTGGCGATGGTCGCGCCGAGCAGCGCGGTCAGCGTGACCGTGACGACGGCGAACACGACCATCTTGATGATCGGTCCGGTGACGTTCCTCATTCGACAGTCACCTCCGCACCTCGGTACACGGGCGCCATGAGGAAACTCGTCCACGTGGGCACGTGCTCCGGCGCGACGCCGAGCTTCGGCGCCAGCAGCACGGACACCAGGTCAAGCTCTTGCTTGGTGTTCTCGACACCGGCGGCCTGCGGTGACGTCGAGCCGGGAATGATCGACGTGGCCCCGGTCTGCCTGGGCGGCGGCGGTTTCGCCGACCCGTCCCTGATCGGTCCGCCCGGCGGGTACTGCGGGAACACCGCGGGCAGCTTGACCTGCTCGTAACAGCGTGGCCCGCGTTTGTCGTCGAACCGCGGAGTGTCCACACCGGGCAGGTACTTGCCGCGGTTTCCGGTGAACTCCAACGTCACCCGCATCATGTTGGGGTGTGCCTGGCCCTTGCCGAACGCCGCCTCGGCATCCGGGACCCGGTCGGCGATCTGCTCCAGCATGCACGGGTACTCGGGTGCGTACTTGGCCAGCACCTCGAGCGTCGGCCGGGACGTGACCACCAGATTGATCAGATTGTTCTTGTTGACCTGGATGAAGTTGCCGAGGTCGACCGACGCGTCGGTCAGTGATCCGAACAGGTTCCGCAGGTTCACCTGCTCGTCCACGATCGTGCGGGTCGTGGTGGTCAGGTCGGACAGCGCCTGCACCAGGTCGGGAGCCGCCCGGGTGAAGGTGCCGGACACCGAAGCAAGCGCTTGGATGTCCGCGGTCAGGTCCGGCAGCGACGGGTTGATCCGCTTGAGGTAGTCGTTGAGCTGCACCAGCGTGTCGCCGAGCTGCTCGCCCCGGCCGTGCAGCGCGGTGGAGATCGAGTTCAGCGTCATCGCCAGCTTCTCCGGTTGCACGGCCTGCAACACCGGCATCACGTTGTTCAGCACACGTTCCAGCTCGATCGCGGCGGAACTGCGGTCCTGCGGGATCACCGATCCCTCGGTCAAGCGCTTGCTCTCCGGCTGTGGTGGCATCTGCAGCGCGACGTACCGCTCGCCGAACAGCGTTTTGGGCAGCAGGCGTGCCGACACGTTCGCCGGGATCACGTCGACCTTCTCCGGCCGCAACGCGAGGTCCAGCACGGCGTGGTCACCCATCGCGCGAATCGACCGGACCTCGCCGACGATCATGCCGCGAACCTTCACGTCCGCGCCCGCACGCATCTGGTTGCCGACGTTGTCGGTCTTCAGGCTGACCATCACCACCGGCGTGAACGCCTTGCGGTACCCGGCGACGGTCAGCCCGAGGAACAACGCGATGATCACCAGGAACAGCAGTCCCAGCAGGTGATACCTCGCGCGCGCGATCATCCGGCTATCCGCACCGTCGTGGTTGATCCCCAGATCGCGAGGCTGAGGAAGAAGTCCAAGATGGACAGCATGACGATCGCCGCCCGCACCGCCCGGCCGACGGCCACCCCGACACCCGCCGGCCCGCCGGAGGCGGTGTAGCCGTAGTAGCAGTGCGTCAGGATCACGACCACGCTGAACACGATCACCTTGAGGAACGACCAGAGCACGTCCTCAGGCGGCAGGAACAGATGGAAGTAGTGGTCATACGTGCCCGCGGACTGGCCGTAGAAGTAGACCGTGACCGCGCGGGAGGCCAGATAGGACGAAAGCAGGCCGACCGCGTACAACGGGATCACCGCGGCGATCCCGGCGAGCACCCGGGTGGTCACCAGGTACGGCATGCTGGGCACGGCCATCGTCTCCAGGGCGTCGATCTCCTCGGAGATCCGCATCGCGCCCAGCTGCGCGGTGAACCCGCAGCCGACCGTCGCCGAGAGCGCCAGCCCCGCGGAAAGCGGCGCCACCTCACGGGTGTTGAAGTACGCCGACAGGAACCCGGTCAGCGCACCGGTGCCGAGCTGGTTGAGTGACGAATAGCCTTGCAGGCCCACGATCGTGCCGGTGAACAGCGTCATCCCGATCATCACGCCGAGCGTGCCGCCGATGACCGCCAACGCGCCGGTGCCGAAGCTGACCTCGGTCAGCAGCCGCAGGACCTCCTTGGAGTAGCGCCGGACGGTGCGCGGCGCCCACAGCAACGCCCTGGTGTAGAACGACAACTGCCTGCCGAGGCGTTCCAGGCCGGTGAACGGGCGCGCGGCGAGGTCCAGGACGGCCCCGCGAGGCTCCTGGTCCCGTGGTCGCACCGCCGTCATCTACAAGCCCTTCGACGGCACGATCCGCAGGTAGATCCCGGTCAGCACCACGTTGATCAGGAACAGCAGCAGGAACGTGATCACCACGGCCTGGTTGACCGCGTCACCGACGCCCTTCGGCCCGGCCGCGGGGTTGAGCCCCCGGTAGGCCGCCACGACCCCGGCGACAAAACCGTACAGCAGCGCTTTGATCTCGCTGATCCACAGGTCCGGCAGTTGCGCCAGCGCGTTGAAACTGGCCAGGTACGCGCCTGGCGTGCCGCCTTGCATGATCACGTTGAAGAAGTAGCCGCCCATCGTGCCGACCACGCTGACCAGGCCGTTGAGCAGCACGGCCACCACCATCGCGGCCAGCACCCTCGGCACGATGAGGCGTTGCACCGGCGACACGCCGAGCACTTCCATCGCGTCGATCTCTTCACGGATCTTGCGGGCGCCGATGTCCGCGCACACCGCCGATCCGCCCGCGCCGGCCACCAGAAGCGCTGTGATCAGCGGACTCGCCTGCTGCACGATCGCCAGCGCGCTGGCCGCGCCGGTGAACGACTGGGCGCCGATCTGCTGGGTCAGCGACCCGAGCTGCAGTGCGATGACCGCGCCGAACGGGATCGCCACCAGTGCCGTCGGCAGGATCGTGACGCTGGCGAAGAACCAGCACTGCTGGATGAACTCGCGGAACTGGAAAGGGCGCTTCGGGATGGCCCGCAGCACTTCCCAGGCGAGCGTCGAGATCCGCCCCACCTGGCGCAGCGCGGCCACGCCAGGGGTTCTGGACCTCTTCGTGGTGGGATTCATAGGACAGTCAAAGTAGAGAGTGTGTGGCCGTCGCGCCACCGTCGGCCACGAATTCCGCTCCAGTGGAGTACGAACTCTCGTCGCTGGCCAGGAACACCTGCAGGTTCGCGATTTCCTCGGGCTGGCCGCATCGGCGCAGCGCCACCCGCTTGCCGACCCTGGTCATGTCGACTTCCGCGCCCCCGGCCGCGTCGCGCACCATCTGGGTGTCGATCACGCCGGGGTGAACGGAGTTCACTCGAATGCCGAGGTGCCCGAGTTCCATCGCGGCCGCCTTCGTCATTCCCCGGATGGCGAACTTGCTGGCGGTGTAGGACGTCAGGAACGGCATGCCGCCAAGGCCTTCCACCGACGACACGTTGATGATCGACCCGCCCTTCGCCTCGGTCAGCGCCGGGATGACCGCCCGCATGCCGAGGAAGCAGCCGATCTGGTTGACCCTGATGACGTGTTCGTACTCGGCCAGTGTCGTGTCGGCGATGGACTTCACGTGCACGATGCCCGCGTTGTTCACCAGCACGTTCAGCGCCCCGAACTCGGTGCGTGTCCGGTCGACCGCGGCCGTCCAGTCGTCTTCGGACGCCACGTCGAGGTGCTGGTACACGGCGGCTTCGCCGAGTTCGGCGGCGAGTTCCTTGCCCTGCTCGTCGAGGATGTCCGCGATGGTGACCTTCGCGCCCTCCTCGACGAACCGCCTCGCCGTCGCCGCGCCCTGGCCCCGCGCGGCCCCGGAGACCAGCGCGACCTTCCCGTCCAGGCGGCCCATCACATCATCGCCTCGGTCAGCGGCATCATCACGGACTTCAGCTCGGTGTACGCCTCGTAGGCCGACCGGCCGCCCTCACGGCCGATCCCGGACTGCTGGTATCCGCCGAACGGCATGTGCGGTTCGACCTGGAATCCGTTGATCCCGATCGATCCCGCCCGGAGCCGCTTGGACACCCGGAAGGCCCGCTGGACTTCTTTGGTGTACACACCGGCGCCCAGGCCGTACTGGGTGTCGTTGGCCAGCCTGATCGCCTCGTCCTCGTCGGAGAACGGCACGACCGCGAGCACCGGGCCGAAGATCTCCTCCTGCGCGATGGTCATCTTGTTGTCGACGTCCGCGAACAACGTCGCCGCGACGAAGTTGCCGTTGCCGAGATCGCCTTCGAGCCGATTCCCGCCCTGGACAAGGCGTGCGCCCTCTTCCTGTCCTTTCTGGATGTACCCGAGCACCCGGTCGAGCTGGCGTTCGTTGATCAGCGGGCTGGCAAGCACGGCGGGGTCGAACGGGTCGCCGTATGCCATGTAGCCGGCGACACCCTGTGCCACGGTGATGAACTCGTCGTACACGTCGCGGTGGACCAGAGCACGGGTCTGCGCGATGCACGCCTGGCCGGACAAGCCCATTGTCACCGTACCCATCGCGGTCGCCGCGGCCAGCGGGACTTCCGCGTCCGCGAAGACGATCGCCGGGCTCTTGCCGCCCAGTTCCATCGAGACGCGCTTGAGTGTTCCCGCCGACGCCTCGACGATCCGCTTGCCGACCGCACGGCTGCCGGTGAAACTCACCTTGTCGACAAGCGGATGCGTGATCAGCGCTTCGCCGGTCGGGTCGCCCGGCCCGGTGACGACGTTGACCACGCCTTCGGGCAGGCCCGCTTCCAGCAGCAACTCGACCAGTCTGAGCACGGAGAAGCTCGCGTACTCCGACGGCTTGAGCACCACAGTGCACCCGGCGGCCAGCGCGGGCCCGAGTTTCTGGGCGAACAACAGGAAAGGCGCGTTCCACGGCAGGATCGCGGCCACCACACCGATCGGCTCGCGGAACGTCACGGCGAGTTTGTCGCCGCCCTGGTAGCCAGGGAACGTCTCGCCGCCCGCCTTGTCGATCCAGCCCGCGTGGTGGTCGAAGACGTCGGCCGCGACCGTGACGCTGGCGGCGTAGATGTTGCCGAACGTCTTGGGCACGCCGTTGTCCAGCGCCAGCAGCGAGAGCAGTTCGTCGCTGTGTTCGCGCAGCAAGGCGCTGAACCTGTGCATCACGCGGACTCGTTCGCCGACCGTGGATCGCGGCCACGGGCCTTCGTCGAACGCCTTGCGCGCCGCCTTCACCGCGGCGTCGACGTCCTCGGCGGTGGCGACGGCGAACCTGCCGATCTCCTCGCGGGTGGCCGGATGCCGGTGTGTCCACGTGACACCGTCGCCGCTGGCCCGCCACTGTCCGCCGACGAGCAGCAATCCGTCCTTGAGGCCCACCTCGTCGCGGTGCGCGAGCATGCTGAGCGCCATGACACTCCTTCTAGGACAGTGTTCGATCAGAAGCGGACATCGTTACAACCTCAGTGTTTCCGTGCACGCGAAGGTTCTCTCCGGATCGCGTGTCCCGAACGTCGTGGTGAGATCGCCGAAGCTGGTGAACGTCCGCTCGACGGTCGGCGCGGCCATCAGCGCGACCATCCCGCCGTGCACGACGAACACCTGGCCGTTGATCTTCTCCGCCTCAGGTGAGGCCAGGTAGGCGACGAACTCGCCGACGTGGTCCGGGGACAACGGGTCGTCGCCGTCCGGGGCCTCGCCGAAGACGTTGGCGGTCATCGATGTTCTGGCACGCGGGCAGATCGCGTTCGCGCGGACGCCGTACTTGGCCAGCGATCGGGCACTGGTCAGCGTCAACGCGGTGATCCCGCCTTTGGCGGCGGCGTAGTTCGGCTGGCCTTCCGAGCCGAGCAGGAAGGCCTCCGACGCGGTGTTGACGATCCGCGCGTACACCGGCGCACCGGCCTCTTTGGACTGGGCACGCCAGTACGCGGCGGCGTTGCGCGACAGCAGGAAGTGCCCGCGCAGGTGGACCTTGATGACCAGATCCCATTCGTCGTCGGACATGCCGAACAGCATCCGGTCCCTGAGCACGCCCGCGTTGTTGACCAGGATGTGCAGTCCGCCGAACCGTTCGACGGCGGTGTTCGTCAACGCGTCCGCGATGTCCCTTTCGGACACGTCACCCCGCACGAACGCCGCTTTGCCGCCGAGTTCCTCGATCTCCACCAGCACATCGGAGTCGGCGACGTCCCCGAGCACCAGGTCCGCGCCCGCCTTCGCGAGCGCGATCGCCTCGGCGCGGCCGAGTCCGGCGGCGGCGCCGGTGACCACCGCGACCTTTCCCTCCAGTGGCCTAGTCAAAGGTCACGACCTGCCTGATCAGGGTTCCGCCGCGGAGCGCCTGCAGGCCGTCGTTGATGTCGGCCAGCGTGATCCGGCGGCTGATCATGCCTTCGATGTCCAGCCTGCCCGCCTTCCACAGGTCGAGCATCCGCCGGTAGTCCCGGCGGATGGTGGCCGAGCCGTAGAACGAGCCCAGAATCCGTTTCTCGTGCAGGAACAGCTCCTGCGCGCTGAACTGGACCATCTGGTCGGCGCGGCCGGCGCCGACGACGACCACCGTGCCGCCCCGGCGGGCGACGTCGAAGGCGTTGCGGATCGTGACCGGAGCACCCACCACGTCGAAGGCGTAGTCGAAGCCCTCGCTGGCGGTCAGTTGCGCGTTGAGTTCCTGCAGGCCCTCCGGCGTGGTCGCGTGGGTGGCGCCGAAACGCTTTGCCACGTCGTGCTTTTCCACCAACGGGTCGACCGCCACGATGGTCGACGCGCCGGCGACTCGTGCGCCCTGGATGGTGGAGATGCCGACGCCACCGCATCCGATCACCACGACCCGTGCGCCCGGTTCCACCCTGGCGGTGTTGATCACGGCGCCGACACCGGTCAGCACCCCGCAGGCGACCAGCGCGGCGATCTCGAACGGCACGTCGTCGTCGATCTTGACGGCGCCCTCGCGGGGCACGACGAGTTCCTCGGCGAACGTGCCGAGCCCGGCGAACCCGAACAACGGCTGTTCGCCCGCTTTGAACCGGGGCTCCATGAACGCCTTGATCGCGTGCACACCGCACAGGTGCGGCTGGCCGCGGAAGCACGCCGGGCAGTTGCCGCACGGCGGGACGAACGAGACGACAACGTGGTCACCTGGCGCCAGATCTGTGACGGCGGAACCCACCTCGACGACTTCCCCCGCGCCTTCGTGCCCGACGATCCCCGGGGCCAGCGCGGGCAGCGTGCCGTTCATGGCCGACAGGTCGCTGTGGCAGATTCCCGTTGCCCTGACCCGAATCCGTACCTGGTGCGGCTCCGGATCGATGGTCGTGACGTCGTCGCGGAGTTCGAGCTTGTCGTCCCCGATCGCGTTCAGCACGGCTGCCTTCACGGCTCACTCCTCATCGAGCGCGGGTGCGTTGCCGCTCACACTAGAATAGGTTCTCAAAGGTGACAAGGCCGTCAACCAGGCGAATCAGCCGAAGTTCGGTAACAGGTTCTAAGTGGAATGACCGTCGCGTTCACCCGGTTAACGACATTCCCGCGGGCAAGGTGACGGCCAACCTCGGCTACTTGGTCATCACGGCATGGCCGGTCTATGGTGAACTAGAACGTGTTCCACTCCTGGAGGTCGGATGCGCATCACCTACACGCCCGAGCAGGAGGAACTGCGTCGCGAACTGCGCGAGTACTTCTCGGCGTTGATGACGCCCGAACGCAGGCACGCGCTCGCGTCGGACGGCGGCGAGTACGGCGATGGGACCGCGTACAAGGAGGTCGTCCGGCAGATGGGCCAGGACGGCTGGCTGGCGCTGGGCTGGCCGTCGGAGTACGGCGGCCAGGACCGCTCCGCGATGGACCAGCTGATCTTCAACGACGAGGCGGCGATCGCCGGGGCGCCGGTGCCGTTCCTGACCATCAACACCGTCGGCCCGACGATCATGCGCTTCGGCACGCCCGAGCAGCGGGCGCGGTACCTGCCAGGGATCTCCGGCGGGCGGACGCACTTCTCGATCGGTTACTCCGAGCCGGAGGCGGGCACCGACCTGGCGTCGCTGCGCACCCGCGCGGTGCGGGACGGCTCCGACTTCGTGATCAACGGCCAGAAGATGTGGACCAGCCTGATCCAGTACGCCGACTACGTGTGGCTGGCGTGCCGCACCGACCCGGACGCGCCCAAGCACAAGGGCCTGTCGATGATCATCGTGCCGACCAGCGCGCCGGGATTCTCGTGGACACCCGTGCACACCGTCTCGGGCGTGATGACCAGCGCGACCTACTACCAGGACGTGCGGGTCCCGGTGGCCAACCTGGTCGGCACGGAGAACCAGGGCTGGCCGCTGATCACCAACCAGCTCAACCACGAGCGGGTCGCGCTGACCTCGTCCGCGCCGATCCGCAACGCGCTGCGCGACGTGATCGAGTGGGCGCAGAACACCAAGCTGGCCGACGGCAGACGGGTGATCGACCAGGAATGGGTGCAGATGCACCTGGCACGGGTGCACGCCAAGGTCGAGTTCCTCAAGCTGATGAACTGGCGGATCGCCTGGGGCGTGGAGCACTCCCCCAAGCCGGCGGACGCGTCGGCCACCAAGATCTTCGGCACGGAGTTCGCCACCGAGGCGTACCGACTGCTCATGGAAGTGCTCGGAACCAATGCGTACGTGCGCTCCGGATCGCGTGGCGAAATGCTCGGAGGGCGCATCGAGCGATTGCACCGAAGTGCTCTGATCCTGACGTTCGGCGGCGGCACGAACGAGGTGCAGCGCGACATCATCGCGGGCGTCGGCCTGAAACTGCCGCTGGGCAAACGCTGAAAGGGTGCCAGATGGACTTCTCGTTCTCCGAGGCGCAGGTCGAACTGGCCGGGCTGACCCGATCGATCCTCGGCACGCTGACCGGCGAACGGCTGCGTGCCGCCGAGTCCGGCGACGACCGATTCGACCGGGAGCTGTGGGACTCCCTCGGCCAGGCCGGGATTCTCTCGGTGACCGACTTCGGCCTGCTCGAACACTGCAGCGTGCTGGTCGAACTCGGCCGCGCGGTCGCACCCGTCCCGTACCTGCCTTCGATCGTGGCCGCGTCGGCTCTGGCTCGGTTCGGCACGGTGGACAATGCTTCAGCGATCCACACCGCGGCACTGTCCGACGATGAGGTGTACGCGGAGCCGGACGGCGAGACCTGGCGGTTGTCCGGGACCAAATCCTGTGTGCCCGCGGGCGCGATCGCCACGTCGATACTCGTCCCGGCCAGTTCACCGGACGGCGTGAAGGTGTTCGTCGTCGACCCGTCCGAGGTGGCGATCACGCGGCAGCGGATCGTCGACAAGGACAGCGAGGCATGGCTCGACTTCGTGGACGTTCCGGTGGATTCGTCCCGCGTGCTGGGCGGGCCCGAGGTGCTGGACTGGCTGGTCACGCGGATGACGGTCGGACTGTGCGCGCTACAGCTCGGCGTCACCGAACGCGCCCTGGAGTTGACCGCGGAGCACGCGCGTACCCGAGTGCAATTCGACAAGCCGATCGGTGCATTCCAGGCGGTCGCGCAGCGCCTCGCCGACGCCTATGTGGACGTCGAGGCGATCCGGTTGACGTTGTGGCAAGCGGCTTGGCGCGTCAGCGAAGGACTGCCCGCCGACGTCGAGGTGGCCAGTGCGAAGTTCTGGGCCGCCGACGCCGGGCACCGCGTCGCCCACACCGCGGTGCACGTGCACGGCGGCATGGGCATCGACACGGATCACCCACTGCACCGGTATTTCGTCGCGGCCAAACGAAACGAGTTCACGCTCGGCGGCGCCACCGCGCAGCTGCGGAAAATCGGCGCCGCCCTGGCGTCGGCTCCCGTGTGACCCCAACGATCCCGCTCCGGGTGGACAGCGTCACCACTGGGCGGCGTCTGCGGCTGGCCGTGTTCCGGTTGCATCGGTGGCTGCTGACCGTGCTCGTTGGACAGCACGACCGATTCGTGACGCTTGCTTGAAAAGGTGCGCTCCAGGCAACCACGACCGGTCGCTGGAACAAGCACGAAGAGCGAATCCCATGCCCGGGCCGGTCATCGTCGCCCTGCCGAAGCACACCACAAAAGCCAACCACTGCCCCGCAACTCGCCCAGCACCGAAGCCACCCCAAAAACCGCCCCCAAGCATCCCCCACCACTCCCGGGGGGCGACCCCGAACCCAGTCTACCGACGACAAGGCCACAGGGAAGGGCTACTGGTCGGTTGTGGACAACTGGATTTGCGAACGGACCGTTCGTACGGGCAAGGACTCACAGCGCCGAAACTCACAGCACCGAGGACTCACAGCGCCCGAAGCCGCGCCAACGTTTCCTCCGTCTCCTTCAGCAGAGTCGCCATCACCTCGGCCACCGGCCGGATCTCCGACATCCGGCCGACGATCTGACCGACCGGCATCGAAACCACAGCCGGATCATTCGCCTGCTGGATCCGGTTGTGCGCCTCTGCGACCAGCAGGTTCTGCAGTGGCATGGGCAGCGGCTCGGGCGCGTCATCGGCCGTCCACGCCTCTGTCCACTTCGTCTTCAGCAGCCGCGCGGGCTTGCCGGTGTAGATCCGTGTCCGGACCGTGTCACTGGACGTCGCACCGAGCAACGCCTGCTGCATCGCGGACTCGCCCAGCGACTCCGTGTACTCCGCAGTGGTGAGCCAGTACGAGCCCATCCACACACCGTCGGCCCCGAGCGCCATCGCCGCCGCGACCTGCCGACCGCTCCCGATGCCACCGGCCGCGAGCACCGGAACGTCAACAGCGTCGACGATCTCCGGCACGAGCACCATCGTGGCGATCTCGCCAGTGTGCCCACCGGCTTCGTAACCCTGCGCCACAACAATGTCGACACCGTTGGCGACGTGGCTGCGAGCGTGCTCGGCCTTGCCCGCCAGCGCCGCCACCAGCACGCCGTGATCGTGCGCTTGCTCGATGATGTCGACCGGTGGCGAGCCCAGAGCATTGGCGATCAGCTTCACCGGATGCTCGAGTGCGACGTCCACATGCGACCGGGCGACCGAGTGCAACCAGCCGAGAACCCCGGCACGCGTCTCACCACCGATCGGCGGAACACCAAGGCGCTGGAGTGTCCGCTCGACGAAGTCCTTGTGCCCAGGCGGGATCAGCTTGCCGAGGTCGACGGCCGCACCCTCGGTGGGGATCTTGGCGGGCATCACGACGTCGACGCCGTACGGTTTGCCGCCGGTGTTCTCGTCCATCCAGTCGAGTACCTTGGCGAGGTCGGCCGCGTCGTTGAACCGCACGCAGCCGAGCACGCCAAGGCCGCCGGCCCGGCTGATCGCCGCCGCCACGTGTTCGGACGGCGTGAATCCGATGATCGGATGCTCGATACCGAGCTTGTCGCACAGGGAAGTCCGCACTATTTCACCGCTACCGTCGTCTGTTCGGTTGGCTCATGGTCGTTGGCGTACGCCAGCGCCCACCGGTAGTCCGGTTTGCCGCTCGGGGACCGTTTGATCTCGTCGACGATCCACAGGCTGCGTGGCACCTTGTAGCCCGCGATCTCGTTGCGCACGTGGGCGTCCAGTTCGGACAATGTGGGTGTTCTGCCCGGCCGGGGTTGCACGACAGCGGCGACACGTTGCCCGAAGCGCTCGTCCGGCACACCGATGACCAGGGCGTCGAAAACGTCCGGGTGAGACTTCAGCGCGCCTTCCACTTCCTCGGGGAACACCTTCTCCCCGCCGGAGTTGACGCACATGTTGCCGCGACCGAGCAACGTGACCGTGCCGTCTTCCTCGACGCGCGCGAAATCCCCGGGCACGGCGTAGCGCTTTCCGTTGACCTCAGTGAAAAGCGTCTTGGTTTTGGTCTCGTCGTTGTAGTAGCCCAACGGGATGTGGCCGCCTCGCGCGAGCCTGCCGACGACGCCCGGCGGGACCGGCTGGTTGTTGTCGTCGATCACGGTGTTGTCCGCGTCGATCTTGACCCGTGGGCCACCGCGGTGTTCCGCTCCCTTTTGGACGATGCTGAGGCCGGAGAACCCGGTCTCCGAGGACCCGATCGAGTCGGTGATCACCACGTTCGGCAGCGTGGCCAGGTACTGTTCCTTGACCGACGGCGAGAACAACGCCGCTGTGCTGGCGATCGCGACCACGGAGGACGTGTCGTAAGCACGCTCCTGCAACGCTTCGATCATCGGCCGTGCCATCGCGTCGCCGGTGATCAGGATGACCTGCGCCTTGTGTTGCTCGATCGTCCGCCAGACGTCGTGCGGATCGAACTGCGGGACGAAAACGACTGTGCCGCCGGAGAATAGGCTTTGGAACGTCGCCCACTGCGTGGCGCCGTGGATCAACGGCGGGATGGGGAACCGGACCAGGCTGTACTGCAGTCCGGTGTTGGCCTGCTGCCACTCGTCCTCGATCCGGGCACCGGTCATGAAGTCGATGCCGCCGCCGAGCACGCGCCACACGTCCTCCTGCCGCCACACGACGCCTTTGGGATTTCCCGTCGTGCCACCGGTGTAGAGGATGTACGTGTCGTCAGGGCTACGGGCTTCGAAGTCCCGCTCCGGGTGCCCCTGGCTGAGCGCCTGCTCGTACTCGACGCCGGAGTAGTCCATGCCCGAGTCATCATCAACAACAATAACGTGTTTCAGTTTGTCGGTTCGTGCCAGCGCGACCTTGTCGGCGTAACACCGCTCGTGCACGAGCGCGACGAGATCCGCGTCCTCGAAGATGTACCGCAGTTCGCCTGCGACATAGCGGTAGTTGACGTTCACCGCCACGGCCCGGAGCTTGTACGCGGCCAGCATGGCCTCGACCGCCTGGATTGAGTTCCGCGAGTACACACCGACGTGTGCACCCTTGCCGACGCCTTGACCGGCCAGGTAGTGCGCGAGACGATTGGCACGTTCTTCCAGCTGGGTGTACGTGACCCGGCGCTCGCCGCAGATCGCGGCGATCCGCTCGGGCACGACATCGACGGCGTGCTCCACGAGATCGGCGATGTTGAAGGTCACCGACCCAAAGTAGAACATGTTACTGTTCTGGACAATCCCCCGTTCCGGCCGGAAGGAACTCGATGGACTGCCTGGTTGAGCGGCAAGGACACGTGCTCGTCGTGACCATGAACCGCCCCGAAGCGCGCAACGCCCTGTCCGCGGAGATGATGGCGATCATGCGCTCCGCCTGGGACCAGGTGGACGAGGATGAATCGATTCGGGCGTGCGTCCTCACCGGCGCGGGAGGAGCGTTCTGCGCGGGCGCGGACCTGAAGGCGATGACTTCGAGCCATCCCGGCGACACGGCGGCGGACTGGGACCTCTCGGTGATCGAGGCACTGTTGAAAGGCCGCCGGCTGACCAAACCGTTGCTGGCGGCGGTCGAAGGCCCGGCGATAGCGGGTGGAACCGAGATCCTGCAAGCCACGGACATCCGGGTGGCCGGCGAAAGCGCGCGTTTCGGCGTCTCAGAACCGCGCTGGGGCCTGTTCCCGCTGGGCGGTTCGGCGGTCCGCCTGCCCCGGCAGGTCCCGTACACCGTCGCCTGCGATCTCCTGCTGACCGGCAGGCACATCACGGCACCGGAGGCCTTGCAGTTCGGCCTGATCGGTCACGTGGTGCCGGACGGCCAGGCCCTTGCGAAGGCTCTGGAGCTGGCGAACCTGATCGCCGCCAACGGGCCGCTGGCCGTGCGGGCGATCCTGCGCACGATCCGGGAAACCGAGGGAATGGCGGAGAACGACGCCTTCAAGATCGACGCCCGCCTGGGCATGGAAGTCTTCCAGAGCGAGGACGCGAAGGAAGGCCCCCGGGCCTTCGCCGAGAAGCGAACGCCGCGGTTCCGCGGCCGCTGACCGCCGTCGTTCGCCCAAAGAAGGACGCCTGGCACCGGTCGCCCATCGACGAGCAGCCCGACACCAGGTCCCGCACCATCGCTCAGCGCCGCCGCCTCGGATAGCCAGGCACCGGTCTTGCAACACAAGCCCCACCACCCGAGCACACCAACAACCACCGCTCAGAAAACCCAAATCGCCCCCAGACAGCCCCCACCACTCCCGGGGGGCGTCCCCGCTCCAGCCTACCGCCGGGGGAAGATCAACAGGGGTTCGGCCGTGCGCGATGTGGACAACTGGGCGGCTGTGGACAACCTCGCGAGGTGGATCTTCGCGAGGCGGGAACTGTCGGTCCCTTCCGCTACGCTGGATCCCGGGGGGACCCCGGGACCTTTGCACAGGCGGACGTTTCACGCAGGACCATCGCTCCAGACCATCGGCCCTCCGACCTTCACCGCCGCGACTTCACCGTGGAACCTTCAAGCTCACTTACGACAGGTAAGCGTCGCGAAGCTTTCGCTTGTACAGCTTGCCATTGGGGTCACGCGGCAACTCGTCGACATAATCGATCGTGCGAGGCAGCTTGAACTTCGCAAGCCGCGACCGCGCGAACTCCAACAGCTCCGAGGTCAGCGCATCGTCAGGAGTCACACCGGGAGCAGGCTGCACGACGGCCTTGATCTCCTCGCCCCAGTCCGGGTGCGGCAGCCCGAAAACGGCGATGTCGGCGACCTTGGGATGCACCGCCAGTTCGCCCTCGATCTCGGCCGGATAGATGTTCACCCCACCGGAGATGATCATGTCGCTCTTGCGGTCGCAGAGATACAGGTACCCGTCAGCGTCGAGATATCCGATGTCGCCGAGCGTGAACAGGTCGCCGACCCGCGCGGCCAGAGTCTTCGCCTTGTCCTTGTGGTACTCGAAAGTCGAAGCACCCATCTTCATGTACACCAGGCCGGGTTCGCCGACCGGCATGTCGTTGCCGTCCTCGTCCAGCACGCGGACGACCGAACCGGGCCACGCCTTGCCGGCCGATCCCGGCTTGCGGAGCCATTCCTCGGCCGTGATGGAGGTCCCGCCGCCTTCGGTCGCCGCGTAGTACTCGACGACCACCGGCCCCCACCAGTCGAGCATGCGGCGTTTCGTCTCGATTGGACACGGCGCGGCACCGTGGATCATCACGCGCAGCGATGAAACGTCGTACTGGGACCGTACCGGCTCCGGCAGAGCGAGCAAACGGTGAAACTGGGTCGGCACCATGTGACTGTGGGTCACCCGGTGCTCCTGGATCAGCCGGAGCATCTCCTCAGGGTCCCACTTC
This sequence comes from Kibdelosporangium persicum, assembly GCF_013280595.1. Classification (GTDB taxonomy): domain Bacteria; phylum Actinomycetota; class Actinomycetes; order Mycobacteriales; family Pseudonocardiaceae; genus Kibdelosporangium; species Kibdelosporangium persicum. The sequence continues at coordinate 616,140 of NZ_JAAATY010000001.1, forward strand.
TCCATCAGGACCACTGTGTGTCCCATTTGGATCGAAATCCCGGCGAAGTTGAGGACTGCCGTGTGGTAGAGCGGGGATCCACAGATGTGCACGTGGTCGTCGAACGGCTTGATCCCGAAGATCCCGAAGAACCACATCGACGCGGCAGGCACTTCGTCCGGGTTGGCCCCGGTCAACGGCCGCCGGACGCCCTTCGGACGCCCGGTCGTGCCGGACGTGTAGACCATCGGCGCGCCCGCCGTCCGGACATCCGGGCGTCCTGATCCTTCGCCCAGTTCGTCCAACGGCCGGAAGCCCGGGATCTCGCCGACCGAGAACTTCGCGTCGACGTCACGGCCGGCCTCGACCGCCATGCCGGTGAACCGCGAGTGGGCGACGAAAACCTTGGCACCGCTGTCCTCGATGATGTACGCGACCTCGGGCCCGACCAGATGCCAGTTCACCGGCACCACGTACAGTCCGGTCTGCAGCACGGCGAAGTACAGCGCCAGCAGGTCCGCCGAGTTGGGCAACGCCATCACGATCGTGTCGCCGGGCTCGAGGCCGCGCGCCTGCAGCCCGCGCCCGAACCTGTTGGCCCGGTCGGCCAGCTCCCGGTAGGTCACCACGGTGCCGTCCGGGTCGACGACAGCCGGATGATCCGGCAGGTCAGCGGCGATGTTCCAGAGCCCTGTCGCGGTCATACCGCAAACTTAGAACGTGTTACAAATCGAGACAACCCCTCGTCGGTCGAACATTGCGACAGTTTCGATAACGTGTTTCACTTCTGACGTGACCACGCTCAGCGCGCCGCTCAACGTCGAATTCGACTACACCCGGTCACTCGGCCCGGTTCTGGGCAGATTCATGACCGGCCTGCGCGACCGGCGGATCGAGGGCATCCGCGGCGACGACGGTCGCGTGCACGTCCCCCCGGTCGAGTACGACCCGGTCACCGCGCGAAAACTCACCGACTGGGTCGAGGTCGCCTCGGCGGGCACCGTGCAGACCTGGGCCTGGGTTCCGGAGCCCGACGAAGGACAACCACTCACGCATCCGTTCGCCTGGGCCCTGATCAAGCTCGACGGCGCGGACACGGCGATGCTGCACGCGGTCGACGTCCCCGGACCGGAGCACATGAGCACCGGAATGCGCGTCCGCGTCCGATGGGCGGCGGAACCGGTGGGGAGCATTCACGACATCGCGTGCTTCGAGCCCGGCGAGGCTGTGGAAACCGAGCCGACACAGGGCGAGCCCGTCACGATGGTGACGACTCCCGTGCGCCTCGGATACACGCACTCCGCGTCCTCGGAGGAAGCACGCTACCTCAACGGCTTACTGGAGGGGCGTCTGCTCGGCCAGCGCTGTCCCGTGTGCCAGAAGGTCTACATCCCGCCCCGCGGCGCCTGCCCGACCGACGGAGTGCCCACAGTGGACGAGGTGGAACTGCCGGACCGAGGCACAGTGACCACGTTCTGCATCGTCAACGTCCCCTTCCTCGGTCAACGCATCACACCGCCTTATGTCGCCGCGTATGTCCTCTTGGACGGGGCGGACATCGCGTTCCAACACCTGATCCTCGGCTGTGACGCCTCAGAGGTGCGGATGGGCATGCGAGTCAAGGCGGCTTGGCGGCCACGCGAGGAATGGCAACGGTCGCTGGCGAACATCGACCACTTCGAACCGAGCGGCGAACCGGACGCGCCGTTCGAGACCTACTCCCAGCACCTGTGAGGCACCGGTGAGAGATGTCGCCGTAGTCGGCTTCGCCCAGGCACCCGCCGTGCGCGAAACGCATGGCACCACCAATGGCGTCGAGATGCTCGTTCCGGTTTTCCACGAGGTGCTCGGCAACCTCGGCCTGGCCAAGTCGGACATCGAGTTCTGGTGCTCAGGCTCGTCGGATTACATCGCGGGGCGCGCTTTCTCGTTCATCGCGGCGGTCGACGCGATCGGCGCGTTCCCGCCGATCAACGAGTCGCATGTGGAGGCCGACGCGGCGTGGGCGTGCTACGAGGCGTGGGTGAAGATCCAGACCGGCGAGGTCGATCTCGCGCTGGTGTACGGGTTCGGCAAGTCGTCAGCGGGCAAACTGCGACGCGTGATGACCATGCAGCTCGACCCGTACACGGTCGGTCCACTGTGGCCCGATTCGGTCAGCGTGGCCGGGCTGCAGGCGCGCGCGGGACTCGACCAGGGCAAATGGACAGAGCAGCAGATGGCCGACGTGGCGGTGCGCAGCCGTGCCGACGCCAAGTCGAACCCGCGGGCGCAGCTGAAGGGCGACTACTCGGCCGAAGACCTGCTCGCCGAGCCTTATCTGGCCGATCCGCTGCGTAAGCACGATTGTGCGCCGATCACCGACGGCGCCGCCGCGGTCGTGCTGGCGGCTTCGGACCGTGCACGGGAGCTTTCCGAGCGACCGGCGTGGATCACCGGCATCGCGCACCGCGTCGATTCGGCGAACCTCGGCGGCCGTGATCTGACCACTTCGCCGTCCACAGTGGGTGCCGCACGGGACGCGGGCTTCGACAAGGTCGACGTCGCGGAACTGCACGCGCCGTTCACCCACCAGGAGCTCCTGCTCAGGCAGGAACTGGGGCTGAACGGGACCAGGATCAACCCGTCCGGTGGCGTGCTGTGCGGCAATCCGATGTTCTCCGCCGGGTTGATCAGGATCGGCGAGGCCGCCCGGCAGATCAGCAGCGGGCAGGCTGACCGTGCGCTCGCGCATGCCACCAGCGGGCCCGCGCTGCAACACAATCTGGTGTGCCTGATGGAGGGACGGGACTGATGGCCGGACAACTGGCCGCGGTGATCGGAACCGGGCAGACAGACCACACCGCCAAACGGCTCGACGTGTCCATGGCCGGGCTGTGCCGTGAGGCGATCGACCGTGCGCTGGCCGACGCGAACGTCGACTGGCCGGACATCGACGCGGTCGTCCTGGGCAAGGCACCGGACATGTTCGAGGGCGTGATGATGCCCGAGTTGTTCCTGGCGGACGCCCTCGGTGCGGTCGGCAAGCCTTTGCTCCGAGTGCACACCGCGGGTTCGGTCGGCGGATCAACCGGCAATGTCGCGGCGAGCCTGGTGCAGAGCGGGGTCCACCGCAGAGTGCTCGCGGTGGCTTTCGAGAAGCAGTCCGAATCCAACGCCATGTGGGCGCTGTCCATCCCGACCCCGTTCACCATGCCGGTGCACGCCGGGGCAGGGGGCTACTTCGCTCCACACGTGCGCTCCTACATTCGTCGGAGCAATGCGCCGGAGCACATCGGAGCAATGGTCGCGGCAAAGGACCGGCGCAACGGAGCATTGAACCCCCATGCGCACCTGAAGCAACCCGACATCACCGTCGAATCAGTCCGCGCGTCCAAGATGCTGTGGGACCCGATCCGGTACGACGAGACGTGCCCGTCGTCCGACGGGGCGTGCGCGATCGTCATCGCCGACGAGAAGTCCGCCGGCGCGAACCCCGCGTGGATCACCGCGACCGCACTGCGCACCGAACCGACCACATTCGCAGGCCGCGACCAGGTCAACCCACGCGCGGGCCGGGACGCGGCGGCCGCGCTGTGGCGGCAGGCGGGCATCGACGACCCGCTCAACCAGGTCGACGCCGCCGAGATCTACGTGCCCTTCTCCTGGTTCGAACCGATGTGGCTGGAGAACCTCGGGTTCACCGCGATCGGCGAAGGCTGGAAGCTCACCGAGGCGGGCGAGACGGAGATCGGCGGCCTGTTGCCCGTCAACCCATCGGGTGGTGTTCTCTCGTCCAACCCCATCGGCGCGTCGGGGCTGATCCGGTTCGCCGAGGCCGCTATGCAGGTGATGGGCCGCGCGGGCGCCCATCAGGTGAGCGACGCGAGGGTGGCTTTGGGTCACGCGTACGGCGGAGGTTCGCAATACTTCGCGATGTGGATAGTGAGCGCGAACAAGCCGAGCTGACCCGAACGGTTCTCGTCACCGGCGGCACGGGTGGCCTGGGCACAGCGGTGACGGCCAAGTTCCTGCACGCCGGGTGGCGTGTCGTGGTGCCGTGGATCGCTCCGGGCGAACTGCCCCGGTTGCCACAGCACACCATGCTTGAGTTGACCGAGACGGACCTGTTCGACGACCAGGCGGTCGCCGCATGCGTCAAACTCGCCGCCAGCCGCGCCGACGCACCGCTGGCCGCCGTGGTCAACCTGGTCGGCGGTTTCCACCAGGCCGGCCGGGTGCACGAGACGTCAATCGACGACTTCACGGCACAGCTGCGCCTCAACCTGCGCCCGACGTATCTGGCGTGTCACCACAGCGTGCCGTACATGCTCGACACCGGCGGGTCGATCGTGTGCGTGTCGAGCCGCTCGGCACTGCGGCCGTTCCCCGGGGCCGCCGGTTACATCACCGCGAAGGCAGGCGTGCTCGCCCTCGTGGACACGCTCGCGGTGGAGTACAAGACCGAGGGCATCCGGGTGAACGCGATCCTGCCGAGCGTGATCGACACCCCGGTGAACCGGGCGAGCATGCCGGACGCCGACTTCAGCCGGTGGGTCCGCCCGGAGAAGATCGCCGACGTGATCCACTTCCTGTGCGGTGACGAGGCAAGCGCCATCACCGGCACCCACCTGGACGTCCCCGGCCGCGTCTGACCCGACTCCCGCGGCCACCCCTCACCTGATCCCCGCGGCCGCCTCCGGCCCGACTCCCACGGCAGCCCGATTCCCACGGCCACCTCCAACCTGACCCCTGCGGCCGCCTGGCCCCCGCGGCCACCCCTCACCTGATTCCGGCGGCGGCCTCCGGCTTGACTCCCGCAACTGCCTCCGGCCTGATCCCCGCGGCCGCCTGAATCCCACGGCCGCCTCCGGCCTGAATCCGGCGGCGGCCTCTGACCCAACCCTGGCGGCCTCCGGCCCCGATTCCAGCCTACCGGCGGAGTCCGACAGTTCTTCGCGCCGAAGATCCACCGGCCCTGAGTTGTCCACATGCGGCAGTTGTCCACAGCCACCGCACCGCCACCCTTCCTCTCCGCCATCCTCCTGTCATAGCCTGAAATCAGGGGTCCCCCTTGCGGGCGGGGAGAGGAGCGGCTTTCGGTGAGAGCGGTTCCAGGGCAACGCGAGGACGCGGTGACGTCGGCGCGTCACTGGCTGCTCAGGCGATGGACGACCACCAGGCGACCGGTCACGCGTAGGTCACCGGGAATTCCTTGATGCCGTTGAGCCAGCCGGACCTCAGGCGCACCGGGTCCGCCGCCTTGGCGATGTTCGGCATGTGGTCGGCGATCGCGTTGAAGATCAGGTCGATCTCCAGGCGCGCGAGGTTCGCGCCGATGCAGTAGTGCGCACCTGTTCCGCCGAAGCCCAGGTGCGGGTTGGGGTCCCGGCCGATGTCGAAGCTGTGCGGGTTGACGAAGACGTCCGGGTCGAAGTTCGCGGAGCTGTAGTAGAGGCCCACTCGTTGGCCCGCCTTGATCTCCGCACCGCCGAGCTCCGTGTCCACTTTGGCGGTTCGCTGGAACACCATCACCGGCGTCGACCACCGGACGATCTCGTCCGCCGCGGTCGCCGGGCGCTCGGCCTTGAATCGCTCCCACTGCTCCGGGTGCTCCAGGAACGCGTGCATGCCGTGCGTGATGGCGTTGCGCGTGGTCTCGTTGCCCGCCACCGCCAGCAGCAGGACGAAGAAGCCGAACTCCTCGGACGTCAGGTCCTCGCCGTCGATGTTGGCGTTCACCAACGTCGTCACGATGTCGTGCGCCGGACAGCGTTTGCGTTCCTCCGCCATGTTCCACGCGTAGCCGAGCAGTTCGGCCGAGGCCATTTCCGGTTGGGAGGCCTCAGGATCGTCGTACGAGATCATCCGGTTCGACCAGTCGAAGAGCCGGTGCCGGTCGTCCTGCGGCACGCCGAGCAGTTCGGCGATCGCCTGCAGCGGAAGCTCGCACGCGACGTCGACGACGAAGTCGCCGGTTCCCTCGGTGAGCGCGGTTTTCACGATCCGTTCCGCGCGGTTGGCCAGCGCGTCGCGCAGGCTGTTGATCGCGCGCGGGGTGAAGCCGCGCTGGACGATCGCGCGGGTCTTGGTGTGCTGCGGCGGATCCATGTTGAGCATGATCATCCGCTGCATCTCGATCTTCTCGCGGGTGATGTCGGGCCCGAACCGGATGATCGCGGTGTTCTCCCAGGTGGAGTACACATCCGAGTTCCGGGACACCTCTTTGACGTCACAGTGCCGGGTGACCACCCAGTAGCCGTCGTCGTCGAATCCGCAGTCCCGCTTCGGCGTCGCGTTCCACCAGACCGGGGCGGATCGGCGCAGTTCGGCGAACTCCTCGTGTGGTAACCGCGTGGCGTAAACGTCGGGATCGGTGAAGTCGAAGCCTTCGGGGATCCTGGGTTCGGCCACGATTGCCTCCTCGGGTCGCCCCCCACAACGGTGTGGAACACGTTCTACGAGCGATTGAAGCATACACCGTTAACTCAACGAAAGACCTGGTTCGCCATCAGTCTTGCTGATGACGGGAACGTGTTCTATTTTTCGATCACGGACAGGCACGGGAGGTGCTCGGCGTGGGGCATGCGGTGATCGTCGAAGCGGTACGGACCCCGATCGGGAAACGCGGAGGTTGGCTGGCAGACCTGCATGCGGCCGAGCTGCTCGGCGCGGCACAGCGCGCCGTGGTCGACCGGGCCGGGATCGATCCGGTGTCGGTGGAACAAGTCGCCGGCGGCTGCGTCACCCAGGCGGGTGAGCAGGCGAACAACATCACCCGCACGGGTTGGTTGCACGCGGGTCTGCCGCACACGACAGGCTGCATGACCGTCGACTGCCAGTGCGGGTCGGCACAGCAGTCGGTTCATCTGATCGCGGGACTGATCGCGACGGGCACCATCGACGTCGGGATCGCGTGCGGTGTCGAGGCGATGAGCCGCGTGCCGCTGCGGTCGAACCTCGGCACGGACGTCGGCAAACCACGCCCCGACGACTGGGACATCGACCTGCCCAACCAGTACGAGGCCGCCGAACGGATCGCGGTGCGCCGCGGCTTCGGCCGCAAGGACGTCGACCAGTTCGGTGTCTGGTCGCAGGCGAAAGCCCGCATCGCCTGGGACTCCGGGCATTTCAACGCCGAAGTCGTTCCGGTCGACGGCGTCACCCAGGACCAGGGGCTGCGCGACACGACACTTGACGGCCTCGCCAAGCTCAAGCCTGTGATGGAAGGCGGCGTGCACACGGCAGGCACGTCCTCCCAGATTTCCGACGGCGCCGCAGCCGTGCTGCTGATGGACGAGGACCGTGCCCGCGCTCTCGGCCTTCGCCCACGCGCCCGTATCCTCGCGCAGACCCTGATCGGCGCCGAGCCGTACTACCACCTCGACGGTCCCGTGCAGGCAACGTCTCGCGTACTCGAACGCAGCGGCATGAAGATCGGCGACCTCGACCTGTTCGAAGTCAACGAGGCCTTCGCATCGGTCGTGATGTCGTGGACCAGCGTGCACAACCCCGACACGGACCGCGTGAACGTCAACGGCGGCGCCATCGCCCTAGGCCACCCCGTCGGCAGCACAGGCGCACGCCTGATCACCACAGCACTGCACGCACTCGAACGCCGCGACGAAACGTGCGCGCTCATCACGATGTGCGCGGGCGGCGCCTTGGCCACGGCCACCATCATCGAACGCCTCTAAACCCCTCGTGAGTGTTTATCAGGGTTAGAACACGGATAAACGCTCACGAGGGTGGGATTGTCGGTGGGGTGTGTCACGGTGTTCGCATGCCCAGCAACGCTCGGTGGTCGGTACCGGACCACCACAAGTCCACATGGGACCTGCTGATCCGTGAGCAGCACGGGGTCCTGTCCATCGACCAGCTACGGAACCACCTCGGCCTCAGCAACGAAGCAGTCGCGGCGAACGTCGCCGCGCGCCGCTGGCGTCGCGTCCTACGAGGCGTCTATGCCACCTTCACTGGTGAACTTCCTCGTGCCGCCAGGCTTTCCGCCGCTCTCCTGTACGGCGGCCCGGAGGCGGTGCTGAGCCACCGCACGGCCGCCGAGGAGTGGGGCATGGTGCCGATCCGGGAAAACCCAGTCGAGATCACCGTGCCCTACAGGTGCTCCGCGACGTCACAACCGCCTCTGGTCGTGGTGCACCGATCCCGGGCGCTGCGCTACACCGTCCGGGAGTACATCCCGCCACGAACCAGTCGAGTTGACACCGTCATCGACCTGGCGACCGCACAGCCGGACTCTGGAAGTGCGGTCGACACGATGATCGATCTGGTCGGCCGGAGCGGCGTCACCGCGACGGAACTGCGCACGGTGCTGGAACGGCGCAGGGCCTACCGCTACCGGAAGGCGTTGGACGAAGCGGTCCAGCTCATCGCCGGTGGCCTGATGTCGGTCCTCGAAGCCGAGTATCTGCGTGAAGTCGAGCTGGCGCACGGAATACCACCGGCCGACCGCCAGGTGCCGTTCACGGTCGACGACCGCGTGCTCTGGGAAGACGCCACGTACGACAGCATCGGCGTTCCGCTGACCGTCCGACTGGACGGCCGGGCGCACCACTCGACCCCTGGTGTGGTCTTCCGGGACCGGCGCCGCGACAACGCCGCCGAACTCGCGGGACGCTCCCGGCTTGTCTACGGCTGGCACGAGGTCCACAAGGACCCCTGTGGTGTGGCGTCCGAGGTGCTGGCGGTGCTCCGAAGGGCGGGCTGGACCGGCGGAAACCCATGTTCCCGCTGCTCAAAGCTCGTGAGTGGTTATGCGGGTTAGAACACGGATAACCACTCACGAGGGGGAGGAGGGGGTGCCGTAGACGGGGAGGGGTGCGGGGGCTTGGGCTAGGAGGTCCTTGACCACGGGGGTGAGTTCCGAGGGGGACCAGCGGGCGGGCTTGGTGGCGGTGGGGCCGGGTTGCCAGCCTGAGGCGAGACAGATTCGGCCACCGTCTACTTCGAACACGCGGCCGGTGACGTCACGGGACTCCACGCTGCCGAGCCAGACCACCAACGGGGAGACGTTCTCCGGGGCCATCGCGTCGAAGCCATCGGCAGGCGCGGCCATTGCCGAAGCGAACGCGCGCTCGGTCATCCGGGTGCGGGCGGCCGGGGCGATGGCGTTGACGGTGACGCCGTAGCGCGCCAGTTCGGCAGCCGCGACCAAGGTCAACGAAGCGATGCCTGCCTTGGCGGCGCTGTAGTTGCCTTGACCGACGCTGCCCAGCAATCCCGCGCCGGAGCTGGTGTTGATCACGCGGGCGTCCGGCGACGGACCCGACTTGGCGACCGAGCGCCAGTACGCGGCGGCGTGCCGCAGCGGGGCGAAGTGACCCTTGAGGTGCACGCGGACGACCGCGTCCCACTCCTCCTCGGCCATGTTCACGAGCATCCGGTCACGCAGGAATCCCGCGTTGTTGACCAGAACGTCCAGCCGGCCGAACGTGTCGACGGCGGTCTGGACAAGGCGGGCGGCGCCGTCCCACGACGCCACGTCGTCGGAGTTGGCGACCGCCGAACCACCGAGAGCCTCGATTTCGGCGACCACGCCGGCGGCGGGGCCGGCGGACGACCCCGTGCCGTCCAGGCCGACGCCGTAGTCGTTCACGACAACGGAAGCGCCCTCCGCGGCGAACGCCAACGCGTGCGCACGGCCGATCCCACGCGCCGCGCCGGTGACGATGACAACGCGGCCGGAACAAAGCTTGCTCAAGGCGTCTCCTTGGTGAAGTAGACGGGCAGTTCACCCCCGCCGTGCACAAGCAGCGTGGCGCCGGTGACATAGGAAGCCAGCGGTGAAGCCAGGAACACCGCGCACGCACCGACCTCGGACGGTTCCGCCAACCGTCCCAACGGGACAGCCGCGGCAGACGAGTCGAGAACGTCCGCGAAGGCCTCGGTGGTGATGTCGGTACGGACCATCCCCACGCCGAGGGAGTTCACGCGGACCTTGGGCGCCCACTCCGCGGCGAGGCTCGCCGCCAGGTTGTTCACCCCGGCCTTCGCGGCGCCGTAGGCGACGGACTGCGGCGCGGGCCGGGAACCGTTGATACTGCTGATCATCACGATCGATCCGCCGCTGTCCTGATTCTGCATCACGGCGTTCACGCGCTGCGACACCACCAGCGGAGCCACCAGGTTCAGCCGGATGACGGCTTCGTGGAAACGCGGGGACGCCGAAGACGTGTCCGCGACCGGCGCACCGCCCGCGTTGTTCACCAGTACGTCCAACTGCCCGTAGCGCTCGACGATCGTGGTGACCATGGCGTCGACCTGCGAGACATCCCGGATGTCACACGGGATGAAGTCCGCGACGAAGGACTCCGGCTCGGTGCGGCCGCAGATGACCACGGTCGCGCCCGCGGACTGGAACGCCCGCGTGATGCCGAGTCCGACCCCGCGCACGCCTCCGGTCACCAGGACGACCGAGCCGTCGAGCGCGAGTTCCACTCCTGACTCCTTCTCATGGGCACCAGGCCCTGATAAGTTACCAAGCAATCGCTAGGTTAGGAAGAAGGTCCATGGGGATCACCAGCAGCCGGGCGGGTCCCGGCGTCACCCAGGTCACCATCGACTTCCCACCGGTGAACGCGCCGCCGGTGCGAGGCTGGTTCGACCTCGCCTCGGCGATCCTGGCCGCGGGTGACGATCCCGGGACCCACGTGGTCATCCTTCGCGCCGAAGGCAAGGGCTTCTGCGCAGGCGTGGACATCAAGGAGATGCAACGCGAGCAGGGACACGAAGCGCTGATCGGCGCCAACCGTGGCTGCGCGGCGGCGTTCGCGGCGGTCTACGACTGCGCGGTGCCCGTGATCGCCGCGGTGCAAGGCTTCTGCCTCGGCGGCGGAGTGGGGCTCGTCGGCAACAGTGACATCGTGATCGCGTCCGATGACGCCTACTTCGGACTGCCTGAAGTGGACAGAGGAGCGCTCGGCGCGGCGACACACCTCGCCCGCCTTGTCCCCCAGCACCTGATGCGAACCCTCTACTACACGGCCAGGAACATCGACGCCCAGCAGCTGCACCACCACGGTTCGGTCTACGAAGTCGTGCCACGCGAAGAACTCGACGAGGCCGCACGCAAGCTGGCCGACGAGATCGCGGCCAAGGACACCCGGGTGATCAGACGCGCCAAGGAGGCGATCAACGGCATCGACCCGCAGCCCGTGCACCGCAGTTACCGCTACGAGCAGGGTTTCACGTTCGAGCTGAACCTGACCGGCGCCTCGGACGAGGCACGCGACGCCTTCATCACCGGAGCGAAAGATGCGTGACAAGCGGATGACGCCCGCCGACGTGGTGGCGGAACTGTCCGACGGGATGACCATCGGGATCGGAGGCTGGGGATCGCGGCGCAAACCGATGGCGCTCGTCCGGGCGATCCTGGACTCCCCGGTGAGGAACCTGACGATCGTCTCCTACGGTGGCCCGGACGTCGGCCTGCTCGCCGCGGCGGGCAAAATCCGCAAGCTGGTCTTCGGTTTTGTCTCCCTCGACACGGTCGCGTACGACCCGTACTTCCAGAAAGTACGGCAACAAGGCGATCTGGACGTCACCGAGCTCGACGAGGGAATGTTCCAGTGTGGACTGCTGGCCGCCGGTCACCGCCTCCCCTTCCTGCCGATCCGCGCCGGACTGGGCTCGGACGTGATGCGGACGAACCCGGAGTTGCGCACGGTTCGATCGCCCTATGACGGTGAAGAACTCGTAGCCATGCCGGCACTGCACCTCGATGTGGCGCTGGTGCACATGAACCGGGCGGACAAGCACGGCAACGCCCAGTACCTCGGCCCGGACCCGTACTTCGACGACCTGTTCTGCCTGGCGGCGAAGCGAAGGTACGTCTCCTGCGAGAAGATCGTGGACACTTTCGAAGGCCCCGTGCAGACCTTGCTGCTGAACAGGATGATGGTCGACGGCGTGGTGGAGACGCCGAACGGCGCTCACTTCACCAGTTGCGCGCCGGACTATCCGCGTGACGAACGGTTCCAGAGGCTTTACGCCGAGGCGAACTGGGATTCCTTCGCCGACCGGTTCCTCACCGGCGGTGAGCCTGGCTACCAGGAGGCGGTGCGGGCATGGCGGTGACCCGAGCGGAAGTGTGCGTCGCGGCCTGCGCGGACCTCTTCGCGGGCGACGGCGAGATCCTGGCCAGCCCCATGGGGTTCATCCCGGGTCTCGGCGCGAAACTGGCCAGGCTGACGTCCGAGCCGGATCTGGTGCTCTCCGACGGCGAAGCGTACCTGCTGACCGCCGACGGCCGGCTCGAAGGCTGGATGCCCTACCGCAAGGTCTTCGACGTGGTGGCGCACGGCACCCGGCACGTGGTGATGGGCGCGAACCAGCTCGACAGGTTCGGCAACCAGAACATCTCGGCGATCGGCGACCACCGCAAGCCGACCAGGCAGTTGCTTGGCTTCCGGGGTGCGCCGGGCAACACCGTCAACAACAAGACCAGTTACTGGATCCCCCGGCACAGCAAGCGAGTCCTGGTGGACGCGGTCGACGTCGTCTCGGGCGTCGGCTACGACAAACCCGCCGGACCGTTCCACCACATCCACCGGGTGGTCACCAACCTGGCGGTGTTCGACTTCGGCACGCCGGATCGCCGGATGCGACTCGTGTCCGTCCACCCGGGCGTCGACGTCCAGGAGGTGTACGACCAGACGGGATTCGACCTGCCGCGGGACGGGGAGCCGGCGATCACCCGCGAGCCGACCGAGCAAGAGCTTGATCTGATCCGGACGGTGCTCGACCCGGACGGCAACCGTGATCGCGAGGTGCGCGGGTGAGAACCGCCCTCACCCGCCTGGCCGGCGTCCAGCACCCGGTGGTCCAGACCGGAATGGGCTGGGTGGCCGGGCCGAGACTGGTCGCGGCGAGCGCGGAGGCGGGCGGCCTCGGCATTCTGGCGTCGGCCACGATGACGTACGAAGAACTCGGCCACGCCATCAAGGAGACCAAAAGCCGCACGGACAAGCCGTTCGGCGTCAACCTCCGGTCCGACGCGGTGGACGCGCCACGGCGGATCGACCTGCTGATCAAGGAGAAGATCCGGGTCGCGTCCTTCGCCCTGGCGCCGAAACCCGATCTGATCAGGAAGTTGAAGGACGCCGGGACACTGGTGATTCCGTCGGTCGGCGCCGTGCGGCACGCCGAGAAAGTCGCGTCCTGGGGCGCGGACGCCGTGATCGCCCAAGGCGGCGAAGCAGGCGGTCACACCGGCTCGGTCGCCTCGACGTTGCTCATCCCGTCCGTTGTGGACGCTGTGGACATTCCCGTCATCGCGGCGGGCGGCTTCTTCGACGGCCGCGGTCTCGCGGCGGCTTTGTCGTACGGCGCCGCGGGAATCGCCATGGGGACCAGATTCCTGCTGACCAAGGAAAGCACGGTCCCCGACGAGGTCAAGCAGCTGTATCTCAGCAAGGGCTTCGATGGGACTGTCGTGACGAAGCGCGTGGACGGCGTCCCGCATCGTGTCCTCAGAACGGAACTCGTCGAGAAGCTGGAGAAGTCCGGGCGGGTGCGAAGCCTGCTGCACGCCGTGGCCAACGCGGCGAAGTTCAGGGCGCTCAGCGGCTTGTCCTGGCGGTCCATGGCCCGCGAAGGCTGGTCGATGCGCCGTGACCTGTCACTGGCCCAGGTGGTCATGGCGGCGAACACGCCGATGCTGCTGCGGGCGGGCCTGGTCCAAGGCCGGACGGACGCGGGTGTGCTGGCCGCGGGACAAGTCGTCGGCAGACTCGACGACCTGCCCACGTGTGCCGAACTGATCACCCGGATCATGGCCGAGGCCGAGGGAATCCTAACCGAGCTCGGGAAGTCTTGTCTGGTGCAGCCAAGCAGTGAATAGGTCGTCCAGCGGTCGCGCCGAGTGGCGTTGCGCGTGTTTCTTGAAGTCCTCGGTGGTCACCGAGCCGTGCCGGTTCTCCGCGGTCCATTCCCGCACCATCGCGAAGAATGCCGCGTCGCCGAGCCGCAACCGCAAGGCGTGCACGGCAAGCGCTCCACGCTTGTAGAGCAGGTCGTCGAACATCCGCTCGACACCGGGGTCGGCGAGCACCAAGTCCTGCGGGAGTTTCGCGAGCCTCGCCCATGCCGCCCTGGCCAGCGCATCGGCGGACTGGCCGCCGGACGCCTGGGACCACAACCATTCCGAGTAGGCGGCGAATCCTTCGTTCAGCCAGATCTGGCGCCAGTCGGCAATGGACACACTGTTGCCGAACCATTGATGGGCCATCTCGTGGGCCACCAAGCGCTCGTAGCCACGGCGGCCGTCGATGTGGTTGGCCCCGAAGATCGACATGCCCTGGGCCTCGATGGGAATGTCCAGGTCGTCGTCGGTGACGACGACGGTGTACGCGGTGAACGGGTACGGCCCGAACATCCGCTCGAACGCGACCATCATGTCCGCCTGTCGCCCGAAGTCGTGCGCGTAGCCGTCCATCAGGCGCAAGGGAAAAGCGGCCCGCAACGGAACCCGGTCATCGGCCCGCTCCAGGTACTCGTACCGTCCTATTTGGACAGATGCGAGATAGGTGGCCATCGGTTCACGCTGGTGATACACCCACGTGGTGGTGGAAGCCGAGACCCGGCCGTCGATCAAGTCACCGTTGGCGACCACGCGGTACGCCGACGGGGCCGTCACCGAGATCCGGTATGTCGCCTTGTCACTGGGATGGTCGTTGCACGGAAACCACGACGGCGCACCGATCGGCTGGCTGGCCACGAGCACACCGTCCTCCAGGTGGTCCCAGCCGAGCTCGCCCCAGTGCCTGGTGTTGATCGGCGACGGATTGCCCACATAACGGACCTCGACGGTGAACTGCCGCCTGGCGGCGACCTTCGCCTGCACGGTCAGCTTGTGCGCGCGATGCGTGAACCGCACCTGCTTGCCGTCCACCAGAACCCGGTTGACCTTGAACGTGCCCAGGTCGAGCGCGAACCGTGTCAGCGCGGTCCGCGCCACCGCGGTGATCTTCGCCCGGCCCGACAGTCTGCCCGCGGCGACCCGGTAGTCCAGCTCGAGGTCGTAGTGCTCAACGTGGTAGCTCGGGTCGCCGTGGCCGGGCAGGTACGGGTCGATCACGACCTGACAGTAGGCCACGCGGAGATCGGATTGCCAAGCCACCTGGTGTCGGCCGGGACACCTTCGCCGCGCATGACCAGCGACGCCGGGCCGATCGTGGTGCGGGCGCCGACCTTCGCGCCGGGCAGGATGATGCCGTGCGGGCCCAGCGTCGAGCCGTCGTCCATGAACACCTCGGACATGCTCATGATCCGGTCGTGGAACAGGTGCGTCTGCAGCACGCAGCCACGGTTGACGCTGACGCCGTCGCCCAGCGCCACCAGGTCCGCCTCGGGCAGCCAGTACGTGTCGAGGTAGACGCCACGGCCGATCTTCGCGCCCATCGTGCGCAGCCAGCCGGTCAGCAGCGGGGTGCCGGTGGCCGAACTGATCAGCCACGGCCCGGCGAGCACCTCGACGAACGTGTCCGCCAGCTCGTTGCGCCACACGAACGAGCTCCACAGCGGATGCTCGACCGCACGGAACCGCCCGACCAGCAACCACTTCGCAGCCGTCGTCACGGCACACGCGACCAGACCGGCGCCCAGCAGAACACCACCGGACAGCAGCGTGGCCACGGCCCAGCCGAACTGGCTGACGAGCCCTTCGAACGCGGCCAGCACGAGCACGGCCAACGCGACCCCGGCCATCACCGGGACGACGCGGCACATCTCGACCAGGGCCCGCGCGATCACCAAGCGACGAGCGGGTTCGAACGTGCGGCTGGTGTCCCCTTCGGCCGCGGTCCGCCGCAGCTTCATCGGCGGCATCCCGAGCCAGGACGACCCGGCCTTCGCCCGTTTGGGTGTCGCGGACAGCACGCCGACCAGGCCGCCGTTCGGCACCGCACGGCCGGGCGCGGTCATTCCGGAGTTACCGAGGAACGCCCGCTTGCCGACCCGTGCTTCGCCGATCCGCACCCAACCGCCCGCCAGCTCGTACGTGGCGACCATCGTGTCGTCGGCGAGGAAGGCACCGTCGCGGATGGTCGTCATCTTCGGGATCGCCAGCACGGTCGACGCCTCGACGCGACGGCCGACCTTGGCGCCGAGCAGACGTAGCCACACCGGCGTGAACAGGCTGGCGTACATCGGGAACAGCAAGATCCGGGACAGGTCCATCAGCCGTTCGGTGGCCCACGCCTGCCAGCCGATCCGACTGTGCACAGGGTGATGCCCGGCGCACAGGCCAATGCTGAGCAGCCGCACCGACACCAGGATCAACGCGGCGAAGCTGCCCATGGCCGCGACTGTCGCGAGCGGCACGGCCAGCAGCACCCCTGACAAGCCGCCGTCGAGGAACGCCGCGAGTACCAGCAGCCCGGGCACCGCACCGAGCACCGGGAACATGCCCATCACCAGCGAGGTGACACCGTAGGCCAGGACCCACCTCAGCTTGCGAGGCGCACGAGCCGACGGCCAGGACCGTCCTGGCTTGCCCGATTTCACCGCGGGCGCACCTGCCCACCGCTGTCCAGGTCGCACCGCGCCCATCACGGCGGAACCCGGCGCGATCTCGGCACGCTTGCCGACACGGGCACCCGGGAACAGCGTGCTGCGCGCGCCGATCGTGGCACCGGCTCCGATCCGGATCTTGCCGATGTGCAGGCGGTCGCCGTCCATCCAGTAACCGCTCAGGTCGACCTCGGGCTCGACCGCGCTGGCCTTGCCGAGCTTGAGCATGCCGGTGATCGGCGGCAGCGAGTGCAGGTCGGCGCCGCGGCCGATCTTGGCGCCGAGGGCGCGCGCGTAGTACGTGATCCA
The DNA here is from genome assembly GCF_013280595.1 of Kibdelosporangium persicum. GTDB lineage: Bacteria > Actinomycetota > Actinomycetes > Mycobacteriales > Pseudonocardiaceae > Kibdelosporangium > Kibdelosporangium persicum. The sequence continues at coordinate 632,937 of NZ_JAAATY010000001.1, forward strand.
CGGCGCGCCGGACAGGTTCGAGACACCGGTCAGACCGGCGATCCGCTCGGCCGTCCACAGTCGCAGGTGGACGCCCCCGCCACGCTTGTGCCTGCCGGGCTTCACACCGCGCAGCAGCAGACGGGCGCTGCCGGCCGCGATGCCGAGGCGGCCGAGCGGGCTGACGAACGCCAGCCAGCCGAGCGCCACCCACCACCAGGAAACCGTTGGCGGCCAGGTGAAGCCGAGCATCGCCATGACGTTGTTGATCGCCGCGAGGGCGACCATCCAGCGCACGCCGACGATCGTGAGCAACGGAGCCGTCAACACGGTCTGCGCCAGCGCGAACCCGCGCGGAGTGGGCTCGACGGTACGGCTCGTGGTCTCGGCGACGCCCAGCTCGTCCAGCCTCCTGGCCATCTGGCCGAGCTTGGAGTTCTGGTAGACGTCGCTGACCGACAGTCCCGGATACTGGCGCCGGACCAGGGAAACGAGCTGCGCGGCGCCCAGGCTGCCGCCACCGCGGGCGAAGAAGTCCTCGTCCTCGTTGTCCACGCCGATGCCGAGGACCTCGGTCCACTGCTCGGCCAGCCAGCCCGCCGTGCCGGACAACCCGGTGACGCCGGCCTTCAACGGCCAGGGCAGGGCGTTGCGGTCGACCTTGCCTGACGTGCGCGTCGGCAGCGTGTCCACAACAGCCAGCAACGGGACCAGAGCCGCGGGCAGCGCGGTACGCAGCCGCTCCACCGCGTCGGCCTCGTCGAAGTTCTCGGCGACGACATAACCCACGAGCACCTGGTTGCCGGCTTTGGTCTTGCGCACGGCCGCGGCGGCACCGGCCACACCGGGCAGCGCCTGCAGGGCGGCGTCGACCTCGCCCAGCTCGATCCGGCGGCCGCCCAGCTTGACCTGCTCGTCGGCGCGGCCGACGAACAGCAGGCCCTCGGGCTCCGCCTTGACCAGGTCACCGCTGCGGTACGCACGCTCCCAGCCGAGCGGCTCCAGCGGCGCGAACTTCGCGGCGTCCTTCTCGTGGTCCAGGTACCGGGCCAGGCCGACGCCGCCGATCACCAGCTCGCCGACCTCGCCCATCGGCACCGGCCGCCCCTGCTGGTCGACCACGGCGAGGTCCCAGCCGTCCAGCGGCAGGCCGATCCGGACCGGGCCTTCGCCCGTCAGCTGAGCGGCGCAGGCGACGACCGTGGCCTCCGTCGGGCCGTACGTGTTCCACACCTCGCGGCCTTCGACCGCCAAACGCTCGGCCAGCTCAGGCGGGCACGCCTCGCCACCGAAAATCAGCAACCTGACCTCGTCAAGCGCCTCGACGGGCCACAACGCGGCGAGCGTCGGGACCGTCGACACGACGGTGATCTCACGCTCCAACAGCCACGGGCCCAGGTCCATGCCGGTACGGACAAGCGCGCGAGGAGCGGGCACGAGGCACGCGCCGTGCCGCCATGCCAGCCACATCTCCTCGCACGACGCGTCGAACGCGACGGACAGTCCCGCAAGGACACGGTCGTTCGGTCCGATCGGCTCGTCTGCCAGGAACAACCGTGCTTCGGCGTCGACGAACGCGGCGGCACTGCGGTGGCTGACGGCGACACCCTTCGGGGTACCGGTGGAGCCGGACGTGAAGATGATCCACGCGTCGTCGGCGGGACCGGGACCAGTGCCGTACCGCAGGGGCGCGCTGACCGGCCTGAGCTCGCCCTGCGAACCGATGACGGCGCAGACCTTGGCCTCGGTCCACACCAGCTCGGCACGCTCGTCGGGGTCGTCCGCGTCGACCGGGACGTACGCTGCGCCGGCCGAGAGCACCGCGAGGATCGACAGGTACAGCTCGGCGGTGCCGGACTCGACCCGGATGCCGACGCGGTCGCCCACACCGATGCCCGCAGCGGCGAGGATGTCGCGCCGGGCCTCCACCTCGGCCATGAGCTGGCGGTACGTCAAGACGACAGTGCCGTCGTCGAGCGCGGCGGCGTTGGGGTGCTGGCGGGCGGTCGCGGTGAGGATGTCGACGAGCGTGCGCGTCGGCGGCGTCGCCCCACCCGAGTAGAAGATTGAGGGGTTCTCAACCGTTCCGGAAGCAAGCAGTAACTGACTGTCGTCCAGGACGGTCATCAATCTCCCCACGTCAAGAGGTAGGCCGACCGGAGAGCATAACGAATAGGTGAACAGAAGACGTACGGATGTGGCGGCTGTCTCGCCGCGTGTCGCGCACTCCACGCATGGAAAAGGGGCAGGCCGCGCGGCCTGCCCCTGTCGGTGTACCACTGGTCAGCGGCGGCGTTCCTTGTTGGCACGCGCCGAGTTGGTGCAGACCTCACCGACGTTGACCGTCTGGCCGCGGTCGACGAAGACGTCGGCGATGCCGACGAGCTTGCCGATCCGGTTGGTGCAGGTCAGGGTGTAGGCCTCCTTGGTGCCGTAGGTCGGCGGGATCGGGGAGGCGAACTCGATCCGGCCGTTGCCCCAGTCATCCGGGTTGGCCGGGTCGACCTGGTCGTAGTTGACCATCACCGCGGTGTAGTCGCCGGGCGGCGGGTCGAACAGGGTCGCCCGCTCGGAGGTCGTGCCACCGGCCGCCGACGAGGTGACGAGCTCACCGGCCGCGTTGTAGACGTACAGGTCCCAGTCGGTGTCCGTGGACGCCCACTGCACGACCACGTCGAACCGGCCGTTGTCCACCTCGGGCAGGCCCTTGATGCTGAACGGCATGCTCTCCGAAACCGGGTTGCCCGGGTAGTTGGTGTTCTCCGCGGGCACGCCCGGCGGGTTCGCCAACGGCAACGTCCCCTGCGGCGGGCCCTGCGGCTCACGGCCGTAGCGGCCGGCCACGTACGGACGGGTCGACGGGTTGACCGACCACGCGAACTGACCGCCGGTCGACGAGTACGTCGAGTCGAGCGTGTCGGTCACGTAGATCGGCGGCTTGGTCGAGCCGTCCGGCTGCAGCACCGGCGAGGTCGGCGTCTGGAACGTCTTGTGCAGCTTGAGCTGGTAGCCGCGCGGCGCCGAACCGATCAGCGTCGAGTGCGCCGCCGGGTCGGCGGCGTTGCCGAGCATGTCCAGGAACGCCGCCCGGTTGCCGCCCTTGCCCGCGCCCGCGGCCGGAGCCATGCCGAGGTACTCGGCCACGACAGCGTCCTGGAACGGCGGGTGGAAACCGGCGGTGTTGATCTCGAAGGTGTAACCGAGGCCGCCGGTGGACCAGAACGACCAGTCCTCGGTCGTGCCGGTGGTGTCGTACAGGCCCCAGCTCGGGATGCTGCGGTATCCGTTGCGCGACGCCATCTTGTCGCCGAGCGCCTTGAGCACCGGCTCGTCCAGCGGCGGACGGGTGGAGGCGATGCCCGGCGGGCGCAGGATCAGGTTGCCGTAGGTGTGCAACGTGACCAGGTTGGTGACCTGACGCGTGGACACGAGCTCACGGATGTTCTGCGTCTCCGGCTCGGAGAACGGCGCGGCGCCACGGAACGTGTCGCCGTTCCCGTTCGGACTGGCGCCCGGGCCGCCCCAGAACGTGGCGTAGTTGCGGTTCGGGTCCGTGCCGCGCTCGCGGCCGGCCGGGTTGGCCTTGCACACGCCGGTGCGCAACTGCGGCGGTGAGTCGGCAGCCTGGCAGTTCTTGCGCTTCATCTCGTAGTCGAACCGGGAGAAGTCACCCTTGGGCTCGGCCTCGCGCGAGATGGAGAAACCGTCCACGTTGACGATCGGCACGATGATGTTGCGGGTCTTGCCGACCAGGGACCTGATCGCCGGGTCCCGCTGGTAACCGTTGACGAGCTCGTACGCCCACTCGATCGCGTGCTCCGACGCGGGCCACTCCCGCGCGTGGTGCACCCCCATGGTGACGTTGACCGGCTTGCCGTCGCCGACGTTCGCCACGTCCGTGGCGATCTCCACACCGATCACGTCCCGGCCCTCGACGGACGGGTTGCTCAGCGTGAACGTCTTGACCAGCTTGGGATTCCTGCGCGCCAACTCCTTGAGTTCGAACTCGTACTCGTAGAGGTGGCGGTAGCTGGTGCGGCCGGACGGCAGGCCCGACGCCTGCGTCCTGGCGGTGTACTCCCGGTCCTTCGCCGCGTCCTCACGGGAGGTCTTCGACAGGTCCGGGTTGACCGTGGTGGACTTCAGGCCGCTGTCGCGCAACGTCTTGCGGTCGGCGTCGTCCGCCAGGACGACCTCGATGCCGGTGTCGTCGCCCTTCTCGGTGACGTCGAGGCCGAGGGCGAGCAGCTTGCTCTTGTCCGTGCGCTCAGGCGTTTCGACACGCACGATCTCCGCGCGTTGCGGCGCTTGCGCCGTCGGGGACGGCGTGCCCTGCGGCGTGAGCGCGAGGAAATCGACGCCCACCACGACGTTGCGGCCCGGCCCCGAGTAGCGGCAGGCCTGGACGACGAGTTGCTGCCCCTTCTTGACGAAGCTCTCGGCGAGTTCACGGCTGCGCAGCGCCGACGACGCCGCGACGACCTTGCCCGTCCCCTTGTCGAACACCGCCAGGTCCCAGTCGCCCTCAGCACCGGCGCCGGGCGCGAGCCGCGCCTGGATCAAGCCGTCGACGGTCGACGTGACCTCACGCTGGTCGATTCCCTGCGCGCGCCGGGACTGCACGGACTCGTGACAGGCGCGAGTCACCGAGGCGTCTGCCCGCAGGATGTTGTCGGCCGCCGTCGCGGACGGAACGGTGACGCCGAAGATCACCAGCCCGGCCGCCCCCAGTGCGATCCCCGTCCGTAACGCCAACGGGGATCTGTGTCTTGACCCCATAAGGTTCGCACCCCACATTCATGGTCCACTTGATCGACTGACCCTAAGTCAACGGCCGGGCGATCGGTTGGGGCCAAAAGTAGGCACTACCCTCGGTGGCAGGACGTAGGTCCGCGCATGCGGCGCTAAAGTCCTAGTGCGAGTCCAGGCGCCTCGCGATTCCGCGCCTGCCCGGTCCACGCGGGAGAACCGGGCAGGCGTGGGCAACGGCTCGCACAGTGCATGGTTGCCGCACAACGGTTGTCACTGTGCTTGTTACAGCGCTTGGGCCGCAACAGATCCGAGCGGCGCACCGAGCACGATGACCACGCCGTTGCCGTAACACGCTGAGGGCGAAACAGCCAGACCGCACCGGGCGGTTCAGTGGCATGTGTTCGCCAACCCGCCCCCTCAGCCGAGGCGCTCGATGATCGTCACGTTGGCCTGGCCGCCGCCTTCACACATCGTCTGTAGGCCGAAACGCCCGCCGGTGCGCTCCAGTTCGTGCAGCAGGGTGGTGAACAGACGAGTCCCGGTCGCGCCGATCGGATGGCCCAGGGCGATGGCGCCGCCGTTCACGTTCACCCGGTCAAGGTCGACCTTGAGTTCCTTCGCCCACGCCAGAACCACGCTCGCGAACGCCTCGTTGGCCTCGAACAGGTCGATGTCCGAGACGCTCATGCCGGCCCGGTCCAGCGCGTGCCTGGTGGCCCGGATCGGTGCGGTCAGCATGAAGATAGGGTCGGACCCGCGCGCCGACATGTGATGCACGCGGGCACGTGGAGTGAGCTTGTGCCGCAGCACCATCCGTTCGGACGCCACGAGAACCGCACTCGCCCCGTCGGAGATCTGGCTCGACAGCGCGGCGGTCACCCGGCCGTCCGGGCGTAACGGCGCGAGCTTGGCCATCTTGGCCAGGTCGGTGTCCCGGCGCGGGCCCTCATCGTGCTCGAACCCGTCCACCGGCACGATCTCACGGGTGAACCGTCCGGCGTCCTGGGCCGCGATAGCCTTGCGGTGACTGGCGAGCGCGAACTCCTCCATCTCGAAGCGCGACAGGTCCCAGCGGGTGGCGATCATGTCGGCCGAGCGGAACTGGGAGATCTCCTCGGAGCCGTACCGGTGGTCCCAGCCGTGCGAGCCGTGGGTCGGTGTCGGGAAGCCGAACCGCTCGCCCACCACCATCGCCGAGCCGATCGGGATCTGGCTCATGTTCTGCACGCCACCGGCCACGACCAGGTCCGAGCCGCTGATCACCGCCTGGGCGGCGAAGTGCAGCGCCTGCTGGCTCGAACCGCACTGCCGGTCCACGGTCACCCCGGGCACTTCCTCCGGGAAACCCGCCGCCAGCCACGCGGTCCTGGCGATGTCCCCGGCCTGCGGGCCCAGTGTGTCCACGCAGCCGAAGATCACGTCGTCGACCTCGCCGGGATCGACCGGGTTGCCCTCGAACAACGCCTTGATCACGTGCGCGCCCAGGTCGGCGGGGTGCATGCCGGACAGCGCGCCGCCGCGCCGCCCGACCGGAGTGCGTACGGCATCGATGATGTACGCCTCGGACACGGGTTCTCTCCCTTCAGGGACGGCGTACCGGCCGGCGGCGGGTGGAGATGCCGTCCAGCAGGATGCCGAGGTACTGCTCCGCCACGTCCTGCGCGGAGAGCTGACCGCCCGGCCGGTACCAGTGCACGGCGACCCACACCGTGTCCCGGATGAACCGGTACACCAGCTCGACGTCGAGGTCGGGACGGAACGCACCGGCTCGCACGCCCTCCTCGAGCACGCCGACCCAGATCTTGCGGAACTCCACGCCACGCTCGGCGATGTAGCCGAACCGGTCGAACGTCGCCAGGTACTTGGCGTCGTTCTGGTAGATCGCGACCGCCGCGTGCTGCTTGTCGACGCTCTCCAGCGAGGCGGTCACGATCGCCTCGAGCGTCGCCTTCGGCGGCATGCCGGACTCGACGATCTGCCGGTACCGGCCGAACAGCTCGTCGAGAAAGCCGGTCAGGATCTCGTCCACCATGGACTCCTTGGAGTCGAAGTGGTGGTAGAGGCTGCCCGACAGGATGCCCGCGGCGTCCGCGATGTCGCGCACGGTCGTCGCGCGGAACCCGCGCTCGGCGAACATCTCCGCGGCGAGCCGCAGCAGCTCCGCCCGGCGCGCCGACACACCGGCCGCCGCCCCTGACTCCTTCTTCACCTGCTGACTCCTCATCATGGGTGCTGACTGCTCACCGACACCACCTCGCCGGTCATGTACGAGGCGTAGTCGCTGGCCAGGAACACCATCACATTCGCGACCTCCCATGGCCGCGCGGCACGCCCGAAAGCCTCCCGCCCGGCCAGTTCGGTCAACAGCTCCTCGCTGGTCACCTTGGCGAGGAACGGGTGCGCGGCCAGGCTCGGCGCCACCGCGTTGACCCTGATCCCGTGTTCGGCCGCGTCCATCGCCGCGCATCTGGTGAACGCCATGACCCCGGCCTTCGCCGCCGCATAGTGTGCCTGACCGCGTTGCGCACGCCAGCCGACGACCGAAGCGTTGTTGACGATGGCGCCGCCGTCCCCCTGCTCGACCATCTGCCGCAACGCCGCCCGCGTGCAGCGGAACGTGCCGTTGAGCGTCACGTCGAGCACCCTGCCCCACTCGTCGTCGGTCATGTCCAGCACCGACCTGGTACCGCCCAGCCCGGCGTTGTTGATCATCACGTCGATCCGGCCGAACGTGCTCGCCGCGCCGTGGACCAACGCCCGCACCTGGTCCTCGTCGGTCACGTCGCAGGCCACCGCGGCGACCCGGCCGCCGTGCCCGGCCTTCAGCGCGTCCAGGGTCTCGGCCAGCCTGCGTTCGTGGTGGTCGCTGATGACCACGTTCGCGCCTTCCTCGAGGCACCGCCGCGCGGTGGCCGACCCGATCCCGGTTCCGGCGGCCGCCGTCACCACGACGGTCTTGCCCTTGAGGAGGTCGTGCCCCTCGGGATAGTTCATCGAGATCTCCCATCGGTGACAGGCCGGACGTTCACCCGGACACCCGGTGCCGAGCGGACCGCCGCCATCAGCCGCCCCTGCTACTCGTGCTCACCTTCGCCGTCCATTCCGCCTGACACGTCTGGCGAGCCGGACGCGGCGGCGTGAACGACATCCCCGCTGTGACGACATCCCCGCCGTCATGCGCGAGGTTCCTTCGGCAGGCCGAGCACGCGCTCCGCGATGATGTTGCGTTGGATCTCGTCCGAGCCGCCGTAGATGGTGTCCGCGCGGCTGAAGAGGAACAGCCGCTGCCACTCGTCCAGGTCGCCGTTCGCGGCCACCATCGACTCCGGGCCGCGGACCTGCATCGCGAGCTCGCCGAGCTCACGGTGCCAGCGTGCCCACACCAGCTTGGACACCGACGCCTCGTAGCCGGGATCCGTGCGCGACAGCGTCCGCACGGCGTGTGCCCGCATCACCTCCAGACCGATCCAGGACCGCGTCAGGCGTTCCCTGATGACCGGGTTGTCCAGTGCCCCATTCCGTTTGGCCAGATCGATCAGCGCGTCCAGTTCACGCCGGAACCCGACCTGTTGGCCCAGCGTCGCCACGCCACGCTCGAACGCGAGCGTCGCCATGGCCACCCGCCAGCCGTCGCCCACCTCGCCGACGACCATGTCCTTGCTTGTCCTGGCTCCGTCGAAGAACACCTCGTTGAACTCCGACGTGCCGGTGAGCTGACGGATCGGCCGGACCTCGACGCCCGGCTGGCGCATCGGCACCAGCAAGTACGACAGTCCTTCCCGCCTGCGCGAGCCGGGTTCGGTACGAGCCAGCACGAAACACCAGTCCGCCTCGTGCGCCAGTGACGTCCACACCTTCTGGCCGGTCACCACCCAGTCGTCGCCGTCCACTGTGGCCGTTGTGGACACCGACGCCAGGTCGGACCCGGCACCCGGTTCGGAATATCCCTGGCACCAGAGTTCTTCGACAGCACGGATCTTCGGCAGGAACCGGGCTTGTTGCGCCGGTGTGCCGAACGCGATCAACGTCGGGCCGAGCAGCTCCTCTCCGATGTGGTTGACACGCGCGGGCGCGTTGGCCGCCGCGTACTCCTCGTGGAAGATCACCTGTTCCTGGGTGCTCGCGCCACGGCCGCCGTGCTCCACCGGCCAGCCGAGGCAGCTCCACCCCGCCCGCGCCAGCGTGCGGTCCCATTCCCGGCGTAACTCGTACTGCTCGTGCTCCCGGCCGGGACCTCCGGCACCGCGCAGCTTCGCGAACTCGCCCCGCAGATTGTCCGCGAGCCAGGCGCGCAGCTGTTGACGGAAGTCGCCGTTCACGTAGGCTAGCCTACCAAGCATTTGCTTGAGGAGGTGAGTGTGCGCCGAGAAACGATTCCCGCCGCGCTCATCGAAGCGGCCGAGCGCTTCGGCGATGCGCAAGCAGTGGTCGACGGCCAGGTCAGGCTGACCTTCCGCGAGTTACACACCCGCGTGATGGCAGTCGCGTACGGCCTGACGGCGAGCGGTGTCACCCGGGGTGACCGGGTCGCCATCTTCGGGCCGAACACGCATCACTGGGTGACGTCAGCACTTGGGGTGCTGTACGCGGGCGCCACTCTGGTGCCGATCAACACCCGCTTCACCACGGCGGAGACCCTGGACGTGATCAACCGCAGCGGTGCGCGAGGGTTGTTCGTGGCAGGCGAATTCCTTGGCGTGGACCGGCAGGCGGACTTGCTGGAAGCCGACGTCACGCTCGCTTCCCGGGTCCGGATCTTCCGGATGCCGCTGGAATGGCCGGAAGCCACGTTCGAGTCACCGGCCGAGCCGGACGACGTGGCCGACATCCTCTACACGTCGGGCACCACGGGGCGCAGCAAGGGCGCCATGAGCGCCCACAGGCAATCACTCGCCGCGGCACGGGCCTGGGCGTCGCGGACCGAGCTGAGCGCGGATGACAGATACCTCATCGTGAACCCCTTCTTTCACAGCTTTGGTTACAAGGCGGGAATTCTGACGTGCCTGCTGACGGGCGCGACCATGGTGCCGCAGGCTGTGTTCGATGTTGCCGAGACGATTCGGCTGACCTCGCTCGAGCGTATCACGGTTCTGCCCGGCGCGCCGACGATCTACCAGTCTATTTTGGACCACCCGGCCGACTTCCCCAGGATACGCCTTGCCGTGACAGGCGCCGCCGTCGTCCCGGTCACCCTGGTCGAGCGCATGCGCAAAGAGCTGTGCGACACCGTTCTCACCGGATACGGGTTGACCGAATGTCCTGTTGTGACACTGTGTTCCCCGCAGGACAGCGCCACGACGGTCGCACACACCGCGGGGCACGCCGCCGCCGGTTGCGAGGTACGAATCGCCGGATCGGGTGAAATCCTCGTGCGCGGCCCGAATGTGATGCTCGGCTACCTCGACGACCCCGAGGCAACGGCCGCGGCGATCGACCAGGACGGCTGGTTGCACACGGGTGACATCGGAAGCCTTGACGCGGCAGGGAACCTGACGATCACCGACCGCTTGAAGGACATGTACGTCTGCGGTGGGTTCAACGTGTACCCCGCGGAGGTGGAACAGGCGCTGGCGCGCCTGCCCGGTGTCGCGGAGGCCGCGGTGATCGGTGTCCCGGACGCCCGCCTCGGCGAGGTCGGCAAGGCGCACATCGTCCGCAAAGCCGGCGCTGACCTGTCCGAACAGGAGGTCATCAGTTTTTGTCGGACCCTGCTGGCAAACTTCAAAGTGCCCCGGCGGGTGGAGTTCCTGCCGGCCCTGCCCCGCAACCCGTCGGGCAAGGTCCTCAAGCGAGTACTAAGGGGAGAGTCATGAGCGTGGTCCGCTACGAGCGGCAAGGCCCGGTCGCGATCGTCACGATGAACCGGCCGGAGTACCGCAACGCGCAGAACTCGGCGATGACGTACGCGTTGGACTCGGCCTTCGCGACCGCGGTCGACGACGCCGACGTGAAGGTGATCGTCCTTGCGGGAGAAGGAAAGCACTTCTCGGCCGGGCACGACATAGGCACGCCCGAGCGGGATGTCGACGTGTCGTTCGAACGCCGGGCCGTGATGTGGTGGGACCACGTCGACCGGCCCGGCGGCGACCAGCGGTACGCCCGGGAAATGGAGGTGTATCTGGGAATGTGCCGCCGATGGCGGGAGATTCCCAAGCCCACCATCGCGATGGTGCAGGGCGCGTGCATCGCGGGCGGGCTGATGCTGGCGTGGGTGTGCGATCTGATCGTCGCCGCCGAGGACGCTTTCTTCTCGGATCCCGTTGTGCGGATGGGAATCCCGGGAGTCGAGTACTTCGCCCACCCATGGGTCCTCGGTCCCCGGGCCGCGAAGGAGGTGCTCTTCACGGGTGATCGGTTCACCGCCCGGCAAGCCCACGATTGGGGGATGGTCAACCGAGTGGTTCCCCGGGAATCATTGACCGAGGAGACGTTACGGCTCGCCGGCCGGATCGCCGAGATGCCGCAGTTCGGGCTCGCCCTCGCCAAACGTGCCGTGAACCAGGCGGAAGACCTGATGGGGCTGCGCTCGGGCATGGACTCGGTGTTCGGACTACACCACTTCGCGCACGCCCACAACGCCGAGGTCTCCACGGACTCCCTCGCGGGCCTCGACGCCCGCTCGATGAAAGAACGCCCATGACCACTCCCCACCTCGCGGTTCTCCGCTTACCGGGCTGACCGTCGGTACAGCCACCCGTATCCACGACGAACCGGTGTGGCTGACCAGGTTCTGGGGTGCGAACGAGCACCCCGCGCCGTTGTGCGCGAACGCCCAGCAATCGCCATGCCGTGGCGCGCCCCTCAGCACCTTGATGCCGTGACGGCACCCTGCTCCGCTTCTCCTGTCCGGAAAGAGAATCCATGGATCTCGACCTCGATCCCGCGACCCTCGGCTTCCAGGCCGAAGTCCGGTCGTGGCTCGCCGCGCACGTCCCGTCCGAGCTGCCTTCGCTGGACACCGCCGACGGGTTCGAGGCCCATCGCGCCTGGGAGAGAACGCTTTTCGACGAACGGCTGTCGGTGGTGTCGTGGCCGGCGGAGTACGGCGGCAGAGACGCTTCCCTGCTCCAGTGGCTGGTCTTCGAGGAGGAGTACTACGCGGCCGGTGCGCCTGCCCGGGTCAGCCAGAACGGGATCTTCCTGCTGGCACCGACCCTGTTTGCGCATGGCACACCAGAGCAGTGCGCGCGACTGCTTCCCGCCATGGCCAGTGCCGAGGAGGTCTGGGCGCAGGCGTGGTCGGAACCGGAGGCGGGCAGTGATCTGGCCGCGATCCGGGCGTCCGCGGCGAAAACCGACGGCGGGTGGTTGCTGAGCGGGCAGAAGACGTGGAGTTCCCGTGCCGCGTTCGCCGATCGTGGCTTCGGGTTGTTCCGCACGTCCGGCGAACGGCACCGCGGGTTGACGTACTTCATGTTCTCGCTGCGGGCTCCCGGGGTCACCGTGCGACCGATCGCGCAGCTCGACGGCGAGCCGGGGTTCGCGGAGATCTTCCTCGACGACGTGTTCGTGCCGGACGAGGACGTGATCGGCGCTGTGGACAACGGCTGGCAGGTCGCGATGAGCACGGCCAGCAACGAACGCGGGCTGTCCTTGCGTAGTCCCGGGCGGTTCCTGGCCACCGCGGGACGGCTCGTCCGCCTCTGGCAGGCGTTGCCTGATCCGGCTTTACGCGATCGCGTCGTGGACGCGTGGATCGGAGCTCAGGCCTATCGCCTGTACACCTTCGGCACGGTCGCCCGGCTGGCCGAAGGCGGCAGCCTGGGTGCCGAGTCCAGTGTGAACAAGCTGTTCTGGTCCGAGTTGGACATCGCCATGCACGAGACAGCACTGGAGCTGCTCGGCGGCGAAGGCGAGGCCGACGGCCCCTGGCTGGACGGCTACGTGTTCTCGCTCGCGGGCCCCATCTACGCGGGGACCAACGAGATCCAGCGCAATGTGGTGGCCGAGCGGATACTGGGGTTGCCTCGATGAAGTTCGCACTCTCCCCCGAACAGGCCCAGTTCGCCGACACGCTCGACGCGCTGCTCGCCAAGTCCGATGTGGCCAGGGCTTGGGCGGCGGGCGACCACGAGCCGGGTCTGGCGGTCTGGCGGCACCTCGCCGACCTGGGCGTCACCAGCGTCGCCCAGGACGGCGAACCCGTCGATCTGGTCGTGGCCATGGAAGCCGTCGGATTTCACGCGCTTCCCGGACCGGCTATCGAAACGCTGGCCGTCCTCCCGGGCCACACCGACGGCGCGTTACTCGCGACGGTGGCCATACCGCCGCACGTGCCCTACGCGGTGGACGCCCACGTTGCGGAGCGAGTATTCGTGCTGCGAAACGGCGTGCTCTTCACGGGAACGCCGGGTCAGCGGATCAGTTCGGTGGATCCGTGCCGGGCGTTGTTCGAAGTGACCCCGGCGACCGAGGTCGGCCCACTGGACGGGGCGTTCGACCGAGGTGTGCTCGCCTGCTCCGCGCAACTCCTGGGCGCGGGCCGGGCGTTGTTGGCCAGGTCGGTCGACTACGTCAAGCAGCGCACCCAGTTCGGCAAGCCGATCGGGTCCTTCCAAGCGGTGAAGCACCAGCTCGCGTCCGTGCACGTCGGTCTCGAACTCGCCAGGCCGGTGGTCTACGGCGCCGCGTTGAACGCCGTACCAGTGTCCGCCGCGAAGATCGCCGCAGGCGATGCCGCCTACCGCGCGGCACGCACGGCCCTCCAGGTCCACGGCGCCATCGGCTATACCGTCGAGAACGATCTCAGCCTCTGGTTATCCAAGGTCCGTGCCCTCCACACAGCCTGGGGCACAGGCTCCGTCCACCGCGCAAGGGTCATGGCGACCTTGACCCGCCCCGCCGGACCTCATTGATCGAGGTCCACGGTTCAGCGACACTCGTCCTCAGTGGACTGTTGTGTGGCTGTGAGCGCTGATTCGTGAAATGGAGGACTGTCCGACGGTACGGTGGCATCATGGCTAGGTACGAGTTCGGTACGGTCACGTGGTCCGCCTCTTACGACAAGGGCACTGTCACTCTGCCCGGGACAGCGGAAACCTCACACAGGGGCGGTATGGAGAAGATCGTCGAGGTCCTGTCCGACCTGGGCAACCAGGGCTGGGACGTCGCCACCTGCGCCACGGGCGGCCGCTGGCTGATCTGGACCGTCCGTCGACAACTCTGAGCCCTGCGGCCGGGCAGATCCACGAATCCCCGCGGCCACCCGGCCACGGACTAAGGTTTCCGCCGTGATCGAACCGTCCGCCCTGCACGACACCAAACATGCCTACGACGCCGTCGCGAGCCTCTACGCCGAGCTTTTCAGTGACGTCCTTGAGGCCTTACCGCTGGAACGGGGGTTGCTGGCCGCGTTCGCCGAACTCGTACAGGCACACAACGCCGGACCGGTCGCCGACATCGGGTGTGGTCCCGGCCATGTGACGGCATACATGCACGCGCTGGGGCCGACGACGTTCGGGATCGATCTGTCCTCCGAGATGGTCGCCTTGGCCCGCCAAGCGCATCCGGACCTGCGGTTCGACGAAGGGTCGATGACTGCCCTGGACCTCGCTGACGGAGTTCTCGGCGGAATTCTCGCGCTCTACTCCACCATCCACACCCCGCCACGGCACCTGCCGATCGTTTTCGCCGAGTTCCAGCGGGTGCTGGCGCCGGGCGGCCACCTGCTGATCGGCTTCTTCGCCGGTGACGATCCGCTGCCGCAGGAGTTCGACCACAAGGTCACGCTCGCCTATCGCTGGTCGCCCGACAGCCTGATGGACCTGTTGCGCCAGGCCGGTTTCGCCGAGATCGGACGGCTGCGGCGCGAGCCTCGCGACGGCGAGCGGTTCCACCAGGCCCACCTGCTGGTTCGCAAGCCCTGATCGCTTCGCGGTATCGCCCGGTAACGGCTGGCTCGTCACCCGGCAACTAACGGGTGTGAGCGAAACGATGGCCGAGGCCGGGCAGCGGCCGGGTGCTTCCGGGCTGGCGGCGGAGTTCGAGCAGATCTACCGCGCGCACGTCCAGGAGGTGACGGCGTATTTCGCCCGGCGGACGGCGGATCCGCAGACGGTCGCCGACCTCACCGCGGACACGTTCGTGCGGGCGATCACGTCCTTCCCCACGTTCGATCCGGCCAGGGGCAGTCCGCGGGGCTGGTTGTTCGGCATCGCCCGGCGGGTCTTCGCTCAGCACTGTGAGCGGGTCAGCCGGGGCCAGGACGTGACGGCACGGCTGGCCGGGCGACGCGAGCTCGGCGTCGACGAGGCCGCCGAGCTGGTGGTCCGGATCGACGCGGAGTGTCGTGGCAGGGAGTTGCTCGACGGCATGGCCGCGCTGGCGCCTGCCGACCGGGAGGCCGTCGAACTCGTCGACATCGCGGGCCTTGAGCGCACGGAGGCGGCGGCCGCGTTGGGCATCTCCTCGGGTGCGCTGCGGATCAGGCTGTTCCGGGCGCGGGCCAAGTTGCGGAAGATCGTAGGTGAAGAGCATGAATAAGTTCGAAGAGCAGTTGCTCGACGACCTGATGCGGGACCACGGCCCGCGACTGGCTGTCGCGCGGCGTCCCGGGCCGCGCCCGGAGAAGCCCACGTGGATCGCGACAGGCGTGGTGGCCTTGGCCGGAGTGACGGTCGGCGCTGTGCTGCTGGTGCCTTCCGACAGTCCGGCCTATGCGGTGACGGACAACAAAGACGGCACCGTCACCGTGTCGGTGGACAACGCCAGCGCCGTGGACGACGTCGACAAGCAACTGCGAGGTCCGGTGCGCGTCAGCGCCGGCGTCCCCGTCCACTGCGACCCGTCCGGTGTGGTCAGGCTGCTGCCGCAACGCGAGTCGCTGGAAGCCGCCCTCAGCGAGGTCGTCGGTGCGGAAGTCCCGACCCGGATCAGGATGCGCAAGAACGACGACGGCTCGTTCACCCTCACCGGGGTGGAGTGCGGGAAGAAGTGATCAGTTCAGGGCGGCCAGCAGCAGGGGGAACGACCGGTGCAGCGCCCGTTCCCAGTAGGGCCAGGTGTGCCTGCCCGGGCCGTAGAAGTCGGTGAGGACGCGGACGTGCTTGGCACGAAGGCGTTCCGCGACGGCCACGGTCTGTTCGCCGAGGAGTTGTTCCAGGCCGTCGAACCCCGAGCCGGCCGGATCGAGCGGTCCGGGTTCGCCGTTGCCGGTGGACAGGTAGACCGGGATGCCGCGAAGCCGCCCGGCCAGGTCGTACGGGTTGTGGGCGGCCCAGGTGCCGGCCTGGGCAACGGGGTCGCCCCACAGCGCGAAGGGGTCACCCGTGGTCTGCCGAACGATCCCGGTCACCAGGTCGGTCGACCGGCTGCCCTGGTAGGTCGTGTGGACGACGCCGCTGTAGGACGCGGCCGCCTTGAAGAAACCGGGATGCCTGGCGGCGTAGGACAACGCGCCGAAGCCACCCATGGACAGGCCAGCCACCACGCGGTCGTGGCCGGAGCGGTACTTGCGCTCGACCAGGCGCCTGAGCTCGGTGAGGTGGAAGGTCTCCCAGGCCGGTCCGTTCAGCCAGTCCGAATAGAACCCGGCCGTGCCGCCTTCGGGCATGACAATGAGGACATTGGTCCGGGCCGTGAACGACTCGACGTCGGTTTTGTCCGTCCACGAGCGATAGCCGGTGTCTCCGTCACAGCATCCGTGCAGGAGGTACAGCGTGGGCCATTTGCGGTACGGCGCGCGTCGCCAGTCCTTGGGCAGCAGCAGCCGGACACCGACCTCGCGGCCGACGGCTTCGGAGCGGACGGTCAGCTCAAGCAGCCGATCGCTCAGTTGCTGCTCTCGTACCACTGTGGCGCCGCCGGTGCCCGCCGAGGCGGGTACTCCGACGAGAACGCCCAGAACAAGCAGCAAAGACAGGAACAGTCCCCGTAAGCGCATCCGGACCTCCGCTGGCCGACACCCTGTTCCCAACTTGGCCGGGGCATGGTTACCTGTCAACCTTGTTGTCCGCTAACGGACATCACGACTTGGGACGGTGTCGCACACGCACTGGTAGAACGCCCATCTGGTTGACACAATCACCGCCAATGTCCGGTTCAGGGAGTGTCCAGTGACTTCATCGTCCGTGGTGACCACGGTGTTCCTGCCGATCGCCCTCGGGGTGATCATGCTCGGCCTGGGGATGTCCCTGACCATGCGGGACTTCAAACGGGTGGCGTCGGTGCCGAAGGCCACTGTGGTCGCCCTGGTCTGCCAGGTCGTCCTGCTGCCCGCGATCTGCCTGGGCCTGGTCGTGCTGTTCGGCCTGGCGCCGACGCTCGCCGTGGGGATGATGCTGCTCGCCGCCTCACCCGGCGGCACGACGGCGAACCTGTTCAGCCACCTGGCCGGCGGCGATGTCGCGCTGAACATCACGCTGACCGCGATCAACGCCGTGATCGCGGTGATCACGCTGCCGATCGTGGTGAACCTGTCGCTGTCGGGCTTCATGGACGGCGGGGAGGAACTCGGCCTGCAGTTCGACAAGATGCTGCAGGTGTTCGCGATCGTGCTGGTGCCGGTGGCGATCGGGATGCTGGTCCGGCGGCGGTTCCCCGCGTTCGCCGACCGCATGCTCCGGCCGCTCAAGATCGCCGCGATCGTGTTCATGGTCGCCACCATCGCGGTGGCGGTGTTCCAGGAACGCGCCAACATCGGCGGCTACCTGCAGGCCGTCGGCGCCATCGCGCTGCTGTTCTGCGTGATCAGCCTGTCGGTCGGCTACGCGATCCCGCGGCTGCTGAAGATCGGCCGCGGCCAGGCGATCGCCTCGTCGATGGAGGTCGGCATCCACAACAGCACCCTGGCTATCACCATCGCCCTCAGCCCGGCCCTGCTGAACAACGCACAGATGGCGGTTCCCGCCGCCGTCTACGGAGTGGTCATGTTCATCCCCGCCGGTGTCTTCGCGTACTGGGTGAGCAGGCGGACCAAGCACCCTGTGCACCAGGAGGCCGCCACGGGCTGATCACCGGACGTCGAAGATCCAGGCGCGCTGCTCGGCGGTCTCCGGCACGGCCCGTCCGCGTACCTGCGAGATCCGGCGGACGGCCTCGTCCGGGGTGATGCCGGTCAGCACCATCAGGCTCGCCGCGAGCAGGGACGAGCGGCCGACGCCTGTCCAGCAGTGGGTCACGACGTGCCTGCCTGCCGCCAGGTCCGCCACCAGTTCGCGAAGGATCGGCATGACCGAGTCGCGGTCCGGCAGACCCATGTCGGTGATCGGCAGGGACACGAACCGCAGCCCGGCGGCGCTGGCCTCCAGTGCCTCGTCCCCCAGGCCGGCCTCGGCCGTTTCCGCCGGGGTCAGCGCGGAGACCAGCACGTCCACACCGTCTTCACGCAGCGCCGCCAGCTGCGTTTCGAGCCAGTCCGCGTCGGGCTTGGCCATGATGCTCAGCTGTCCGGGGCCGTCGAGCGGGACGGTGTACAGCGTCGGTCTCACACAGCCGAGTCAACCGCACATTCGGCGATCAGCTCAACTGGATGCCGGGCCCGGCGTTCGGTGCCGTGCCGGATCTGCTGGCGGCAGGACACGCCGGTCGCCGCCACAATCGTGTCGGCCGGCGACGAGCGGATCGCCGGGAACAGCCGGTCCTCGCCGACCTGCATCGAGATGTCGTAGTGCTCGGCCTCGAAGCCGAACGACCCGGCCATCCCGCAGCAGCCGGCGTCCAGTTCGGTCACGGTGGCGCCCGGGATGCGGCGCAACAACTCGACCGTCGCCGCCGTGCCGACTTCGGCTTTCTGGTGGCAATGCCCGTGGTACAGGATCTTCCGGCCGTCGAACTGCGAGCCGAGGCGGAGTTCGCCCTGGTCGATGGCTTCGACGAGCAGCTCCTCCACCTGCCGGACGCGTGCGGCGACGGACTTGACGGCCGGGTTGTCCGGCAGCAAGGACAAGTACTCGTCCTGCAACGTGTACACGCATGACGGCTCGCACCCGACGATCGGGCCATCCGTGGCAGCGAGTCGCGCGGTCAACGCGGTCGCCTTGGTCTTGGCGTCGTCCAGCAGTCCCTTGGAGATGCCCGCACGGCCGCAGCAGCCGGACGACTCCAGCCGGACCTGCCAGCCCGCCTGCTCCAGCAGCGAGATCGCGGCGCGGCCGACACCGGGTTCGGTGAAGGTGGTGAACGAGTCGGCGAGGAACGTGACCGTGCGGCCGGAAGTGGAGCCGGTGTGACGGCGGAACCAGCGGATCAGGTTCTCCCGCTTGAACTCCGGCAACGGCCGTTGCGCGGCGATGCCCAGCAGCCTGCGGGCGAAGCGGAAGCGTCCGGCCAGATTGGACACCGGGGCCGTCGCCGAGCCGAGCCGGTTCATCGTCCTGATCGCACCGAAGACCCGGGACCGCAGGGGAGTACCGGACTGGGCGTGCTTCTGGGCGAGAGTTTCGCTCTTCAGCGCGGCCATGTCCACGCCGAGCGGGCATTCGCTCTTGCATGCCTTGCACATCAGGCACAGGTCGAGAACCTCGTGCAGCCTCGAATCGCCGAGAGCAGCGGCCGGATCGGCCGAGGACAGCGCCTTGACGAGCGCGTTCGCCCGGCCGCGGGTGGAGTCCTCCTCGTTGCGGGTGGCCATGTACGACGGGCACATCACGCCGGTCGCGCTCTTGCGGCACAGTCCGATGTTCATGCAGCGGTCCGCCGCGCTGCGCATGTCGCCGAGGAACGTCAGGTGTGTCGTCAGCGGTTTGGCCGCAGGCAGTGCCGGGTCCCGCAGATGGTCGGTCATCGCGGGCGAGTCGACGATCTTGCCGGGGTTGAGCACGTTGTCCGGGTCGAAGATGTGCTTGGCCTGGCGCATCGCCTCGTAGAGGGTGTCGCCGAACAGTGTGCGGTTGAACTCGCTGCGGACCAGGCCGTCGCCGTGTTCGCTGGAGTTGGCGCCGCCGAACTCGACCACCAGGTCACGGACTTCCTCCGCGACCGCCCGCATCGCCGCGACCTCGTCCGGGTTGGTGAGGTCGACGAAGGGCCGGACGTGCAGGCAGCCGACCGACGCGTGCCCGTAGAACCCGGCCTTCATCCCGTGCCGCGACAGGATCTCCCGGAACCTGGTGCTGTACTCGATCAACCGGGACGGGTGGACGGCCGTGTCCTCCACGAAGGCCTGCGGCCGCCGTGAACCGACACTCGACGCCATCAGCAGGCCGAGCCCGGCTTTGCGGACCTTGAGCAACGCGTTCTGTTGCGCCGGTGTCTCGGCACGCAGCGTGTGGTAGCCGTGGGAGTGCTTCTCCCACAACGAAGCCAGGCGGTCCAGCTCAGCGACGGCGGCAGCCTGGGTGTCGCCGGTGAACGTGACGAACAGCAGCGCTTCCGGGTCGCCTGCCAGGAAACTGGCGAGCCGCCGGTACTCCAGTTTCTGCCGGGACAGGTCCAGGATCGTCTTGTCGATCAGTTCGACCGCGGCCGGGTCGCACGCCAGCGCGTCGTCGGTCGCGGCGATGGCGGCCTCGATCGAGGTGAAGTGCCCGACCGCGATCACGGTGTGCTTCGGCTTGGGCACGAGACCGACGACCGCGGACGTCGCGACGACCAGCGTGCCCTCGGAGCCGACTACGAACTTGGCCAGGTCGAAGGGACCGTCCGCCAACCGGTCCAGGCGGTACCCGCCCGCACGCCGCCAGAACCGGGGGAAACCGTCGGCGATGGCCGGCCGGTTCGCGTCCACCAGCGCCGTCAACGCGGAGTCGAACCTCGACGGCGTTCCTGGCGCGAAGGTGGCCGTGTTCCCGTCGGAGAGCACGACTTCCAGTGACCGCACGTGGTCGATCGTCATGCCGTACCGGACCGACCCGCTGCCCGCGGAGTTGTTGCCGATCATCCCGCCGATCGTGGCGCGGTTGCTGGTCGACGTGTCCGGCCCGAACATCATCCCGTGCGCCGACGCGGCCCGGTTCAGGTCGTCCTGCACGACACCGGGCTGGACGTGTGCCACCCCGGCTTCGGGGTCCAGCGCCAGGATGCGGTTCATGTGCCGGGAGAAGTCCAGCACCACACCGGGTCCCACGGTCTGGCCGGCCAGGCTTGTGCCGCCGCCGCGCGCCAGCACCGGAACGCCATACGAACGGGCAATGCTGACGGCCGCGACCACGTCGTCGCTGTGCCGTGGGAACACAACGCCCTCAGGCGTGATCGAGTACATGCTCGCGTCGCGTGAGAACAAGTGCCGCGTGTACGAATCGAACGCGACTTCGCCGTCGAGCGCCTTGCGTAGCGCCTCTGCCAGGTCACTCATGCGTCCGCCAAAACCGACAGCGCGGCCGTGACACCGTCCGGCTTCACCGGCACCCCGGCGAGTCGCAGTCCCATTTGGACACCGGACAGCGTGCCCGCGAGGCTGAGGTCGTTGAAGTGGCCCAGATGCCCGATCCGGAAGACCTTGCCCGCGACCTTGCCGAGCCCGGCGCCCAGTGACATGTCGAACCGGTCGAGGATCACTTCACGCAGCTTGTCGGCGTCATGGCCCTCGGGCATCAGGATCGCGGTCAACGTGTTCGAGTACGCCTGAGGATCGGCACACAACAACTCAAGGCCCCAGGCCTGCACAGCCGCGCGGGTTGCCGCCGCGTGCCGGGCGTGCCGGGCGTACACCTGCGGAAGGCCCTCGGCGTGCAGCATCCGCAACGCCTCACGCAGCCCGTACAGCAAATTCGTCGGTGGTGTGTAAGGGAAAGCGCCTCGCTTGTTGGCCTCGATGATCGGTTTCCAGTCCCAGTACGACTTCGGCAGCCGAGCCGACTCGGACGCCGCGAGTGCCTTGGCGCTGACGGCGTTGATCCCCAGCCCCGGCGGGAGCATGAGCCCTTTCTGGGAGCAGGAAACGGTGACGTCCACATTCCACTCGTCGTGCCGGTAGTCAACGGAACCCAGGGAGGACACCGTATCCACCATCAGCAAGGCCGGATGATCGCCCATGGCCCGCCGCACGGCCGCGATGTCGCTGGTCACGCCGGTCGAAGTCTCGTTGTGCACCACGAGGACCGCTTTGACGTCGGGCGTCAGCCGAGCCGGCACCTCGGCCGGATCGACACCGTGCCGCCAGTCCCCCGGCACGAAATCGACCTCCAGGCCGAGTTGCCGCGCCATCGCCTGCCACAGCGTGGCGAAGTGCCCGGTCTCGAAGCACAGCACGCGGTCACCGGGACTCAACGTGTTGACCAGCGCGGCCTCCCACGCACCGGTCCCGGAAGACGGATACAGCACGACGTCACCGGACGTGCCGACCACCGGCTTGAGCGGTTCGACGACCTCGGGCACCAGTGCGGCGAACCGCGGCCCACGGTGGTCGATGGTGGCCGCCGACATGGCCCTGAGCACCTGGTCCGGAACGTTGGTGGGGCCAGGGATCTGGAGAAAGTGACGTCCGCTGGCGAAACTCATACCCCTGAATACCTCTCCTGCTCGTCAACTCTTGACGTGATCCAGACGATACGTCTAATTTCTATGGACGAACAGCTAATTCCGAAATGCGGAATCCCTCGGAGCCGCGTATGTCGGTGGAGATCATCTCGATCCTGGTTCTCGTCGCGGTCTTCGTGCTCGGAACCACGTTGTCGATCAACATGGGTGTGCTGGCGTTCGTCGCCGCGTTCGCCGTCGGCACGCTCGCCGCGGACAAGTCGGCCGACGAGATCGTCGGCGGTTTCCCCAGCAACCTCTTCGTGATCCTCGTCGGTGTCACGTATCTGTTCGCCATCGCCAAGAGCAACGGCACTGTCGACTGGCTGGTCAGCGTCGCCATCCGGATCGTCGGCGGCCGGGTCGTGGCGATCCCGTGGATCATGTTCCTGATCACCGCCGTGCTGACCGCGTTCGGCGCGGTCGTCCCGGCGGCCGTGGCGATCATCGCGCCGATCGCGATGGGCTTCGCCACCCGGTACAAGATCAGCCCGGTGCTGATGGGCCTGCTGGTCATCAACGGCGCCAGCGCGGGCGGGTTCTCGCCGCTGAGCATCTTCGGCGGGATCACAAACGGCGTGGTGGAACGCAGCGACCTGCCGGGCAGCCCGATGACGTTGTTCGTCGCGTCCTTCGTCTTCAACCTGCTGCTCAGCGTGGTGGTGTTCGTCATCTTCGGCGGACGGCACCTGGTGCGCCACAAGGTGACCGACGAGATCGCACCCACCTCCGGCCCGGGCACGGTCCAGGCACCGGTCCGGTTGGACCACAACCGGATTCTCACTCTGGTCGGCATCGTCGGCCTCGCGGTCGGTGCGTTGTTCTTCGACCTCGACGTCGGACTGCTGTCCCTCACCGTGGTCGTGGTGCTCACGCTGGTCTCTCCGTCGACCACGCGGGACGCCGTCGACCGGGTCGCGTGGACGACAGTCCTGCTGATCTGCGGCATCGTGACATACGTCAGCCTGCTGGAGGACATCGGCACGGTCGACTACCTCGGCCACGGTGTGGCGGGCATCGGTGTGCCGCTGCTCGGCGCGTTGCTGATCTGCCTGATCGGCGCGGCGGTCTCGGCGTTCGCGTCGACGACGGGCATTCTCGGCGCGCTGATCCCGCTGGCCGTACCGTTCCTGCAGACCGGACAGGTCGGGGCGATCGGGCTGATCACGGCGCTCGCGCTGTCGTCTTCGGTGGTGGACGCGAGCCCGTTCTCCACCAGTGGCGCGCTGACCGTGGCCAGTGCTCCGCCGGAGTCCCGTGAGCTGGTGTTCAAGCGGTTGATGGCGTGGGGTTTCACCATGATCGCGGTGGCGCCGCTCGTCACATGGCTTGTCCTCGTCGTTCCGGGTTGGCTGTAGGCCATGCCTCTGAGTGGAATCACCGTGCTTGAGGTCGGCGTGTTCATGGCGGGCCCGTACGCCACCATGCAGCTCGCCGACCTCGGCGCGGAGGTGCTGAAGATCGAGAACCCGGCTGGTGGTGACCCGGTCCGCCAGGCCGGGCCGTTCGTGGACGGCACCAGCTCACCTTTCGCCCGGCTGAACCGGAACAAGAAGTCCGTCGCGCTCGACCTGAAGTCACCGGACGGGCGCGCGGCTTTCCGGCGGCTCGCCGACCACGCCGACGTGCTCGTGGAGAACCTCCGGCCAGGCGCGTTGCGTGCGCTGCGGCTGGACTACGAGACCCTGCGGCAGTCCAATCCGCGGCTGATCTACGCCTCGGCGTCCGGCTGGGGCCAGGACGGTCCGCTCGCGGGGCTGCCTGGACTGGACATCATGGCGCAGGCACGCAGCGGGCTGATGAGCATCACGGGCTCGCCCGGCGGGCCCCCGGCGAAAGTCGGCGTGCCCGTGTGCGACCTGGTATGCGGGTTGTACGTCGCCATGGCCGTCATAGCGGCGCTGCGCGAACGCGACCGGAGTGGCGAAGGTCAGTACATCGACGTGAGCCTGCTCGAATCCGGGGTGTCGCTGGCGGTGTGGGAGGCCGGGAAGTACTTCGCCACCGGCGAGGTCGGCGGGCCGCTCGGCACCGCACACCAGAGCCAGGCGCCATACCAGGCCGTGCGGTGCGCGGACGGCTGGCTCACGCTCGGCGCGATCACCCCGAAAACCTGGCTGGGCCTGACGGAAGTGCTTGGCCTGCAAGCGATCGCGAACGACGGTCGGTTCGAGGACGCGTACCGGCGCAAGGAGAACGTGGCCGAGTTGATCCCGATCATCGAACAAGCCACCCAGACGTGGACGGTCGCGGATCTCGTCGCCGCACTGGACCGCGCCGAGGTGCCGTGTGCGCCGATCTCGGACTACGGCGAGGTTTTCACCGCCGAGGCGCTGACCGAGCGGGACTTCTTCTGGGACGCGCCCGGTGGCGTGCGCCAACTGGGCTCGCCGATGCGCTTGTCCCGCACGCCCACCCGGCGCGACGCCGCCGGACCTGCGCTCGGAGCGGATACGCGTGCGGCGCTGCTCGCAGTCGGGTACACCAATGACGAGATCGACTCGCTGGTCGGAGGACAGTCATGAGCCTTGTCGTGGAGCAGGACGGCGCCGTGCTCACGGTCATCTTCAACCGTCCTGACAAGCACAACGCCATGACGTTCGACATGTACGAGCGCCTGGCCGAGGCGTGCGAGCACGCCGACAGCGACGACGGCATCCGTGCGATGGTGCTGCGGGGCGCGGGCCGTCAGGCGTTCGTGTCGGGCACGGACATCACGCAGTTCCGGGAGTTCGAGACCGGTGAGGACGGCATCGAGTACGAACGCCGGATCGCCGAGGTGCTCACGCGCCTGGAAGACGTGACCGTGCCGACGGTCGCGGTCATCCACGGCTATTGCGTCGGCGCGGGCCTTGCCATCGCCGCCGTCTGCGACCTTCGCGTCGCGGGCACGTCCGCACGGTTCGGCGTCCCGATCGCGCGGACACTGGGCAACTGCCTGTCGATGAACTCGTACTCCCTGCTGGTGCAGCACCTCGGCCCGGCACGCGCGATGGACATGCTGCTCAGGGCCAAGATGGTGACCGGCGGTGACGCCAAGACGGCAGGGTTCGTGCACGAGCTGTGCGGCGACGACGATCTGGACCGGACCGCGAACGCCGTGGTCGGCACGGTGCTGCGGCACGCTCCGCTGAGCATGTGGGCCGCCAAACAGGCGATCGCCCGGCTGCGCCGAGCTGCCCTGCCGGATGGCGACGACATCGTCAGGAAGGTCTTCGGCAGCGAGGACTTCCACCACGCGGTGGCCGTGTTCGGCAGCAAGCAGCAGGTCAGGTGGAGCGGGCGTTAGACCTTACGGCCGACGCCGCACCAGCCGAGGTAGTAGGCGGACATGTCGTTGTCGATCGGGTTGTCCGGGCGCCAGTCCGGCGGGTGCACGATGCCCGGCTCCTCCAGCTCCCAGCCTTCGAACAGCCGCTCCATCTCGGCTTTCGTGCGGGTGTGCAGCCGTGTCGTGGTGTTCCGGTACGCGTCGACG
Organism: Kibdelosporangium persicum; assembly: GCF_013280595.1. Lineage (GTDB taxonomy): Bacteria > Actinomycetota > Actinomycetes > Mycobacteriales > Pseudonocardiaceae > Kibdelosporangium > Kibdelosporangium persicum. The sequence continues at coordinate 658,540 of NZ_JAAATY010000001.1, forward strand.
AACGCCGCGACCTGGTCTTTCTGCTCCTGCGGCGCCTCGTCGGACGCGATGTGCGACAGCGCGAGCTTGCTGCCGGGCGCTAATCGTGACCGGTAGTGCGCGATCAGCTCGGCCGGCTTGTCCTCGTCGCCGATGAAGTGCAGTAACGCCACCATCAGCAGGCAGACCGGCTTGTCGAAGTCGATCAGCGCACGGGTGCGCGGGTGGTCCAGGATGCCGTCCGGATCGCGCAGGTCCTCCTGGATCATCGCGACCCGGTCGGTGACCCGCTGCTCCTCCAGCCTGATCTGCGAGGTCTGCACCGCGATGGTGTTCGAGTCGACGTAGACCACGTGCGCGGACGGGTTGGCCTTCAGCGCGATCTCGTGCACGTTGCCGACCGTCGGCGCGCCCGAGCCGATGTCGAGGAACTGCGTGATGCCCGAGGCCGCGGCTTCCTGCACCGCGCGCCGCAGGAACGACCGGTTGCTGCGCGCGAGCGGCTTGATCGACGGCAGGATCCGCTCGACCTTGTCGACGAACGCGCGGTCGATCGCCGTGTTGTGCGAGCCGCCGAGATAGGCGTCGTACACGCGGTCGGGCGAGGGTAAGGACGTGTCGATGCCCGCCGCCTCCAGCCACGCGATCACCGCGGTGTCCTGGAATGGGGATTCGTACTCGGACGTGCGGTGGTCGGACGTCATCGGGCTCCCTGTCAGCAGGCCGTCACGCTGGGAAACCGAGTCTAGCGTGGACTACTTGCCGTCTGAAGCGATCTTGAGCTGACCGCCGGTCTTCATCACACGCAACTCCTTGTGCTGCGCGTTTCCCGGTCCGTAGGTCACGTCCACCGGCACGGTCACCGAACCGTCGGCGTTGTTGCGCACGCCGTTGGCGTTGCGGGAACTGAACTGCGGATACTGCGACCAGTACTGGGTGAACGCGTCCAGCGAGCCGAAACTGGCCTGCACCTCGGGCGTGAGCATGGCCCACCGGGTGGCCGGGTCGGCCTGGTTGTAGTACCTGATCACCAACTGGCCCGCGGAGCTCCAGTCGATCGGGCCCTCGTTCTGGCCCTGCGGGCTCGGCGGCGTGACGGACGACGGCGGCTGCTCAGGCGTCTCGGACGGCGTCGCCTGGACGGTCACCGTGGTCTGCGACGGGGTGGTCGGCGGCGGCGGCGCGGCCGAGTTGTTCGAGTCCTGCGAGCTGAGCACGGTCGCGATGACACCGCCCAGCACGGCAGCGGCCACGATCGCGCCGACGACGGCAGCGACGCGCTTGTTCCTGCCCGGTTGTTGCTGTTGCTGCCGCTCGGGCGGCCGCTGCGCCGGTGGCGGCGGTGGCGGTCCCGGCTGCTGAACGGGCGGCTTGGCCGGTGCCTGGACCGCCACGGGCGCGACCAAGGTCGGCTGGGCCGGAGCGGCCTGCTTCGGCGGCGCCGCCGCGGGCACCTGCGTCTTCGGCACGGCCACGGTCGCACCACCGGCGACCTCGCCCAACGTGGCGACCAGCTCGGGCATGGTCGGCCGGTCGGCGGGCTCCAGGCTGAGCATCTGCATCAGGCACTTGGTCAGCGAGCCCGCCTGCTTGGGCTCCGGCACCTTGCCCATGGCCACGGCGTAGAGCTGGGCCAGCGGGTTGTCCTTGAAACCGTACGGCGGCTGCCCCTCGACCGCGTGGTACAGCGTCGCACCCAGCGAGAACACGTCCGACGCCCGGGTCGGGTCCTGGCCGCGGGCGACTTCCGGCGCGAGGTACGCGGGCGTCCCGGCGAGCATGCCGACCGAGGACTGCGTCATCGTGCCGTCGTCGGTCGACCGCGAGATGCCGAAGTCGGTGATCTTCACCTGGCCGCTGTCGTCGATCAGGATGTTGCCCGGCTTGACGTCCCGGTGCACGATCCCGGCAGCGTGCGCCGCGGTCAGCGCGGTGGCCACCTGCACGCCGATCTGGGCGGTCTCCTCCGGGGAGAGCGTGCCGCGTTCGCCCAACAGCCCGGAAAGGCTCAGCGACGGCAGGTACTCCATGATCAGACAGGGATCGCCGTCGTGTTCGGCCACGTCGAACAAGGCGATGGCGTTGCGGTGCTGCAACCGCGCCGCGATCCGGCCCTCCCGCATCGCCCGGCGGCGCGCGTCGGCGGCCTGGCTCTCGGAGAGCCCAGCGCGCATCAACAGTTGCTTGATAGCAACCGTACGGTCAAGCCGCTCGTCGCGTGCCTGCCAGACGATGCCCATCGCGCCACTGCCGATGGTGTCCAGCAGCCGGTAGCGACCGGCGACCAGCTGCCCCTTTTCGATGACGACTCTTCCCTCGCGTGCGTGTACCTGACGGCGTCAACCTTATCGAACCGTGCCCGCCCCGGAACGACACGGCACGGGGTCGACCGATAGCAAACCAAGCGATTGTTTGGTTTGATGAGGGTATGCTGCGCCCGGAACACGACGATCTGCGGGCCGCCGTGCGGCACATGCTCAGCCGCGGCGACGCTTCCTGGACCGGGCTGTGCCGGCAGATCGGCGTCGCCGGTCTCGCGGTGCCCGAGGAGTACGGCGGCGCGGGCGCGACACTCCTCGAAGCCCATGTCGTCCTTGAGGAAACCGGCCGTGTCCTGGCCGGAGTGCCGATGCTGCCGGCCGTCCTGGCCACCCAGGCGTTGCTACTCAGCGGTAATCGGGAGGTCTGCGCCGGCCTGCTGCCCGGGATCGTCGACGGCGGCGTAGTGGCGACCGTGTTGTGGGCGGATTCGGTGTCCGAAACGGTTCGGTACGTGCTGGACGGCGATATCGCCGATGTGCTGATCGTCTCAACACCGGACGGCCTTTTTCTGGGCGATTCCACGCATCGCGTGCATACGCCGACGATGGACGAAAGCAGGCGGCTGGCGACCGTGCGCCTTTCGGGCGGAACGCGGATCGGGCCGCCCGTGCCGCGGCTGCGGGACATCGCCCTGGTGACACTCAGCGCCGAACAGGTCGGCGCCGCCCGGCAATGCCTGGACATGACGGTCGAGTACACGAAGACGCGGGTGCAGTTCGGCCGTCCGATCGGGAGTTTCCAGGCGTTGAAACACCGGATGGCGGACATGCACGTGGCCGTGGAGACCGCGTGGTCGATCTCGTACGCGGCCGTCGGGAACCTCGGCCTGGCGGCCGCCGCGGCCGTCCACTGCGCCGAGACACTGTCCACTGTGGCCGGTGAGATGATCCAGCTGCACGGCGGCATCGCGATCACCTGGGAGCACGACGCGCACCGGTACCTCAAGCGGGCGCACGCGAGCGCGCATCTGTTCGGCCAGCCGCACGAGCACGTCGAGCGGCTCGCCCGGACGCTCTAGATCCAGTCGTCGTGCTTGGACCAGGTGAAGAGGTTGTCCAGCATGGCGTTCGGCTTGCGCTCGGCTTTCACGTCGGTCGCGGTGTACCTGCCCCGGTAGAACAGCAGCGGCTGCGCGTCCCGGCAGGCACCCAACTGCCGGACGCGTCCGATGACGACGTGGTGATCGCCCGCGTCACGCACTTCCTCGACGTCACAGTCGACCCAGGTCAGCGCGCCGTCCAGGATCGGCGCACCACTCGGCGCGGGACGCCACCCGGTCGTGGTGAACTTGTCCGCACCCGCCCGGCCGAACACCGAGGAGATGTCCTGCTGGTCCTCGGCGAGCACGTTGACGCAGAACTTCCCGGTCCGCGAAATGGCCTGCCAGGTTCGGGAACGGCGACCTGGGCAGAACAGCACGAGCGGCGGTTCCAGCGACAACGCGGCAAAGGCCTGGCAGGCGAACCCGACCGGGCCCGCACCGGTGATCACCGTGACGCCCGTGCAGAAGTGGCCCAGCACCCGCCGGAAGTCCGCCGTCGTCCCCGTTGTCACAGTCCCGGCCGCCTCGCCGTTCACTGCTTCGCGCCCACGCTGAAGTCGTGTCCCCAGAGGCTGACCGCGGTGCTTTCCCGCGCGATCCAGTCCTCGTCGTCGACCTGCCTTCCCTCACAGCCGAACTCGACGTCGAACCCGCCGGGTGTCTTCATGTAGAACGACAGCATCAGGTCGTTCACGTGCCTGCCGAGGGTCGCCGAGAGCGGGACTTTCCGGCGCAGCGCGCGGTCCAGCGTCAGCCCGACGTCGTCGCTGTTCTCCACCTCGACCATCAGGTGCACGATCCCGCTCGGTGTCGGCATCGGCAGGAACGCCAGGCTGTGGTGACGCGGGTTGCAGCCGAAGAACCGCAGCCACGCGGGCGGGCCGTCGGCCGGGCGTCCGACGAGCTGCGGCGGCAACCGCATGGAATCCCGCAGCCTGAAGCCAAGGACGTCACGGTAGAACCGCAGTGCCGCTTCGTCGTCGTGGGTGGACAGTACGACGTGACCAAGCCCTTGTTCGGCCGTCACGAACTTGTGGCCGTACGGGCTGACCACCCGGCGGTGTTCCAACGCGGCACCGTGGAAGACCTCGAGGGTGTTGCCGGACGGGTCGTCGAACCTGATCAGCTCCACCACTCGGCGGTCGGCCAGTTCCGCCGGTGTGCCTTCCTTGTACGGCACGCCCGCGGCTTCCAGGCTCCGGCGGACCTCGTCCAGTCCGGCCGCGTTCGCGGTCTCCCACCCGGACTGCGCCAGCCGGTCGTGGTCGCCGGGGAAGATCACCAGGCGGGCCGGGAAGTCGTCCATCCGAAGGTACAACGCGGCGGGATCGTTGCCCTTGCCTTCGACCATGCCGAGCACCTTCAGGCCGTACTCGCGCCACTTCGCCATGTCGGTGGCCTCGATCCGCAGGTAACCCAGCTGCCGGATGCCCATCACGCGCTCCTCAGGAAATCGAGGGTGAGCCGGTTGAACTCGGCGAACTTCTCCAGCTGCGCCCAGTGTCCACATCGGCCGAACACGTGCAGTTGCGCCCGCGGGATCAGCTTCAACGCCAGCAACGCGCCGTCGAGGGGGTTGACGCGGTCCTCACGGCCCCAGACCAGCAGCACGCGTTGCCGGAGTTTGTACGCCTCCCGCCAGAGCATGCCTTCCTCGAACGTATCCGGACTGGTGAACGACCTGCCCATGGACGCCATGGCCCGCAACGACTCCGGGTCGGCGGCCACCCGGTGGCGTTCCTCGATCAGCTCGTCGGTGATCAGCGACTGGTCGAACACGAGAGTTCGCAGGAAGGCCGCAAGCTTCTCCTTGGACGGCCCGGGCGGCGCGGCGAAGTCGTACAGCCGCTTGATGCCTTCGGTCGGATCGGGCGCGAACACGTTGACACCCAGGCCGCCCGGGGCCATCAGCACCAGACGTCCCGCCCGGTCGGGATGCCTGAGCGCGAACCGCACGGCCGTGCCACCGCCGAGCGAGTTGCCGACGAGGTGAACCCGTTCGATGCCAAGGGTGTCAAGCAGGCTCTTCAACGCGTCGGCGCTGTAGGTGAAGAACTGGCCGGTGATCTCCGGCTTGCCGGAGTGCCCGAAACCGGGCTGGTCCACCAGCAGTGTCCGGTGGTGCTCGGCGAAGACCTCGAGGTTGCGGCCGAAGTTGCTCCACGCGGACGCGCCCGGCCCGCCGCCGTGCAGCATCACGACCGGCTCGCCCGATCCGGCTTCGTGGTAGTGCAGCTTCAAGTCCGGTCCGGCTTGCGCGGTCCGTGAGGTGGATTCGAAGGTCGGTGGGTTCGTCACAGCCATGCGTCCTGCACCTTCAGCCCCAGTTCCGACTTTCCGTACATGGCGAGCGCGCGTTCCGGGTCGTTGATCGCGTGCACGCGGCCGGCGTGCGCGTCCCGCCAGAACCGTTGGATCGGCGTACCCGCGTTCAACGCCTTGCCACCGGAGTTCTCGAACAGCCTGTCCACCGCGCCGATCGCCCGCGAGGTCGCTTTGACCTGGTCGCGCCGAATCCGCATGCGCAGGTCGAACGGCACCTTCTCGCCCGCGACGACGTGCTTGTACGCCGTGCCGATGTTGTGCTCCAGTTGCAGCCAGGCGGCGTCGATCTCGCTTGCCGCTTCGGCGACGCGGACTTGCGAATACGGGTCCTCGGCGGCCTTGTTGCCATAGGAAGCCCGCACTCGTTGCTGCATATAGGAAACGTGCGCCTCGTACGCTCCCGTCGCCATGCCCACGACCGGGGCGGCGATCGAGTACGAGAACACCGACGCGAACGGCAGCCGGTACAACGGGCCGGTGTTCACCTCCTGGCCAGGGCAGACACATTTGCCGGTGTCCATGAAGCTCAGCGTCCGGTACTCGGGCACGAACACGTCGTCGACGAGGATGTCGTTGCTGCCGGTACCCCGCAGACCGACAGTGTCCCAGACGTCCTCGATCTTGTAGTCGGAGATCGGCAGCAGGAACGTCCGGAAGTCCACCGGGTTGCCGTCGTCACCCAGCACCAGCCCGCCGAGGAAGACCCAGGAGGCATGGTCGCAGCCCGACGAGAAGCTCCACCGCCCGGAGAACCGGAAGCCGCCGTCGACCGGGGTCGCCCGGCCCATCGGCGCGTAGGAAGAGGAGATCCGGGTGTCCTGGTCCTCGCCCCAGACGTCCTGCTGTGCCCGCGCCGGGAACAGCCCGAGCTGCCACGGGTGACAGCCGAGCACCGACGACACCCAGCCGGTCGACCCGCAGGCGCTGGAGATCAGCCGGACCGAGCGGTAGAAGTCGAGCGGATCGGCCTCCAGCCCGCCGTGCCGGGCCGGTTGCAGGAGCTTGAAGAAGCCGCTCTGCCGCAGCGACTCGATCGATTCCGCCGGGACCCTGCGCAGGTCCTCGGTCTCCTGGGCGCGTTCGCGCAGCACCGGCAGGAGTTCCCGGACCGCGTCGACGACCTCGCTCATCAGCAGCTCCCGAACTGGAACGTGTTCTCCCTACCGACTCAGACTAGAACACGTTCCATTTTCTGTCGACGCTCGGGCGAGCCGCCGGTGGTCAGGACGCCGGTCCGGCGTCCTTCGGCGGCTGCGCGCCCGGAGCGGAGGTGGCGGCGGGACGGGAGGACGCCATGTCGTCCACCCACTTGCTGATCTCCACCGCGATGTCCCGCGCCGCGGCCGCGACGATCGAGGCGATCCGGCCGAGGTGATCGGCCGTGACATCGGCGGCGGTACGGATGGCGTCCCTGGTCTCGTAGTCAGTACCCATGACCGCAAGCTACCCATCTACATCGATTCAGCCCGGCGCACGCGTGCCGCTGCGGCACGCCACTAACCCATACGGGTGCTACCAGCCGGTAAACGATCGTGAGTACGCTCCGGAAAACAGTGGCGCCGGTCACAGGGAGGCTCACCCATGCGGCACGCCTTGGCAAGGTGCCTCGCGTGTGGCTCTCGGTGTGCCTACTGCGATCTGCCGGTCCTGCTCGCCAGCGAACGCGAGCACCCCGGCTACGGCGTGGTGGATCAGGTCAACGACCTCGGCGGGCTGCCGGGCCTGGGTCTGGTCCACGTGTTCTGCCGGGACGCCGCGCGGTCACGAAGCGCGGCCCGGCGTGGGCTTGTTGTCAGAAGGGCGTATCTCGGACGTGCCACCGAGCGTTATGAAGCGCGTCTACCTCTGCGGCCTTACGATCGCCTCGGGGTTTGTCCGGGTGACGGGCGGCGGTGGCGGATTGCGAAGATGCGGTACGCGTGCAAGGCGTGCCGCTACTACACAAGCTCACACTGACAGCTCGAATTGACGAGGGTTGGGTCCACGTGGTCGTTCGTCTCGTTCTTGGCCTGTTGATGACCGTTGTCGGGGTCGGGTTCGCCGTGCAGCGAATCCTCTGGCTGAACAAGCTGATCAGGTCGGGCGAACCCGACCATGACCGATCCGGCAACCTGGGCAAACGGGTCGCGGCCCACCTCGCCGAGGTGTTCGGCCAGCGCAAGCTGCTGAAGTGGTCGATCCCCGGCCTGGCGCACCTGTTCACCTTCTGGGGCTTCGTCATCCTGATCACCGTCTACCTGGAGGCGTACGGCGCGCTGTTCTACGACAAGTTCGCGATCCCGTTCGTCGGCCACTGGGCGGTGCTGGGGTTCCTGCAGGACTTCATCGCGGTGATGGTGGCCGTCTCGCTGGTGGTGTTCGCGGTGCTGCGGATCAAGCAGTCGCCGGAACGCAAGCAGCGGGCGTCGCGGTTCTACGGCTCGCACACCGGTGGCGCGTGGCTGATCCTGGTGATGATCTTCAACGTGATCTGGACGCTGTTCCTGTTCCGCGGATCGTCCGCGGCGGCGGGCAACTTCCCGTACGACAGCGGCGCGTTCGTGTCACTGGCCGTCGGCGACCTGCTCGCCCCGCTAGGCCACGACACCAACGAGGTCATCGAGACGGTCGGCCTGCTGCTGCACATCGGCGTCGCGCTCGGCTTCCTGATCATCGTGCTGCACTCCAAGCACCTGCACATCTTCCTGGCGCCGATCAACGTCACCGCCAAGCGGCTGCCGGACGGCCTCGGCCCGTTGCTGCCGATGACGTCGCACGGCAAGCCGATCGACTTCGAGGACCCGGGCGAGGACGACGTGTTCGGCCGGGGCAAGATCGAGGACTTCACCTGGAAGGGCATGCTGGACTTCGCGACCTGCACGGAGTGCGGCCGCTGCCAGTCCCAGTGCCCGGCGTGGAACACCGGCAAACCGTTGTCCCCCAAACTGGTCATCATGGACCTCCGCGACCACCTGTTCGCGAAGGCGCCGTACCTGATCGGCGGCAAGCAGGAACCCGAGGGCGGAGTCGTCGAGAAGGCCGTCGACGAAGGCGAACACCACCACAACGTGCCCGAATCCGGGTTCTCGCGGGTGCCGGGTGACCAAGGTGGACGGCCGCTCGTGGGAACGCTGGAGCAAGGCGGCGTGATCGACCCGGACGTGCTGTGGTCGTGCACGACCTGCGGCGCGTGCGTCGAGCAGTGCCCGGTGGACATCGAGCACGTCGACCACATCGTCGACATGCGGCGCTACCAGGTGATGATCGAGTCGGAGTTCCCGACCGAGCTCGGCACGCTGTTCCGTAACCTGGAGACCAAGGGCAACCCGTGGGGCCAGAACAACTCGGAGCGGATGGACTGGGCCAAGGGCCTGGACTTCGAGGTGCCGGTGTTCGACGGCGAACTGGCGTCCGATGTGGAATACGTGTACTGGATCGGCTGCGCGGGGGCGTTCGACGACAACGCCCGCCGGACCGTCCGGGCCACGGCCGAACTGCTGCACCTCGCCGGCGTGAAGTACGTCGTGCTGGGCAAGGAGGAGAGCTGCACGGGTGACCCGGCGCGACGGTCGGGCAACGAGTTCCTGTTCCAGATGATGGCCCAGCAGACGGTGGAGATGCTGAACGCCGTCTTCGAGGGCCGCGAGCCGGTGCAGCGCAAGATCGTGACCACGTGCCCGCACTGCATGAACACCCTCGGCCGCGAGTACCCGCAGCTGGAAGGGCACTACGAGGTCGTGCACCACACCCAGTTGCTGAACCGTCTGGTGCAGGCCGGAAAGCTGACGCCGGTGGCGCCCGCCGACCCGCAGGGCCCCGGAGTGACCTACCACGACCCGTGCTACCTCGGCCGGCACAACAAGGTCTACACGCCGCCGCGGGAACTGATCGGCGCCGCGGGCGCTTCGCTGACCGAGATGCCGCGGCACGCCGACCGGTCGCTGTGCTGTGGCGCGGGTGGCGCTCGCATGTGGATGGAGGAGCGGATCGGCAAGCGCGTCAACGAGGAACGTGTCGACGAGGCGCTGACCACCGGCACGGACACGGTCGTCACCGGCTGCCCGTTCTGCCGCGTGATGATCAACGACGGCCTGACCGCGCGCCAGAGCGAAGGCAAGGGCGAAGGCGTGGCCGTGAAGGACGTCTCCCAGCTCCTGCTGGAGTCGGTGAAACGAGGCGGCACCATCCCCGCCACCGACTAACCCCCTCGTGAGTGTTTATCCGTGTTCTAACCCGGATAAACACTCACGAGCTATTTGGTGGGGTGGGACGACTGGTAGGCGAGTCTGCGGTCGGCACTCGCGGCTATCCGGTCGAGGACGTCGTCCAAGGCCATGAACGCCTCCCACGGTTCGCCGCCGAGCCGGTCCACCACCAGTTGCTCCAGGTCCTGGACGCGCTTGGCCTTCCAGATCTTGTCGGCCAGGCTGACCACCAGGTCGTCCAGGCCGACGCCGGGAGCGTGCCAGGACGCGTGCGTCCGGGCGAAGCGGGCCAGTCGCTCCGGAAAACCGCGCTCCAGCAGAAGTTCGTAGCCGGCCTGTTCGTGCTGGGACCCTGGGCCGGAGAGTTCGGCGGGGTACAGCACCTTGCCGACGTCGTGGGTGGCCGCGCCGAAGAGGACTGCCTCCCTGTCGACGGTAAGGCCACGCGCCTCGAACCAGTCGACCAGCTGACACGCCACGTCGTGCACCAGACGAAGATGCGCCGCCAACCGGGGCGGCGCATCCAACGCTTCCAGCAGTGCCACCACGTCATCGGGCAACGGTCGTAACGACGTCACCGGGGCACTTTAGCCGCGAGGTTGATCGCGATGTCGGCCAGTTGATCCTCCTGGCCGCCGACCAGCTTGCGCTCGCCCGCCTGGACGAGGATTTCCGCGCCGGAGACGCCATAGCGCTCGGCCTGGCGGTACGCGTGCTTCAGGAAACTCGAGTAGACGCCCGCGTAGCCCATCAGCAGTGCCATCCGGTCGAGCTTGCACTCCTCGGGCATCGCGGGCAGCACCACGTCCTCGGCCGCGTCGACGATCTTGAAGAAGTCGATGCCGGTCTCGATCCCGAGTTTGTCGCACACGCCCACGAGCGCCTCGGTCGCCGTGTTGCCCGCGCCGGCACCGAATCGACGGGCGCTGCCGTCGATCTGCCGTGCCCCGGCACGGATCGCGGCGATCGAGTTCGCCACCGACAGCCCGAGGTTCTCGTGGCCGTGGAACCCGGCTTCGGCGTCGGCACCGAGCTCCGCGACCAACGCCGAAACCCGGTCGCTGACCTGTTCGAGCACCAAGGCACCGGCGGAGTCGACGACGTACACGCACTGGCACCCCGCGTCGGCCATGATCCGGCCCTGCCTGGCGATCACCTCGGGCGGCTGGGAGTGGGCCATCATCAGGAACCCGACGGTCTCCAGGCCACGTTCCCGTGCCAGACCGAAGTGCTGCACGGCGATGTCCGCCTCGGTGCAGTGGGTGGCGATCCGGCAGATCGAGGCGCCGTTGTCCTGAGCGACGAGGATGTCGTCCTTCACGCCGACGCCGGGCAGCATCAGGAAGGCGATCTTCGCGTTCCGGGCGGTCCGCACCGCGACGCTGATCAGCTCCTGCTCCGGCGTCTTGCTGAAGCCGTACGTGAAGGACGAGCCGCCGAGGCCGTCGCCGTGGGTGACCTCGATGACCGGGACACCGGCGTCGTCGAGTGCGGCCACAATGGACCGTACCTCGTCGGCCGTGAACTGGTGCCGCTTATGGTGCGAGCCGTCCCGCAGCGACGTGTCCGTGATCCTGAGCATGGGCGATCCTTTCCCCGACCCGTACCGCGGCGGCGGTCATGATGTCCAGGTTTCCGGCATAGGGCGGCAGGAAGTCCCCTGCCCCTTCGACTTCGACGAAGACGGTCACCCGGGCCGGGGCCACGCCGTCGGCCGGGTCGAACTGCGGCTCGTTCAGCAACCGGTAGCCGGGCACGTACGAGGCCACCTCGGCGACCATGGACGTGACCGACGCGGCGATCGCGGAGTGGTCGGCGTCGGACGGGATCGCGCAGATGATCGTGTCCCGCATGATCATCGGCGGGTCGGCCGGGTTCAGCACGATGATCGCCTTGCCTCGGGTGGCGCCGCCCATCACCTCGATCCCCCGGCTCGTGGTCCGGGTGAACTCGTCGATGTTCGCCCTCGTCCCGGGGCCCGCGGACACCGAGGCGACCGATGCGACGATCTCCGCGTAAGGGACCTCGGCGACACGGGACACCGCGGCCACGATCGGGATCGTCGCCTGCCCGCCGCACGTGATCAGGTTGACGTTCGTGGCGTCCAGGTGCTCGTCCAGATTCACCGGCGGCACGACGTAGGGCCCGATCGCCGCCGGGGTCAGGTCGATCGCCCGGATTCCGGCTTCCTCGTACCGCGGCGCGTTCGCGCGGTGCACGTACGCCGAAGTCGCCTCGAACACCAGCTGCGGCCGATTCGCACTGGACAGCAGCGCATCCACACCGTCTGATGTGGTCTCCAGGCCGAGCGCGGCCGCGCGCTTGAGTCCTTCGCTGTCCGGGTCGATCCCGACCATCCACACCGGATCGATCACTTCGCTGCGCTGGAGCTTGTACAGCAGGTCGGTCCCGATGTTGCCGGAACCGACGATCGCCGCTGGAACACCCATCAGACACCCCCGAACGTCAGGGAAACCACGCCGAGCCCGGAGAACTCGGCCCGGAACGAGTCGCCGGGCCGCGCGTCGATCGCCCGGGTGCACGATCCGGGCAGCACGATGTGCCCGGCCCGCAACCGGACACCGAAGCTCGCGACCTTGCCCGCCAGCCAGGCCACGGCCGTGACCGGGTTGCCGAGCACGGCGTCCGACCTGCCTTTGGCCACCTCGGAGCCGTTACGCCAGAGGACCGCGTCGATCCCCCGGATGTCCACCTCGGACGGCCTGACGCGCGCGGCGCCCAGCACGAAACCGGCGGAGGACGCGTTGTCCGCGATGGTGTCGGGCAGGCTGATCTGCCAGTCCACGATCCGGCTGTCGATCAGTTCGATCGCGGGCGCCAGGAACTCCGTCGCCGCCAGGACGTCGTCCTCCGTGCAGCCCTCACCCGGCAGGTCCGCGCCGAGGACGAACCCGACCTCGACTTCGACCCGGGGATAGCAGTACCGCCCGGTGTCGACCGGAACGTCCTCGGACAGAGCCATGTCGTCGAGCAGATGGCCGTAGTCCGGTTCGTTCACGCCCATCATCTGCTGCATCGCCTCGGACGACAGGCCCACCTTGTGGCCGAGGACCGGCCGCGCCCGCCGCCTGATGTTGTGTAACTGGATCTCATAGGAATCCACCGCGTCGATGCCGGGATAGTCCCGGACCAGTGGTGCGATCGGCGACCGGTCGCGTTCGGCCGCGTACAGCCGGTCCGCCGCGTCGATGCGTTGGTCAGCCGTGAGCACTTGTCCTCCTCACACTCGCGCTGATGCCCGCTCTCCGACCGGAGAACACGCAATCGGCCAGCGACAACCCGCTGACGTAGGAGTTCGAGCAGATCCCGACGGCAGTGCGGCCCGCGGCGAACAGGCCGTCGACCACAGTGCCGTCGTCCCGGCGGACCGCGCCGGTCTGCTCGTCGACCACAAGCCCGCCGAGCGTCAGCATCGGGCACGGATAACCCAGGCTCGGCTTGATCGAGATGTCCAACAGGGAGTACGGCGGCGAGTCCAGCGCCCGCACGAACTCCGCCGGTTTGCCTGCCGGGTCCGGCTTCCCCGAGATCGCCGCCGCGTTGTGCGCCTCCACGGTCGCGGTCAGCCCGTCTGGGTCCACCCCTGCCTTACGGGCCACCTCTTCCACTGTGGACCCGCTGACGGACTCCCTGCCCAGCAGGAACCGCGTCTGCAACCGGTGGAACCACACGGTCTGCGAACGCAACTGTTTGCGCACCTCAGCGACAAGCGCGCTGTCCACGAACAACCAGCCGCGGGCACCGTGCTTCGTGACCATGTCATGCCCCAGGGCGGCGCCGTACCGGGACTCGTCGCCGATGCGCTGTCCTGAGGCGGAAACGGCGAGACTGCCCAGAAAAGCACTCGGTGGGCTGATGAACCGCCACGCGGACACCCGGTCCAGGTACGCCGTGGCGCCTCCGGCTTCGACGCCCATGAGGATTCCGGTGCCGTCGTCGGCCACGGTGCCCAGGGCCAGGCCACGCCGGTAGTCGGGCGCGTGCTCGCGCATCATCTCCCGGTTGGCCACGAACCCGCCCGCCGCCAGCACCACGCCGCGCCGCGCTTCGACACGAAACGGCTTCCCATAACGCTGTTCCAGCCGTTTGACCCGCCGGTTCAGCGCCTTCCGCAGGAACGGTACGTACAGCCCGGGCTTCGCCGCGTACTTCCCGTAGACGTGATGACGGCGAGCAGCCCACCCGGTCAGCACCGAACATTCCACCCCGACCACCCGGCCGTTCTCGGTGATCAGGCGGCGCGCAAAGGTTTGCGTCCGGACTCGCGCCCCGGCTCGGGCGGCCTCGGCGAGCCGGGCGAAGAACACCTTGCCTGACGTGCCTTTGCCTTTGGTCCGGTGACCGCGGGCAGCAGGCGGGGCGGCGTCACGAAATCCGCCCGCCGACTCGCTGCCCGAGTAGTAGAGGTAGTGCTTGTTGCTCGGGTAGGACGTCTTGTACGGGCACAGGCTGGAGTCGAACGGCACACCCTGTTTCTCCAGCCAGGCGATCATGTCCACGCTCGTATCGACGAACCTCCGAAGCGTCTCCTCGGAGACCACGTCCCCGGTTTCCAGCCGCAGATAGCGCAACATCGCGTCCGGAGTGTCCGTGACACCCGCTGCGACCTGATGGGACGTGCCGCCGCCCGCGTAGACGACGCCGCCGGACATCGCCGTCGCCCCGCCGCCACCGAACCGATCCAGTACGAGCACGTCGGCCCCAGCCGACGCCGCCTCGATGGCCGCGCAGGCTCCGGCCGCCCCGAAGCCGACGATGACCACATCGGCGCTGTCCTGCCACTCATGTGAAACACGTTTCTGCACTGTCGGACCTGCCTCACAGGGGGTGAATCCGCAGACACCATAGCGCGACTGGCGACCAAGACTATAACCTGTTCTAGTATTGGCCACGGAGGTGCTGATGACGGAGCCAGCCGAGTTCGACCTCGTTGTCGTAGGCAGCGGAGCGGCCGGGATGACCGCCGCGCTGACCGCGGCCCGCAACGGGCTGAGCACCGTGGTGCTGGAGAAGGCGCCGACGTACGGCGGCTCGACGGCCCGGTCGGGCGGGGGCGTCTGGATCCCCAACAACCGGGTGATCCTCGACGCCGGCGTGCCGGACACCCCCGAAGCGGCGAGCGCCTACCTCGACCACATCGTCGGTGATGTCGTGCCCGCCGAGCTGAAGCGGACCGTGCTGGACCGTGGTCCGGAGATGCTGGACTTCGTGCTGGCCCACACCCCGCTGAGGTTCGCGTGGGTCAAGGGCTACTCCGACTACTACCCGGAGGCTCCCGGCGGGATGCCCGGCGGCCGGTCGATCGAGCCAAAGCCGATGCCCGCCGGCCTGATCGGCTCCCATCTCGACACGCTGACCAGGCCATATCTGGCCTCGCCGATGGACGTCGCGGTCACCCAGGCCGACTACCGCTGGCTGAACCTGGTTCGCAGGCATCCCCGCGGCATGCTGCGTGCGCTCCGTGTCGGCGCACGCGGCTTCCTGGCCAGGGCCCGCAAGCGCAGGCAGCTGGCGATGGGCCAAGCGCTTGCTGGAGGTATCCGGGCGGGCCTGGCCAAGGCCGGTGTGCCGGTCTGGCTGGAGACCGCTCTCGTCGACCTGGAGACGCGCGACGACCGGGTGACCGGCGTTCGAGTCACTCAGGGCGACAAGGAGTTCGTCGTCAGGGCCCGTTACGGCGTACTGCTGGCGTCCGGTGGTTTCGAGCGCAACGAGGAGCTGCGCAAGAAGTACCAGCGCGAGCCGATCGGCACACAGTGGACAGTCGGTGCGCAGGAGAACACCGGTGACGGCATCGAAGCCGGGCTGCGGCTCGGCGCTGCCGTCGACCTGATGGACGACGCGTGGTGGGGTCCGTCCATAGTGCTCAGTGGTGGTCCGTACTTCTGCCTGGCTGAGCGGACTCTGCCTGGCTGCATCATGGTCAACGCCGAAGGCAAACGGTTCGTCAACGAAGCCGCGCCCTATGTGGACGCCGTGCACGCGATGTACGGCGAAGGCGACGGACCTGCCAGGAACTTCCCGACCTGGCTGATCGCCGACCAGCGCTACCGCAACCGATACGTGTTCGCCGGGCTTTACCCGGGACAGCCGTTCCCTGGTCGTTGGTACAAGGCAGGCGCCGTGGTCAAGGCGCCGACTCTGCGGGAACTGGCCGAGCAGATCGACGTCTCACCAGACGGCCTGGCAGAGACCGTGCAGCGGTTCAACGGCTTCGCGGCAACCGGGAAGGACGAAGACTTCCGGCGCGGTGAGTCCGCGTACGACAAGTACTACGGGGATCCGCGCAACCGTCCCAACCCATGCCTTGCGGCACTGGAGGTCGCGCCGTTCTACGCGGTCCGGATAGTGCCCGGAGATCTGGGGACCAAGGGAGGGTTGCGGACCGACGCGACAGCACGGGTCCTCAGGGAAGACGGTTCGGTCATCGAAGGCCTTTACGCGGCCGGGAACGCCAGTGCGGCGGTGATGGGACGCACGTACGCGGGCCCTGGTGCGACGATTGGACCCGCGATGACGTTTGGTTACCTGGCCGCGCTGGACATGGCCGCACTGGCGAAGGGGAGCAAGCAGTGACTCGCGACGAGATCCGGACCATCGACGTCGGCACCCCGCCGACCAGGTTCGCCCGAGGCTGGCACTGCATAGGTCTGGCCGAGCACTTCAAGGACGGCAAGCCGCACGCGATCGAGGCGTTCGGCACCAAGCTCGTGGTGTTCCAGGGCCAGGACGGCGAACTCAACGTGCTGGACGCGTACTGCCGGCATATGGGCGGAGACCTCAGCCAAGGCAGCGTCAAGGGCGACGCCATCGCGTGCCCGTTCCACGACTGGCGTTGGGCCGGCAACGGCCGCTGCGTCGAGATCCCTTACGCCAAGCGGGTTCCGTTGAGGGCACGCACCAGGGCATGGACCACCCTGGAGCAGAACGGCCAACTGCTGATCTGGCACGACCCGCAGGGCAACCCGCCGCCCGACAACGTGATGATCCCTCGTGTGGCCGGTGCGTACGAGGACGGCTGGAGCAACTGGACCTGGGACAGCATCCGGATCGAGGGCTCACACTGCCGCGAGATCATCGACAACATGGTCGACATGGCGCACTTCTACTACATCCACTTCGCCTTCCCGACCTACTTCAAGAACATCTTCGAAGGCCACATCGCCACGCAGTACCTCAACTCGCGCGGACGGCCGGACGTGACGGCGACGGGCAGCAAGAACACCGGCAACTACGCCGGTGAGGACAACCTGTTGCGTTCCGAGGCGTCGTACTACGGCCCGGCGTACATGATCAACTACCTGTGGAACGACTACAAGGGCATCGAAGTCGAGACGGTGCTGATCAACTGCCACTACCCGATCACACACAACTCGTTCATGCTTCAGTACGGGCTGATCGTCAAGAAGCTGCCCGGCCTGGACGACGAGATGGCCGACAAGGTGGCGGGCAAGTTCGCCAAGAGCTTCAAGGTCGGCTTCCTGCAGGATGTGGAGATCTGGAAGAACAAGACCCGGATCGACAACCCGTTGCTGTGTGAGGAGGACGGCCCGGTCTACCAGCTGCGCCGGTGGTACGAGCAGTTCTATGTGGACGTCGAGGAAGTCACCGACGACATGACCAGGCGCTTCGAGTTCGAGGTGGACACCACCAAGGCGAACGAGGCCTGGGAACGTGAGGTCCAGGAGAACCTGGCTCGCCGCAAGGAAGCCGGTGTGTGATGTGGGCCAAGGCGCCTGTCGGCGATGTCACCGAGATGGCCGAGCGGACAGCGGCCGACCGGCGGGGATTCCTCGCGGACGGACTGCGGCCGGTGGAGTGCACCGCCTGCGGGACTTGCGTTCTGGTCAAGAAGAGCAGCAGGCACCAGATGAGCATCCAGTGGCAGACGCCCACCGGCAGCTGCCCGGAGTACGCCGCCCAGAACAAGCCGGGCGCGTTGCTGGACACGTGTTCCAAGCTGCGTGCCAGCATCGAGTCGCTGGTCGCCGAAGGCCTGCTTGAGGTGCCCGATGGCTGAGTACCAGCAGGTGAAGGTCGCCGAGGTGATCCAGGAGACGGCCGACGCGGTGTCCGTGGTGTTCGACGCGAGGATGGACTACCGGCCGGGCCAGTTCCTGACTCTGCGATGCGGCCCGGTGGCCCGGTGCTACTCGTTGTCCAGTTCGCCGCATGTGGACGAGCGTCCACAAGTGACGATCAAACGGATACCGGACGGCTACGGCTCCGCGTGGGTGTGCGACAACGTCCGCGCGGGAACGGTACTGGACATCCTGCCGCCCGCCGGGATCTTCTCACCGAGTTCGTTGGACGACAACCTGTTGCTGTTCGCGGGCGGCAGCGGGATCACGCCGGTGATCTCGATCATCAAGTCCGCGCTGGCCCGTGGCACGGGCCGGGTGGTGCTGGTGTACGCCAACCGGGACGAGTCCTCGGTGATCTTCGCGGCCAAGCTGCGTGAGCTGGCGGACGCGTACCCGGACCGGTTCATGGTGATCCACTGGCTGGAGTCGTTGCAGGGCCTGCCGACACCCCGGCACCTGACCGCGTTGCGCCCGTTCACCGGGTTCCAGTCGTTCCTCTGTGGACCGGCGCCGTTCATGGAAGTCGTGACCCAGGCGTTGCGGTCGATGGGCGTGCCGCGCGACCGGATTCACATCGAACGGTTCATCTCCTTGACCGGCAACCCGTTCGAAGAGACCGTCGAGGAGCCGGCCGAGGGTGACGAGGCCACCGTCGAGGTCGACCTGGACGGCGAGCAGTTCACCTTTCCCTGGCCGCGTAACAGGAAGCTGCTGGACCTGTTGCTGGAGAAAGGTGTCCAGGCGCCGTACTCCTGCCGCGAGGGCGCGTGCAGTGCGTGCGCGTGCCGGATCGAGCAGGGCGAGGTGAAGATGCTGCAGAACGAAATCCTCGACCAGGAGGACCTGGACGACGGGATCGTGCTCGCCTGCCAGTCACTGCCGGTCACCGACACGGTCAGGATCACGTACAGCTGAGGAGTTCCATGCCCATCGACCCTTCAGTCGCCATCGGTGCCTCCTTGGGCGAGACCACGTTCGAGTGGATGCCGTCCGACGTGCTGCTGTACCACCTGGCGCTGGGCGCGGGCGCGAATCCGACGTCCGAAGTGGAACTGCGGTACGCGACCGAGCCGGACCTCCAGGTCCTGCCGACCTTCGGCGTGGTCGCACCGAACTTCAAGCGGACAAAGCCTCCCGCGGTGTCCTATCCCGGCGTCGAGATCGATCTGGCGAAGGTCTTGCACGGTCAGCAGGAGATCACCGTGCACCGGCCGCTGCCGGTGCGGGCGACCGCGACGATCAGCACGCGGATCTCGGACGTGTACGACAAGGGCAAAGCCGCTGTGATCGTGCAGGAGGCCACGGCCGTCGACTCCGCCGGCGAACCGTTGTACACCACCAGGTCCAGCATCTTCGCGCGCGGCGAAGGCGGTTTCGGCGGATCACGCGGACCGTCGGCCTCAGTCGAACTTCCCGGCCGGGCACCGGACTTCGTGCTGGAAACTCCCACGCTGCCACAGCAGGCGTTGCTGTACCGGCTGTGCGGAGACCGTAATCCCCTGCACTCCGACCCCGCGTTCGCCGCGGCCGCCGGCTTTCCCCGGCCGATCCTGCACGGCTTGTGCACGTACGGCATCGTGTGCAAAGCCGTGGTCGACGGGGTGCTCGGCGGCGACGTCAGCCAGGTGTCCGGGTTCGCCACACGCTTCGCCGGTGTGGTCTATCCCGGTGAGACACTGCGCAGCCAGGTCTGGCAGGAGGACAAGCGCTTGCTCGTCACGTGTTCGGTGGACGACCGGCCGGTCCTCACCGACACCGTGCTCAGCCTATGGTGATCGCCGGTCTTTTCGCCGGGTCCAGCCATCGCATGATCACGTCGAGCTCGCCGGACGGAACGGCGACGCAGCCCGCGGTCGGCTTGCCGTTGTGGACGTGCAGGAAGAACGCCGAACCGGCACCGGGTTTGACCGGATCACGGTTGTAGTCGATCACCACCGCGTGGTCGTAGACGTGGCCCGCGGTGATCAGGCGCTCGCCCGCGCGTTCGTCGAACGGGCACTTACCCGGCGGGCAGCGGAAATGCTTGTTGTATTCCGGGGAATCGACGTCACTGACCCACCAGTCCTGTTCGTCGACGGTGAAATACGGCAACCGGGTCCCGTTGTTCGGTGCGATGCCGAATGCCTCGGTCAGTGCGTAAACGCCGGCCGGTGTCCGGGAGCGGCCTTCCTGTGCCTCGCCGATGCCTTCCGCGCCGACAAAGGCGTCGACCGGGCCGATGTCCCGGTGCCACGAGTCGTTCACCCGTGACCAAGCACTCAGTTTGGCGGTCGTCGACGACCAGTCGCGTGCCGACACCGTGACCACCTGCTCGACGATGCCGTGGTGCGACGCCAGTACTCCGTTGCGCGCCTCGCCCGGGGTGACCGCGGCGATCAGCGCCATCTCGTGTTGGTCCACTACCTGCTCATCTGTTGTCCCGACCGTGGGTGCGAAGGCGGGTAACGCCGCCGCACCGAGCCAGGCTAGAACGAGCACCAGGGGAAGGGCGACACGACGCACCGGGGCAGACTAGTCGATACCCGGCCCGGTGACTATCAATCCGCTGGTAGGTACTCCGGTACCCGCAGTGACCAGAACCGGGCCGCCCACCTGGTTGCAGGACGTGCCGCGGATCTGCCGGACGGCTTCGGCGATGCCGTTCATCCCGTGGATGTACGCCTCACCCAGTTGCCCGCCATGGGTGTTGACCGGCAGCCGGCCGCCCATTTCGATGGCGCCGCCGGCGATGAACTCCCGTGCCTCGCCCGGCCCGCAGAAACCGAGTTCCTCCAGTTGGACAAGGACAAAAGGGGTGAAGTGGTCGTAGAGCACGGCTGTGGCGATGTCGCCGGGCCGCAGCCCGGACTGCGCCCACAGCTGGTCACCGACGATCCGCATCTCCGGCAGGCCAAGAAGGTCGTCCCGGTAGTACGACGTCATCACGAACTGGTCGGGACCACTTCCCTGCGCGGCCGCGGCGATCACCGCCGGTGGGTGCGGCAGGTCCTTGGCGCGTTGCGCGCTGGTCACCACCAGCGCCACGCCGCCGTCGCTTTCCTGGCAGCAGTCCAGCAGATGCAGTGGTTCGACCACCCAGCGGGACGTTTGGTGGTCTTCCAGAGTGATCGGTTTGCCGTGGAACCACGCGTTGGGGTTGACCGCGGCGTGCCTGCGGCCGGCCACCGCGACGCGGCCGAAATCCTCCGAGGTCGCCCCGTAGACGTGCTGGTAGCGCCGGGCGAACATGGCGACGTCGGCGGCGGGCGTGCCCAGACCCATGGGATACGACCACGACGCGTCGATGCCGTTGGACGTCGGCGCGGCGGCGGCCGCGGCGGAGACGCGGCCGAACCGGTGTCCCGATCGTTCGTTGAACGCGCGGTAGCAGACCACGACTTCGGCGATCCCGGTCGCCACCGCCATCGCCGCCTGCTGCACGGTCGCACACGCCGCGCCACCGCCGAAGTTGATCCGGCTGAAGAAGCTCAGCCGCGGGATGCCCAGTTCCCTGGCGACCGCGATCTCCGAGTTGGTGTCCATGGTGAACGTGACCAAGCCGTCCACATCGGACGCTGTGAGACCGGCGTCGGCCAGCGCGGCCCTGACCGCCTCGACAGCCAGCCGCAGCTCCGTCCGGCCGGACCGCTTGGAGAACTCGGTCGCGCCGATCCCGGCGATCGCGGCCTTGCCCGGCAACGTGCTCATGGTGGTTTTCATGTGCCTGCCACCCGTACCGTCCCGGTTACGTGATCACCGAGTGAGCACTTGCCGACCACGTCGACCACGGTGTCCTTGCCATCCCGTTTCGCCGTGCCGGAGAAGACCAACGTGTCCCCGGCGTAACACGGCACGCCGAGCCGGATGGAGATGTTGCGCACCAGGGCTTCAGGGCCCGCCCAGTCCGTGACGAACCGCTGGACCAGGCCTGTCGTGGTGAGGATGTTGAGGAAGATGTCCTGGGAGCCGCGCGCCACGGCCGCGTCCCTGTCGTGGTGCACGTCCTGGAAGTCGCGGGTCGCCAGCGCGGTGCTGACCACGAACGTCGTGGTCGTGTGGATCTTCAGCTCGGGCAGCTCAGTCATGTCGCGCCCGCCAGACCGGAAGCGTCAGTTCACTGTCCACTCGCGACCAGTCGACGACGACCTCCTGACCGATCCACACCTCGTCCGGTGGGACGTCGGGCAACTCCCCCAGCATCCGTACGCCTTCCTCGAGTTCGACCAGCGCGATCACGACAGGCAGACGCTTGCCCGGTATCGGCGGGTGGTGGTGCACCACGTAACTGAAGATTGATCCGCGACCGGAGGCCAGCACGTACTCCGGTGTGGCGCTGCCGCAGACCGGGCAGAACGGTCCTGGTGGATGTCTGAGCCGACGGCAGTCCGGGCAGCGCTGGATCCGCAGTTCCCGCTTGGCCGTGCCCTGCCAGAAGAACTCGGTGTCCTGGTTGACCAGTGGCCTGAGCACCGATCCGGACGGCTCCGGCGGCCTGAACTTCAGGACGCGGAACATCATCTCGGCCACCGGCTCGTCGTCCACGTACCAGGTGCTCACCGTGGTCACGAACCAGCCCTCGCCCAAAGCTGTCCGCTTAGGACCGACCACATCGGACAATCTCGTGGTGACCGCGAGCTGTTCACCCGGTCGCAGGTACCGGTGATAGGTCTGCTCACAGTTCGTCGCCACGACCGACGTGAATCCGGCGGCGTCGAGCACCTTCGACATCGCCCCGAGCGGGTCGTCGGCGTCACGGACGCCGTTGAGGCCGTACATCGTCCAGACCTGGACCATCGCGGGCGGGGCGAACTTCGGGTAGGCCGGGTTGCGGTCGCCCAGCGCCTCCACCCAGTTGTTGATCATCGGTTCGTTGACGGGATCCCTGGCGAGCCGGGGTTCGCTCTCGCCCAGCGCCTTGAGCCGCCCGGCCTCGGCCTCGATGGAGTTCATCGGATCACCCTCGGCAACCCGAGTCCGGCCATGGCGATCAGTTCGCGCTGGATCTCGTTCACGCCACCGCCGAACGTCAGGACCAGGTTGCGTTTCGCCTGGACGTCCAGCCACTTCACGAGTCCGGCGGTCTCCGGATCGGCGGGATCGCCGTGACGGGCGACGATCTCCTCCATCAGCCTGCCGACGCGCTGAACCCGGTCGGACGAGAAGACCTTCGTCGCCGACGCGTCCGCCACGTCCAGTTCAGACGATGCCACCTGGCCGTTGAGCAGCTCGTTGACCTGGATGGTCGCGTAGGTCTCCGCGAACGCCCGTCGCACGTCGGGCCTGTCCAGCAGATTTCTCCTGGCAGCCCACTCGTGCACGCGGTCGCGGAGCCCGGCGAGCCGCCCGGCCGGGCCGAGCATGATCCGTTCGTGGTTGAGCTGGGTCGTGATCAGCTTCCAGCCGCCGTTCTCCTCGCCCACCAGCATGTCGGCCGGGACGCGGACATCGCTGTAGTAGGTGGCGTTCACGTGGTGGGCGCCGTCGCAGGTGATGATCGGTGTCCACGAGTAACCCGGGGACTTGGTGTCCAGGATCAGGATCGAGATACCCTTGTGGCGTGGCGCTTGCGGATCGGTCCGGCAGGCCAGCCAGACGTAGTCGGCGTCGTGCGCGCCGGTGGTGAAGATCTTCTGGCCGTTGACCACGTAGTCCGCGCCGTCCCGCACTGCCGTTGTCCGCAACGAGGCCAGGTCCGTGCCTGCCTCCGGCTCGGTGTACCCGATCGCGAAATGCACTTCCCCCGCTTCGATCCGCGGCAGGAAGTACTCTTTCTGGGCCGCTGAACCGAAGGTTTTCAAGGTGGGCCCGACGGTCTGCAGTGTCACGTACGGCAGCGGGACGTCGGCCCGTGCGGCCTCGTTGACGAAGATCTGCCGCTCCACCTCGGTCGTGTCGCGGAACCACCCGTCGGAGCCCAGCCTGCGCACCAGATCCCGGTAGACCGTGCCGTGCCGGTCGGTCAGCATCTCTTCGCGTTGTTCGGGTGTCAACAGGGTCTTGAAGTACGCACGCAGCTTGTCCCGCAAGGCTTGCTGCTCGTCGGTCAGGTCTACGAACACCGCGCCCCCAACAGGTCGAGCCGATGCTCCGCCCCGCCGACGAACCGGACGAGGTCCTTGGCCAGCGAGTAATAGCGGTGCATCGGATAGGTGATGTCGACGCCGATCCCGCCGTGCAGGTGGTGACAGGTATGCATGGCCTGGGGAAGTTCCCCGGCGAGCCAGTAGGCGGCCACGTCGATCGCGCTTCCGGCGGCACGGCCCGTGTGCACGCGCCAGATCGCCGACCAGGCAGCCAGGTGCAGGGTTCGTGCCGCCACGTACACGTCCGCGATCTGTTGCGCCACCGCCTGGAACGTCGCCAGCGGCTTGCCGAACTGCTCGCGTGTCCTGACGTGTTCCGAGGTGAGGTCGAGCGCGCCGGCCAGCAGCCCGTCGCCGACGGCCACAGCACCGGCGAGCGCAAGCGCTTGCAGGGTCGGCGCTTCGCCAAGCCGTTCGCCTCGTACGCCGGTCAGTTCCACCGTGTACTCAGGAGATCCGCTCGATGTGTAGGTCCGGGTCGTGGTGACGTCGTCCGGGTCCACGATGTACACGTCGTTCCCGGCGGCCACAAGCAGTGTCGTCGCTTCCCCGGCGTACGGAACGTGTTTCATGGTTCCGGTGATGACGCCGCCGTGAGCCTGCGCGTTGCCGTCGAGTGCTGCCGTGATCACTCCCGGCTCGGCCAGGAGACGGTCCTGTTGTTCCTCCGTTCCCATGTGGACGATCGGCAGCACGCCCATCGCCAGGGTCGCCATCGCCGGGGTGACCACTCCGGCCCGGCCGACCTCCTTGAGCACGACACAGGCCTCGATCACGCCAAGACCGTCGCCACCAAGACGTTCCGGGATGGAGAGGGTCAGCAGGCCGGCTTGCCCCAGCGCTTTCCATGCCTGGTCGGGGTCACGGC
This sequence comes from Kibdelosporangium persicum, assembly GCF_013280595.1. Lineage (GTDB taxonomy): Bacteria > Actinomycetota > Actinomycetes > Mycobacteriales > Pseudonocardiaceae > Kibdelosporangium > Kibdelosporangium persicum. Next base: position 683,427 of record NZ_JAAATY010000001.1, read on the forward strand.
GCAGCACTGCCGCGGTCAGGCCGGCGATCTCCCGTTGTGTGTCGTCGAACGTGAAGTCCACGCCACCTCCTAGGTCCTCGGCAGGCCGAGAACTCGTTCCGCGGCAAGAGTCGACAGGATCTGCGTGGTGCCACCGGCGATGCTCAGGCACCGGGTCATCAGGAAGGCGTGGATGGCTTCGGCGGCCACGTCGGCCAGCGCGCCGTCGGCGCCGTACAGGTCGAGAGTGGCTTCCGCGACCGCCTGCCGGTGCCGGACGCCGACCAGTTTGCGGACGCTGGGATCGGTGCCGAACTGGTCCATCAGAGAGACGACCAGACCACCCGCGACCAGTCCGCCGAGTTTGTCCGGATCAGCACCTCGGGTTTCCGCCGTTTCCAGGAGCTTGTCGACTTCCGCGCCGAAGGACGACGCGCCGCCCATCGCGACCCGCTCGTTCGCCAGCGTTGTGCGGGCCAGCTTCCAGCCGTCGCCGGGACGGCCGACCACGCAGTCGTCCGGCACGAAAACGCCGTCCAGAAAGACCTCGTTGAACATGGCGTCGCCGGTGATCTCCCGCAACGGCCGGATGGTCAGCCCGTCGGACCGCATGTCCACCAGGAAGTACGTGATGCCTTGGTGTTTCGGCACATCGGGGTCGGTCCGGGCGAGGCAGATCGCCCAGTCCGCCTCGGTCGCGCGCGAGGTCCACACTTTCTGGCCGTGCAGCCGGTATCCGCCTGGTTCCCGGACCGCGCGGGTCCTGAGCGACGCCAGATCCGACCCCGCCTCAGGCTCGCTGAACAGCTGGCACCAGACGATCTCGCCACGCAGTGTCGGCCAGACGAAGCGTTCCCGCTGTTCGTCCGTGCCGTGCTGGAGAACCGTCGGCGCCGCCCACGCGCCGATCACCAGATCCGGCCGGGTCACGCCTCGGCGGCGAAGCTCGTCCGCGATCATCTGTTGTTGCCCGGGGGACGCGTCAAGGCCGTACGGCTTCGGCCATTCCGGGACCAGCAGGCCGGTTTCCGCCAGCTTCACCCGGCGCTGGTCTTCCGGCAGCCGCGCGACTTCGTCCACCAGCCCACGGGTTCGACTGTCCGGTTCGGACACGGCACGAACCTGACGCCGGGCACCGGTGCGCGCCAGTCCGGCGACTTCCCGCCGCCAGTGGGACGTGCCGCCGAACAGGGCCCGGAGGGCCAGTGCCCGGCGAAGGTAGAGGTGGGCGTCGTGTTCCCACGTGAAGCCGATGCCGCCGAGCACCTGGATGCAGTCTTTCGCTGTCTCGACCGCGGCTTCCAACGCCACCGCGCCCGCGACCGCCGCGGCGAGCGGGTGTTCGCCGGGGGCTTCGTCCGCTGCCCTCGCGGCGTCCCACGCAGCCGCTCGTGCCTGCTCGACACGGCACAACATGCCCGCACACAGGTGTTTCACCGCTTGGAACGAGCCGATGGGCTTGCCGAACTGTTCGCGGACCTTCGCGTACTCGACGGCAGTCCGCAGGCACCAGCCCGCGACTCCGACCGCTTCCGCCGCCGCCAACGTGACCGCAAGGTCCTCGACGCCGTCCACGGTCAGCGGCAGGCCCGCTTTCACTTCCCTCACTTCGGACAGCGGCCGGGAGAAGTCAAGCGCGTCCCGCTCGGTGAGCTCCGCTTCGGCGAGCGTCCAGACACCGTCCACGCGGGTCAGCAGATACGGTGCGTGACCGATCAGCGGCGCCCCGGGCCGGAGTCCAACCGCGACCGGCACGCCTCCCTCGGTCAGCCCGGGCAGGAACTCCCGGGAAACGCGAGAGTCCTTCGCACGTGCCAGCAGCAAACCGGTGAGCACTGTCGGCAACACAGGACCGGGCACAAGGGCCCTCGCGGCGTGCTCAAGGGCTACGGCGACGTCGGCGACCGGGCCCTCGACCATTTCGAACAGCCCGAAATGCGCCAGGTCCGCCCAGTGTTCACGCCAGTGCTTGGCCCCCTCGGCCTGTCGTACCGTCGGCAGGATGCCCGCACCGGCGGCCCATCGGGTGATGGAGTCGCCGATGGCCCGCTGCTCGTCGGTGGTAGACACTCCGTCATTATAGAACGTGTTTCAGTTCTGAACTCAACCCTGCGAGTGAGTACGATTGACCGGCGCCAGGTACACTACGACGCGAAGTGGAACAGGTTTCAGCAAGGGGACCATCGATGACAGCCACGCCATCCGGTGCCATCAGCGCCCTCGGCGACGACGAGCTCGGCTCGGCCGCGCAGCGCGACCGGCGCAAGCGCATCCTGGACGCGACCATCGCGCTGGCCACCAAGGGTGGCTACGACGCGGTCCAGATGCGAGCCGTCGCCGAACGGGCCGAGGTCGCCCTCGGCACGCTGTACCGCTACTTCCCTTCCAAGATCCACCTGCTCGTCTCCGGGCTGGCCCGTGAGTTCGAACGCAACCAGGAACGCATCGAGAAGGGCACGGTCCCCGGCGAGACCCAGTACGACCGGGTCCTGTTCGTGCTCGGCCGGGTGACCCGCGCGATGCAACGCGAACCCCACCTGACCGAGGCGATGACGCGGGCGTTCATGTTCGCGGACACGTCGGCGGCCGCGGAGGTCGACCACGTCGGCAAACTGATGGAGCGCATGTTCACCCGTGCCATGCACGAAGGCGAACCCACCGACGAGGACAAGGCGATCGCCCGCGTCGTCGGTGACGTGTGGCTGTCCAATCTGGTCGCCTGGGTGACCCGGCGGGCCTCGGCCACCGACGTCGCGACCCGTCTCGAGCTGACCGTCCGCCTGCTGCTCAAGAAATGACTCGTGAGTGTTTATCGGGGTTCTAACCCTGATAAACACTCACGAGGGGGTTTCAGGCCAGGGCGCCGCGGACGGAGGCGTGGCCCTTCAACAGGTTCCGGGCGATCGTGCGGCGCTGGATCTCGTCCGTGCCCTCGTAGATCCGCAGCAGGCGCAGTTCCCGGTACCAACGCTCGACCGGCAGTTCGCGCGTGTACCCCATGCCGCCGTGGATCTGCAGAACCCGGTCGACGATCTCGTTCGCTTTGACGCCACCGTAAAGCTTGGCCATCGACTGGGCCTGGCGCGAGTCCATCTTCTGGTCGACCTGCCACGCCGCGCTCAGCACGAGCCACCGCAGTGCCTCGATCTCCACCGCGGAGTCGGCGATCATCCACTGGATCGCCTGGCGTTCGCCGATCGGCAGACCGAACGTCTCCCGGGTGCGCGCGTAGTCGATGCCCATCTCCAGCAGACGTTCACACGCGCCGATCGCCCTGGCGGGTAACAGGTACCGGCCCTGGCCGATCCAGCGCATGGCCAGCTCGAAGCCACGCCCTTCCTCGCCGAGGATGTTGCGGTGCGGCACCCGGACGTTGTCGAACGTCAGCGCGGCCGGGCCCCATTCGCCCATCGTCTCGATCGGCTGCGACTTCCAGCCCATCTCACGGTCGGCCAGGAAACACGTGACGGCACCCTTTTCCTTGTCCGTCACGGCGAAGACCATGGTGAAGTCGGCTTCGTTGCCGCCGGTGATGAACGTCTTCTCGCCGTTGATGATCCAGTCGTCGCCGTCCCGCCGGGCCGTCGCGCGGATCGCCCGTGCGTCCGAGCCCGCGCCGGGCTCGGTGATCGCGAAGCAGGACCTGCGTTCGCCCGCGATGGTCGGCTTGAGGTACGTCTCCTTCTGTTCGTCGTTGGCGTAGAACAGGATGTTGTCCGCCCAGCCGCCGAACCGGAACGGCACGAAGGAACGGCCCAGTTCCGCCTCCAGCAGTGCCGCCATCACCGCGCCGAGGTTCATGCCGCCGTACTCCTCGGGCGTGAGCACGCCCCAGAAGCCGGACTCCTTGGCCTTCAACTGCAGTTCACGCAGCTCGGACCGCTCGATCCCGGGCCTGCCGGAGCGTTCCCGGCGCAGCACCTCCGGCTCGAGCGGCATGATCTCCTTGCGCACGAACGTCCGCACCCAGTCGCGGACCTCGCGCTGCTCTTCGGTGAGGGAGAAGTCCACCATGATGTCTCCTAGAGCCTGCGGCCGCCGTCGACGTAGATGGTCTGGCCGGTGATGAAGGATGATTCGTCGCTGACGAGGAACGCGATGGTGCCGGCGATGTCGGCGGGCTGCCCGACCCGGCGCACCGGGGTGATCTCGGCACTGCGCGCGGCCAGTTCGTCCGGCGTGATGCCGAGACGCTCGGCCGTCGCCGCCGTCATCTCGGTGACGATGAAGCCCGGCGCGACCGCGTTGACGTTGATGCCGAACGGACCGAGCTCGATCGCGAGCGTGCGGGTGAAGCCCTGCAGGCCCATCTTGGCCGCGGAGTAGTTGGCCTGACCGCGGTTGCCGAGCGCGGAGACGCTGGACAGGTTCACGATCTTGCCGTACTTCTGGGCGACCATGTGCTTCTGTGCCGCCTTGCTCGCCAGGAAGGCACCTTTGAGGTGTACCCCGATGACCGTGTCCCAGTCCTGCTCGGTCATCTTGAACAGCAGGTTGTCCTTGGTGACGCCGGCGTTGTTGACCAGGATGTCGAGCGAGCCGAACTCCTGCGCCGCCCGGTCGGCCGCCGCGGTGACCTGCTCGGCGTTGGTGACGTCCGCACCGACCGCGATCGCCCGGCCGCCGGCGGCCTCGATCGCGTCGACGGTCGCCTTGCCCGCCGCCTCGTCGAGGTCGAGGACGACCACGGCGGCACCATCCGCCGCGAGCCGCCCGGCGACCGCCGCGCCGATTCCACGGGCAGCCCCGGTGACCAGGGCTACGCGTCCGTCCAGTGCCGCCATGTCGAAGCCTCCGTAAACCGTACAGCGTTAGGTATACTGGGAGCATAACTCTGGAGGGACGCCGATGCCACGGCCGAGCACGCCGATCCTGAGCCGGGATCGCATCAAGGCCGCCGCGCTGGAGATCATCGACCGCGACGGCCTGCCGGGTCTGTCGATGCGCAGGCTCGCCGCCGAGCTCGGCGTGCAGGCGCCCTCGCTGTACAGCCATTTCCCGACCAAGGACGCACTGCTCGACGAGGTGTGCGACGAGATCATGTCGGCCGTCGACGTGAGCGACTTCGAGAGGTCCGACTGGCAGACCGGCGTCCGCACGTGGGCAAGGTCATATCGGGCCGCACTGGCCGCGCACCCCAACATCGTCCCGTTCCTCGCCGGCGGACCGGCCCGCCGCGACTCGGCACTGCGCGCCGCGGACGCGATCCACGGCGGCCTGGTCCGTGCGGGCTGGCCGCCGAAGATCGCCACGATGATCGGCGCGTCGACCAAGTACCTGGTGCTGGGCGCGGCCATCGGTTCCTTCTCCCGCGGCTTCGAGGACGACGCCCGCGTCTACAACGACCGCTACCCCAACCTCAGCCAGGCACACCGGCTGGCCGAGCACGCCGACGAGATCGACGAAGGTTCGTTCGAACTGGCGCTCGACTCGTTCCTGCAAGGCCTTTGCCTGCGGTACGAATCTCTCAGGACGCAGGACGCCACTCCGTGAGCCGGTCGGCTTCGGCGGACTTCTCAGTCGCCGCAAGCCAATGCGGATAGGTCACGTAAACCAGCTCCGCGTCCTCATCGGCTGAGTACACCAGCTCTGTTCCGGCGCGCAGGTAGATCACCTCGCCCGCGTTGGCGGACACGGGACCGTCCGGCCCCTCGACGGTGAACCTGCCCTTGGTGATGATCAAAGCTTCGTCGTAGCTCATCTTCCACGGGTTTCTCTCGCCCTTGCCGTACCGCGCGAAACCGACGCTCATCGCCGTGCCGCTGCCCTGGTCGAGGACGTCTGCCAGGAAGATCTGCTGGTCAAGGCGCTGAAACCAGTTCTGCGCGGCGTCGATGGCGAACTTCTGCACGGTCATACCAACCTCCGTCTAAGTGGAACTTCTTCCACTTAGTTAACTGGAATTTTTTCCACTTGTCCAGTGGGTACGCTGCCCCCGTGCTTCCGATCTCCGGGTCCGAGCCGGTCGAGCGGGCCGACGCGGCGCGCAACCGGCAGAAGATCCTCCGCGCCGCCGCGAAACTCGTCGCGGCGCGCGGAGTGGAGAGCCTGGCGCTCGACGCGGTCGCCGCCGAGGCAGGAGTCGGCGTGGGCACGGTCTACCGGCGCTACCCGGACCGAGGCGCGTTGGCGCAGGCACTACTGGACGACCGGGAACGCGAGTTCCAGCAGGCGTTCATCAGCGGCCCGCCGCCGCTCGGGCCGGGCGCGCCCGCCAGGGAGCGGATCCGCGCGTTCGTGCACGCGTTCGTGGACCGCCTGGAAACACAGGGAAAGCTGCTGATGGTCGCGGAGACCGAGACGCCGATGGCACGGTTCACCACCGGCGCCTACCGCCTGCACCACAGCCACCTGGCCATGCTCATCGCCGAAGCCGAGCCGGACGCGGGCGTCGACGCGGATTTCCGCGCGGACGCGCTGCTCGCACCGCTGGCCGCGGCGCAGTACGTCCACCAGCGTGAGAACGGCATGACCGTCGAACGGATCAAAGCCGGGTTCGATCAGCTGCTCAGTTGATCCGCGATCGCGAGAATCCGGCGTGCGTTGTCCACGTGCATGTTCTCGACCATCCGGCCGTCCACGGTGACCACACCACGGCCTGCCTGCTCGAACGCCTCGATCACCCGGCGGGAGTACTCGATCTCCTCCTCGGTGGGCGAGAAGATCCGGTTGCACGGCTCGATCTGCCCCGGGTGGATCAACGTCTTGCCGTCGAAGCCGAACTGCTTGCCCTGCAAGCACTCCGCCTCGAACCCGGCGAGATCCCGCACGTCGTTGTAGACGCCGTCGAGGATCTCCTTGCCCGCCGCACGAGCGGCGAGCAGGCACAGCGACAACGCGGTCCGCAGTGGCGCGCGGCCGGGCACGTGATCGGCGCGCAACTCCTTGGCCAGGTCGTTGGTGCCCATCACCAGCACTGACAGCCGATCGCTGGCGTTGGCGATGTCGTACGCGTGCAACATCGCGATCGGGGTCTCGACCATCGCCCAGATCGTGGTCTTGTCCGGCGCCCCGCCCGCTTCCAGCACACGCTCGATCGCGTGCACCTCGGCGGCCGAGTTGACCTTGGGCACGACAACCGCGTCCGGCCCGGCCTCCGCGGCGGCCCGCAGGTCGTCAGGGTGCCACTGGGTGCCGAAACCGTTGACCCGGATGGTGATCTCACGGTTGCCGTACTCACCGGACGCGGCGGCCTCGCAGACCCGTTTGCGAGCCTCCACTTTGGAGTCCGGGTGGACCGCGTCCTCCAGGTCGAGAATCACCGCGTCCGCGGGCAGGGTCTTGGCCTTCTCCAGCGCACGCTCGTTCGCGCCGGGCATGTAGAGCACGGATCGACGCATGACTCAGTCCTTCTCAGTGCTGACGCTCGGAAGCAGCGTAGGCCTCGGCGAGCTCGGGGTCACGGGCGGCGAGCTGGTCGGCCAGCTCAGCGACCACGCGGCACTGCTTCACCGTCGCGTCGTCCTGCATCTTGCCGTCGATCATGACCGTTCCGGTGCCGTCGCCCATCTCCCGGATCACGCGGCGTGCCCAGGCCACGTCCTCCGGTGACGGCGAGAAGACCTTCTTGGCGATCGCGATCTGCGCCGGATGCAGACTCCACGCGCCCACACAGCCCAGCAGGAACGCGTTGCGGAACTGGTCCTCGCAGCCGACCGTGTCCCGGATGTCGCCGAAGGGCCCGTAGTACGGCAGAATCCCGTGCGCGGCACACGCGTCGACCATTCGTGCCACCGTGTAGTGCCACAGGTCCTGCTGGAACGTCTGCCTCCCGGCCGTGATGTCGTCACCGACCGGGTCGGTCCGCACCAGGTAGCCGGGGTGGCCGCCGCCGACACGGGTCGTCTTCATCCGCCTGCTGGCCGCGAGGTCCGCCGGGCCGAGCGAAATGCCCTGCATCCGCGGCGAGGCGCCGGCGATCTGCTCCACATTGGCCACACCGGTCGCGGTCTCCAGGATGGCGTGCACCAGGATCGGGCGCCGCAGCCCGGCCTTGGCCTCCAGCTGGGCCAGCAGCCGGTCGACGTAGTGGATGTCCTGCGCGCCCTCGACCTTGGGCACGATCACCACGTCCAGCTTGTCCCCGATCGCGGGGACGAGGGTGAGCAGGTCGTCCAGCGCCCACGGCGAGTCCAGGCTGTTCATCCTGGTCCACAGCTGCGCGTCACCGAAGTCGGTGTTCTTGCCGATCTCGGCCAGGCCCTCGCGGGCGGCCTCCTTGCGGTCGGCCGGGATCGCGTCCTCCAGGTTGCCGACCAGCACGTCGACCTGCTTGGCCAGGTCGGGCACCTTCGCGGCCATCCTGGGGTTGCCCGGGTCGAAGAAGTGCAGCGCACGCGAAGGGCGGAACGGGATCTCCCGCACCGGCTGCGGCGCGCCGAGCGCCAACGGCCGGAAGAAGTCCTTCGGCGAACGCATCGTGACCTCCCTGTCCTGGGGTTTACCGGAGGGTAACCCGCACGGCGGGGCTCTGCCCGCGACTCGCGTCACACAATTCGGTTGCCGCGGGTGAGCGGGCTCTGCTGCACTGCGGGAACCGATTGTCCCGACCCGAGGAGAGCACCAGTGCGACTCGCTGCCATGTCCACCCAGACAGGAACCCATCCCTCTCCCAAGGACATGAAGCTTGGCACGCACGATCAACCTCGGAATCCTCGCGCACGTCGACGCCGGTAAGACCAGCCTGACCGAGCGCTTGCTACAGCTCGGCGGCGTGATCGACGAAGCCGGCAGCGTGGACGACGGCAACACGCAGACCGACTCCATGGCGTTGGAACGCCAACGCGGGATCACCATCAAATCCGCCGTGGTGTCGTTCGTCGTCGGCGACGTCACGGTCAACCTGATCGACACACCCGGGCACCCGGACTTCATCGCCGAGGTCGAGCGTTCGCTGAGCGTGCTCGACGGCGCCGTCCTGGTCATCTCCGCGGTGGAAGGTGTGCAGGCGCAGACCCGTGTGCTGATGCGGGCGTTGCGACGCCTGGCCATTCCCACGATCGTCTTCGTCAACAAGATCGACCGCATGGGCGCGCGACGCGGCAGCCTGCTGCGGGAGATCACCGAGCGGCTGACTCCGGCCATCGTCCCGGTGGACGCCGATCCCACGGACATCTTGTCCACACTGGACGATTCCGTACTCGCCGCCTACGTCGACGGTTCACTGACCAGGGACCGGCTCCACGCATCCCTGGTCGGCCACACGAGACACGCGCGGGTCCACCCGGTCTTCTTCGGCTCGGCGACCACCGGCGCCGGCGTGCCGGAGTTGATGGCCTCGCTCACCGAGTTCCTGCCGTCGGCACCGGGCTGCGCCGAGGGACCGGGGTCCGGGCTGGTGTTCAAAGTGGAACGCGGGCAGGGCGGCGAGAAGATCGCGTACGTCCGGATGTTCGAGGGAACACTACGGGTCCGGGACAAGGTGCGCTTCGGCGACAAGGAAGGCAAAGTCACCGCGATCAGCGTGTTCGACCGTGGCCCGGCCGTCCGGCGGCAGGAGGTCTCCGCGGGCCAGATCGGCAAGCTCTGGGGACTCGGCGAGATCCGGATCGGCGACCGGATAGGCCGGGCCGCACCGGCCCTCGGGAACCACTTCTCCCCGCCGACACTGGAAACCGTTGTCCTCCCGGATGATCCGTCACAACGAGGAGCGCTGTACACCGCACTCACCCAGCTGGCCGAACAGGATCCGTTGATCAACCTGCGGCAGGACGGCGTGATCTGTTTGTACGGTGAGGTACAGAAGGAAGTCATCCAGGCGACGCTGCTGAACGACTACGGCATCGCCGTGTCCTTCAAGGAGACCACACCGATCTGCATCGAACGCGTGTCCGGGACCGGTGCGGCCGTCGAGATCATCAACGAGGGCGACAACCCTTACCTGGCAACGGTCGGACTCAGGGTCGAGCCCGGCAACGGAGTGACCTTCCGGCTGGAGGTCGAGCTCGGCTCGATGCCGTCGGCGTTCTTCAACGCCGTCGAGGAAAGCGTGCACAGGACGCTGCGACACGGTCCGCATGGCCGGGAGGTCACCGACTGTGTGGTCACGATGACGCATTCCGGTTACTGGGCAAGGCAAAGCCATGCGCACGGCACGTTCGACAAGTCGATGTCCAGCACCGCCGGGGACTTCCGGAACCTGACGGCCCTGGTCCTGACGAACGCGCTCGAACAGGCCGGAACCGTGGTGCACGAGCCGATGGACCGTTATCGGCTGGAAATCCCCGGCGACACGCTCAGCGTCGTCCAGCCCGTGCTCGTCCGGCTGCGGGCGTTCCCGCTCAGTTCCACACCACGCAACTCGTCCCTCCTGCTGGAGGGCGACATCCCCGCGGCACGGGTGCACGAGCTGGAACGCCTGCTGCCGTCCCTGACCCGCGGCGAAGGCGTCCTCCTCGACCGCACCTTCCACCGCTGGTCACCCCTCGTGAGTGGTTATCAGGGTTAGAACACGGATAAACACTCACGAGGGGGTTTTCAGCTGTTGGCGGGGGTTTCGTCGACGAAGACCTTCGTGACGATCTTGCCGTCGGCGGTCAGGTAGCCGTGCAGCATGCCCGGCGTGCTGTGCGGCGCGTCGAACGTCCCTTGGCGGTCCAGGGCGATCACGCCGCCCGTGCCGCCAAGGGCAGGCAGGCGCTTGACGATCACGTCGAACGCGGCGTCGGCCAGGCTCCGGCGGCCGAACTCGATCATGTTCGAGATCGTGCTGGCCGCGGCGCCGCGGATGAAGACCTCACCCTGGCCCGTCGCGCTGACCGCGGCCGTGTCGTTCTTGGCGTACGTGCCCGCGCCGATGACCGGCGAGTCGCCGACGCGGCCGATCATCTTGTTCGTCAGCCCGCCGGTGGACGTCGCGGCGGCGAGGTCCCGCTTCTGGTCGACCGCGACCGCGCCGACCGTGCTGTATTCGGCCTGCTTCGGGGCCTGCGGGTCCTTCGCGGCCGTCAACTGGTCCCAGCGCCGCTGCGTCCAGTAGTAGTCCTGGGTCACGGTCGGCAGGCCGTTGCGCGCCGCGAAATCGTCCGCGCCCTCGCCGGCGAGCAACACGTGCGGCGACTTCTCCATGACCAGCCTGGCCGCCGAGATCGGGTTCTTGACGCTCTGCACACCGGCGACCGCACCAGCGGCCAGGTCGGAACCGCGCATGATCGACGCGTCCAGCTCGTGCCCGGCGTCCTCGGTGAAGACCGCCCCCTTGCCCGCGTTGAACAACTCGTTGTCCTCAAGAACCTTCACCGCCGCCTCGACGGCCGTCACGCTCGATCCGCCGCTCCTGAGCACCTGCTCCCCGGCGCGCAACGCGGCAGCGAGCCCGTCCCGATAGGCTTTCTCCAGCTCAGGCGGGGTGTCCTTGCGAATCAGCCCGTTGCCCGCGCCGCCGTGCACCGCGAGGACGACGTTGCGGGCATCGGGCCTGGGTCCTCCGTTGGTTTCCACTTGACCAGTGTGAACAGGTTCAGAAGGAAGTGACGCGGCTCCGCTTTGCTGCACGGTCAGCAGCAGACCGGCCGCCGTGATCAAGGCCAGCAGGAATCTCATCGTTCACCTCTTGCGTGGATCGACGGTAAGTACCCGTCGATTGACTCACGAGGTGACTGTCCGGCGGCAGAGCAAAGCGTCGGGAGTCCGGCTGGACCCGATCCGTCCGGTGTACGCGACGCCCGCGATGTACTCGTCGTCCGCACATTGGCCCTTGTAGTGACCGTGTGCGAACTCCCCGCCGCCGGACGAAGCCCGGTTGTCCTGACGGTCGAACCACACCGTCCGGCCCGTCTTGCCCAGCGCTCGCGGCGAGCGCCCACACAGCACCGAGGAGACCGCCGCGCCACGCACGCTGTAGCCGACGACGTGATGATCGGCCGGGCACTGGAGTTTGGTGTACCCGCTCGCCCAATCCATGTCCACATAGGTCTCGTCGCGGATCACCTGGTGCCCGGTCGCGACGGCCGATTCCGTGCAGAGGCCTCGGTTGCCGGTGTGGCTCAGCCCGATCAGCCACTGGCCGTCCGGGCAGACGGCTTTCCGCGCACCGGAATCCCAGTCGTTCCTGACCGTGCGCGACTGCTGGAAATCGCCGTGGTCGAGCGTGAGCATCGACCAGCGCTTGGCACTGACCGCCGGTTTCGCGGGTGCGTTGACCAGGCGATTCCATGCCGCGGCACGCCAGTCGTCACCGTCGTGCAGGCCGATGCGCCTGCCCGCCGCGTCCCAGTGCAGCAGGCCCCAGCCGTTGCCTTGCTTGTTCGTGTGGAAGCCGACAAGCGGCCAGTACGCGAAGTCCGCATCGGTTTCGACGAGGTAGTCGACGAACCTTTCGAACCAGGCGCGCGACTTGGGATCGTTGTTGCCCCTGCCGCCCACGCCGAACTCACTGATCCACACCGGTGCCGTGAAGTGCTTGCCGGACTCGGCGGCGACGAAGAACGCCTGCCGGTACAGCACTTCCCTGAGCTGTTCGGGACTCAGGTCCTGATAGCGCGGGTCGCTGGTCTCCCCGACGCCGGTCGCGCCGGTGTGGTTCGGGCCGGTGTAGCCGTAGAAGTGCGCCGAATAGACGAGTTTCCCCGAGTCGATCAACGTGTGCGACAGGTTCCGCGCCGGTTCGAGCGTCGGCCTGCCGTGCGGGAAACCGTCGACCGGGATGCCGGTCCAGTTGATTCCCTCCACGATGATCAGCAGATCCTTGCTGGCCTCGGTCAGGATCCGGTCGCCGAGCAACTGGCTCGCGCGCTGCCAGTCGTGTTGGTTGCCCCAGCCCCAGTTCGGGTCGTCCCAGACGGTCCGCCGGACCTCGTTGTACAGGTCCACGCCCACCACGCGCTTGTTCGAGGCGTAGCGGCGAGCCATGAACAACCAGTCGTTCTCCCACTGTTGCACGGTCTGGCTGGTGTTCCAGCGCTCGTTGCCGTCCACACCACAGCACCACCGGGACGTGGTGGTGTGGTTGTTCAGGATCACCGCGAACCCGCGCTCGGTCAGCCGTTGCACCACGGCGTCGTAGACCTGCAACGGAGTCCGGCCACGCAGGTGCTGGTCGACCGGGCTGGTGACCGGTGTGGTGTCGTGGATCATCTGGTTGGAGAACGGCAACCGGATGCTGTTCAACCCCAGTTCGGCGAACCCGTCGATGATCGTGTCCATCGAGGTGCGGGTGAGGCCGAGCGGCATCTGGTCGGCCTTCTCCCCGGCGTGGTGGTTCGCCGGATCGTTGACGTCACCGGAGCCGGTCCACGTCCCGCTGGCGCCATGCCAGTTGCCGGATTTGAGCTTGAACCGCTGCCCTTGCGCGTCGACGACGTACCGCCCACGCGTGCTCAGCGGCCCGACCCAGTCCGCCTGCGGTGCCGCAGCCACCTGAGGCACCACCACAAGCCCGGCCACCATCGCCGCGACCAGAATCTGAACGATCCTCACATAATCGGACGGTAGTGGCCCGGTCGCGGTCCGGTCAATGCGCGGGCACGCCGTTGGTGGCGATCCAGCGTTCGACCGAGTACTCCACCAGGGTGATCAGCGTCTGCTTGGTCGACTCCCGATCCCTTGCGTCACAACGGACGATCGGCACCCGGGGATCGATGGCCAGCGCCTCGCGCACGTCTTCGATCCGGTGCAGCAGTTCGCCGTCGAAGCAGTTCAGGCCGATGATGTACGGCAGGCCGTGCTCCTCGAAGAAGTCCACCGGCGAGAACGAGTCGGCCAGCCTGCGGGTGTCGGCGAGCACCACCGCGCCGATCGCGCCGCGGACCAGGTCGTCCCACATGAACCAGAACCGTTGCTGGCCGGGCGTTCCGAACAGGTAGAGGATCAGGTCGGTGTCGAGCGACACGCGGCCGAAGTCCATCGCCACCGTCGTCGTCGCCTTGCCCGGGGTCGCTTCGAGGTCGTCGATGCCGATGCTCGCCTCGGTCATCACCGCCTCGGTGGTCAACGGCATGATCTCGGAGACCGAGCCGACAAAGGTCGTCTTGCCTGCCCCGAAACCACCGGCCACCACGATCTTCACCGACGTCATCGTCGGCCCGGCTGCTTGCTGCGCGGTCCTATAGCCGGCGGAGTCCACCCAAAACCCTTTCCATCAACGCGAGATGTGACGAACCGCCGGACAGGCCGGTCGTCCGGTGGACGATCACCAACCCGGTCGCGACCATGTCCCCGAGCACGATCTTGGCTACTTGCAAAGGCATGTTGAGCTCGGCGGAGACCTCCGCGACCGACTTGGGCGTACGGCACAGCTGCGCGATCGCCTGGTGCTCGATCTCCAGTGGCCCGTCGTCGGCGATTCCCTCGAACTTCGTGGAGATCAGCGCCTCCACCCGCAGGTCGGTGTCCGCTTTGGTGCGGCCGCCGGTCATCGCGTACGGGCGGACCATGGCCGGGTCGTCGTCAGGCATCTCCACCAGCACCGGTTGAGGCGGGCAGACCGGCGGCCGGGGCCGCGGTCCCGGCGCCGGTTCGGCTTCGGCCTGCTCGTCGGCCCGCCTGCCGAACGTCAGTCCATTCAGGACGTCGGCGAAGGTCGGACTGGGTGGCGCGTCCTCGTGGATCGTCATGGAACCCTCACACCGCTGCCCCGGTCATCCCCCTCGCGCCCTGCAGCGCCGCACGCAGTTCGGGGGTGAGCATCTGGCCGACCCGGTCGACCAGCATGGTCATCTCGTAGGCGATCTGCCCGATGTCGCAGGTCGGCGCGGCGAGCACGGCGAGCGACGACCCGTCGCTGATCGACATCAGCAGCAGGATTCCGCGCTCCATCTCCACGACGGTCTCCTTGACCGGACCGGCCTCGAAGCACCGGGACGCGCCGTGCGTCAGGCTGACCAGGCCGGACGCCACGGCGGCCAGCTGGTCGGCGCGGTCGACGGGCAGGCGGGCGGACGCGGTGAGCAGCAGGCCGTCGGCGGACACCACGACCGCGTGCGCCACGCCGGCGACTCGCTCGGCGAAGTCGTTGACCAGCCAGCCGAACTGGTGCGACTGGGATGGGGGCGAAGTCATGGACTCTCCTGTTGTCCGTTCTGGTTGCCGGCCAGGCTGCGCCGGCCGTTGCTCAGTCCGCGCTGGAGTCCGTCCAGCCGGCCCCGAACCTCCTGTGCCCCTCGTTCACCCCGCACCAGGCCCTCGCCGAACCCCGGCGGCGAGGTGATGCTCCCGGGTACGAGCTTCTCCCGCGGGACGCGCTGCGGCAAGCCCGCGGACGTGACACCTTCGGGGGACTTCGCGGCCGCTTCGGCCGCACGGAAACCGTTGTCACACTCGGGATGGACGGGCACGACGCCCGCGCCGGCGCGCCCTCGGGCACGGGACAGCCCGTCCTGTAGGCCGCCCAGCCGTTCCCGCAACGCCTCCGCTTCCCGCCTGCCACGGATCTCCGGCAGCCGGCGGCCGTTGGCGATGCTGCCGGGAACCAGTTTCTCCCGCGGAACCCGTTGCGGCAGACCGGCTTTGGTGACGCCCCCCGGTGGCTCGGCGACCGCCCGCGCGGTCTGGAACCCCTGGTCCGCGGCGAACTGCCACGTCTCGGTGTGCGCCTCGGCGGCCGGCCTGGCCGAATCGGTCCCGGTGAACCAGGCCGAGATCATCGCGTCGAAGATCGGCGTGGTCTCGTGGATGTCGCGCTCGCGCTCGTCCGGCGGCGGCTCGGACGGGGCGACCGGGTCCCACCAGCTGGTGGGGGTCGCCTCCTGCTTCTGGGGCGCGGCAGGCGATTCGTCGGTGCCCGCCAGCGGATCGCAGGTCATGAACAGGTCACCCCTGACCGGATTGTGGGCCGCGACGGCCGGCGTGGTGTGCACCGGCGCCGCACCGTTCGACAGCCGGGACACAATGTCCGAAGTGGACACCTTGTGCCCGTTGGCGCTTGGCGTCCCGCGTTGTTCCTCCGGCTCACCGTCGGACAGCAGGTCGGCCGGGATGGTCATGGTCGCCCTGATGCCCTGGATGTCCTTGCCGCCGTGCAGTTCCACCCGGACGTTGTGCCTGCCGGCCAGCCTGCCTACGACGAACAGGCCCATCCGGCGGGAGGCTGAGGCGTCCAGCTGGCCACCGTCCGCCAGCCGGGCGTTGGCCTCGGCGATCTCCTCGTCGCGCATGCCGATGCCACTGTCGAGCACGTCGACCGACACGGTGCCGTCGTCCGCGAGTCTGCTGGCGATCGTCACCTTGGTCGCCGGCGCGGAGAACGCCGTGGCATTGTCCAGGAGTTCCGCCGTGAGCCTGACCAGATCACGGGCCGCGTAGCCGACGACCGTCAGCGGAGGCGGTGGCTGGACGACAACTCGTTGGTACTGCTCGATCTCCGACACGGCGGCGCGCAGCAGGTCGGCCAGCTCGACCGGCGGCCCGGCGCGGCGGGCCAGCTCGTTGCCGGACGAGAGCACCATCAGGTTCTCGTTGTTGCGCCGCATCCGGGTGGCCAGATGGTCCAACTGGAACAGTGTGGCCAGCTGGTCGGGGTCTTCCTCGTCCCGCTCCAGCCGGTCCAGCAGGTGCAACTGCCGTTGCACCAGCCCCTGGCTGCGCCGCGAGAGGTTGACGAACACGTCGCCGTAACTCGCACGCAGGTGGGCTTGTTCGGCGGCCAGCCGCAACGCCTGGTCCTGCACGGCGTCGAAGGCACGCGCCACCTGGCCCAGTTCGTCCTTCGTCGTCACCGGAACCGGTGCCACCAAAGGCGGCAGCAACGCACCGGTCCGCAGACCGGCGACCGCCTCGGGCAGTTTGTGATCCGCGACCGCCAGCGCGCTGCGCCGCAGAATCCTCAGCGAGCCAACGAGTTGACGGCCGACGACGACCACGACAGCGGCCGCGAGCAGCATCGCGGCGAACAGTACGACCGAGACCAGTCCGGCCGCGTCGCTCGCCTCGTCCTGCAACCGGGCGGACGTCACACTCAGCTCGCGGGCGAGGACTCCCGCGACGGTCGCCAGCGCGCCGATGGTGAGCTGGGAACTCGTCTGCCAGTCGGCGAGGTTGATCGACACGCTGACCGGTCGCGTCTCCGGCTGTTCGAGCACCTGACCGATCAGCCGGTCCCGGGTCGTCACCCCCGCGCCGCTGACTGTCCTGTCGTACTCCTGCCGCTGCGCCTGGCTGGCCGACGCGCGGAAATCGCCGATCCTGGCGTCCAGCCGGGACTGTGACGCCCGGAGTGCTTCGAGCTCGGCGAACGGCAACGAGCCGCGGGCCGCACCGGTGGAGACCATCGCCTGTTGCAGGTAGACCTCTTCGTTGGCCAGCTGCAGGTCGTGCAGTGCCGCCGCCGTCCCGGACAGCGCCGGGTCGGTGATCTCACCGGCCAGCGCCTTGTCGAAGTTCAGCAGCGTGGTGAGCATCTCGGTGTAGCGGGCCAGCACCGCCGGCGCGTCCGGCGCGGACCTGGTGACCTGGTCACGCAGCCTGCTGAGCGGTTCCAGCAGGCCGGCCACCTGCCGAGCGGTGTCCCGTGCGGCAGGCGTGGCGAACTCGACCGCCTCGGCCGCCCGGCTCATCGCCGCCCAGTTGACGTCGGTCACCTGGTACTCCTGCCGCAGTTCCGCGCCGGGCCGGCTCGCCGCGGAGACGAGCAGCTTCGCGGACTCCGCCCGTTCCTGCTGCAGCCCGTCGATCACCTTGCCGAGCTGGTCGGACAGTGCCACCAGCAGGTCGACCCGGCGATAGGAGTCGGCCCTCGCCACCTGGTCGTGGATCTGCACGGCGCCGAGGGCGACGACGAAGACCAGCGGGACCAGCGTGACCGCGGCGAGTTTGGTGCGCAGGTGCCAGTCCCGCCAGCGCAGCATCCGTGCTCGTCCTGTGCTGGTCACTGTCACAACACTCCCAATGCGCGCAGTCGCTTTACTGCGTTGCCTCATCAAAGACGGGGATCAATTACTCGCACCGTACGGTTTCGCGGGGTGTCGGCACCCCATCGGGAAGTGCCGGACCCAGATGCTACCCGAGAAGATTGGTCAATCAATGGCCCGAACGGGGTTCACCCGCGGTTCACCACCCCGAGCATTTGCCCAGGGGAACTTTATGCCCCGATTGGGCGAAGATTTTCCGGTGACGCAAGGCCACCCGCGCCGGCCGACCGCCCCGAGTCCACCCGGATCGGTCACAGTGGACCACCGGCAGTGGTGTCGTCGCAGCTCAGCGGCCAGACACGCTACGAAACAACGAGATTCACCCGGAAGTGTGACCGTCGCCCCTCAGGTACCGCCCGGACCCGGCCGATGCAGTGACAGACCGCCCGGCGACACAGTGGACAACCCCAAACTCGCAGCTATTATGACGCCCGCCGATAACCGTGCCGGGAAGGTACATAATGACGCACTGGTCCGGCCGAACCACTTCGGCCAGATTTGACGGAATCGACTCACCGGGAGAAATAGAAGAACCAGAAGGGCCCGACTTCGTCCGTATTCAACAGAGCGACGAATTCGTACGACTGCGATCCGTCCTGCGCCGGTTCGTGTTCCCGGTGGCCCTGTTGTTCTTCGGCTGGTACCTCGGTTTCGTGGTGCTGGCCGCGTACTTCGCCGAGTTCATGAGTCACCGCCTGGTCGGCGCGATCAACGTCGGGCTCGTGCTGGGCCTGCTGCAGTTCGTCAGCACGCTGCTGATCACCCTGTGGTACCGGAGCTACGCCAGGCGCCGGATCGACCCGCGGGTCGCCGCGCTGCGGAAGGCCCATTCATGAGCACCGATGTCGGCAGCCCCGGGCTGAACATGGCCGTGTTCGGGCTGTTCGTCGTGGTCACGCTGGTGATCGTGGCGAACGTCAACCGCAGGCACGCCACCGCCAACGACTACTTCACCGCGGGCGGCGCGTTCGGCGGCGGCAAGAACGGCCTCGCGCTGTCCGGTGACTTCCTGTCGGCCGCGTCGTTCCTCGGCATCGCCGGGGCGATCGCGATCCACGGCTACGACGGGTTCCTCTTCTCCATCGGGTTCCTGGTGGCCTGGCTGGTCAACCTGCTGCTGATCGCCGAACTGGTGCGCAACACCGGCCGGTTCACCATGGGCGACGTGCTCTCGTACCGGATGCGCGCCCGCCCGGTCCGGGCCGCGGCGGCCACGTCGACCCTCGTCATCTCCTTCTTCTACATGCTGGCGCAGATGGCCGGCGCGGGCGGCGTGGTCGCGTTGCTGCTCGGCGTGCACGACGGCACCGGCCAGGCGGTCGTGATCACCGTGGTCGGCGTGGTGATGATGCTGTACGTGCTGGTCGGCGGCATGCGCGGGACCACGTGGGTGCAGATCATCAAGGCCGCCATGCTGGTGCTGTGCGTGGCGTTGATGACCGTGTTCCTGCTCGGCAAGTTCGGCTTCGACCTGTCGGCGCTGCTGCGGCAGGCCGCCGCCAACAACGTCAAGGGCGAGCGGATCCTCGACCCCGGCGGGATGTTCGGCAGGAGCGGCACCAGCAAGCTCAACTTCATCTCACTGGCGCTGGCGCTGGTGCTCGGCGCCGCGGGCCTGCCGCACGTGCTGATGCGCTTCTACACGGTGCCCAACGCCGTGCAGGCCCGGCGGTCGGTGATCTGGGCGGTGGGCACGATGACCGTGTTCTACCTGGCGACGTTGATCATCGGTTACGGCGCTTCGGCCTTGGTCGGCTCGCGGCGCATCCTGTCCGCGACGGGTGGGCAGAACTCCGCGGCGCCGCTGCTGGCGTACGAGATCGGCGGCACGCTGCTGCTCGGCGTCGTCGCCGCGGTGGCGTTCGCGACGATCCTCGCTGTGGTGGCGGGTTTGACGCTGACCGCGTCGGCGTCGTTCGCCCATGACGTGTACGCCAACATCTTCAAGCGCGGCAGGGCCAACCCGGGCAGCGAGGTCCGCGTGGCGCGGCTGACGGCGGTCGTCGTCGGCGGGCTGGCCATCGCCGGCGGCATCCTGGCCAACGGGCAGAACGTGGCGTTCCTCGTCGGACTGGCGTTCGCGTTCGCCGCCTCGGCCAACCTGTCCACTTTGCTCTACTCGCTGTTCTGGCGCCGGTTCAACACCAGCGGCACGTTGTGGGGCATGTACGGCGGCCTGGTGTCCTGCCTGGCGCTCGTGGCCGTGTCACCGGTCGTGTCCGGCAGGCCGTGGTCGCTCTTCCCGTCCGTGGACTTCGCCTGGTTCCCGTTGAGCAACCCGGGAATCGTGTCGATCCCGGTCTCGTTCGTCCTCGGCTTCCTCGGCACCGTGCTCAGCCGCGACAAGGGCGACGAGCGCAAGCAGGCCGAGATGGAGGTCCGCTCCCTGACCGGCCTCACCCCCTCGTGAGTGTTTATCGGTGTTCTAACCCTGATAAACACTCACGAGGGGGTGGCAGGCTGGGGCGGGTCGTCCGGCCGAGTGACGAGGCACACCGTGTCGATCTCGTAAGTGGATTTCGTCGTGGGGCAGACCTGGACCTATGCTTGCCCGCTGTGATCGACGCCCTCCCGCTGGCGCCGGAGCGCATCAGAGCGTTCCTGGACGACCGCAGGCCACCCACCCCGTGTCTCGTGATCGACCTCGACACGGTGCGGGAAAGCCATACCAGGCTGCGGGAAGCACTCCCGGAAGCGAGGATGTACTACGCCGTCAAGGCCAACCCGGCGCCGGAGATCATCAGGCTGCTGGCCGCCGAGGGGTGCGGCTTCGACGTGGCGGGGCGCGAGGAAATCGACCTGGTCCTCGGCCAGGGCGCCCGGCCGGAGCTGATCTCGTACGGCAATCCGATCAAGAAGGCCCGGGACATCGCGTACGCCCACCGGGTGGGTGTCCGGCGGTTCACCTTCGACAGCGAGACCGACCTGGAGACGATCGCCACCTTCGCGCCGGGCTCAGGCGTGTCCTGCCGGATCCTGGTGGACGGCACCGGATCGCAGACGCCGTTCGGGCACAAGTTCGGGTGCGCGCCCGCGATGGCCGCCCGGCTGCTCGTCCGGGCCGCGGCACTCGGTCTTGACCCCGAAGGCGTAGCGTTCCACGTCGGCTCCCAGCACCTCGATCCAGCGGCGTGGGAGCCGTGGATCGCCGCGGCGGGCGACGTCACCCGATCGGTCGCCGCGCAGGGGGTCGCCCTGCGGGGCTTGAACATCGGCGGCGGCTTCCCCGGCCGGTACCTGGTCGACCCGCCGCCGCTGAGCGCGTACGCCGACACGATCCGTGCCGCGATCGCACGGCATTTCGACCACCCGGTCGACCTGGCCATCGAGCCCGGCCGGGTGCTCGTCGCCGAGGCGGGCGTGATCCGCAGCGAGGTCGTGCTGGTGTCGCGCAAATCCGACACCGACGACAAACGCTGGGTCTACCTGGACATCGGGCGCTACGGCGGGATGGCCGAAACTGAGAACGAGGCCATCGCGTACCGGTTACAGACCGCGCACGACGACGAGCCGTGCGGTCCCGTAGTGATCGCCGGGCCTTCGTGCGACGGTGATGACGTGCTGTACCAACGCACTCGTTACGACCTGCCGCTCTCGTTACAGGCAGGCGACTACGTCGACATTCTGAGTACGGGTGCGTACACGCAGAGCTACTCTTCGGTGGCTTTCAACGGGTTCCCGCCGCTGCGGACGTATTTTGTCGGCGGCCATCCGGCTTCGGTGCCGTCCGAGGCCGGTGAGGTCGGCGAGTTCGCCGGCCGGCACGTGCTGGCCGAGTTCGAGGGCGTGTCGGCGGAGCTGCTGGACGACGCCCCGTTCCTGTGCGAGAGCCTGCAACGCGCGCTCGAGAAGGCCGGCGCGACCGTGTGCGACATGACGTTCAAGCAGTTCGAGCCGCAGGGTGTGACCGTGCTGGCGCTGCTGTCGGAGTCGCACGCGTCCATCCACTCGTACCCGGAACGTGGTGCGGTGTTCATCGACGTGTTCACCTGCGGCCGGGTCGCTGACCCTGAGTTGGCGGTGAACTTGTTGCGGGACATGCTCAACGCGGGCGTGTCCCGGATCAGTGTTATCCACAGAGGACAGGAGGACCGGTGAGGATCGAGGAGCCCGTCGGCGCCGGTCTGACCCGTGTGTGGCAGGTCGACGACGTGATCGTCGACACCCGTACGGCGTTCCAGCACCTGGTGATCGGCAAGACCGCGCAGGGCGTTTCGTTGTTCTGCGACAACGAACGGCAGAGCACGGACTTCAGCCAGCTCGTGTACCACGAGGCCCTGATGGTGCCGGCGTTCCTGCTGGCTGCCCAGATCGAGCGGGTGCTCATCGTGGGGTCCAGCGAGGGCGTGGCCAGCCAGATGGCCGTCCAGGCGGGCGCCACGGTGGTCCACCACGTCGACATCGACACCGAGGCCGTCAAGTTGTGCGCACAGCATCTGCCGTACGGCTACACGGTCGAGGAGCTCGCAGCCGCTGAGCAAGGCGACGGGCCCGTGCGCGTGCTGTACGCCGACGGTTTCGAGTACATCCGTACGACCGACGAGCGGTACGACATCGTGGTCGTGGACCTGCCTGACGAGCAGGACGACGCCGACGCCCAGCAGAACCGGCTCTACGGCGCCGACTTCCTGGAAATGTGCAAGCGGCTGCTCACGCCCGGCGGCGTGGTCGCGTACCAGGGCGGCTGCCCGACCCTGTGGCGCAACTCGACGCTGGTCAAGTGCTGGCGCCGGTTCGAGCAGGTCTTCCAGGCACCGGTGTACTTCGGCTCCGACGAGCACGAGTGGGCGTTCTTCTTCGGCACCTCGGCGGAGAACCCGGTGGAGGAGATGGTCTCCAGGCTGCCTTCGCTGGCCTACCGCCCGAAGACCATCGACGCTCTCACCCTGCGTGGTTCGACGGTGCCGCCGATCAGCCTGCGCGCAGCTCCTGCGTGACCTTCCGTTCGGCCACGAACGACACGAACGGGATCATGCCGGCGAGCAGGACCAGCCCGGTCCTGACGATCGGCCACCGGGCCTTGAGCCCGAGGTCGACCGTCAGGACCAGGTAGACGACGTAGAGGAAGCCGTGCACCGGGCCGACGATCTTGCTGTACTGCGGCTGGTCGAACCCGTAGTTCATGATCATCGCGCCGACCAGGGCGAGCAGGCCGACACCGACGATGTAGGCGAGCACCCGGTACCGGGCCAACGCACCCTTCAGACCGGGGGCGGCGGTGTCGCGGGCCGGGCTCTCCTCGTTGGTGACGATGGGTTCAGGGGCGGTCATGGCGGTCCTTCGCGTTCAGCTCGGCAAGGTAACGGTTGTACGCGGCCAGCTCGTCATCCGGCTCGTCCCGCGTGGTTCGCGGCGGCTCGGGGCGCCGCGGCCTGGGCACGTCCCGGGGAGGTGCGGCGACGGGTCCCGCCCCGGCCCGTTCCTCGCTCTCCCGCTCCCGCTGCCTGAGCCGCCTGATCCGCCACACCATGAACGCCGGGAACAGCCCGAACAGGGGCCACTGCAGAACGTAACCAAGGTTCTGCCAGGACCCGCTGGCGGACTCGTACCGGTTCCACTGCCACCACGCCAGCAGGCACGCACCGGCCAGACTGACCAGGCAGACCACCACAATGGCCAGCCTGCGCACAAAAACCCGGTCGCCGCGCACCACTCCAAGCTAACATTTCACCCCTGAGTGACTACGGTCACCAGGGTACTGGCACCATCTGGTGTCCCCATAGGACAACTCCACCCGTAGTAGGCCGCAGTTGCACGACAACATGAGCAGAAGGCAGGTCGACGTGGCGGAAGGCCCGACAACCGAGGTCAGCACCACCGTGGTCGACCTGACCTCTTTCCGTCTTGGCGACCTGCGCTCAGGCCGGCCACAGGCGAGCGTCGACGCCGCGGTGGAGTGGGCACTGGCCTACGCGGGCGGCCCGGAAGCCATCGCGGTGCAAATCCAGAACCAATAGTTCTCCTTCGAGGCTCCGCACGACGCGAATTGAATTCTCGATGAAGGGTTGGGCCGAATGGCGAGCCTTCGTGACGAGGTGATCACCCACCGGCTCGCTCCGGATTTCTTCGCCGAGTTCTGCTCAGGGGCGGTCAGCGAGAATTCGATGCGCGTCTTGCGTACCAGCGTGTACAGCCAGCGACGCGCGATGCTCCTCGCAGTGATGCGACTGGCGGCTTCCAACCCGGTCGCCTCCGGATTCGCACAGGACTTGGACCAGGCCTACGGAATCCTGTCGGATTTGGAACACTCCGCGCCGGAGACCCTCGAGTCGGTGATCATGCATCCGTCAACCGGCGTGTGGTTGGTGCGCGCCGTGCGGTTGTTGCTGGGGGTCGGTCAGGATTCGGATGCCCCGGAACTGTCCTACCTGCAGTCACTGGCCGCCGCCGCCGCTGTCCGGGCCGGGTATGCCTGCACGATCACCGTTCCGGTGATCCACCGTACCGTGGTTCTGCCCACAGTCGGCCACGTCAGGCTCCCCGCACAGGCGCGAGACCAAGCCGAGTTGCGAAATTCTGCCGAGCTGACCGTCCTGCACCTCGGGCCGGATATCGACCCGATCAGCTTCGGCCGTTCCGCGCCGAATTCTTCCTTCATCCCCACCCGTCACCACCATGCCAACCGGCGAGGCGTCGACTTGTTCGTGGAGATCGACGACAACACTCCCTATCGGGAATTCTCCACGCCGGAACCGCCTTTTCCGCTGACCGCCACCGAATCGGCCGAGTGGGCCGGCCTACTCGAACGCGCGTGGGACGAACTCACCCATTGGCATCTCGGATATGCCGAAGAACTCGCCGTCGGACTGCATACGATCGCGCCCGCTCCCCGAACGCGGAACTACGCCGGATCGTCGTCGAACTCGGCGTTCGGGGCCGTCGCGCTCAGCCCGAAGACATCGGAGTTCCACCTCGCCGAGGTGCTCGTTCACGAACTACAACATTCCAAGCTCAACGCCGTGCTCGAACTGGTACCGCTGCATCATGGAGGACCGGAGGACTGGTGGTACGCCCCGTGGCGGCCTGACCCCCGGCCTCTGACCGGGCTACTGCACGGTATTTACGCGTTCGTGAGTGTCGTGGAGTTCTGGCACAACCAACGCGGCCACATCACCGACACCGGCCTGGCGCGAGAGGGTGATTTCACGTTCGCTTACCGCCGTGCCCAGGTGCGCAGGGCGGTTGACTCCCTCTCTGACGCCATGGAGCTGACCGAATTCGGCGACCACTTGGTATCGGCGGCATCCGACCGGCTGGCGGTCACCGAGGCGGAGGCGGTTCCCGCCGAACTGGCGGACATTGTCAGGTTGATGGCACAGGATCATTGGGTGACCTGGCGGCTGCAACATATGCGGCCTGACGACGACTACGTCACCGGACTGGCCGACGCATGGCGTAACCGCAAGCCCGCGCCTCCCCATGTTCCGAGCCGTATGGTGCCGTTCTGGCAGAGCACTCCTTCCACTACCCGAATGGCTCTGTTGAAAGCAAAGGCAGTGGATCCCGAACGGTTTGTCACCCTCAAGTCCACCGCACGGGACGCTGACGTCGCCTTCGTCGCGGGTAACGTCGACGCCGCGAGATCCGAGTACCTCGCCTGGATCCGCCGCGATCCGACCGCCCTCTGCGCCTGGGTCGGTCTCGCTGTCAGCTCGGCCGATCTGGTGACAGCACCCGAGGTCCTGCTCAGCCTGTACAACCGGTTGCACGGCCGGCCCGATCCGCTCGATCTGGCGACCTGGCTGGGTGCCTAAAGCTGCATGGTGTCGGTGTCACAGTCGGCCCGCGTGGAGTTCATCGCCGCCATCGTGGCCGGGTGTGTGCTCCCCAAGACCTTGCTCAGCGCGTTCACAGTCGACGCGTGTTGTACCCGAGCTTGCTGCGGCTCGCCCAGTCCGGCCGAATCGATCGACAAGTTCAGCCCGACCGCGAGCGTGGACGGGTGTTCGGCACCGAGGACACGGGTGGAGCGTTCGAACGTGTCCCGATCGAGCTCGTACGCTTCGGTCAGTCGCCCTGACGCTGCCAGATCGCTCGCCAGGTTCGTTGCGGTGACCAGCGTGAACGGATGATCGTCACCGAACATCTCTCGAAGCCTCCCGAGCGTTGCCTCGTCGTGTGTCATGGCTTCGTCTACGTGGCCGAGCAACCGCAACGTGACCGCGAGGTTGATCGCCGCGACCAAGGTGAACGGATGCCACTCCCCGTGGGTCTCGACGAACAGTTGATAGCTTGTGGTCCCCAGGTTCTGCGACTGGTGCAACTCGTCCAACTTTCGGAAGTCAGCCGACATGCACATCTGCGCGGTGATCGTGTCGACGTGTCGTGCTCCATGCAGCCGCCGATACATTTCGAAACACTGCGTGGACAGGTCCGCCGCCTGCCGATAGAGGCCCGCTCTTCTCCTGGCAACAGCGAGGTTTCGCATTGCCCCGATGGTTCGTGGATGTTCGTCCCCGATGACCAGCCGTTGCCGAGCGAGATTCTGTTCCTGGATTCGGCACGCCTCAATGTGTTCCCCACACTCCCTCATGTCCATCGCCAGGGCGTTGAGGGTGAGGAACGTGTCGGGATGATCCTCACCCAGTACGACCACCTTCCGCCGCCATGTGTCCGTGTCCAGTTCGCGGGCTTCGAAGAACTGACCGATCAGCCGGAGGCTGCCCCCGAGGTCGTTCGCGTACTGCAGGGTCTCCGGATCATTCCTGCCGAGGACGTGACAGGACTTCTTGAAAATCGTGCGCTGCATGGCCAGTTCCTCCTCGATCCGGCCCTGGGCGCGCATGCTCATCCGGAACGTGTTGGCCACACTCAGGAAGAGCTTGTTGTCGTTCCCGAAGTGACGGCGGACGATCTGGAAGGTTTCGCGGTTGAGATCGTAGGCTTCCTCGTAGCGTCCGAGCCGCCAGAGGGCAAGGCCACGCAGCCTGGCCATCTCCAGTGTGCTGGCATCGGATTCGAGCAGTTCTTGTTGCCATTCGTCGATGGCCTGGCAGGCCAGGTCGTGGGCCACTCGGTAGTCACCGCTCTGCACCAGGTATGTCACCAGGTTGATCACCAGATGACGAACACGCGGATCCATCCGGCATCGCAGGGCGTCCGACATGATCGCGTGCGGAAGCAGTGCGCTGTAACGAGCCCATGTTCGTGACGAGACCGGATCGTCCGGATCGTTGATCACGAGCAGCACGTGCGCCACGTGCTTCACCTGATCCTTTTCCTCTGCGGGCAACTGGTTCTTGATGACTTCCTGGACGAGCCGGTGCAGCTGCAAGGTGTTGTGCCGTTCGTCCACCTTGGCCAGGCCGTACCGGCTGATCTCACGGACGATCCGGCCCAGTGTGTACTGGTCGGTCATCACCCCGGCGAGCTCATCAGGGACCAGGACGTCCGCGGCCGCGGAGAAGAAGCTCTGCGGAATGGGTTCCGGGCCCAAGTAGGCGCACGCCTGAAGCAGGCGCAGGGCCTCCGGGAAATCCGTCCGCAGCCGGCTCAGCGGAACGCTCCACGCCGCTGCGACCGGCCGCATCATGCCGTACCCATCGACGTCATCCGGCAACTCGGCCAGGTTTGCTTCCAGGAGACGGAGATACTCGCCCGCGGGCATGCCGCTACGCATCCGCCACACCGCGGCCTGTTCCACGGCCAAGGGCAGATCGCCGAGCGCGTCGGCCACCCGGTCGGCGTCGGCCTGACTGATGTCGCCGCCGACACGGCGTAGCATCTCGATGCTTTCGCGCCGTGTGAACAGATCTACTTCCACCACGTTCGCCTCACGAGCCCAGTCCGTGTCCCGGGAGGTGACGATGATGTGTCCGGGACCGGACGGGAAGAACGGGCGCACGCTGTCCGGGCTGCCCGCGTTGTCGAACACGAGCAGCCATCGGCTGAACGGCCGGCCCAGGCGCAGACTCTCCAGCACCTCGGTGATCGCGACCTCCGCCGAACTCGCCGGCAGGCCAAGGCGTTTGGCCAGTTCAACAAAACTGGCCGTGATCTGGGACATCTGTTCGGCCGGAATCCACCAGATGACGTCGTAGTCATCCGTGTGCCGGTAGATGTACTCGACCACCGTCTGCGACTTTCCCACCCCGCCCATGCCCTGCAACGCTTCTGGCAGCACCGCGGTGACACCCGGAGAATCGAGTCTGCTCGCGAGTATCCACAGTAGATCGTCACGCCCCACGAAATCCGGGTTGCGAACGGGAACCGAGCCCCATACCTGTGGCCGGCGTTCCAGCCCGTCCGAGGACGGTTCCGGCTGGGCCTCGGTGGCAAGCACGGCGGGATCGAAGTCGTGGAGTGGTGGCTCTTCTCGACGGTGGGTCCACAATCTCGCGTCTTGCCCCGCATGCTGCAGTTCGCGCCGCAGACTCGCGGCCCGAGGCGCATACCTTCCTGACAACGCGCGGAAAACAGCTTCCTGCACGCGCAGGTACGGCATCGTCTCAGCGGAGATCTCCGGCTGAACCGTTCCATCGGGATCGTCAACCGCGTCTCGGAAGTTCCGCAGGATCGCCACACTGGAGCCCAGGTAGTCGCCGAGTACCCGGGCAACCCGGACGGTGTCGGCCCGCCGGACTCCGGACAGAAGCTCTTCTCTGACACCGTCATGGAATTCGAACACGACAGCCGTGGGATCGTGGACCGAACGCGTCGTGCGAACCTTTCGCAACAGTCCGCCAAGGATCACCTCGGCCAACGCTGACACATCGCTGTCCGGCAGAAGTTCTCGCTGGACGAATCGCATCATCGCCAAGTTGAGTGGTGCGGCCGCCAGGAGGCCCGCGAGGTGGAACGCCTCCAGCGAGGCGTACGTCCGGAAGCGCATCACCCGGTCGAAGGCAGAACGCGTACGCTCCGAATCGGACGGCTCCACCGATTTCTTGCTGTCACGGGTGTTCACCATCACCGCGGTGGTGTCCACGCTGGCCGCTCCCGAAGCCGCGAAGAGATTCGCCCAGCCTGACAACCATTCCGGCGTCAACGCGAGCACCGGCACCGGAATCGAATCGTCCGCGACCTCCTCGTCGAACATGTCGTGCTCGATCCACCGGACCCGCAGTTCCCGATTGGCCACGCCCAACGCGCCTGACGAGAGGGATACCCGGCGAGGCGACAGCCCGCCCCAGCTCCACAGCCGGGACGGCAGGACGTTGATGATCGCCAGCGGCATCCGGTTCGCCCAGCCCGCCAGCACCTGTTCAGCCGAGCCGTCTCGCCATGCGTTGGCGATCGCGTCCGTCATCACCAAAACGAGCCGCCTGCCGGTCGGGTCGACCAAATGCCGGGTACTGTGCACGGCACCGGCGGGACCTTCGACGCGCAGTACCAGATCCGAGGTCGAGCAGTCCACGAGAAGCGTCCGCACGTTGCGGAAAGCGCCCTGTTGCCTGAGCAACTCGCGGAACTCCGCCACGGTCTCCCGCCAGACCTCCATCGACGCAGCCGTGTCGACGACAAGGACGACCTCGAACCGCCGCCACGGCGCCGGATCAAGAACGGGAAGCCACATGCCGTCCTGAGCCGCGCGAACGGCTGTCGCTTCCTCGTTGACGACCCGTTTCCACGGTGACGGCGACCGTTTCATCAAGGGCCGCAACGCCCTCGCGAGCTGGGCGGAGTGCGGAAGCTCCCGGCTGGGCGATCCGATCTGTGCGGTGGCACGAGGCGGAGCACCATCTCCGGAGCGGGCGAATCGTGTCGACCAGGACACGCCCAAGTCCGGATCCGGTTGTGGCTGCGACGGTTTCGTTCGGTCCGGCGGGTCGAGAACAGTGGGGTCCACTGTGGGCGAGACGGGATCGTCCGGAGGCACGTCCAGTGGTGTGGCTTCAGTGTGGGCGCGGATGATCCCGGCCAGCCACAGTGCGTCCTTGACTTCCATCGCGGTCAAATCGCGTGCGCGCAACCATGGCACACCGGCTGGCCGTCTCTCGGTACTCATCCCGGCTCCGCTGTCGACAGCGGGTGCCAGATCGCGCGCATCAGCTCGTTCCACTCCTCGTCGGGCCGGTACGCGCCTGACGTCGCCAGTTCGACGGCCAGGTGCACGGCGTTGAGCAACTGGTCTGCCGCGAGCCCGCCGACAGATTCGCTGCGTTCGAGGAATTCGCCGATCAACCTGGCGACGTCGACTCGCTCGATCTCGCCGAACTGCGCCGCCACCATCGCGGCGAGTTGCTCGGCGTCAGGCGGCCTGAGGTGCAACTGCAGACACCGCCGCAGGAACGCCGCGGGGAACTCGCGTTCGCCGTTGCTGGTGATGATCACGACGGGAAACGCCCGGCACTGCACCAAACCGTCCCTGATCACCGCGGTTCCACGCTTGTCGTGCGTGAACACGGTGACCTCCGGCTGTTGCTTGGCGATCCGGACGAGTTCGGAGATGGGGTACTCGCCGTCCTCGAACACGCTCAGCAGGTCGTTGGGCAGGTCGATGTCGCCCTTGTCGAGCTCGTCGACGAGCAGCACACGAGGTGTCTCGTAGGGCAACAAGGCTGTCCCGAGCGGGCCCAGGTGTACGAAATCGCCGATGTCCGGCTCGCGATCCGGCCGTGCGCCCGCCGCCTGGACCCGGCCGATCGCGTCGTAGGAGTACAACCCGTCAGTCAGGGTCGTCCGGCTGGTGATGCCCCACCGCAGCACGGGGCCGAGGCCGAGTTCGGCCGCGATCAGGTAGGCAAGACTGGACTTTCCGGTGCCGGGACGGCCGGTGACGAGCAGCGGCCGGCGGAGGTACAGCGCCGCGTTGACCATGGAAACCTCGTGGGCGCTGGACAGATGGCGCCGCCCGGTGGCGCCGCCGATCCGGCGAGCCGTCTCACCGCCGTCGGCGTCCGGCCTGCTGGCCACGCCCTCGCCGGTGAACCTCCGCCAGGGAGGTGGTTGCGGGAGCGCCGTGATCGGCGACGGGGCCGCCTGCCCGGTACCCCGGTAAATGCGCCAGTCCACGTCAATCCACCTCCTCGGGTGGTCCCGGACGGTCCGGGACCACGACCCTTTCGGGGTCGTCCCACAGCACGGCCAGATGGCTACCGACGTGGGGCTGTTCCGTCTCGCTCGCGAACGCGTTCGTGCGCACCAGGCGAAGCCTGTCCAGCAGCAGCCCCGGGTCCTCCGCGTGCAGCAGTTCCTTCACCGTCGCGACGAAGTCCTCGAGGCCACAGTCCTTGCGGTGCCAGACCATCACCGGGATGCCCGCCCGCAGACCGACCGCGACCTCGTCGAACGACGGCGGCCCGGCCGGCGGTGGCGCGCCGAGCACCTGCGCGACGACACCGGACGTCTGCTCGAAATAGGAAGTCATTCGCCGGAGGTTCGGTTCACCGCCCGGCTTGCTCCAGAAACCGGCATCCGGCGTGAGCACGCCGCGGTCCCTGAGCTGGTTCTTGAGCTGTTTCCACCGGATGTACCACTGCCGGTGCCATTTCCGGGCGACCATGCGGTCGAGGCTCCGGACGCAGACCGGGAAGTGGCAGCCCATCGGTTCGGGGAAGTCACTCTCGGCCTCCCACTGCCATTGGTCGACGTCGAGGTTGAGCAGTTCCCTCGGCAGGATGAACTCGACTCTGATGTCGGAGTCATAGGGCGCCCAATCGATTTCCACGCCTTCCACGAGCGCGGCGACACGGTGTTTGATCTCGTCCAGCTTGCCGACGAAATCCGATCCCCGCCGGGGGTACCACCCGCCGGAAAGGTCGCGCTGGCGCCAGTGGGAAAGCCGATAGAGTTCGGTGGCGGGCCCTTCTCGCTGCAACTGGAAAACGATGTATGCGGGCGATCCGGGAGTGCCCGGATCACTGGGCGCCTGACTGCCGACGGAGCCCCGGATGATTTTCAGTTCGGGCAGCAGCCCCATCCGCATGGCCTGGGCGTCCACCCAACGCCGCAGTTCCGCTCGCAGGTCAGGGCGGGCATGCACAGCGAGGTGCTCGACGAAGATCAGCGGTTTCGGTACGCCGTCCGGGCCGGCGTTGAGCGTCTCCAACGCCAGGAAAACCTCGGCGTACGTGGTTTGCGCGTGCAGTTCCGGTGCGTGCGGACCGGCGACAAGCCGGTAGATCTGGGCGATATCCGGCACCACGAAACCGGAGAGCATGCTGAAAAGCCGGCGCCGTTCCTGTGGTGACCAAGCCTCCAGCGCGGACATCTCCATGATGATCCGCCGCACCTCGGCCATCGCCTTCGTGCCCGGCTCGACCTGGTCGAGAACGAATAACAGGGTGGACAACCCGTCCGGCCGATGATGACACGCCTCGACGATGCTGAACAAATGTGCCGCGCAGTGCGCATGTTCTTCGGCGAGCAACGGATGTCCCAGCTCGTCGGACACAATTCTGACGATCAGGTTCCGCCCACTCAAATCGGCCAGGCACCCGACCCGCAGGAGCGCACGGACAAGCGGCCAAAGAGGTCCACGTGCCGGTATGACGTCACCGTCCTCCGCCACATCGCCCCCTAAGGAGTGTCCGCCGCCACGGCAATGCGCACAATATTGTGTCAGCCGCGTGGACATCGCGGTAGCAGTCAAAAACTTGATCAAGAAAGCCGGGGCCCCGTTCGGCGGTTGCGGAACTAGCCGATCAGCCCTGCCGCACGCGGCGGCCGTCCGGCACCATGAAGGGTGCGGGTTCGATGCTGGTGACAGTACGGGGAGGTCCGTCCATGACAACGATCTCGGCAGCCGATCTCACGTCCGAGCTTGTCGATCTGACCGAAGTTCCACTCCGTGAACTGCGGACGATCACCACCCGGCAGTTGGCCGAGGCGGTCGAATGGGAAGTCGAGTTCTCGACCGCGAACGGGGACGAACGGCAAGTCCAGAACGAGTGACGCCAACGAGGTCCGGACAATGAAACCCCTGCGATTCCAGCCCGACCGACACCTGCTCACCCACCAGTTGTCCGGTCAGGTCTTCGATGAACTGTGTTCCGGCACCGTGACGGACGAATTCGTCAAGGCTGTGACAGCCGCACAGTTCAGCAAACGAAAATTGTTACTACGCGCGCTCGCCGACTACGGCGTCGAGCACCCCCGAACCGTTGGCCCACTGACCGATGTCGAATCTCTGTGGGAGGTCCTGGCGGCCGCCGAAGACAAAGACCCCGATGTGGTCAGGGAGATACTGACCTATCCGACGGTCGGTGTGTGGGCTGCCAGAACGTTACGCAGAATCCACGGCCACGAACGCGATGCGCTGCCCGTGTGGTCCGAGTTCGGCTACTTGCACTCGCTCGTGGCTGCGGCGGCCATACGGACCCGGGTTTCATGCGACATCAGGGTGCCGGTCATGCACGGAATGGTCACGCTGCCGACTTTTGGCCAAGTCCGGTTGCCGATCGCATTCCCAACCGGCTTCGTCGAACTGCACACCTCGGATGGCAACGCTGTACTCAGAACTGGTGTGGGCAGAGAAGTCGTCACGTTCCAGCCGTCCACGGACAGCCGCCACATCCTCCGCCCCCATCGACATGTCTCCATGGCGCGCGGTCTACGGCTGGAGGTGGAGATAAACGACACCGATCCGTACCGGGAGTTCTCAGCACCGATGCCGCCGCGCCGAATGGACACGGTCCAATCAGCGGAGTGGCGGAAGATCCTCGACGAAGCCTTTGACATCCTGACGCTCTGGCATCCTGGATACGCGAGGGAACTCGCGGCCGGTCTGCGTATGGTGACACCGCTCAGTCCTGGCGGAACGGTCAAAGGCGCGTCCTCCTCGGTCGCGATCGGCGCTGTGGGCGCCGCAGGCACAGGATCGGCGACGGCACTGGCCGAGACGCTTGTGCACGAATTCCAGCACTCCAAGGTGAACGGCCTGCTGAACCTCTTCGATGTGGGCGGTCAGCACGTGGCCACCTATGCCCCCTGGCGAGACGATCCCCGGCCGCTGACCGGCTTGCTGCACGGCGTCTTCGCGTTCTTCAGCGTGGCCGAGTTCTGGCGGATTCAGCGTGACCTTGTGCCTCCCCACGAGAAACCAGCGGCGGACTTCACGTTCGCACTGCGCAGGCATCAAGTCATCGAAGCGGTCAGCTCGCTGCGCCATCACCCTGCTTTGACCGCGGTGGGAAAGCGTCTCGTCGAGGCGATCGACGCCAGACTCGGCCCGCTGCGACTCCAGCCGATCGAGCCGGAACTCGCCGCCACGATCGCCACGATCACCGACGATCACCGTGCGACGTGGCGCCTCCAGCACACCCGGCCCGATCCACAGGACCTCGTCCGGCTCTCCAACGCATGGCTGGTGGCCGTTCCCGCACCCACCGTCGCGCCCAGCAAAGTAGTGCTCAACTCAAGGTCGCGAACGCGGTCGGCCCGACGTGATCTCCTGCTGCTGAAAGCGACTGAGCCCGACCGTTTCGCGGAGACCATGCGGCACTCGGCGGTGTCGTCCGCCGATTCGGCGTTCCTGACGGGCGACTACGCCACTGCGGCCATCGGGTACACAACACTGGTCCAGACAATGCCGCATGACGTGGACAGCTGGATCGGGCTCGGCCTGTCCATGCGAGCTCAGGGCAACGCCGCGGCGACGGCGATCCTCGACTCACCCGAGGTCGTTGTGGCCTTGTACCGGAAGATTCTCGCGCGCACCGGCACGGGCCCGGACCTGCCGCGTCTGACGGGATGGCTCAGCTCGGTGGCGGTCGGCGTCGAGTGACAACCCGACGCCGACCAAGGCATCACAGCTGCATGGTGTCGGTGTCGCAGTTGGCCCTGATGAACTGGTCAGCGGCCAACGTGGCCGGGTGATCCGGGCCGAGGGTGTTGCGGAAGTTCGTCACCGTGGCGCCGTGCAGCGCGGCCGATTCCTCTTTCCTGCCGAGGATCTGCAGATCGATCGACAGGTTCAGCGCGACGGCCAGGGTAGACGGGTGGTGCTCACCCAGGACCCTGGTCGACCGTTCGAGCGTGTCCACGTCCAAGGCGTGCGCCGCCTCGATGTCGCCCATCGCCGCCAGGTCGCTGGCCAGGTTCGTCGCGCAGACAAGCGAGAACGGATGATCCTTGTCGAAGATCTTGTACAGCGTGTCCAGGGCCTTGGCGTCGATGTCCCTCGCCTCGTTCACCCGCTTGAGCAGGCGCAGCGTGACGGCCAGGTTGATCGCGGCGATCAGGCTGAACGGGTGGTTCTCGCCGAACTGGGAGATGAACAGCCGCCAGCTGTGTTCCGCCAGATCACGGGACTCGGCCAGGGAACCCAGCACTCTCAGGTCCGCCGACAGGCCCATCTCCGCGGTGATCGTGTCGACGTTGTTGTCCCCCTGCCGCCACCGGTACAGCCGGACACATTCCTCCGACAGTTCACGCGCTTGCTGGTGCAGCCCGGCCTTGCGCCGAGCCACGGCGAGGTTGCGCATCGCCCCGATCGTTCGAGGGTGGTCGTCACCGATCACGACTCGCTGCCGAGCCAGGTTCTCTTCCTGGATCCGGCAGGCCTCGACGTACTCACCGCATTCGCGGACGTCCATCGCCAAGGCGTTCATCGACAAGAACGTGCTGGAATGTTCGTCCCCCATGACGATCTTCTTCCGGCGCCAGGTCTCCTCGTCCAGCTTTCTGGCTTCGACGAACCGCCCGTTCAGCCGGAGACTGCCTGCCAGGTTGTTGGCGTACCTCAGGGTCGCGGGGTCTTCGTCGCCCAGGACCTGCCTTGCCTTCTCCAGAATGGTCGTCTGCGTGGCAAGCTCCTCGGAGAACCTGCCGAGAGCACGCAACCCGGTTCGGTATGCGTCGGCGACCGTCAGGTACAACTCGTTGTCCTCGCCGAAGATGTCCCTGACCCGCTTGTAGACCTCCTCGTTGAGCTTTCGTGCCTCGTCGAATCGACCGAGCCTGAAGAGGGCGAGCCCGCGCAACGAGGCGGCCATCAGGGTGTCCTCGTGTGCTTCACCGAAATAGATCTTCCAGGTCTCGGCTGCTTCTTTGGCGTTGGCCAGTGCGACCTCGTAGTCACCGACCCCGAGCAGGTAACGGATGAGGTTGATGATGAGCCGGCGGACCCAGGCGTCCGACTGGCACTCGATCGCCCTCGACATGGTGGTGTGCGGGAGCAGTTCGGCGTAGCGAGGCCAGTTCGCGGCCGCGTCGGGGTCGTCCGGGTCGCCGTGGACCAACAACATGTGCACGGCGTGCCGCATGCTGTCTTTTTCCTTCTCGGTCAGCTGGCTTTTCAGCACGGTCTGGACCAGGCGGTGCAACTGGAGGGTGTTGTTGCGGTGGTCGATCTTGGCCAGGCTGTACCTGCTGATCTCCCGGATCGCGCGGTTGAGCTTGATCGGATCGCTCAGCGCGTTGGCGAGTTCGAGGGGGACGGGCACCGCCCGGCCGCCGGTGAACAGGCTGCGGGAAATGGGTTCGGGTCCGAAGAAGGCGCAGACCTGGAGCAGTTGCAGCGCCGCGGGATGCGATGTCCGCAGACGGTGCAGCGGGACGTTCCACGCGGCGGCGACCGATCGCTGGTAGCCCATCGCGCCGTACTCGGCCGCGCGTTCGTCGCCCAGCAGGTCGGTCAGGTTCTGCTCAAGCAAGGCAAGGTATTCGTCGACGGGCATGCCCGTCTGCCCGCGCCACGCCGCGGCCTGCTCGACCGCGAGGGGCAGGTCGCCGAGGGCGTCGGCGAGCTTGTCGGCGTCCTCGTCGGAGATGTCCCCGCCGCGCAGGCGAAGCAGGTCGATGCTTTCCTGACGGGTGAACAGGTCCACCTCGACGGTGCGCGCGACGCCTGCCCAGTCGGGGTTTCGTGACGTGACGATGACGTGGCCGGAACTGGCCGGGATGAACGGGCTGACGACGTCGGGGTGCTCGGCGTTGTCGAAGACCAGCAGCCATCGCTGGTGCGGGGTTCGCTTCCGCAGGGCCTCGAGGACTTCCGGCCGCGCCGTTTCCGCCGAGCTGCCGGGAAGGCCGAGTTTCTTGGCCAGTTCGACGAAGCTGGCGTTGATCTGCGACAGCTGCTCCGACGGGATCCACCAGATCACGTCGTATTCGGAGCTGTGCCGGTAGATGTATTCGACGACGGTCTGAGACTTCCCGACACCGCCCATTCCGTGCAGTGCTTCCGGGAGGACCGCCGTGGCCCGGTCGTCGCCTTCGAGCAGTCGTTCCTGCAAGCGGTCGAGAAGTGCGGAACGGCCAACGAAGTCCGGATTTCGCAGCGGAACGTTTCCCCAGATTTGCGGCCTGACGACGGTTCCTTTGCGGGGTTCGGTTGTGGGTGTGCCGGAAACACTCATTTCGTCGTCCTCCACAGAGGCTGTCATCGACTCGCTTCTTCCGCCGCTGATATTTTCATGGCCGGCGGTATCGTAAGGCTCACCTGGCGGCATAACACGTTGATCTTGATAATTTCCCCCAATGGGCTGACCCGGCACTCCGGTTTCGGAGTACTTTCTCAATCTCTCCCCCAGAGAACGGGCTCGCTGCGAGTAGTGACTTCCGGAGACGGCCGCCAGGACCGCGGCCTCGATTTTCACGTAGTCCAGATTCGCCGCCGTGACCACTGGCTGCGGCGCTGTCGACGGCATGTCGACCGCGTCCCGGAAGTTTTTCAGGAAAGGCACACTCGCACCGAATGCGTCGCTCACGACGCGGACGACGCGGACCGTGTCGGCGCGAACTCCCATGGAGAGCAGTTCTTCGCGGACACCGTCGAAGAATTCGTACGCCATCGCCGCCGGATCGGTCACCGAGCGGAGTGCGGCGGTCGGTTTCACGATTCCGCCGAGGAGCACCTCGGCGATGGTGGACATTTCCGAGCCATCGAGCATCACGTGCTCGACGAATTGCATCACGGGGAGGTTCAACGGGGTCGCGGCCAGGAGGCAGGCCAGTTGGAAAGCGCGTTTCGAGGCGTAGGTCCTGAAACGGAGGACTCGCTCGCGCGGCGAGATGTAGGGCTCGGCGATGCCGATCGGGTAGTCGGCCTCGACCGGCCAGGTCGTGCTGGCGTGGATCGCGGTTGTCTCCGTCGCGCCGCCCGCGATCAGCGTTGCCCAGCCGGAGAGCCACTCGGGCGCCAGCGCGAGGACGGGGACCACGACTCCGTCGTTCGGCGGCGGCTCGGCGTGCAACATTCTGTTGGGGGCGCCCGGAGTCGGCGACGACAGACGCACGCGGTGCGGGGACAGGCCGCCCCAGCTCCATAGCCTGTCGTTCAGGACGTTGACGATGGCGAGGGGCATTCGTTCGGCCAGCTCGGCGATCAGGTGCTCGGCCGCGCCGGTGCGCCAGGCAGCGCCGATGGCGTCGGTGATCACCAGGACGATCGTGCGGCCCGTCGGGTCGACGAGGTCGGACCAGTGGCGTGGCACGCCGGTGCCCGCGACAGCCAACGGCAGGGCGGTGGCACGTGAGCCGTCTGTCTCGTAGGTTCGGATGTTGCGGAATGCTCCCAGATTTCCCAGGATTCCGGTGAACTCGTCCACGGTTTGGCGCCATATCGCCAATGTCGGCGCCGAGTCGACGATCAGCAGCAGCTCGAATTTCCGCCACGGCGCCGGTCGCCAGGCGGGCAGCCAGATCTTTTCCTCCGCCGCCCTGCTGGCGGTGGCCTCCTCGTCGAGAACGTTCAGCCACGGCGACGGGGCGCGCTTTGTCAGCGGGCGCAGTGCCTGTTCGATCGCGCGGGGATCGCGCAGTGCCGGAACGGCCGGCCAGCGCAGCGGAGCGGACGCCCGTGAGGTGTCCACCAATGTCGGGCGGACCGCTCCTCGTTGGCGTGCCGCCCATTCCTCGTACCGCTCGGGCTGTTTTCGTTTGGGTGGCGGTGTTTCCCGTGGTGGAAGGGTCGGTTCCGGTTCCGGTTCCGGTCGGCGTTCACTTTCGGGAGTTCGCGGGGGATGTTCCGGTTCGGGTTTTGCCCGGGGCGGTGGCGGGGATTCCCTTTCCCCAGCGTGAATGCACCGCACCAGCCACCAGATGTCGCGCAGTTCCTGCCAAGTCAGGTCCGTCGGTCGTGCCTTCGCATGCCCGGCCGTCACCTGCCACATCAGACCGGGTTCCCGGTCTGGTGGCTCATCGGACGGCAGGGCGCTCAACTCGTGACGCTCCTGCTCTGCAACGGATGCCAGATCGCCGACAGCAGCGACTTCCACTCGTCGTCGTCAGGCTGGTGCACGCCCGCGGTGACGAGCTCGACGGCGAGGTGCACGGCGTTGAGCAGCTGGTCGGCCGCGAGGCCGCCGTGTTCGTCGCTGCGCTGGAGGAACTCGCCGATCAGCCGGGCGACGTCGACTCCTTCGGTCGGCCCGAACTGTGCCGCCACCATCGCGCCGAGTTGCTTCTCGTTCGGCGGTTCGAGGTGCAGTTGCAGGCAGCGGCGCAGCAGGGCGGGCGGGAACTCCCGCTCGCCGTTGCTGGTGATGATCACGATGGGGAACGCGCGGCACTGCACGCGGCCGCGCTTGATCGTCGCGGTGCCGCCCCAGTCGTCGGTCATCACGGTGACCTCCGGCTGCTGCTTGGCGATCCGCACCAGCTGCTCGATCCGGTATTCGCCTTCCTCGAAGGCGTTCAGCAGATCGTTCGGCAGGTCGATGTCGCCCTTGTCCAGCTCGTCCACCAGCAGGACGCGAGGCAGGTCGTACGGCAGCAGCGCCGTACCGAGCGGCCCGAGGTGGATGAACTCGCCGATGTCCGGCTCCTCGTGCGGACGCGTGTTGGCCGCTTGCACCCGCCCGATGGCGTCGTAGGAGTACAACCCGTCCTGTAGCAGCGTGCGGCTGCCGATCGGCCAGCGCAGCACCGGGCCGAGCCCGAGCTCGGAGGCGATCAGGTACGCCAGACTCGACTTCCCCGTGCCCGGACGGCCCGTCACCAGCAACGGTCGCCGCAGGTAGATGGCCGCGTTGACCATCGCGACCTCGTGCGGCGTGGAGAGGTGCCGGCGGTTGGCCGCCTGGCCGATCCGGCGCGCCGTCTCGCCGCCGTCGTCGACCGGTCGCGGTTCGACGTGCCCGGCACCGGGGAACTGCCGCCACGGCGGAGCCTTCGGCAGGTTCTCGACCGGCGACGACCGGGGCTGCCCGGTCCCGGTGTAGACGCGCCAGTCCCGATTCCGCTCAGTCATGCCGCGGGCACCCCTTCCGGGATCACCATCCGGTACGGGTCGTCCCACAGGATCGTCAGCTGGCTGCCGACGTGCCGCGGCCCCAGGCCGTCGGAGTAGGCGTTGGCGCGCACCATCCGCACCCGGTCGAGCAGGTGCAGCGGATTGGTCTCGTACAGGATGTTGTCCACCGCCGCGGCGAATTCCTCGGTGTCACAGTCCGAGCGGTGCCAGAGGATTACCGGGATTCCCGCGCGCAGCGCGATCGATATTTCGTCGGCGTAGGTCGCGCCGGTCGGCGGGGCGCTGAGGATCAGCGAGACAATGGACGGCGTGCGCTCGAAGTGGGAGACGAGTTCCCGTAACGCCTGGTGGGCGTTGGACGGATTCTGGTAACCGCCGCCTTTGGCGACGCCGCCGTTTTCCTCGACCTGTGTCCTGAGTTCTTTCCAGCGGATGTACCACGCCCGGTGCCACTTCCGCGCCTTCATTCTTTCCAACGACCTGACGGAGACCGGGAAACGACAGCCCATCGGTTCGGGAAAACGTGACTCCGTCTCCCACTGCCACTGGTCGACGTCCAGGTTCAGCAATTCGGTGGAGAGCAGGAACTCCAGCCTGATGTTGGGCTCGAACTGCGCCCATTCCGACTCGACGGTCTCAATGACCTCGGCGACCCGGAATTTCATCTCGGAGAGGTTACTGGCATGGACGTCCTGGCCTCTCTCCGGGTGCCACCCGTCGGATACGTCGAGTTGTTTCCATGTCGCCATCCGGTAAGCGTCACCGCTCGGACCAGCGCGTTCGATCTGGAACACCACGTATCCGTCCGAGCGCTGCGGCACCTTCGGCACCAGGGTCGTCGCCAGCTGCTCGCGCAACTTCGCCAGCTCCTGCTCCAGCCCCAGTTTCCCGGCCTGCCCGCTGACCCAGCGACGCAGTTCGACCGCGAGGTCCAGCCGCACGCGGCCGGCCAGGTGCTCGACGAACACGATCGCCTTGGGCACACCGTCGACGCTCGCGTTGAGCGTTTCCAGCACCCGGAACATCTCCTGGTATGTCGTCTGGTCAGGCAGATCGAGCGCGGCCTCACCGGCGACCAGCCGGTACAGGTCTCCGATTTCCGGGATCACCACCCCGCTGAGCAGCGTGAACAGTTGTCTGCGATCCTCAGGCGAGATCGTGTCGTAGACGATCATATCGGTGATTACACGCTTGACATCTGCCATGGCGGTCGAGCCCGGCTCGAGCCGCTCGAGCACCTTCAGCAACGTCGGCAATCCGTCCGAACGCTGTCTGCAGGCGTTGACAAGACTGAACAGATGTGTGGTCGTCTGCGGGTATTCGTCGACGGCCAACGGATGATCAAGCTCGTCGCTGACTATTCTGATCACCAGGTTTCGGCCACTCAGATCGTTAAGACAACCCACCCTCATCAACGCGCGGACAAGCGG
The DNA here is from genome assembly GCF_013280595.1 of Kibdelosporangium persicum. Taxonomy (GTDB): domain Bacteria; phylum Actinomycetota; class Actinomycetes; order Mycobacteriales; family Pseudonocardiaceae; genus Kibdelosporangium; species Kibdelosporangium persicum. The sequence continues at coordinate 724,757 of NZ_JAAATY010000001.1, forward strand.
CCAGAGAACGCCGTTGTCGCCGCCGTCGCCGTCCGTCATTCGGAACCTCTCCCCTATCCGAAGGCGTGCCGTCCATCATAGGGGCGCTGGGCACTCGGGATCATTAGTTCAGACCGATGAGATTGCTTTCGTCAGCTCCGGCCCTGTTTCGCGTACGCGTCGGCGAGGCCGAAGACCTTTTGACCATAGGAAACGGAGTTGTTGTACGACAGCACCCCGGCCCACCAGCCGGCGGGCGATCCCATGTCGCGGCCGCCGACGCACAGGTAGCGGGCCGCGGCCAGGGCGGCGTCGTCGATCTGCTGGGGGTCGCCGCGGCCGTCGCCGTCGCCGTCCGAGGCCCATTTGGCCCAGGTCGACGGGATGAACTGCATGGGGCCGACGGCGCGGTCGAGGGTCGCGTCGCCGTCGTAGCGGCCACCGTCGGTGTCCGAGATGTGTTTGACGCCGGCCGATCCGTCCAAGGGCACGCCGATGATCGGTTTGGTCGGACGGCCGTCATCACCGAGTCGCGCACCGCCGTACTGGCCGTGGTTGGACTCGATGCGGCCGATCCCCGCGAGTGTGGCCCAGGACAGACGGCAGCCGGGCGTTGTGGAGCGCAGGACGAGTTCGGCGTTGCCGTACGACCTCAACGCACGGGCGGGAATTCCGGTCCTACGAGAGACCTGGTTCGCCCATGCGACCAAGGGGGCAACACCGGCCGTCGCCTGCGGCACGCTGTCCGCTGCCGCCGCCGGTGCGACCGCGCCCGGTTGCACGGGCGCGGGCTGAACCTGCAGAGCGGGGATCTCGGTGGTGACCGGTCCGGCTTGTGGCGCCGATGTGGCGTTCAGCAGCCACACGCCGCCGCTCGCGAGTACGACCACCAGCGCGACCAAAGCAAGCCGCAAGAGCAGCCCTCGACGACGATCAACCACCATGGGTCGTCAACGACGAGGGCCAAGCCCTGGTTACGTCTTCGATCAGGCCACCAAGATCAGGCGACACCGTTGCGCTGCTGCCGCTGCAGCCGCGCCACACACCAGGCCGCCGCGCTGCCGCGGCGCAGGTGCTCGAGCACCGTCAGCGGACCAAGCCGACGGCTCAGGTCGGACGGCACCAGGCCGGCCGCACGGTAGTCCAGCGCACGCTGGTCAAGCGGGCTGATGCCGGCGTCCCACCACTGCTCGGCCTCGGCCAGTCCGCCGACCATCTGCCAGTAACCCGCCGCCGAGGCGATCAGGTCGGCCGGCACACCCGGCAGGCGCTTGCTCATCGCCTCGATGTAGCGCGGGTCGGCCGACTGCACGGCCGCCCATGACTTCGCCCCACCCTTGGAGCGCTGACCAGGGATCCCCGGTTGGGAAACGGTTACCGGTCCCTCGGCGAGCCACGTCGAGGCAATCCGATTGATCTCCTCCGCTTCCGCGTCTTGCGAACGCTCAGCCGTCCACTGCCGAACCAAAGCGTCGACCCCGTGGTCGTCGACCATGCGTGCCTCCTGTGGGGGCGATGATCACTCGTTGCCGAAGACCGTAGGGTGGAAGCGGGCCAAGAATCCAGAGGTGACGCATCATCAATCTCGCCACCTGGACTTTTTCCCCACAATCCACCCGGACGGTCCAATATGGATCGCTCTTCGGCGCTAGATGTGACGCAGCGTCATTAAGCGAACAGCTCCTTGACAAACGTGATGATCGCGTCCGCGCCATCGCGCAGCCAGCCGAGCACGGTCTGCACACCTTCCGCTGACTGCGTCGGCTGGGTGATCAGGTAGAACAGCAGCAGCGCAACCACTGCCAGCAGGACTATCTTCTTGACGTTCACCGGCCTTGACTCCGTCCGTTCGCACCCCTCCAGTACCGGGCGAGTCCCCGCTCGTCCCCGGAACTGACGCGCCATCACTCTACGGGGGCAACGCACCCCGGCGCAGACGGACACGCCCTGTAATCACCCGTTCGAGCAAACACCCGATCATCGTAAGCGTCACGCTCCGAACACGCACGATCACGAATGGTTCACGAAGATCGGACGAATCCGGCGAGTCGTCAAGCGACACGCCGAACCAAGGCGTCAACGTCACCCGACACAGGACGTCGAATATGCGTTTCACGCTTCATCCCGGCGGACTAGTCGTCCCTTCACCGAGCGTGGCACCTCGGCACGGAAAGGGCCCCGCCCGGCCGAACGACCATGCGATGCTGAAGTTGCCGCACACTTCTGTGTATATCTACACTGACCTCTATGGTGGAGGAGGCAACTCACAACATCCTCAAGATCCTCACCCCCGAGCAGCGCGCGGAACTGGAAGCACGCGGAAAGCGGGTTCCGTACGAGGCCGGTGAGCGAATCTTCCGGGAAGGGGAGCCGTCGCACTACGTCCTGCTGATCCAGAAGGGCCATGTGAAGGTCACCAGGCAGAACGTGCACGAGAACGAGGTCATCCTCGCCATCCGCGGCCCCGATGAGGTGATGGGCGACGAAGGTGTGCTGATGGACGAGCCCCGATCGGCGACCGTCACGACGATCTCCGAAGTCGTCGGCCTGAACATCGCGGCCAAGGATCTCGTGAGCTTCGTCAACGAGCACAACCTTTGGCCAGAGATGTACCGCGCCGCCGTGCGCCGGAGGCGGCAGTCCGAGCAGTTGTTGCTACGCGCGCCGTTGAACGTCAAGGGCAGGCTGGCCCGCTGGCTGCTGGACCTCGCCGCGGAGGTCGGCGAGAACACCGAAGACGGCTGGGTGATCGAGACGACGCTGTCCCAGCAGCAGTTCGCCGGCCGGATCGGTGCCACTCGCGACGCCGTGGCCATCGCCCTGCGCCAGTTGCGAGAACAAGGCATCGTCAGCACCGGGCGCCAGCGAATCGTGCTGCACGACCTCGAACGGCTGCGAACGACAGCATCCCGATAAGTGTAGATTCCTACTCTCAAGTGTGGAATCATACACACTGAGGGCGGGGTGAACCGATGACGGTGAGGACGATGGTGGCGAGTCGGCTGGGAGCCTTCCAGGACATCTGGGACGCCTGGAACGAGTCGGACGACGAGATCAAGGCCAAGCCCCTGCGTCATTTCGAGGTGGCTGTCCGCGAGCAGTTCAGGGAGTTCGACCTGCACCGGCGGAACGGCCAGAAGACCCGCGCCGCCAACGAAGCCGTGGACATCATCAGCATCGCGCTCAACCTGCTGCGCAGCCAGGGCTACGGCCCTGACGAGGTGGCCGAACTCGTCACCGCGCGCGCACGCGACCGGATGCAAGGCAAAACCGGCGCGATCCTCGACAAGTACCGAACCCGGTTCGGCATCTGACGCGCGAGCACGATGTCCGGCCCGACGAGAATCCCGACTCTCGCCGACACCGGCGAAGCGCACCCCAAGCTGTCCATCTTGACGGTCTGCGACGAGTGGACGCCGAGCAAGGGCGGCATCTCGACGTTCAACCGCTGCCTGGCCATCGCCGCGGCACGGTCCGGCCACCAGGTGACGTGCCTGGTCAAGGTAGCCACGCCAGAAGAAGTGCGGGATGCCCGGTCGCACAACGTCGATCTGATCGCCGCGCCACGACTCGCCGACGGCCCGAACCTGAACGTGCCGGTCGAAGAGGTGATCATCCGGCGGCCTGATGTCGTGATCGGGCACGACATGGTCTCCGGCGCGGTAGCGGACAACTACGTGAAGCGGTACATCACCGACGCGGTACAGGTCCTCGTCATCCACAACACGCCTGCGGCGAACGAGCCGTACAAACGGACAGCCGACGCGTCGAAGCGCACCGCCGAAAGGGAAAAGGTGCTACGGGCGATCAACGCCCATGTGGTCGCGGCGGTCGGCCCCAAACTCGCGATCGAGGCCGAGGACCTCGTCGACAACAGACACGGCCGGGTGCCGATCCTGCAACTGGACCCCGGGATGGACATTCCGCCGGTCGACATCGACCTCAGGCGGGACGTACCCGGCACGCGCACTGTCCTGATGCATGCCCGCGCCACGCACATCCAGCCCAAAGGGTTCGACATCGCCGCGCAGTCCCTGGCGGGCATACGAGTGCCTACCATGGGTCCTTATCCGAGGCTGCTTATCCGGGGCGCGGAAGACGACGAACGCGCCGACCAGTTCCGTGACGAACTCGTCGAGCTGTCGAAGCTGCCACGAGGAAAAGTCACAGTGTTTCCGTACACCACTGACGTTCACCAGCTCGATCACGATCTCCGGGCCTCGGTGCTCTGCGTCATGCCCTCGCGTGACGAGGGATACGGCCTTGCCGCGCTGAAATCGATCGCCGCGGGCACACCTGTTCTCGTAAGCCGCAACAGCGGGGTCGCGAACACGCTGTCCGACCGCCTCGGTCCACTGGCGGACGCGATGATCGTCGACGTCGTCGACGACTTGGAGCAGGACGCCCTGGAATGGCGGCGGCGCATCCAGCGCGTTCTGGACGAACCAATGCAATGGTTCGACTACACGCACACGATCCGCGAAGCGCTGTACCCGAAGATGCGGTGGAGCGACACCGTGGCCACGCTGATCAACCGCCTGCAGATCGCGTTCTGACCGAGAACCACTTGCTTCGCACGCGGTCGGTGTCCGGGTGCCGCAACTGTTCGAGGATTTCCACGGCTCGGCGCAACTCCGGCTCAGCGGCGACGGCTTCGCCGATGTCCATCCGCGCGTCGGCGAGGTGTTCGAGGCCGATCGCCTCCCAGTACTGGTCGCCGAGATCCCGGTCGAGGTCGATGGCTTGCCGGTAGTGCGCGACAGCCTCGTGCACCCGGCCGAGCTGTCGCTGGGTGTCGCCGATGGTCATCAACACCTCGGCTTGCCCTTCGCGGTTGCCGTGCAAGCTGTACAGCGCCAGCGCGCGCTCGCATACCGGCAACGCCTCTGCGTGGTTGCCCAACAGGGAAAGCTGCCGCCCCATGACGTTGAGCGCGTCAGCCCGTCGCAGCGGTTCATTCATGGCTTGGACGCCTTCCCACGCTTGCTGGGCATGGGTCAACGCGGTCGCGGGATCCCCCTTGGCTTCGTGGATCCGCGCGAAAGACAGGTGATAGTGAGCCAGGTCCAGGTCGTCTGCCGCTGTCTCGATCACCCCCATGGCCTGTGTCAGCTGAGCCAGTGCCTGGTCGAGTCGGCCAAGGCGCGCCAGTGCCGTCGCGAGATGACGCCCCGAGGTGATCTGCCCGGCGACGTCGCCGTGTTCCCTGGCGGCGTTCCAAGCGATTCGGTGCACGGCGATCCGATCCTCGCAGAACCCGCTGCGGCGCAGGAACACCGTGCACGTCCACGCCAGTTTCCAGCACTGGCCGACGATTCCCTCGTCCGCGGCGAGCCTGACCATGGCGAGCAGGGTCGGGTGCTCAGCGACGAACCACGCCATCGCATCAGCGTACGACGTCAGTTCGGGCCGGCTGACCACGTGGCCGGCGGACGGGAAACGCGCTTGCTGGAAAGGCTGGATCAACCGGTCGGCGGTCAACGATATGTCTACATAGTACTCAAGCATCCGTACGGCTGTGTGGTGCCGTTCCCGGTCGTCCTCAGCGAGTTCGTTCGCATACGCGCGCAGAAGGTCGTGGAACCGGAAGCGGCCGTCCTGGCCTTCCGTGAGCAAGTGGGTGCGGACGAGTTCGTTGAGCAACGAACGGGTCTCCTTGCGGTCCACACCGGTGATGGCACAACAGGCGTGCAGATCGATGCTCGGTCCCGGATGCAGGCCGAGCATGCGGAACAACCGTGCCGCGTGCGGCGAGAGCACCTCGTAGGACCACGAGAACACCGCACGAAGGTTGAGATCGATGTCAACGCCCAGATCGAGGGCGTCGAGCCTGTACCGCTCCTGCCGGATCTGACGCACCAGTGCACTGATCGGCCCCGTCACACGGGCGACCGCGATGCTCAGTGCCAAGGGAAGCCCCGCGCACAGGTCGACCAGATCTCTGATGGCCGCGGGCTCGGCGTCGAGGCGGCTCCCGCCCATCCGGCCGGCCAGCAAGGCGAGGCTTTCATCGAACGACATGCCGTCGAGGGCGATCCGGTGCGCTCCTTCTCTGACCACCAGGCTGTCCAGCCGGTTACGGCTGGTCACCAGCACCATGCACCGGGCGGCGCCCGGCAACAGCGGCCGGACATGCTCAGCGGAGCGCGCGTTGTCCAGCACGATCAGCATCCGCTGATGCACGAGCAGGCTGCGGTAGAGCGCGGCCTTCGCGTCGAGGTCGGCGGGAACACCCTGCGCCGCGACGCCCAAGGCCAGCAAGAACCCGTGCAGTGCTTGATCGGTGGTCATCGGTTCACGCAGGTCGAACCCGCGCAGGTTCACGTACAACTGGCCGTCGGGGAACCGGTCCTTGACCCGATGTGCCCAGTGAGTCACCAGTGTGGTCTTGCCGATCCCGGCGCTGCCGTCGATCGCCATGATGACCCCGGCCGAGCTTTCGGCAAGCTCGTCCAGCCGGTCGATCTCCCTGGCACGACCGGCGAAATGACGCATGTCGACCGGGAGCTGCCGTGGCACTGGCGAAGGAGGGTCCGCCGCAGGCGGTCCTGGCCGCACGGTCGCGTCCGGCAGGAAGATCCACGCAGCCGTGTCGACGTCCTTGTTCGTCACCCGGACCTGCTGGTACGCCGACCAGTTCGCGGCTGGGCTGTGCCAGATCACCTCTTCGTAGAACCAGACGGAAGCGATCACGGCGAGCAGCGCGTCGGACTGGCTCTGCATACGGCGGAACACGTGCCAGTCGAGCAGCCGGAACGCCAGATTGACCGCTCTGCCGACCACGCCGTGCTCGTCGATGTGGATCTCGCCCGCGTGTAGGGCCATCCGGAGCCGGATCTGCTCTTCATCCGGGTGTGCTTGGTTGTGGGCACGCAGCCCGGTCAGCAGTTCGCCCGGCAGTGCCTCGACGAAGTGGCTCTTCGGCACGGTGGACGGGACGATGACCATGATGCCGTCACCACGGTCTTCCCGGTGGCATTCAGCCCAGGGGATGCCCGCTGCTCCGCAGGCCGACTCGACAGCGGCATACAACCCGCGTCGAACAGCGAGTTGATGCGTGTTCGTGCGGCGACCGTCGCCGAACCCCACGACATCGACAACCAGAATGGTCCGGTGCACCGCCACCATGGACCCATCTGACTGCACCGGACCGGTTCACGTCTACAGCGTGCGGGCGATGATCTCCTTCATGATCTCCGTTGTGCCACCGAAGATGCGCTGCACCCGGGCGGCGGTCCACGCCTTGGCGATGGGGTATTCGGTCATGAAGCCGTAGCCGCCGAACAGTTGCAGGCAGCTGTCCACGACCTTGCCGAGGCGTTCGGTCGTCCACATCTTCGCCATGGCCGCGCCGGTCACGTCGAGCTCGCCCTTGAGGTGGCGGGTGATGCACTGGTCCAGGAACGCCTTGCTGACCGCGACCTCCGTCGCCGCGTCGGCGAGGGTGAACTTCGTGTTCTGGAAGCCGAAGATCGGACGGCCGAACGCCGTGCGCTCCTTGGTGTACTGCAACGTCTGCTGCACGGCGAGGTCCATCGCCGCCACCGCTGTCACCGCGATCAGCAGGCGTTCCTGCGGCAGCTGCTGCATCAGCTGGACGAAACCCTGGCCTTCCACACCACCGAGCAGGTTCTCAGCCGGGACGGTCACGTTGTCGAAGTACAGCTCCGACGTGTCCTGGCCCTTCATCCCGATCTTGTCGAGCACGCGCCCGCGCCGGAAGCCTTCCGCCCCTTCGGTTTCCACCACGACGAGGGAGACACCGGCGGCCTTCTCCTCCGGGTTCGTCTTGGCCGCCACGATGATCAGCCCGGCCTGTGCGCCGTTGGTGATGAACGTCTTCGAGCCGTTCACCACGTAGCTGTCGCCGGTGCGGATCGCCTTGGTCTTGATGCCCTGCAGGTCCGATCCGGTGCCCGGCTCGGTCATCGCGATCGCCGCGACCAGTTCACCGGACGCCATCCTGGGCAGCCAGCGCTGTTTCTGTTCCTGCGTGCCGTACGCGTTGACGTAGTGCGCGACGATTCCATTGTGGACAGCCACACCCCACGCGTCGTCTCCGGCCCGCGCTTGTTCTTGCAGCAGAACGGTTTCGTGCGCGAAGGTGCCGCCACCGCCGCCGTACTCCTCGGGGATGCTCAGGCAGAGCAGACCGACCGAGCCCGCCTTGTTCCACAGCTCGCGGTCGACCTGTTTGGCCTCGGCCCACCGCTCCTGGTGCGGGGTGAGCTCCTTCTCGCAGAACGAGCGGGCCAGCTCACGGAATGCCGTCAGGTCCTCGTCGAGCCATGTCATGCTCACGAAAATACATGCGTGCAGGACTGCATGTAAAGTACGCGGCATGTCCACCGAGGCCAGGCCCCGAACACAGCGGGAACGCCGGGCACGCACCCGGGCGGCGCTGCTCGACGCCACCATCGACTGCCTGGTCGACCTCGGCTACTCGGGCACCACAGTGCAGGAGATCTGCCGCCGGGCCGGGCTGTCCCGCGGCGCGCAGCAGCACCACTTCACCACCAAGGCCGAACTGATGGCCGCCGCGGTCGAACACCTGGCCGGCCGCCTGCGGGACGAGGTCAGGGGCACGCTCACCGCGCCGCAAGGCCCGCGACGCATCGGCGAGGCCATCGACCTGTTGTGGCGCGGATTCTCCGGCAAGCTCTCCACGGCCGCGCTCGAACTGTGGGTCGCCGCGCGTACCGACGAGGAACTGCGCCGCTCGATGCTGCCCGTCGACCGCGCGCTCGGCCGTTCGACGCTGGAAATCTACCGCGAGGCAGCGGGCGCGGACCTGCCGGCGGAGCGGTTGGAGACGCTGTACTGGCTGACGGTGAACGTCACCCGCGGGCTCGCGCTGGACGCCATGATCGGCGGCGACCCGGCCAGGCGGGCACACCTGCTCGACGAGTGGAAGGCCATCGCGACCTCCGTCGCGCTCGAGGCTGGTCGGCCCGGCCCTCGCTCGGGCCGACCAGCACCCTGGAAAGACATCCCGGCGCCCGGGTTATGACGCCGCGCCGGAAATTTCCTTCCGGCCCGGGGCGGCGGTGGCAGGATCGAGGGCATGACGTACACCGCCCCGCCGCCCGTGAAGCGGCCGGTATCGCGCCTGACCGCGGGTCTGCTCTGGCTGGTCGCCGCAGGACTGGGGGTGGGCGCGACCTTCGGCGACATCCTCGTCCAGGACTTCGGCGAGGGCTCCAGCTTCCGCACCGGGTTCTGGACACAGGGCCCGATCCAGGACGGCAGGCAGGTCGAGGACCAGGCGGCGTACTACGGCGTGGAAATCGTGATCGCCGCCGCGTTCCTGCTGTTGGCCTTCCTGCTCGTGCTGCTGAGCCGGCGCCGCTGGGCCCCGGTGGTGGCGGGCACGTTCGGCTCGGGCATGTACCTGGCCTCGGCGTTGACGTGGACGGTCACGTTGCCGAGCGCCGCGGGCGAGCCGTCGCCCAAACTCGGGTTATGGCTGTTCATCGGCGCCGCTGTGCTCGCTCTCATCGGACTGGGTGTCGCGCTCGCTGAGCGAGCCAGGCCGATGCAGCACCAGCAGCAGTCGCGGTTCATGCCGCCGCCCCCGCGGCCGATGCGGCCCCCGCAGCCACCGCCACCACCACGATGGGAACCCGAGACCCCCAAATACGGTGTCCCGGTGCAGCAACCTGACGCCCCGCGGCAGCCGGAAAGCCGTCCGCAGTCCGAAAGCCCCCTCGACGCACCGGACCGCACCACGGCGATCGACCCGCCCAAGACCCCGGACCCCGGCGCGATCTCCCGCAAGCTCGAGGGAGACGAGAAGTGACCTACCCCGCCTCGTGGCCGGTCGCGCGGCTGCGGCAGATCGGCTCCGGCGTGTGGCTGTTCGCCGGTGCCCTCGCGATCTTCGGCACCTTCATGCCGTTGCTCGAACAGAGCCGGGGCCCGTCCCGGCCGGCGCTCTCGGTCACCGTGTGGGGCCTCGAAGGCTCGCAGGCCTCGTCGGCCAACGTGTTCCCGCCGGTGGGCATCGCCGTGGTGGTCGGTGTCGTGATGGTGGTGGTGGCGGCGCTGCTCGGGCTGACGTCGACCAGGCAGCACCCGGCGAACGCGCCGGTGCTCGCGGCCCGGCTGATCGGGACGGGCGGCACCGGCCTGCTGCTCGGCTCGCTGATCCAGATCTTCCTGTTCTTCCGGGTGTTCGACCAAGAGGAGGCCGATCCGACCTTCAGCGAGTTCGCCCCGACCACGTCGACCGGGCTGGGCAGCTGGCTGCTGCTGGCCTCCGCGGTGCTCGCCGTCGCCGCGGTCGTGCTGATGCTCGTGCCGAAGATCGCCAAACGCGGCCAGGAACCGGACACCCCGCCGATGGGCATCCCGGTGGTCCGGGTGCTGGAGCCCGAGTACGACGAGCAGACGCCCGCCGAACAGCAACCCACTGACCCAAAGGGGTAGACATTCGTCCGCCGGGCCGGCCATGCGGAATGATCTGGCTGTGTCCGACTTGGCGGGCGCGTGGCGTGTGCCCGCCGCGTGCCTGGTGCTGGCGTTCGCGCTGCTGGCAGCGTCCGGCTGGTGTGTGCTGAGCAGGGCGACCAGCCCATCCGACGGCACCGTGATCAACATCGGTGATCAGGCGGTGTCGTCCCGTGCCGTGGTCATCCAGAAAACGACCGATGATGGGCTGTTTCGCGCGGGCGACGAGGTCGTCTCGATCAACGGCATGCCCGTCCGCGACGCGGTCAGCACCGGAATCGGCGGCCCGGACGCCAAAGTCGGCGATGTCGTGCGGTACGAACTGCGCCGCGACGGCACCACGGTCGAAGTTCGCAAAACGCTGAAACTGTTCCCGCTCAGCGACGCCGTGGGCCGCAACTGGCCGACTTTGCTTGTCCTGGCGCTGATCCTGATCGTCGCCGCCGGGGCCTTCACCGCCCGGCCCGCCGATCCGGCGGCCCAGGCCGCGCTGCTGACCTCCGCGCTGAGCTTCATCACCACAAGCGGATCGACGCACTTCCAACTGGAAGCGCTCGATCTGGTCGCCGGCAGCCAGTTCTGGCGGTGGTACACGGGCGAGTTCAGCTTCATGCTGCTGTGGGCGGCGACGCTGCACATGGCGATCGCGTTTCCCGCTGTGTACAACAAGAACACCTACCGCAAGCAACTGACCGCGGGTTACGTGGGCGCGGTCGTGCTCTACGGCCTGATGGCGCTGTTCGCCTGGCAGTTCATCGACGATCCGCTCGGCCGGTTCAGCCTGCTCGCCTCGCCCGTGTTGCCGGTGCTCTACAGCTATCCCTTGCTGATCGTGGTCGTGCTGGTGGTCCGGTACCGGCTGGCGCAGGACGAACTGGACCGCAACAGGATGCGGTGGGTCGTGTGGTCACTCGGCGGCGGCGCGTTGCTGTACTCCGCGTTCTTCGCGCTGCCAGAGGCTTTCCTCGGCCGCACGTTGCTGCCGAGCGAGTTGCACACGCTGGCGTTCCTGCCCGTGCCGATCGGCGTCGCCGCGGCGATCCTGCGCTACCGCGCGCTGAACATCGAAGTGGTGGTCAGCCGATCACTGGTCTACGGCGCGTTGTCGGCGGGCACGATCGGGCTCTACATCGGCCTGGTCAGCCTGTTGGCCCTGCTGTTCCCTCCGTTGGACGAACTGTGGCAGCAGGCCGCGGCGGCCGCCTGCGTGGCGGTTCTCGTGCAGCCCTTGCGGTCCCGGTTGCAGACGCTGATCAACAAACGGCTGTTCGGCGACAGCCACGACCCGTATCGGGTGGTGTCCGCGCTCGCCGCGAGGCTCGAGGAGACCAGGACTCCTCATGAGACCCTGCCCGCGTTGGTGGAGACGATCGGCAACGCGCTACGGCTGCCCTATGTGGCGATCGAGATCCAGGGCTCGGCGGGTGCCCCCAACGAACGCGTGGCCACGTTCGGCGAACCCACCGGTGAGCTGTTCCGGTTACCCCTTTCGTACCAAGGCGAACAAGTAGGCCAATTGGCCGTAGCGCCTAGAACGTCCCGGGAAGTCCTAGGACGCCGGGACCGCGTTGTCCTGGCGGAAGTCGCCCGGCACGCGGGTGCGGCCGTCTACACCACCCGGCTGACCCGGGACTTGCGGCGCAGCCGGGACAACGTGGTGCAGGCCCGTGAGGAGGAACGCAGGCGGTTGCTGCATGATCTGCACGACGGTGTCGGGCCGACCCTCGCGGCGATCTCGCTGGGGCTGCACGCGTGCCGCAAGGCGATCGGGCAGGCGTCCACCCAAGGCGAACTGCTCGGCACACTGCAGGAGGAACTGGACGGCGCGATCAACGAGATCCGCAGGCTCGCCCACGGACTGCGGCCGCCGGAGCTCGACCGGATCGGCCTGGTCGGCGCGATCAGGGCGTACGCCAAGGCGATCTCCACCAGGGCCGACGAGCGAGGCGTGACGATCAGGTTGGACGTTCCGATAAGCATGCCGAGGCTGCCGGCGACTGTGGACGTCGCCGCGTACCGGATCGTGTCGGAGGCGCTGACGAACGTGACCCGTCATGCCGCCGCACGTTCCTGCGCGGTCCGCCTGTGGGTGGACGACGACCTGCACATAGAGGTCGTCGACGACGGAATCGGGCTGCCCGAGCAGCCGCCGAGCGGCGTCGGGCTATGGTCAATGCGCGAACGGGCGACCGAGCTGGGCGGCGACTGTGTCGTGTCAGCGGCCAACGGCGGGGGCACCAAGGTGCGCGCGACGTTGCCGCTGCCGAAGGAAGGCGGGTAAGGGCGATGGATCCGCTCCGGGTCATGGTGGTTGACGATCACCCGCTGTTCCGGTTCGGGCTGTGCACCGTGCTCGCCGACGTCCCCGGGACCGAGGTGGTCGGCGAGGCGGCGACCGGGCTGGACTCGGTCAGCGCGGCCAAGGCGCTGCGGCCCGACGTGGTCGTGATGGACCTGCACCTGCCGGACATCAGCGGTATCGAGGCGACCCGGCAGATCGTCACCGAACTGCCGGGCACCGGTGTGCTCGTGCTGACCATGTTCGACGACAGCGAGTCGGTGTTCGCCGCGATGCGCGCGGGCGCCCGCGGTTATCTGCTGAAAGGCGCCGGGCAGGACCAGATCGTGCGCGCGGTGCACGGGGTCGGCCGCGGCGAGGCGATCTTCGGGCCGGACATCGCCACCCGGGTGCTCGGGTACTTCAACACCCCGCCGCCGTCCGCCGACCCGGTGTTCCCCGAACTCACCAGCAGGGAACGGGAAGTGCTCGCGTTGATCGCCGAGGGGCACAGCAACGCGACCATCGCGCGTGACCTCTCGCTGAGCCCGAAGACCGTGCGCAACCACGTGTCCAGCATCTTCACCAAGCTGCACGTGGCCGACCGGGCCCAGGCGATCGTGCGGGCCCGCAACGCCGGCCTGGGCTGATCATCCGCCCTTCCGCCCTGTCGACCGTCCCCAGTGGACTCGTTACCGGTTTGCGGTAACGAGCTGGTCTCGTTTTCCGGTTTTCCTTGCCCGCCTGGGTATCCGTGCCCGGAAAGTTCCCCGCGAAGACGGTGCCCGGTCGGGCAACAACAGGACATCGGTCCCATGTGGCCGGGACGCCCCTTCGGGCAGGCTGTGGGCACTCGATAGTTCAAGATGTGCCGGACGGGAACTGGGGACGTTCGTCACTTCACCGGGGAGAGATGAAGAACATGCACGAGCAGCGTCGCACTCCTGTCGTCGTCCGGGCCACCGATCCGATCCTCCAGAACGGCGTGCACATGGCACTGCGCACCCGGCCGGAGATCTGGCTCGTGGACGAGGACTCCGCCACGCCAGAGGCCGTCGCGCTGGTCGTCACCGACCGGTTCGACGAACGCGGCAGCCAGTTGCTGCGCACGCTGCAGGTCCGTGGCTTCACCCGGATCGTGCTGATCGCGGGCGAGCTGGAGGACACCGAGATCCTCACGGCGGTCGAAGGCGGCGTCTGCGCGGTCGCCCGGCGCTCGGAGACCACGCCGGACGTGCTGGTGCGCCTGGTGAAGGCCGCGGCCGCCGGTGAGGGCGCACTGCCGCCGGACCTGCTCGGCCGCCTGCTCAACCGGGTCTCCCGGCTGCAGCGGCACGTGCTGGAGCCGCGCGGGCTGCACCTGGCCGGGATCACCAACCGGGAGACCGAGGTGCTCAAGCTCGTCGCGAATGGACTGTCCACAAAGGAAATCGCTGACCAGCTGTGCTACTCGCAGCGCACGGTGAAGAGCATCCTGCACGACGTGACCAACCGGTTCCAGTTGCGCAACCGGTCGCACGCGGTCGCATACGCGTTGCGCGAAGGCCTGATCTGACCTCGATCCGGCACGAAAAGCCCCGCCCGCGGCGGGGCTTTTTCGTGCGCGCGGCCGTCGCCTCTTCGGGCACCCCGGAGCACCCTTTCAGGCGGGCGCTCACCCCTTGGGCCGGCCTGTCCCGGACTGGACACTCGAAGGTGTGATCACAGAAGTGGACGACGCGCTGTGCAAGCTGTTCGGCAGGCAGATGCCGGAGGGCACGGTCGTCCGGCTGGATCCGCCGAAGCCCACCTGGCAGACCGAACGGCCGTCGAACACCATCGACCTGTTCCTCTTCGGCCTGCAGGACGACACCGGGGCGCCGCCGCAGGGCGAACCGATCCGCCGCTGTGAGCTCTCCTACCTGGTCACCGCCCGTGCCGAGAAGATCCACGAGGAGCACCGGCTGCTCGACCGGGCGCTGCGCACCGCGATGTTCTCCGGCACGCTTCCGGAGGACTGCATGTCCTCCTCGCTCGCGGTGACCAAGCAGCCCGTCTACCTCAAGATCGCCAACACCGGGCCGGGGTCGCTGTGGACCAGCCTGGGGATGCCCGCGCGGGCCGCGTTCGTGATGAACGTCAGCGTGCCGATGCTGCCCGAGCCGGCAACACCACGCAAAGGCCCTCGGCGGGTGTGGGAGACGCCTTAGGCCGTGTATCGATGTCCCCGTTCGATGAGAGGCTGCCCCGGCCGGAGGCCGGAGTCGGCTCGGTGGGGTGGTTCCTGGCGTCGCCGCGGGAACGCCGCGAATACTGGTTGTCTTTGGGCGTTCCGCAGTGGCGCCAGGGGCCGCATCCGGCCCGGCTATCGCGAACGGGGCTTTGATACACGGCCTAGTCAACGCCGTTGCCGATCAGCACTATCGCGCCGATCGACGCCAGCGTGCCGCCGTTGCGGGAGAACCACTGGGCCGCGTCGGCCTGGGGCTCCGGCTCGCGGTTGTGCGGGGTGACGGTGACCGCCAGCGAGTACTCGACGTCGCCGATCACGTCCACGCCGTCCTGCCCGAAGTCGATCACGCTGACGCCGCTGAACACCATCGTCGCCGGCTCCATGAAAGTGCACTCGACCTGCGTGAACCGGTGCTTCGCCGGACAGGTGACGCTGGGCGCCTCGGTGCCCAGGCCGCTGATGAACACGCCTTCGCTGATCCGGTTGAGCACCGGCCGTACGTCGTCGCCGGACGCGGACGTCACCATGACATGCCCGCAGAGGGTGAGCGCGAGGTCCACCGCCACATGCCCGATGTCGGCCGACGCGGCCGCGATCGGGGTATCGGGCAGCGTGTACCGGACGGGCATGACCACCCCTAGCGCGCGAAAAACGAGGCGTCGTCACGTTAGGGCCTGGAGGTACCTTCGTAGGTGACCGAAAGGGCAGCCCATCGGGCGCCTGGTGTGACTTTTCCGCTCAGGAGCAGCAATTACACCGGGGAAACACCGCCGAAACACGCGGGGACGAGCCTGGGGCGCATGACCGAAACCCACACGTGGCGGCTGCGCGTCGAACTCGACGACTCCCCGGGTGTGCTGGCACGGATCACCACCCGGCTGGCCGCCCGCGACTGCAACGTCCTGGCGTTGTCCATCCTGCCGGTGCCGTCCGGTGTGGTGGACGAACTGGTCGTGCAGGCCGCTCCGGACGTGCCGCCCGCCGAACTGGTCAGGGAGATCCGCGCGGAAGGCGGCCGGTGCCTGGGCATCACCCACGCCGACGTGCGTGACCTCGTCGACCCGCCGACCGCGGCACTGCGTGCGGCCGCTCTCGCGATCGAGGACCCGTACGCCGCGCCCGAGGCGTTGCGCGTGTTGCTCGGAGCCGATTCGGTGAGCTTCGAGCACGGCGCGCCCGGTGACGTGCTGGACGGCGGGCACCGCGTGATCGTGGACCTCGGCGACGGCGCGACCGTGGCCGCCCGGCGGGGCTGGGCGCCGTTCACGGACGTCGAACTGGCCAGGGCGGCGGCGTTCACGGCGATGTTCAGGCAGACCTCCGCCGACGCGGACCCGCCGACGGCCGTGATCACCTCGGACGGCGCGGGCATCGTGCTGCGGCGGGGCGATGTCTCCGATCTGGACTCGGTGTCCGAACTGCACGCTCGTTGCTCCGCGCGGACGTTGTTCGCCCGCTACCACTCCGGCGTGCGCACGTTGCCGCGCAGGCTGCTGTACCGCCTGCTGACCCCGCCGCGCGGCCGGACGTTGCTGGCGGTGTGCGGCCGTGAGGTGATCGGGATCGGTCAGCTGATCCGGACCGCCCGGCCGGAGGAGGCCGAGGTGTCGCTGCTGATCGAGGACTCCTGGCAGCACAAGGGAGTCGGCACGGCGCTGCTGCGCAGGCTGGCCGCGACGGCACGGGCGGAAGGGCATCGTGAACTGGTCGCCTGGTGCCTGCCGGGCGAGTCCGGTTTCGAACGGGCCGCCGTGCGCGCGGGCATCCCGCTGTCGGTCCGGCAGGAGCAGGGGATGGTCCGCCTCGGGCTGCGGGTGGGTGAGAGCGCTTCCGAGGAGATCAGGACGCGCTGACCGCCTCCATGGAGTCCGGGCCGCACCAGGCTACCCTGGCTGCTAGGTGCGGACTGTGGGAGGAAAACACGTGGCCGGTCGACCACTCGCTGGTGCACGCCCGACCCTGGAGGATGTCGCCGCGGTCGCAGGCGTTTCCCGGGCGACGGCGTCACGCGTGCTCAACTCCTCACCGCGAGTCAGCCCGGAGGCACACGAAGCGGTCACGGCCGCCGCGCTGCAACTGGGCTACCAACCCAACCAGGCCGCGCGCACCCTAGTGACCAGACGCACCGGCGCGATCGCCATGCTGGTCTCCGAGCCGCAGGCGAAGGTGTTCGACGACCCCCACTTCGGCGCCCTGGTCCGGGCGGCGGCCAGCGAACTGGCCCGGATCGACACCCAGCTCGTGCTGATGCTCGGCCTGGGCGAAGGCGCCCACGGCCGCGCCGAACGCTTCCTGCGTGGCGGCCACGTCGACGGAGCGCTGCTTTTCACGCCTCACCAGGACGACCCGTTGCCCGCGACGGTGCGGAAGCTGCACCTGCCGTGTGTGTTCGGCGGACGGCCGTGGGGATCGCTACGCGGCCTCTACACCGTGGACAACGACAACGAGAGCGGCGGCTACCTGGCCACCGAGCACCTGCTCAACATGGGCCGTAAGACCGTTGTGTCCGTAACGGGACCAGACGACGAACTGTCGGCACGCGACCGCCTCGCGGGTTGGATCCGTGCGACGGGCGCGGGCGACGACGAGCTGACGTTGCTGACCGAATCCGGCGACTACACCCGCGAGGGCGGGTATCACGCGATGAACATGCTCCTGCACCGCGTGCCCAAGCTCGACGGCGTGTTCGCCGCCAACGACCTGATGGCCGTCGGTTGCCTGCAAGCACTGCGCGAGGCGGGCCGCCGTGTGCCGGATGACGTTGCGGTCGTTGGTTTCGACGACAACCCGATGATCGCGCCGCACGCCGATCCTCCGTTGACCACGATCCGCCAGGACCTGGCCGATCAGGTCCGCAAGATGATCGCCAACCTGACGGTGCTGATCGACGGCGGCTCGGTCCGGAGGCGGGAAGTCCTGCCGGTGCAACTGGTTCACCGCGAATCCGCCTGACGCGGGTTGCCGGGCGCGGCCCTCGGCCCCCCGATTTCCAGTCTACCGACGGGGTCTGACAGTTCTGTGCGCGTCAGCCCGAGTTGTCCACAGCCGTGGGTGTCGCTGCTTCTTGACGCCGTAACGCAGGTGCTCCACGCCGTTGGTCGAATGCCTGTCCTCCAACAGCTTCAGGTGCTGGTCGACGCCGTCCGGCGCGGAGCGTGGCCGAGTAGGCGACCTTGTCGCCTGCCTGCCACACGCTCGCGAAGTCCAGGACGAACGGGCGATCGCGGCATGCGGGCCACGCGAAATGGTTCGGCGGCAGTACTCCTCCCGGGTACTGCCGCCGTGTCCCTGCCCCCGGGAAAGACGCGCCGGGGGATGTCGAGCCGCCGCGCCCGGCATCCCCCGGCGCTTGCACCGGAACATCACCTCGATGTGCTCCGGAGCCGGGCTCACGGTGGCGGCGGTCCGATCCGAGTGACGCCGCCGCTCCATGAGAGCGCTCTCACCCTCGCGTGGAACGGGGCCCGTGTCAAGCACGGGGACAGGGATCTATACCGTCCCGTTGCCTAGGCCACTGTGGATAATCGCCGCGGTGGCCGCTCGGATGGCCCGCTGGGCGGGATTCGGCTCGCCCGGAACGCCGGCACGAGCGCGGCGAGCACCGCTCCGGTCGCGCCGACGACCGCGGCGAAGACCGCCAGGTTGAAGTCCAGGATGTCCAGCAGGATCAGCACACCGAAGAATCCGGCGAGCGCGCCCAGGACGCCGACCCACGCCGCCTCGGTGAGCACGCCGTTGAAGACCTGCGCACGGCTGGCGCCGAAACACCGCAACAACGCCAGATCCCGTCGCCGTTGCCGGACGTTCGAGGAAAACGCCCTGTACACCACGACTTCGGTGAGCGCGAACATCGGCAGCAGCCACCAGCCGGAGACCTGCGCCACGATCAGCACGATCAACAGCCCGATCGCCACCACACAGCAGAGCACCGCCCCGGCGCCCATCTGTTTACCCGCGTGGATGGGGTGCATCCTCATCACATCGCCGCCATGACCGACTCCACCGTCGGCCGTTCCACTTCGCCGGTGATCCGCCCCTGCGCCAGCACGAAGACCCGGTCCGCGTGCGCCGCCACGAACGGATCCCGGGTCGCCAGCAGGACGGACTGGCCGAGCTTGCGCACCCACATCCGCAGGAATCCCAGCAACGCCGCCGCTTCCATCCGGTCAAGCTCACCGGCCGGCTCGTCGGCCAGCACCAGGTCCGGCCGGTTGAGGAAGGCACGCGCACACGCGACTCGCTGCCGTTGCTCGGCCGTCAGCGCGGACGGACGGGTCCGGAGCAGCAGCGACAGCCCCAGCAGCTCGACCACCGTGGTGAACCACTGCTTCTCCGTGCGCCTGCCGGCCAGTTCGGCACCAATCCGGATGTTCTGCTCGACCGACAGCGTCGGGAACAGGCTGCACGTGGCGAACACGAACCCGATCCGGTCGCGCCGCAGCCTGGTCAGCGCCGAGTCACCGAGTCCGGTGATCCGGTCGGCTCCGATGTGGACCGTCCCGCGGTCCGGCCGCTCCAGCCCGCCCACGCAGTTGAGCAACGTCGTCTTGCCCGCCTCCGGCCTGCCCACCACCGCCGTCAGCCGCCCAGCCGGAACGTCCAGGTCCACCCCGCGCAACACCCGCGCTCGCACCACGCCGCGAACACTCGCAGCAGCCCCGACGGCAACCGACATACCGTTAACGTTAGAAGGCCACCGGCACTCTCCGCATCGGCTTGCAGACGTGTTGTGGATCAGACCTGAGTCTGACGCTCACGCTCAGTCAAGCAGGCCACGGTCGTAGGCCATCGCCACCGCCTCGGCCCGCCGGCTGGCCCCGAGCTTGGCCATGATCCGTGACAGGTGCACGCTCACGGTCTTCTCGCTGATGTACAGCTCCTCGCCGACCTGCCGGTTCGTCTGCCCCATCGCCACCAGCCGGAGCACGGACTGCTCACGCGGAGTGAACAGATCGACCGTGTCCCGCGGCCCGGTGCCGTCTTCGGACAACACGAGCCGGGCCCGGCGGGCCAGCTGCACGAGGGCGTCCTGCAGCGGCTTGGCGCCCAGCTTGACGGCCACTTTGTTGGCCAGCCGGAGCTGCACGGCGGCCTCGTCGCGCCGGTCGGCGCCCAGCAGTGCCTCGGCGTAGCGCCAACGGGCGACTGCCTGGTCGTACACGGCGCCGTAGTCGGAGGCCTCGACGGCCGCCGCCCACCTGGCCGGATCGCTGGCGCCGTGCGACCTGGTCAGTTCGGCTTCGGCGCGGGCCAGCCAGAAACGGCCGTCCGGGCCGAGGTCGCCGGTACGCGGCGTACCGAGCTCCGCGGTCTGCCTGGCCACCTGGGCGAACCGTTCGCCCTCGGCGACGATTCCGGCGACGTCCTCACCCTTCACCTTGGCCCGGGCTGCCGCGTCGGCCGCGGCACAGGTACCCAGCGCACCCAGCTTGATCCCGACCGTGGGCCACGACCCGACGACGCGCACCACCCAGTCGAGAGCTTCGCTCACCCGGTGTGACGCCACGTCCGGCTTGCCGCGCCACAGCGCCAGCTCGGCGCCCGCGGTGCCGGAGATCAGCGCGATCTGCAGCTCACGCCACTCCGACCGCAGGCTGGTCAGCAGCCGTTCCGCGGCGGCGAACCGGCCCCGGCCGACCGCGATGTGCAGGTTGCACGCGGCCAGGCGTGCCGAGATCGTGCTCGACACCCGGCCACGCGGCTGCTCGAGCGGCTCGTCGGCCCCGTCCCAGTCACCGCTCGCGTACTGGTTGAGCATCTGCAGAACACGCAGTTCGACGCCGAAGTCGCTCCACGACAGGCCGGTCTCGCGAGCCAGCTCGATGCCGTCGGCCAACGCCGCGGCGGCCTCGTCGAACAGGCCCAGCTCGTAGCGGTTGAGGCCGTGGTAGAAGCGGGCCCGCAGGCCGACCGTGATCGCGTCCGCCTCCTTGGCCCGGTCCTTGGCCTCCAGCAGCAGGTGCTGGCTCTCCTCGATCTCGCCGTCCGACTCGCGGACGATGGCCAGGGTGGTCAACGCGTCCGCCTCGGCGCCCGTCGCACCGACCGCACGGGCGTCCTTGACCGCCAGCTCCGCCTGCTCCCGCGCCAGCGACATCTCGCCTTCGGCGCGCAACATCCGCGCGTACACGGCCAGCACCCACGCGCGGGTGTGGCTCGGCGGCAGTTCGGCGGCCTTCGCCCATGCCGACTCGATGACGGCGCGCGCTTCCTCCTCGCTGCCGTCGATCGCCATCAGGGTCTGCGCGAGCCTGCGGCGGACCTCGGCCTTCAGCTCCAGGTCGCTCTGCTTGTCGGCGAGTTTGACGGCCGAGCGCGCGTAGGCGATGGCCCGCTCCGGGTCGCCGGACGTGCCGGCCGCCCAGGAAGCCTTACGCAGCAAGGTCAACTCGTCGGTGCCGGCCGGACGTTCGTCCTCGGCGACGGAATCCCACAGCCGCAGCGCCTGTTCCAAGTGCCGCAAGGCTTCTCCTGGCGCGCCCAGCTGCGTGGCCTCTTTCGCGGCACGCACGGACGCGGCCAAGGCGTCGGACAGCGCATTGCTTTCCATGCTGTGGTAGGCGAAAGCGGCTGAGTTGCCGCGCTCGTCCTGGCGTTCCTTCAGATAACGCGCGTACGCGGCATGCAGGCGGACCCGTTCGCCGGGCAGCAGGTCGCCGTACACGGCCTCACGCATCAGAGCGTGCCGGAACGAGTAGTGCACCTGCTCGCCGCCGGTCACGAAGATGTGGTGCTGCACGGCCTCGCGCAGCGACTCCTCAAGCTGGATGTCGTCGACGGCGCCGACTTCGCGCAGCGTGCTGTGCTTCACCGTCCGCCCGGCGACCGAGGCCAGCCGGATCACCTGCTGGGCGGGCTCGCTCAGCCGTTCCACCCTGGCCAGCAGCACGTCGGCGAGCGACGCCGGGATACCGCACTCGTCCTCGGCGAACGCGGCCAGCAGCTCCTCGGCGAAGAAGGCGTTGCCCTCGGACTGTTCGGCGACCTTGCGGACCATCTCGTCCTCGACCCGGCCCTCGGCCAGTGCCTCGACGAACTGACGTGCGGCGGCCTTGTCGAACGGCGGCAGCTCCAGCCGTTCCACCGCGGGCAGCCGGACCAGCTCCGCCAATAACGGGCGCAGCGGGTGCCTGCGGTGCAGGTCGTCCGTCCGATAGGTACACACGACGAGCAGCCGCTGCGAACGCAGCCTGCTCAACAGGAACGACAACAGCCCGCGGGTCGAGCTGTCCGCCCAGTGCAGGTCCTCGATCACCAGCACGACAGTGCTGTCGCCGGCCAGTTCGCTCAGCAGCCCGTGCACCGCGTCGAAGAGTTGCAACTGCCCGATGTCCTGCTCGCGCCGCGGCGGCATGCCCTGCACCTTGCCGATCGTCGGCGCGAAGTTCGGCACGAACCGTTGCGGTTCGAGCACCTGGTCGTGCGCGCCGGACAGCACGAGGTCCGGCAGCAGCATCCCCAGCGCCGGCCTGGCCAGCACGTCGTCCCGGCCCAGTCCGCGCAGTTGCGTGAGCGCTTCGGCGAACGGCAGGTAAGGCAGGCCGGTCTCGCCGAAGTCGACGCAACGCCCCGACAGCACGATCGCGCCCTCGTCGGTCGCGACCGTGCTGATCTCCTCGACCATGCGTGTCTTACCGATACCGGCGTCCCCGGCGATCAGCACCGCGCCGGCCGTACCCCCAGCGGAACGGCCGAGGGCCGCGCGCAACCGGTCCATCTCCCGGCTGCGTGCGACCAACGGTATTCCTGATCCCAACCTCGGCACGTCAGGCATAGTGACACACCTCAGGCCGCGCGGCGTTCACCATTTCCGTCGTCGGCCCTGTGTACTCGCAGCCGCTGCCACCAGCGTGGCGGCTGCGCCCTGCGCGCCTCACGCAGATGCTGACGAGCGACCGCGTCGCCCTGCCGGTACGCGACCTCCGCGTGCACGGCCTCCGGGGTCCATTCCATCTCACTCACCTCGTTGTCTCGCGTTTCGGTGATGATGAGATTCGTCGTAAGGGCCCGGCGCGGACATCGGGTGAACAACCACCGTTACGGCCACGACTCCTTACCAGCCGGGGTAAGGGGGCGGCACAGCCGGGTAAGGGCCCCTCAGGCCCGGCGTTTCCCCAGCTCAAAGCTCGTGAGTGGTTAGCCGGGTTAGAACCCGTACAACCACTCACGACCAAGGACCTGCGCTCCCGCTGGGTGACTAATCCTTTGTGGTGGCGAGGAACGCCGTCCACACCGCCGATTCGAACCGCAGCACGCCCGCTTCCGGGTTCTTGGAGTCGCGCACTCTCGCCTCGGTGTGTGCCAAGGCGATTTCGACACAGTCGTTGCCGGCACCACTGTGGCTGCTCTTTCGCCACACCGTGCCGGCCGGTTCGGAAACAGTCAAAGTTTCACTCCTCTCGTTGACGGGACAACCTTTCGGCCATCCGAGAGACCAAATGCACGCTGTCGTCCGGGCTTGCCGCGGACGCTCGCAAATGGTCGAACATCAAGGTATACCGTTGCACGTCGGCCTGCTCCTCCAAATAGACACCACCGGTTGTGGTGTCCACATAGACGACATCAGGGTCCGCCTGTTCAGGAAAACCAAGGATGAGAAAGGGACCCTCCATACTGGAGTGCGCGCCGGCGTCGAACGGGACCACCTGCAGTGTGACGTTCGTCAGCGTCGAGATTTCACACAATCGAAGCAACTGTTCGTGCATGACGCGCGGCCCGCCGACGGTCCGGTGCAGCACGGCCTCTTCGATGATCGCCCAGTACGCGGTCGGTTCCGGGGCGGTCAGCAGCCGCTGCCGTTCCACCCGCGCGCCGACCCGGCGATCCACTTCGGCCTCTGTCCAGTCCGGCCGGATCGAGCGCATCACCGCGCGGATGTAGTCCTCGGTCTGCAACAGCCCGGGAACGAGCAATGCCTGAAAAGCGCGCAGGGACGACGCCTCGGACTCCAGGCCGACGAACGCGCCGGTGAAAACCTCGTTATAGGCGTGCCACCAGCCCTTTTTGCGGGCCTCACGCGCCAGTTGGACAAGCGCTTCGCGATGATCCGGTGAAACCTCGTACAGTTCGAGCAAATCCCGCGCGTCGCGGGGTGCCACGCCGACCTGACCGGTTTCGATCCGGCTGATCTTCGACGCGGAGCACTCCAGTTTCTCGCCGACCTCCTCGATTGTCAGCCTCGCGGCCTCACGCAGCCTACGCAGTTCGCTGGCCAACCTGCGCCGCCGGACAGTGGGGCTTTGCCCTCGTGCCATCTGCAACTCCCGGGTACGTCACCCATTCGTGTACTGCAACTTGCAGAATGCGGATTGCAGCCGCAAGCTACTTCCTACCGCTTGCCAGTAGCAGTCGAAGGTCCGGACGGGACGCAGAGGGACGTGGTGACGCGTGGTCGTCGTGAACAACTCAATTTTCGGCCACCTGGAGTCCTCACTGAACGGCTATCTGGCTGATCTCACCCAGCGAGGGGAGTCAGCCGCCCCAGCGGCGGCGACGAGGATCGCGAACCACGAGTTGCCCCGCGTTGTCGCCGCCTTGCAGGCAGTGCTCGGCGAACACCGGCCAGACGAACAAGGCCGCTGCCCCACGTGCCGCAGACGCCTGTTCGGCCGCGCGCCCGCACCCTGCCGGGCCTACCTGGCGGCGCACCTGTGCCTGCTGGTCACCGAGGACGACCAGCCCCACAACAGCGACACACCCCAGCTCGGCGCCTGCTGAGCCCCCAGACGAACCGGCACGCCCGGTTCGGCCGGACCGCACGGTCCCTCCCCCGGCCAACTCCCCTTCCCTACGGCCGACCTCCCGTGCCGTCCGGTACCCCTCCCCAGCGGGACCGGGATTTTCGCGCCCCCCGACTGAAGCCCGGTCCCGCTGGTCTCCCCCGCACGGTCCACAGTGACCTTCCCGGTCGGCATCCCTCTTCGCGGACCCGGGGCCCGTCGACGAGAACCGCGCAACGGCGGGTCCACCCGCCACGGACGTGTGGTCACGCGATCTCGTGAACGGATCTTGGCGCATACCATCTCACCTGCTGTCACCGACCCGGGTGTGATCAACTCGTCCGGATGAATTTTTTGCGTGGCAAGCGATCTGCCGCCATCATGGAGTTCGAGCGGGACGGTACAAAAAGGACTCTCCAGCCGTTCCCGCGTCCAGTGCCGACACAGGTCGTGCCGACACGGAGGTTCGCATGATGGCCGGTTCCGGTGTGCAGCGACGGGTGCCGCGAGGCCCCTTCCGTCCCCGTGGTGGTTTCGGGCGGGCTCAGCGCGCCCTGGTGGACCAGCCCCGGTTACCCGGCTGACGGTCCGTCGCACGCAACCCCCGGATTCACCGGAATCCCGGGTGTTCCCGCCTCCGCAAGGAAAGAACCGATGTCCCGCGTCTCAACCGTGCTCAAACACGATCTGCCCGCGTCCTTCGTCGTCTTCCTGATCAGCATCCCGTTGTCGCTCGGCATCGCCGCCGCCTCCGGCGCGCCGCTGATCGCCGGCCTGGTCGCCGCCGTCGTCGGCGGTGTCGTGGTCGGATCGCTCGGCGGTTCGGCACTCCAGGTCAGCGGCCCGGCCGCGGGCATGATCGTCATCGTGGCGGGCTTGATCGACCAGTTCGGCTGGGCGGCCACCGCCGCCATCACCGTCGCGGCCGGAGTCGTCCAGATCCTGTTGGGGATCACCAAGGTCGGCAGGCTCGCGCTGTCGCTGTCCCCCGCGGTGGTGCACGGCATGCTGTCGGGCATCGGCGTG
The DNA here is from genome assembly GCF_013280595.1 of Kibdelosporangium persicum. Lineage (GTDB taxonomy): Bacteria > Actinomycetota > Actinomycetes > Mycobacteriales > Pseudonocardiaceae > Kibdelosporangium > Kibdelosporangium persicum. Next base: position 750,420 of record NZ_JAAATY010000001.1, read on the forward strand.
ACCATCGTGGTCGGTCAACTGCACGTCGTCCTCGGCGGCACGGCCGACGGGAACATCCTGACCAATCTCGTCCAGTTGCCGGCACGGGTTCCGGTGTGGGGTGCCCTGCTCATCGGCGTGATCACGATCCTGACGATGGTGCTGTGGCCCAAAATCCCGCGGAGCGGCATGGTTCCCGCGCCCCTTGTCGCGGTGACGGTGGCGACCGGTGTGGCGATCGTGACGCAGCTGGACATCGCGACCGTGCATCTGCCCGACAACCCGTTGGACGGCCTGGCCTTGCCGCAGATGCCGGGCGGCGGGGCGTTCGCGATCGGGCTCGCGGTCGTCACGGTCGCGCTCGTCGCCAGCGTGGAGTCGCTGCTTTCCGCGGTCGCGGTGGACAAGATGCACAACGGCCCACGGGCTGATCTGGACCGGGAACTCGTCGGCCAGGGCGCCGCGAACGCCGTTTCCGGTGCGCTCGGCGGTCTTCCGGTGACCGGGGTGATCGTGCGCAGCTCCACGAACGTCGCGGCGGGCGCACGCACCCGCGCGTCGGCCATCCTGCACGGCGTGTGGATCGCGCTGTTCGTGCTTTTCCTGGCTCAGGTCCTGCAACTCATCCCGATGGCCGCGTTGGCGGGTGTGCTGATCGTGATCGGCGCACGCCTCGTCCACGCCGGTCACCTGAAGGATCTGCGGTTGCACGGCGAACTCGCGGTGTACGCGGTGACCGTGCTCGGCGTGATCGTGCTTGGCTTGCTGGAAGGCGTCGCCCTTGGCGTCGCGGTGGCCGTTGTCCGTGCGCTGTACCGGTTGGCGCACACGTCTGTGCGGGTCCGGGAAGGCGAGGACCACTGGTGCGTGGACGTCGGCGGTTCCCTCGTCTTCGTCGGAGTCGGCAAACTGGTCCGCGAACTGCGGCGGATCCCGGACGGCGGGAAAGTGGTCCTGCAACTGGACATCGACTTCATCGACCACGCCGCGTTCGAGGCGATCGACGGCTGGCGCGGCGGTTACGAGAGCCGCGGCGGCCACGTCGAGGTGCTGGAGAAGAACACCTGGTACGGCCGGGCACGGGACGGCAAACCGGGGCTGCGCAAGACGATCCCGTGGGTCGGTCGCTGGACCGACTGGGAGCGCAGGACTTTCCGGATGCCGGAGCCGCGGGAGCCGGTGCTCGACGGCGCGCTGGAGTTCGAAAGGATGGCGTCACACCTGGTCCGCCCGTGCCTCGCCGAACTGGCGCGCCAGGGTCAACGTCCCGAGCAGTTGTTCATCACGTGCGCGGACTCGCGGGTGCTGCCGAACCTGATCATGTCGAGCGGCCCGGGTGAGCAGTTCTGCGTCCGGAACGTCGGCAACCTCGTCCCGGTCCACCTGGAGTCCGAAGAGGACAGTTCGGTCGGCGCCGCGATCGAGTTCGCGGTCGACGTGCTGAACGTGCCCACCATCGTCGTCTGTGGACACTCACACTGCGGCGCCATGAAGGCGTTGCTGGGCAACACGGCCGAACCCGGAACCCGGCTGCGTTCGTGGCTGCGCAACGCCGCGTCCAGCCTGGCCCGGGTCGACGGGACGGACGACGTGGACCTGCTGGCGGCGGCCAATGTCGCGCAGCAGCTGGACAACCTGCGCACGTACCCCACGGTCCGGAAGGCCGAGGACCAGGGCAGGCTGCGGCTGGTCGGGATGTACTTCGACCTGACCGAGGCCCGCGTCTACCTGGTCGACCCGGACGACTACCGCCTCGTCCAACTCGAATCCCAGCACTGAAAACCCTCGTGAGTGGTTATCAGGGTTAGAACCCCGATAACCACTCACGAGGGGGTCAGGCGTCGATTTCGGTGCGGTCGGCGCCCCAGAGGGTGTGGAAGGCGCCGTCCTTGTCGACCCGGCGGTAGGTGTGCGCGCCGAAGAAGTCACGCAGGCCCTGGATGAGCGCGGCAGGCAGGCGCTCGGACCGCAGAGCGTCGTAGTACGCCAGGGCGCTGGAGAATCCAGGCACCGGAACACCAGCGGCCACGGCCGTGGTCACGACGCGACGCCACGCGTCGACGGCGTTCTCCACCGCGGACCGGAAGTAGTCGTCCGCGAGGAGGGACGGCAGATCCGGCGTCTTCTCGTACGCCTCACGGATGCGGTTGAGGAACACCGCGCGGATGATGCAGCCGCCGCGCCAGATGGTCGCCATCGCACCGAGATCGATGTCCCAGTCGTACTGCTCGCTCGCGGCGCGGATCTGGTCGAAGCCCTGCGCGTACGCGACGACCTTCGACGCGTACAGAGCCGCGCGCACGTCATCGACCAACGTGTCCGGCACCTGCACGGGAGCGTCCGAAGTGGACGTCAACGCGGAGCGCTGGTCGACACGGGCCGACAGCGACCGCGCGAACACGGCCTCGGCGATGCCGGTGACAGGGATGCCGAGTTCGAGGGCCTCCTGCACGGTCCAGCGGCCGGTGCCCTTCTGCTCGGCCTGGTCGGCGATGACGTCCACGAACGGCTTGCCGGTCGCCGCGTCCACGTGCCCGAGCACCTCGGCGGTGATCTCGACCAGGTAGGACTCCAGGTCGCCGGAGTTCCACGTGCGGAACACGTCGGCGATCCGCGCGGGCTCCATGCCGCCCGCACGGCGCAGCAGGTCGTACGACTCCGCGATCAGCTGCATGTCGGCGTACTCGATGCCGTTGTGCACCATCTTCACGAAGTGCCCGGCGCCGTCCGGTCCGACGTGCACGCAGCACGGCTCGCCGTCCACCTTCGCCGAGATCGCCTCGAGCACCGGGCCGAGGTGCTTGTAGGACTCCGCGGACCCGCCCGGCATGATGCTCGGGCCGTTCAGCGCGCCTTCCTCACCGCCGGAGATACCGGTGCCGACGAAGTGCAGGCCACGCTCCTTCAGCGCCGCCTCCCGGCGGCGGGTGTCGGCGAAGTGCGCGTTGCCGCCGTCGATGATCATGTCGCCCGGTTCCATCAGGTCGGCGAGCTCGTCGATCACCGCGTCGGCCGGGCCGCCCGCCTTGACCATGATGATCACCTGACGGGGCCGCTGCAGGGACGCGACCAACTCGGCCGCGGTCTCGGCCGGGACGAACTCGCCCTCGTGGCCGTGCTGCTCGACGAGCGCCTTGGTGCGGGCATACGAGCGGTTGTGCACCGCCACCTTGAAGCCGTGCCTGGCGAGGTTCCGCGCCAGGTTGCTGCCCATCGTCGCGAGGCCGGTCACCGCGATGCGGGCCTTGCCTTCCGTGCTGTTCACCATGTCTACCAGCCTGCCGTATCAGCCCGTCCAGGGCTCGCGGGATATGTACTCTGCAAAAAATCAGTCCCGGACGCGCAGCAGACCCTCCTGCACGACCGTCGCGATCAGCGTGCCGTCCTGGGCGAAGAACCGGCCGGTGGCCAGGCCGCGTCCGCCTGAGGCGCTCGGCGACTCGCAGTCGTAGAGGAACCACTCGTCCGCCCTGAATGGACGGTGGAACCACATCGCGTGGTCGAGGCTCGCGCCGATCACGTTGTCCAGCCACCAGTACTTGCCGTGCCGCGCGAGCGGGGCGTCCAGCAACGTCATGTCCGACGCGTACGCCAGCACGCAGACGTGCAGCAGCGGATCGTCGGCGAGTTTGCCGTCCGCCCGCATCCACACCTGGTTACGACCGATACGCGGACCCTTGTCGCGCGACAGCCATGGAGGCTCGGTGACGTAACGGATGTCGATCGGCCGCGGGATCGACTTCATCGGGTCGAGCCTGCCCTTGGCCGCCTCGACCTGGTCGAAGTACGTCGGCAGCTCGTCCGGTCCCGGCACCTCGGGCATCACGTCGGCGTGCTCGAGCCCTTTCTCGATCAGCTGGAACGAGGCGGACAGCGAGAAGATCGCCTTGCCACGCTGGACCGCGACCACCCGCCGGGTGGTGAACGACCGGCCGTCGCGGATCCTGTCCACTTCGTACACGATCGGAATGCTCGGGTCGCCGGGCCTGATGAAGTACGCGTGCAACGAATGCACGTGCCGCTCCGCCGGGACCGTACGGCCCGCGGCGATCAGCGCCTGCGCGGCGACCTGCCCGCCGAACACCCGGATCGGGCGGTCGGCGGGACTGACGCCGCGAAAGATGTTCTCCTCGATGACTTCGAGGTCCAGCAGGGCGACCAGCCTGTTCAGGACAGGCTGACCCGCCGCGCCGGCCTGGCCTGGATCCGCCGCCGCGGCCCGCGCGACCTCTGTCATCAGGACTCCCTACGCGTGGTCTTCTTCCCCCAACCGGTGTACCCGGATGAGGTTAGTGGACCCCACGGTCCCCGGCGGGGAACCTGCGACGATCACCACGAGATCGCCCGGCTGGTAGCGGCCGATCGACAGCATCGAGATGTCCACCTGGCGCACCATCTGGTCGGTCGAGTCCACCCGCGGCACCAGGAAGGTCTCGGTGCCCCACGTCAGCGCCAGCTGGCTACGCACTTCCTGCTCCGGCGTGAACGCCAGCAACGGCAGGTGCGTGTGCAGCCGGGCCAGGCGGCGCACGGTGTCGCCGGACTGCGTGAACGCGACCAGCGCCTTGGCGTTGAGGCGCTCACCGATGTCGCGGGCCGCGTAGGACAGGACACCACGCTTGGTGCGCGGCACGTGCGTCAACGGCGGCACGGCCGTCGACTCGCTCTCCACGGCCTCGACGATGCGACCCATCGTCTTGACGGACTCGATCGGGTAGCGGCCCACGCTCGTCTCACCGGACAGCATCACCGCGTCGGCGCCGTCCAGCACGGCGTTGGCGACGTCGGACGCCTCCGCCCGGGTCGGCCGGGAGTTGCTGATCATCGAGTCGAGCATCTGGGTGGCGACGATGACCGGCTTGGCGTTCTCACGGGCGATCTGGATGGCACGCTTCTGCACCAGCGGCACCTGCTCGAGCGGCAGCTCCACGCCCAGGTCACCGCGGGCGACCATGATCCCGTCGAAGGCGAGCACGATCGCCTCGAGGTTGTCGACCGCCTCCGGCTTCTCCAGCTTGGCGATCACCGGCAGCCTGCCCCGGCCGACCCGGTCCATCACCTGGTGCACCAGGTCGATGTCGGCGGGCGACCGGACGAACGAGAGCGCCACGAAGTCCACGCCGAGCGACAGCGCGAACTCCAGGTCCTCGATGTCCTTCTGCGACATGGCCGGCACGGACACGTCCATGCCCGGCAGGGAGATGCCCTTGTTGTTGCTGACCGGGCCGCCCTCGGTGACCTCGCAGACGACGTCCTGGTTCTCCACTTCCCTGACCACCAGTCCGACCTTGCCGTCGTCGACGAGCAGCCGGTCGCCGGCCTTGGCGTCCCGCGCCAGGCCGTCGTACGTGGTGGAGACGCGGTCATGGGTTCCGACGATGTCCTCAACGGTGATCCGGACGATGTCCCCGGTCCGCCACTCGACCGGTCCGCTGGCGAACGTGCCCAGCCGGATCTTCGGTCCCTGCAGGTCAGCCATGATTCCGACGGCGTGTCCCGTCTCGTCGGATGCGGCCCGGACCACGTCGTACACCTGCTTGTGGTCACTGTGGCTGCCGTGGCTGAAATTCATTCTCGCCACGTCCATACCCGCCTCGACCAGTTCGAGGACTTTTTCCGGGGTCGAGGTGGCTGGCCCCAGGGTACAGACGATCTTCGCGCGTCGGCTCACGTTCGTGCAGCCTAGCCCCTTCATCTGAACCGATGCGGAACTACCACCGGGTAATTTGTGAACGCCCCGGCCAGAGCCGGTTTTTCCACGCACGGCCACGGGGATTTTCCGCATCGTGGCAGGATCGTGCCACCTCAGGGCGCGTTCGGCGGGGCCCCGCGCTCGGCCGGGACCGGTGGCTTCTCCGGCGAGGTGACCCGGACGAGGTAGCCCCACGCGCCGTCGCGGTCGGCGAGGCGGGCCTCGGCGTCGTCCCGTGGTTCGCGGATCGCCCACCCGCGCGGCCAGATCGACAGGCTGCGGTCGACGTCCACCCGGACCCGGCCGCCGTCGAGCATCGCGGTGGTGGCGAACCAGGACTCGGTGAAGTCGACGTTCCCGCCGAACCGGGCGGCCCGCAGGTCGGCGTTGCGGGTGAAGTAGGCGCCCCGGAAGCTGCAGTGCGCCGCGAAGTACGCGCCGAGCGCCTCGACGTGCGCGCTGAAGCGGACGCCGTTGAAGGTCGCGTCCTTGGAGAAGGTCGACCCGCTGAAGTCCGCCTCGGCGGCGAACCAAGCACCGGCGAACTCGCAGCGCCCGACGAACATGACGGTGCGGAAACCGGCAGGCGCGCTGAACGCGGCCTGCGAGAAGTCGGCCATGCCCGCGAAGACGGCCTTGGCGAACAGCGCCTCGCCGTTGACCTTCATGCCGCCGAAGTCGGTGTCACCGGCGAACCCGGCGCCGCTGAAGTCGGCCCGGCCTGCGAACCAGGCGTTGCGGAACTCGGCGCGGCGGCTGACGAACCGGGCGTTGCCGAACCGGGCGTCCCCGGCGACCTGGGTGCCGGCGAACGAGATCTCGCCGGCGAAGTGCGCGCGGTCGAACGTGGCCAGCCGCAGCCGGCAGTTCGCCAGCACGAAGTCGATCAGGGTCGCGCCGGACAGGTCGATGTCGACGTCCGGCCAGAACAGGTTCGGCTCGGACGGCCGCAGATGGGCGGCCAGGATTCGCTGCGCGGCCACACGGACGCCACGTTCGGCCACGTCACCGATGGTGTCCCCGGCCTGTTCAGGCGGCGCGTACGGCATCCGTAGGTACGAACAGATCACGTTCACGACGGTCTGGCGGTAGGCGGGATCGACCTGCGCGAGCCGTTCCAGCGCGTACAGGCCGGCCAGGCGGACCGGTGCCTTGTCAGAACCGAGCTGGTCGGCCGCACGGGCGTACGCGTCGGAGCCACGACGTTCGGTGACGTCGGATTCGTGAGCGGCCGCGGACCGCGCCAGCCGCCAGACGTGCCAGGCGGCGATCATGAGCGCGACCGCGAGCCCGGCCAACAGACCCAGGTACACCGCTGTGCGCACCGAATCCAATGACGGGCTGCCGGTCAGCAGGAAGATCACGACGGCTGTCGCGGTAACGCCGAACACCGGCGCAACGACGACCGCCGCCACACGCCACCAGGACCACGGGGTGCGTTCCATGCACGTGATGGTGTCGTAACTGGCCGTCATTCACCACATCGGGTGCACCCGTCAGGCCGAACGGGTGCTGACGCCGACGTGGTCGCGGGCCCATTCGTTGAGCCCCCGCACCTCGCGCCAGGCCTTGCGCACGCGGGTGAGGCACTCGCGTTCGTGCAGGAAATCGCCGGGTTCCCAGCTGCGGGCGGCGTACAGCGACTTGTGCTTGAGCAGTTCGATCCGCGGATGGCCGGCGTCGTAGCCCTTCGGTTTGGTCTTCAGCCGCTCGCCGAGGATCTCCCAGCCGGACCGGCGCAGCTTGGCGACCATCCGCTCGAACGCGGGCCCGTGCACCTCCTCGGCGACGGCCGCGCGGAACCGCGCGATCTGGTCGGCCTCGAGGTGGAAGCAGCCGCCGCCGACCCGCAGCCCGTCCGGGCCGATCTCGACGTAGTAGGCACCGCCGCCGCGCCCCTGCTCGATCACGCCGCCGCAGTGCGTCTTGTACGGCGTCTTGTCCTTGGCGAAGCGCACGTCCCGGTACGGGCGGAAGACCTTGGCCGAGCCGAAGTCCGTCCCGAACTCGGCCGAGAGCTCGGTGAGCAGGGCCTCCATCGGCGCCCGCACGTCGCCGTCGTAGATGTGGCGGTTGTCTTCCCAGTACGCCTTGGTGTTGTCGGCCACGAGACCGTCGTAGAAGTCGATGGCGTGCTCGCCGAAACCCGTGAACTTCACCCGACGAAGGGTAGTTCGGCGGTGATCGGCGCAACGGCGCGGTGTCCGGAGCTGGTGCGGGGCCGCGCCCGCGGATTGGACACAACGCCACGCGCGTATAGGATTCGGTGGTAACGGCCATCCATTGGTTCGACGTTCTTCCCGCGGACCTCCGGGAGTCCAGGTGCGGCTGAGCGGCCTGTCGTTGTCCGAATCCCTGTTCTTCCTGGGACACGACCCGTTCACCGGCAAGGCGAGAATCCGCGGGCACGTGCTGGACATCGGCCTCGCGGCCGCGGCGCTGGCGGATCTGCTGTGCGACGAAAGGCTCACGCTCGACCGCGGCACGGTGGTGCCGGTCAGTCGTTACGCCACCGGGGAACCGATCGCCGACCGGATGCTGGAACGGGTCATCGCCGAACCGGAGCGGTACGGTGTCCGCGACTGGGTGGAACACCTGGCCGAATCGATCTTCGACATCGTCGTCGAGAATCTCACTGTCCGGGAACTGGTGATCCCGCAGGAGAAGCGCGGGATGTTCCGGCATTCCCTGCACTACCAGCCCGCTGATCTCCGGATCGCCTCCACGCCGCGCGCCGCGATCAGATCGGCCATGCTCGGCAGGACCGAGTGCGATCTTCCCGTGGCCACACTCGCGCTGATCGCGTGGACGATCGGACTGGACAAGGTGTGCGCGCCCGAATCGCTGACGGAATGGGTAGAACGGGCGAAAGAGGTGATCGTCGCGCCCTTCGACGGATTGATCGCAGGCACCGGCGCGGCGGTCCACGGCGGGAATCGCAGGTGAGACCTCAGTCGCTCATGGCACGCAACGCCTCTGTTCGCAACACGCCGAGTCGTTGCCGGTCACGGGAAACGAAGACCGCGTTGGACAGCACGACGACGAACCTGCCCGTGGCAGGCGAGACGTACAGGCTGGTCCCGGTGAAGCCGTGGTGGTAGGCCACACCGGTCTCCGGCACGACGATCCACCCAAGGCCGCGTCGTGTCAGGCCGTCCGTCGCGTGCACGGTGAAGCTGTCCCGTACGTACGCGCCGAGCGGCGTCTGCGCACTGGACGTTTCCATGACACCACGGGCGAATCGGGCAAGGTCGTGCGCGGTGGAGAACACCCCGGCATGCCCGGCCACGCCGCCCATCAGCGCGGCGCTTTCGTCGTGCACCACGCCCCACGCCGGTCTGGCGCCGACCAGCCTGCGTTCGGTCGGCGCGACGTCGGCGCCCGGGGCGAGCGGCCCGTACGTGGTGCGGTCCATGCCCCAGGGCAGCCAGAACCATTCCCGGGCAAGCACGTCCAACCCACGGCCGAGGACGCGTTCGAGGGCGAGGCCCAGCAGGATGAAGCCGCGGTTGATGTAACGGAGCCGCTCGCCGGGCTGGGCCTCCAGGTCCTCGCCGAGGATGAGTTCGGCGAGGTCGACGCCGCGGCCGAGGTACTGGTCGAACCTCGTCGTCGAGCGCAACCCGGTGGTGTGGCTGAGGATCTGGCGGGCGGTGACGGCCGATCCCGGGCCGGTCAACGGACCCAGGTAACTGCTCACCGGCTTGTCGAGGTTCAGGTCACCGTCTTCGACCGCTCGCCCGGCCAGCACCCACGTGACCATGATCTTGGTCAACGAGGCCACGTCGTAGCGGGTGGAAACCGTCGGCGGCACCTCGGCGAAACCCGTCGCGACCATACCGGCCGACACCACGCGCATGTCCTCGGCGGTGCCTGACACCGCGATCGCGCCGGGAGCGGCCCCGTCGGCGACGAAGTGCGAGATGGCCCGGTCCAGGCGTTCCGCGCTCGTCGCCAGCCAGCCGCCGGTCACCTTCTGATGTCCACTTCGGACACAACCAGCTCGATGGACACGCTCCGACTGTAGCGCGGATCGGGTAGCTTGGCCGGTATGGGAGGGATTACCACGGTCCTGTTGGACGTCGGCGGCATCTTGCTGCTCCCGTCGGCCGACGTCATGCGGGCCGCGATAGGCCATTCGGGGATAGAGCCGACCGACGAGCAGTTACGCCGTGCGCACTACGCGGCGACCGCGGCGACGGACGCCAAAACCGGCACGGACGAGGACGTGTACCGGCGGGCATTCGCGGCCTCCTGCGGCGTTCCGGCCGAGTTCGAGGCGGCGGTGTGCGAACTGTTCACCCAGAGTTTCACCGGACACACCTGGCAACGTGTCGCGCCCGGCGCGAAGGCCGGGATCGAACGGCTGCTCGCCGAGGGATTCCGGGTCGGAATCGTGTCCAACTCGGTGGGCACAGTCGCGCGGATGCTTGCCACGGCGGGGGTCTGTCAGGTGGGCGCCGGGCCGTACGCCCCGGTGGAGGTGATCATCGACTCGGCGATCGTGGGTGCCCGCAAACCGGACCCCCGGATCTTCGGCTTCGCGCTGACCGAAATGGGCGTCGACGCCAGTGAGACGGCCTACCTCGGCGACACCGCGCGAGCCGATGTGGACGGCGCACGGCTCGCCGGGCTGCGGCCGATCCATTTCGACCCGTACGGCGACTGCCCGGACCTGGCCGGCGACCACGAGCACCTGGACCGGTTCGACCGGCTGGCCGACCTGCTCAGGAGCTGATCACTCCCCGTCCGGCAGCTGGTTCAGGGCAGCCGCGGCCCGCTCGACGTCGGCGGTCAGTGACCGGTCCGCCATCCGCGGGTCGAGGATTCCGGCCATGTGCTCGTAGGCCTCACGAACCGGGACGTCGACCAGATCGGCCGCACGCATCCGCAACGCGCGCACCGCCGCCACCAGTTCGCAGCCGAGCACGATCCGGTAGGCGTCGGCGACCTGCCCGGCCTGGCGAGCGGCTTGCGTGGAGAACGACGCGTGGTCCTCCAGCCCACGGGAGACCACCGCACTGCCCAGCGTGACCGGCAGGGCCGCCTGCCGGAGCTGGGCGAGGGCGTCATGGGCGACGTACTCGAGGATCATCACGCCGGAACTGCCCGGCGGGCCGTAGGCCAGGAACGCGGGCAGGCCGGTTTCGTCCGGCTCGACCAGATCTCCCAGCCGTGCCGCGGAAAGCTCGGCGACGTGGTGGACCGTCGCCCGCGCGGTGTCGAGCGCGACCGCGACGTACGCCGTGTGGAAATGAGCGTTGTGGTAGACGTCGTTGTCCTGCACCGAGATCATCGGGTTCTCGGTGGACGCGTTGATCTCGGTCGTCAGCACCTTTTCCAAGTACCGCACCGCTTCCAGCGCGGGACCCTGCACCTGCGGGAAGGCCCGCAACCCGTAGGGGTCCTGGACCCGCCTGCCGGGTTTCGGGACCTCGGTCATGCCCAGCAGCCGCCGCATCTCGGCGGCGCACTCGACCTGTCCCGGATGCGGTTTGGCTTCGTGCACAGTGGACGCGTAGGGCTCAGGCGAGCCACCTAAAGCGATGTACGACAAGGCAGCCACGACATGGCTGGCACGCAACAACTGTCGCAGCTCGACAGTGACCATGACGGCCTCAGCCAGGGTCGCGGCGTTGCTGCTGAGGAAACCCAGCGCCTCGCCGACGCCGAACTCGACCGGAGCCAGTCCGCCTGTGGCCCAGGGCTTCTCGCCGACCAACGTGAGCGCGGTCTCGGCCAGCGCCGTCAGGTCACCGGTGCCGATCGCGCCGATCCGGTGGACGCCCGGCAGACTGTTGCTGTTCAACGCGTCCACGACCGCGAGCAACAACCGCGGATGCACACCCGATCGGCCGGCCGCCAACTGGTTGAGCCGGATCAGCAGCATGGCCCGGACCAGTCCCGGCGGCATCAGCTCGCCGACTCCGCCCGCGTGGCTGCGTATCAGCCGGAGACTGTCGTCGGCTGTTCCCTCGGTGATCACCGATTTGTTGGCGCCGACCCCGGTTGTCCTGCCGTAGACGGCACGCCGGGCGACCGCTTCGCGTTGCAGCTTCCACGCCGCTTCGGCGTCGTCCAGCGACGCGGGGTCCACACTGACCCGCGCGTCACCGGACGTGAACCGGACAACGTCGTCCAGCGACAAGGAAGCACCCGTGAGGACAATCTGAGCCATGCCCAGATTGTGCGCCTCACGTCAAACGACGGCCAGCGGCAAGGCAGTCGGGTGCACAGGGGCGGGCAGGTCCGAGGCTCCGGTGAGGTACGCGTCGACGGCGTTGGCCACCGACCGGCCCTCGGCGATCGCCCAGACCACAAGGGACGCACCGCGGTGCGCGTCACCGCAGACGAACACCCCGGGCGCGGTGGTCTGCCAGTCCGGACCACACGACAACGTGCCGCGCTTGGTCAGTCGCAGGCCGAGACCGTCGAGCAACGGCATGTGCTCGACACCTTCGAACCCGATCGCCAGCAGCACCAGGTCCGCCGGGATGGTCTCCACCTCGTCCGACACCGGCGTCACCTGGCGCAGGCCGGTCTCCGGGTCCTTCTCGACCCGGACGGTGCGCAGTTCCACCGAGCGGACGTTGCCCTCGTCGTCGCCGACAAAACGCTCGACGGCGACGGCGAACCGGCGCTCGCCCGCCTCCTCGTGCGCCGGGTAGGTCCGGAGCACGACAGGCCACGTCGGCCACGGCGAACGCTCGTCGTCACGCACGTCCGGCGGCTTCGGGTACTGGTCGAGCTGCGTCACGCTCAGCGCGCCCTGCCGGGTCGCTGTGCCGTAGCAGTCCGCCCCGGTGTCACCGCCACCGATCACGAGGACGTGCTTGCCTTCGGCGCTGATCGACGACGGCCCGTCGCCCTCGCACTGCCGGTTGGCCGGAACCAGGTGCTCCATGGCCAGGTGCACGCCCTTGAGCTCACGCCCGGGGATGTCCGGTGCGTCGCGGCCACGCAAGGCGCCGACGGCAAGGACCACGGCGTCGAACGAGGCGCGAAGCTCCTCAACGGACAGTCCGCTGCCGCCGACCTCGCAGCCGGTGACGAACTTCGTGCCCTCGGCACGCAGCTGCGCGAGCCGACGGTCGAGGACCTTCTTCTCCATCTTGAACTCGGGGATGCCGTAGCGCAGCAGGCCACCGAGCCGGTCGTCGCGCTCGAACACCGTGACCTCATGGCCCGCACGGGTCAGCTGTTGTGCCGCGGCCAGGCCCGCGGGACCGGAGCCGACCACCGCGACCTTCCTGCCGCTGGACACAGTGGACACCCGAGCGGCCACGGTGTTGTTGTCCCACGCGACTTCCGAGATCGTCTCCTCGATGCGCTTGATGGTGACCGCGCCGCCGGAGTCCGGCGAGATGGCCAGCACGCACGCGGTCTCGCACGGCGCCGGGCACAGCTTCCCCGTGAACTCCGGGAAGTTGTTGGTCGCGTGCAGCCGCTCGCTGGCCAGTTCCCAGTCACCGCGGCGAACCAGGTCGTTCCACTCCGGGATCAGGTTGCCCAGCGGGCAGCCCGCCGTGCCGGAGTGGCAGAACGGGATGCCGCAGTCCATGCAACGGGTGGCCTGCTTGCGCACCTGGGTGTCGCGTTCGGACGGTGTGAGGGCCTGGTAGACCTCACGCCAGTCGCCGAGCCGCTCGTCGATCGGGCGCTTCGGCGCGTCCTTGCGCGGGAAGGAAAGGAAACCGTTCGGGTCAGCCACGGGACGCCTCCATCACTGCCTCGTCGACGTCACGCCCTTCGGCGCGGGCCAGTCGCATTGCCTCCAGGACTCGTTGGTAGTCACGCGGCATCACCTTGGTGAACGACACCGAACGCCGTGTCCAGTCGCCCAGCAGCGACGCCGCCACGGCCGAACCGGTGAGTTTGTGGTGCCGTGCCACGGTTTCCCGAAGCCAGTCCAGGTCCTCCGCGGTGAGCCGCTGCAACTCGACCATCTCGGTGTTCACCAGGGCCGGTTGCAGGTCGAGCACGTACGCCACACCGCCGGACATGCCGGCGGCCAGGTTGCGGCCGGTCGGGCCGAGCACCACGGCACGGCCGCCGGTCATGTACTCGAACGCGTGATCGCCGACGCCTTCGGCGACGATCACCGCGCCCGAGTTGCGCACACCGAACCGTTCACCGACCCGGCCGCGCAGGTAGATCTCGCCTGATGTGGCGCCGTAGCCGATCACGTTGCCCGCGATCACCTGCGCCTCGGCGGCGAAGGGCGCGTCCGCGTGCGGACGGACGATGATCCGCCCGCCGGACAGGCCCTTGCCGACGTAGTCGTTCGCGTCGCCGACGAGATCGAGGGTGATCCCGCGCGGCAGGAACGCACCGAGCGACTGACCGGCCGACCCGGTCAGCGTCACGTTGATCGTGTCCTCCGGCAGGCCGTCGCCGCCGTAGCGCCGGGTGACCTCCGAGCCGAGCAGCGTGCCGACCGTGCGGTTCACGTTCCGCACCGGCAGTTCCAGCTTCAGCGGGTGCGCGTCTTCCAACGCCGCCTCGGAAAGCTGGATCAGCGTGCGGTCGAGCGCGTGCGCCAGGCCGTGGTCCTGTTCCCGGACCTTGCGCGGAGCGTTGTTGTACGTGTTCTCGACCACCTCGAACACCGGCGTGAGGTCCAGGCCACCGGCCTTCCAGTGGTCGACGGCGTCGTCGACGTCCAGCAGCTCGGCGTGCCCGACGGCCTCGTCGATGGTCCGGAAACCCAGTTCCGCCAACATCTCGCGGACCTCGTGCGCGATGAAGTGGAAGTAGTTCACCACGTGCTCGGCCTTGCCGGTGTACCGCCTGCGCAGCACCGGGTTCTGCGTGGCGATGCCCACCGGGCAGGTGTCCAGGTGGCACACCCGCATCATCACGCAGCCCTCGACGATGAGGGGCGCGGTGGCGAAGCCGAACTCCTCGGCACCGAGCAGCGCGGCGATCACCACGTCCCGCCCGGTCTTCATCGCGCCGTCCACCTGCACGGTGATCCGGTCGCGCAGGCCGTTGAGCATCAACGTCTGGTGGGTCTCGGCCAGGCCGATCTCCCACGGCGTTCCGGCGTGCTTCAACGAGTTCAGCGGCGAGGCACCGGTTCCGCCGTCGTGGCCGGAGATCAGCACCACGTCCGCGTGCGCCTTGGCGACACCGGCCGCGACCGTGCCGACGCCCAGCTCGCTGACCAGCTTCACGTGGATGCGGGCCCGCTCGTTGGCGTTCTTCAGGTCGTGGATCAGCTGCGCCAGGTCCTCGATGGAGTAGATGTCGTGGTGCGGCGGCGGGGAGATCAGCCCGACGCCCGCGGTGGAGTGCCGCGTGCGGGCGATCCACGGGTAGACCTTGTTCGGCGGCAGCTGGCCGCCCTCACCCGGCTTCGCGCCCTGCGCCATCTTGATCTGGATGTCGTCCGCGTTCACCAGGTACTCGCTGGTCACGCCGAACCGTCCACTCGCGACCTGTTTGATCGCCGACCGGCGCTCCGGGTCGTAGAGGCGCTGCGCGTCCTCGCCGCCCTCGCCGGTGTTGGACCGGCCGCCGATCCGGTTCATCGCGATCGCCAGCGTCTCGTGCGCCTCAACGGAGATCGAGCCGTACGACATCGCGCCGGTGTTGAACCGCTTGAGGATCGACTCGATCGGCTCGACCTCGTTCAACGGCACCGGCGGGCGTTCGCCCGTGCGGAGCTTGAACAGGCCGCGCAGCGCGCCGCCCTCCCGGTTGAGCCGCTCGACTTCGGCGACGTACTGGCGGTACACGTCCTCGCGGCCGGTCTTCGTCGCGTGCTGCAACAGGAACACAGTCTCGGGCGTGAACAGGTGCAGCTCACCCTCGCGGCGGTAGGCGTACTCGCCGCCGCTCTCCAGCCGCCGGTGCACCCGGTCGGTCGGGTTCTCCGGGTGGGCACGGCGGTGCCGCTGCGCCGCCTCCTCGGCGAGCACGTCCAGCCCGACCCCGCCGAGCTTGGAGGACGTGCCGGTGAAATATTCGGCCAGGACGTCGTTGGCCAGGCCGAAAGCCTCGAAGACCTGGGCGGCGGTGTACGCGCCCACGGTCGAGATGCCCATCTTGGACATGATCTTCAGCACGCCCTTGACGAGCGCGTTGACGTAGTTGCGGACCGCCTTGCGCGGCTCGATGCCGGTGATCGCCCCGCCGCTGATCAAGTCCTCGATGGACTCGAACGCCAGGTACGGGTTCACCGCGGCGGCACCGTAACCCAGCAGCAGTGCGATGTGATGCACCTCGCGGGCGTCACCGCTCTCCACCACCAGCGCGACCCGCAGGCGCTCCTTGGTGCGCACCAGGTGGTGGTGCACCGCGGAGACCAGGAGCAGGGACGGGATCGGCGCCATCCGGTGATCGGAGTCACGGTCGGACAACACGAGCGTGCGGGCACCCGCGGCGATCGCCTCGGACGCCTCCCGGCGCACCCGCTCGATCGCGTCCGCCAGCGCCTTGCCGCCACCGTCCACCTCGTACAGTCCGGAAAGGACCGTGCAGGCGAACCCAGGCAGATCCCCATCGTCGTTGATGTGGATCAGCTTGGCCAGTTCGTCGTTGTCGATGACCGGGTACTGCAACTGGATGTGCCGGCAGGTGCGCGGGCCGGGATCGAGCAGGTTCTGCTCCGGGCCCATGATCCGGGCCATCGAGGTGACCAGCTCTTCCCGGATCGCGTCCAGCGGCGGGTTGGTGACCTGGGCGAAGTTCTGCTTGAAGTAGTCGTAGAGCAGCCGTGGCCGCTTCGACATCGCGGCAGGCGGCGTGTCGGTGCCCATCGACCCGATCGGCTCGGCGCCCTTCACGGCCATCGGGGTGAGCAGGATCTTCAGCTCTTCCTCGGTGTAGCCGAAGGTCAGCTGGCGGCGCAGCACCGACTCGTGCGTCTGCACCACGTGCTCACGGTTGGGCAGGTCCGACAGCTGCAGCAGACCGGCGTGCAGCCACTCGTCGTACGGCAACTGGTTGGCCAGCTCGGACTTGATCTCGTCGTCACCGACGATCCGGCCGGCCTCGGTGTCCACGAGGAACATCCGGCCCGGCTGCAAACGCCCCTTGGCCACGACCTGACTCGGCGGCACGTCAAGCACACCGGTCTCGCTGGCCAGCACGACGCGGTCGTCGGCGGTCCGCCACCAGCGCGCGGGCCGCAGACCGTTGCGGTCGAGCACGGCGCCGACAAGCGAGCCGTCGGTGAACGTCACACAGGCGGGGCCGTCCCACGGCTCCATCACACTGGCGTGGAACTGGTAGAAGGCACGCCGGGCAGCGTCCATTGTGGCGTGGTTCTCCCACGCCTCGGGGATCATCATCAGCACCGCGTGCGGCAGGCTGCGGCCACCCAGGTGCAGCAGTTCGAGGACCTCGTCGAACGACGCCGAGTCCGAGCCGTCCGGGTCGACGATCGGGTACAACCGGCTCAGGTCACCCGGGATCAGGTCGCTCTCGAGCAGTGCCTCACGGGCCCGCATCCGGTTGCGGTTGCCGCGAACCGTGTTGATCTCACCGTTGTGCGCGACGAACCGGAACGGGTGCGCCAGCGGCCACGACGGGAACGTGTTGGTGGAGAACCGGCTGTGCACCAACGCGATCGCGCTTTCCAGCCGCTCGTCACGCAGGTCGGTGAAGAACTTCGGCAGCTGCTCGGTGGTGAGCATTCCCTTGTACACCAGGGTGCGTGCCGACAGTGACGGGAAGTACACGCCGTGCCCGGCGGTCCGGCTCTCGTGCTCCGCGCGCTTGCGCAGGCAGAACGCCAGCCGGTCCAGGTCGATGCCAGTGGGCACGCGCCCGCCGTCATCCTCTTGCCCGGCAACGAAGAGCATGGCGAAGTGCGGCATCACCGACCGCGCCGTCGGGCCCACCTCCGCCGCGTCCGGCGCGACCGGCACGTCGCGCCAGCCCAGCACCGTCAGGTGCTCCTCGGCCGCGATCCGGCCGATCAGCTCGACCGCCGCGGCCCGTCGCTCCGGGTCCGCGGGCAGGAAAGCGATGCCGGCGGCGTATTCACCCGCCTCGGGCAACTCGATGCCCGCTACCGCCCGCAGCAGCCGGTCGGGCAGCTGGACCAGGATGCCGGCGCCGTCGCCGCTGGTCGGTTCCGCCCCGGCCGCGCCGCGGTGCTCCAGGTTCGCCAGTGCTGTCAGCCCGTCCGACACGATGCCGTGCGATCGGCGGCCGAGAATGTCGGCGACCATCGCGACACCACAGGAATCCACCTCGGTGGTGGGGTCGTACAGGCCCTGGGGACCTGGGATGGCGGAGAAGATCATGAGCAGACCTCCCTCGTCGTCCTCGCGCTCAGGTGTTTCCTTCTTCTGGGCGCGGGACGCCGATGGCCCGCTTAGTTGACGTGACCTTAACAGCCGCGAAACGCAAAAAACACTCTTGCGGAGTGAAATCAGTCGGCTGAGGTAACGATTTGACTGATCGGAACGATACTGCGCCGGTAAGGCTGGACTTCGTTCGTCAGACTCAGCATAACTGACGTCCGGGTTACCGCGAAATGGCACAAACTACCTGGTAGCGTGCCTGCAATGAGCTTGGGACGCCGCGCGTCGACGCTGATGCTGTCGTTACTGACCGTGTTCACCTTGGTCTCCTGCGCCACCAGAGAGCAACCAGCCGGTTCGGCGCCACCGTCCCAGTCCGCCTTTCCGGTGACGCTGACCGCACCGGACGGTAAGCAAGTCGTAATCGAACGACAACCGGCCCGGATCGTGTCACTGAGCCCGACAGCCACCGAAGTGTTGTTCACCATCGGCGCGGGCAAGCAGGTGGTCGCCGTGGACGACCAGTCGAACCACCCGGCCGAGGCACCGCGGACCCAGTTGTCCGGTTTCAAACCGAACGTCGAGGCGATCACTCGGCAAAACCCGGACCTGGTCGTGGTCGCGGCCGACCTGAACGACGTGGTCGGCGGCCTGACCGCGGTGAAGATCCCCGTGCTGCTGTTGCCGACAGCCAGGACGCTGGACGACGCGTATGCACAGTGGACACTGCTGGGCCAGGCGACCGGGCAGGTGCCCGCGGCCGACGACCTGGTCCGAAGGACCCGGGACGGGATCAAGCAGATCGTCGACGGAACGCCGAAAAAGCCGCTGAAGTACTACCACGAACTGGGGCCGGACCTGTACACCGCGACCTCCGGCACGTTCGTCGGCCGGGTGTACGGGCTGTTCGGGCTGGTGAACGTGGCCGACCCGGCGGACACCCCGGCGACCGGCGGCTACCCGCAACTCGGGCAGCAGGCCCTGTTCCAGGCCAACCCCGACCTGATCTTCCTCGCGGACACCAAATGCTGCGCCCAGACCGTCGAGACCGTCCGTGCCAGGCCACAGTGGTCGACCCTGACCGCGGTGCAGCGCAACAACATCGTGGCCCTGGACGACGACATCGCCTCGCGGTGGGGGCCGCGGATTCTCGACCTGGTCACGCAGGTGTCCGGCGCGGTGAAGCGAGCGGCAGGCTGAACCGACAGGGCCTGTCCGGCCGTGCACTGACGGTGGCGCTGATCCTGTTGGTGCTCGCCGCTTTCTCGTCGCTGCTGCTCGGCGTGTCCGACCTGGGGTATGCACGGGTGCTGCAAGAGATCTGGGCGCAGCTGACCGGTGGCGTGTCGCCGTTGTCGTCCCGGGAAGCCGCGATCCTGTGGTATCTCAGGGCTCCCCGGGTCGTGCTGGCGGCGTTGGTCGGTGGCGCGCTGGCCATCTCGGGTGCCGCGTTCCAGGGTGTGTTCCGCAATCCCTTGGCGGACCCGTACTTGCTGGGCGCGGCGGCCGGGGCCGGGCTGGGCGCGACCATCATCGTGGTGACCGCTCCGACGTGGAGCATCGCGTTGCCACTGGCGGCCTTCGCCGGCGCGCTCGGCGGTGTCGGGCTTTCGTGGGCGTTGAGCCAGTCGGCGGGGCGCAGCACGGCGACGCTGCTGCTCGCCGGGGTGGCGGTGGCGTCGTTCCTGACGGCCGTGCAGACCTTCGTGCAGCAGGCGAACATCGACACGATCCAGCGGGTGTACTCGTGGATGCTCGGCGGGCTCAACACCACCGGGTGGCGTGAGGTTCTGCTGACATTGCCGTACATCACCGTGACGAGTGTCGTGTTGTGGTTGTGCGCAAGGCTTCTGGACGTGTTGGCCGTCGGTGACGAGGAGGCGGCTTCGTTGGGCATCCGGCCCGCGCGGGTCCGGTTCCTCGTGCTGGGCGCTGCTTCGCTGGCGACCGCCGCGGCCGTGTCCGTCGGTGGCCTCATCGGGTTCGTCGGAATCGTGGTGCCGCACATCGTCCGGCTGCTCGCGGGGGCGAGTTACCGGGTCGTGCTGCCGTTGTCCCTGCTGGGCGGTGCGACGTTCCTGATCGTCGCGGACGAGATCGCGCGGACCGTGCTGGCACCGGCGGAACTGCCGATCGGCGTGATCACGGCGTTCACCGGGGCGCCGTTCTTCCTGTTGGTGCTGCGGATGAACAGGACCCGATGATGCTGGAACTGGTCGGCGTGACGGCCGGATACCGTGGCAGACCCGTGGTGTCCGAGGTGTCGGTGGCGGTCCCGCGCGGCAGCTGGCTGGCGATCATCGGCCCGAACGGCGCGGGCAAGTCGACCCTGTTGAAGTCCATCGCCGGGCTGGTCCCGCACTCGGGTTCCGTCCTGCTGGACGGACGGCCCGTCCAGCAGCTGAGCGCCCGGGAACGTGCCCAGGTGATGGGGTATTCACCGCAGACGCCATTGTTGCCTGAAGGATTGTCGGTCACCGCTTACGCTTTGCTCGGGCGTACGCCGCATTTGGGGACCCTGGCTCGGGAAGGCCCGCGGGATCTCGCCGTGGTCGAGCAGGTTCTGGCCAGGCTGGACCTTTCCTCGATGGCCCGGCGGTTGCTGCGGACCCTGTCGGGCGGTGAGCGGCAACGGGCCGTGCTCGCCCGGGTTCTGGCGCAGCAGACCGGAATCCTCCTGCTGGACGAGCCGACCACGGGCTTGGACATCGGGCACGCGCAGGCCTTGCTGGAGTTGGTGGACCGGTTGCGGACCGAGGATGGGACGACCGTGGTCACCACCTTGCACGACTTGACCCTGGCGGGCCAGTACGCCGACCGGCTGCTGTTGCTGGATCGCGGAAGCGTTGTGGCTTCAGGAGATTCAGCCTCCGTGCTGAACGCTTCCGTCCTGGCGCAGCACTACGACGCCCGGCTGAGTGTCATCGAAGGACCCGACGGAAGCCCGGTCGTAGTCCCCCAACGCCACCCGCCCAAGTAACACCCCTGGTCACCCCTCGTGAGTGTTTATCCGTGTTCTAACCCGGATAAACACTCACGAGGGGAGATCGGGGTACTAGAACGTGTTACAGTTTTTGCATGATCCTTGATCGGTTTCGGGTTGACGGGCTGGTCGGCGTGGTGACCGGGGCCGGGCGGGGAATCGGGGCCGCGACAGCGGTCGCCCTCGCCGAGGCCGGGGCTGACGTGGTCATCTCGTCGCGAACCGGTGACCAGCTCAAGGACGTCGCGCGACGGATCGAGGCGGCCGGGCGACGGGCCAGGATCGTCGAGGCGGACCTCAGTGACCTTGATGCCGTGCCGCAGTTGGCCGAGGCCGCGCGGGCGGAGTTCGGACGGCTGGACATCGTCGTCAACAACGTCGGCGGGTCGATGCCCGCGCCGTTCATGCACACCAGCCCGCAGACGCTGCTGGACGCGTTGAGCTTCAACGTGGCCACCGCGCACGCGCTGAACCTCGCCGCGGTGCCGATCATGCTGGAGAACGGCGGCGGGTCGATCGTCAACATCTCGTCGGCCATGGCCCGCCTGACCGGACGGGGATTCCTGGCGTACGGCACGGCGAAGGCCGCGCTCTCGCACTACACCAGGCTCGCCGCCACCGACCTGGCGCCGAAGATCCGGGTGAACGCCATCTGCGTCGGGTCGGTCGCCACGTCGGCGCTGGACATCGTCCTGCGCGACGAGGAGATCAAGACCAAGATGGAGCAGGCCACCCCGCTCAGGGTGATCGGGGAACCGGAGGACATCGCCGCGACGGTCCTGTACCTCACCAGCACCGCCGGGAAGTTCGTGACCGGCAAGGTCCTCGAGGTGGACGGCGGCACCGAACGACCCACTCTCGAACTGGGTTTGGAGGACCTGTGACGTATCGCGTCGTGCAGTGGAGCACCGGGAACGTCGGGCGGCACGCGATCGCGGGCATCGACGCGCGACCGGACCTGGAGCTCGTCGGGGTGTGGGTGTCCGCCGCGGACAAGGTGGGCCGGGACGCGGGCGAGCTCGCGGGCCTCGGCCGTGAACTCGGGGTCAAGGCCACCCATGACGCGGATGCGTTGCTGGCGTTGAAACCCGACTGCGTCGTGTACACCGCGATGGCCGACGACCGGTTGACCGAGGCGCTGGACGACCTCGCCAAAATCCTGCGGGCCGGCGTGAACGTGGTGTCCAGTTCGCCGGTGTTCCTCCAGTTCCCCGACGGCGTCGTGCCCGAGGAGGTCTCCGGCCCGGTCAGGACGGCCGCGGCGGAAGGCCAGGCTTCCCTGTGGGTCAACGGGATCGACCCCGGGTTCGCCAACGACGCGCTCCCGCTGGTCCTCACCGGCATCAGCGAACGCATCGACGAGGTCCGCTGTCAGGAGATCCTGGACTACTCCACGTACGACAACCGCAAGGTCCTGTTCGACATCATGGGTTTCGGCGCCCAGCCGGGCGACACCCCGCTGCTGCTGCAGCCCGGTGTGCTCGAACTGGCGTGGGGCAGCGTGGTCCGGCAGATCGCCGCGGGCCTGGACGTCCGGCTCGACGAGGTCACCGCCGTGTTCGAGACCGTGCCCGCGCCGGAGACGTTCGAGATCAAGTCCGGCACGATCGAAGCCGGAACCGCCGCGGCACTCCGGTTCGAGGTGATCGGGAAGGCCGACGGCAGGGCCGTGTGCGTGCTTGAGCACGTGACGCGACTGCGGGCCGACCTCGCGCCGGACTGGCCACAGCCGGTCGGTCACGGCAGCTACCGCGTGATCGTCACCGGCGAGCCGACCATGACGATCGACCTTCAGCTCATGGCATCCGACGGCGACCACAACACCGCGGGCCTGAAAACGACCGCGATGCGCCTGGTGAACGCGATCCCGGCCGTCGTCCAGGCACCGTCAGGCCTGCTCACCGCGCTCGATCTGCCGCTGATCACCGGCCGGGGACTGGTCGCCTGACCCGCTGAGGAACCTGCGGGCCGCGTCGATGGCGGCTTCGGCCTCATCGGCTGAACCGCAGGTGAGTTCGAGTTTCCGGCCGTCCCCGACGGTCAGCTTGAGCGTGACCTTCTTGGCGTTGCCGCGTGCGATCGCCCAGTCCCTGACCGCACGGATCAACGCCGTCGCCGTCGTACTGGTCAGCACGACGACGATCGCGTCGAGGACAGGCCCCATGTGGCCTTCCTCGATGGGCAGCGAGGACAGCTTCACCCGGCCACGCAGGTCGTCCTCGTCGCGCAGCCAGTTCGCCAGCGCCCGCAGGTCGTCTTCGGTTCCGTCGACAGAGATCGAAGCACTACCAGCCGTCACACCCGACCACAGTAGTGCCCCGGGAAAACGACAAGCCCGGCACGCGACCGGGCTTGTCCACTTCGTTGCCTGTTCAGTCCTTCTTCGGCTCCGCCTCGGGCTCGGGTTTCCGCTCGTCGTCCTTGGCTTCCGGGGCAGCCGGGACCTTCGCGGTCTCGTCCTCGTCGGCCTTCTTCGCCGAGCCGGCGTCGGGATCGGAGCCGGAGGCCGCCGTGGTGTCCTCGTCGGCCTTGTCCTCGGCGTCCTCGGACACCTCGATCGGGGTCGGGTCCTGTGGTGTGCCGTCGCCGCGCAGCAGCGCCAGGTCTTCGCGTTCGCCCTTGCCGCGAGCCATGATGAAGTACACGACCGCGCCGATGAACACCAGGATCGAGACCCAGACGTTGACCCGGACGCCGAACACGAGCGTGGCGTCGTCGGTGCGCATCAGCTCGATCCACGTGCGGCCGAGGGTGTAACCGGCGACGTACAGCGCGAACGCGCGGCCGTGGCCGAGGCGCACCTTCTTGTCGACGTACACGACCAGCAGCGCGACCGCGAGGTTCCACAGCAGTTCGTAGAGGAACGTCGGGTGCACGACCGCGATCGGCGTGTGGTCCACGGCCACGCCGGACAACTGGTCGGCGATCCCCGTCTCCGGGTTCACGCGCTGGTAGATCTCCAGGCCCCACGGCAGGGTCGTCGGACCGCCGTACAGCTCCTGGTTGAAGTAGTTGCCGATCCGGCCGATCGCCTGGGCCACCACGATGCCCGGCGCGACCGCGTCGGCGAAGACCGGCAGCGGGATGCCCTTGCGCTTGCAGCCCAGCCAGGCGCCCACGGCGCCGAGCGCGATCGCGCCCCAGATGCCCAGGCCGCCGTTCCAGATGTACAGCGCCTCGACCGGGTTCTTGCCCTCGCCGAAGTACCGGTGGTAGTCGGTGATCACGTGGTACAGCCGGCCACCGATCAGGCCGAACGGCACCGCGTACACCGCGATGTCCACCACTTCACCGGGCCGCCCGCCCCTGGCCTGCAGGCGTTTCTCGCCCCACCAGATCGCCACGATGATCCCGAGGATGATGAAGATCGCGTAGGCGCGGATCGGGATCGGGCCGATTTCCCAGACGCCCCTGTCCGGGCTCGGGATGTTAGCCAGGAAGACGTTCGCTCCGGTCACGAGGGCACACGGTAACGCCTCGCCCCGGCGGCCCGCATACCACCCTGCTGAGTGGCCGGCTCAGGAGGCCTGACCTGCGGCGACACGGGACCGGACACCTTCGGCCAGTTCGCCCGCGAGCGTACGGACCCCGTCGATGCCTTCGCCTGCCTGGGACACGAACGCCGAGCCGACGATCACCGCGTCCGCGTAGGCGGCGATCTCCGCCGCCTGCGCACCGGACCGCACGCCCAGACCCACGCCGATCGGCATGTCCGTGTGCGCGCGCACACGCCGCACGAGGTCAGGGGCCGCGTTGCTGATCGCGTCCCGTGCGCCCGTGACGCCCATGACCGACGCGGCGTACAGGAATCCGCTGCTCCTGGCGACGGTGGTGACGATCCGCTCCTCCGTGGACGCGGGCGCGACCAGGAAGATGCGGTCCAGGCCGTGTGTCTCGGACGCCGCGACCCACTCGTCGGCCTCGTCGACGATCAGGTCCGGGGTGATGATGCCCAGTCCGCCCGCGGCGGCGAGGTCACGCGCGAAGGCGTCCACGCCGTAGCGGTACACCGGGTTCCAGTACGTCATCACGACCGCGTGGCCACCGGTGGACGCCACCCGCTCGACCACGCGGAAGACGTCCTTCACCCGGAATCCGCCGCGCAGGGCCTGCTCGGCGGCGAGCTGGATCGTCGGGCCGTCCATCACCGGGTCGGAGAACGGCAGGCCGACCTCGACGATGTCGCAGCCGGACTCGACCATCGCGGTGAGCACCTCGGCGGAGCCGTCCACCGTCGGGTACCCGGCGGGCAGGTAGCCGACAAGTGCGGCCCGGTTCTCCGCCCTGGTGGCCTCGAACACCGTCGCCAGCCTGCTCATCAGGCGTCCTCCCCTACCAGGCCGAAGAACTTGGCCGCCGTGTCCATGTCCTTGTCGCCCCGGCCGGAGAGGCTGACCAGGATCACGCCGTCCGGGCCGAGTTCCTTGCCGAGCCTGATGGCTCCGGCGAGCGCGTGGGACGACTCGATGGCCGGGATGATGCCCTCGGTCCGGGACAGCAGCTGGAACGCCTCCATGGCCTCGTCATCGGTCACGGAGTAGTACTCGGCGCGGCCGGAGTCCTTGAGGTACGAGTGCTCCGGGCCGACGCCCGGGTAGTCCAGGCCGGCCGAGATCGAGTACGCCTCGGTGATCTGGCCGTCTTCGTCCTGCAGGAGGTACGAGCGGGAGCCGTGCAGCAGGCCCGGGCTGCCCTCGGACAGCGTGGCGCCGTGCTCACCGGACTCGATGCCGTGCCCGGCGGGCTCGTAGCCGACCAGGCGGACGTCCTTGTCGTCGATGAAGCCGTGGAAGATGCCGATCGCGTTGGAGCCACCGCCGACACACGCGGCGACGGCGTCCGGCAGCCGTCCGGCCTTCGCCAGCATCTGCCGCCGGGCCTCGATCCCGATGATCCGGTGGAAGTTGCGGACCATCAGCGGGAACGGGTGCGAGGCGGCCGCGGTGCCGAGCAGGTAGTGGGTGGTCTCCACATTGGTCACCCAGTCGCGCAGTGCCTCGTTGATCGCGTCCTTGAGGGTCCGTGACCCGGTCTTGACCGGCACGACCTCGGCGCCGAGCAGGCGCATCCGCGCCACGTTCAGCGCCTGGCGCTCGGTGTCGACCTCGCCCATGTAGATCACGCAGTCGAGGTCCAGCAGCGCGCACGCGGTCGCGGTGGCCACGCCGTGCTGGCCGGCGCCGGTCTCCGCGATGACCCGCTTCTTGCCCATCCGCTTGGTCAGCAGCGCCTGGCCCAGCACGTTGTTGATCTTGTGCGAGCCGGTGTGGTTGAGGTCCTCGCGCTTCAGCCAGATCTGCGCGCCACCGGCGTGCCTGGCGAACCGGGGCGCCTCGGTCAGCAGCGACGGGCGGCCCGCGTAGTCACTGAGCAGGCGCAGCAGCTCGTTGACGAAGTCGGGGTCCAGCCGGGCCTTGTCGTACTCGGCCGACAGCTCCTCCAGCGCCGGGATCAGCGCCTCCGGGATGAACCGGCCGCCGAACTCGCCGAAGTACCCGCGCTCGTCCGGGTCGTGCGAGTCGTGCTCGTGCCCGGTCCTGTCGTCGCTTCCGTTGTGCTCTGTCATCGCGAGGGCCTCGGGCATGCTGGGTGGGAACCGGCGGTGACCAGCTTGGTCAGCGCCGCCTTGGGATCGCCGCTGGCCACCAGGCCCTCGCCGACCAGCACCGCGTCGGCGCCTGCACCGGCGTACGCCATCAGGTCGCCGGGGCCGCGGACACCGGACTCGGCGATCTTGACCGTGTCGAACGGCAGTCCCGGGGCGATCCGGGTGAAGACCTCGCGGTCGACTTCGAGCGTGTGCAGGTCACGGGCGTTCACGCCGATCACCGACGCGCCCGCCTCCAGCGCGCGGTCGGCCTCCTCCGCGGTGTGCACCTCGACCAGCGCCGTCATGCCGAGCGACTCGACCCGATCGAGCAGGCCCACCAACGCGTTCTGCTCCAACGCCGCCACTATCAGCAGCACCAGATCCGCGCCGTGCAGCCGTGCCTCGTGCACCTGGTACGGGCTGACGACGAAGTCCTTGCGCAGCAACGGAACGTCCACCGCCGCACGGACGGCGTCGAAGTCCGCCAACGATCCGCCGAAGCGCCGCTGCTCGGTCAGCACGCTGATCACCCGCGCGCCGGCCTCCTCGTAGTCCTTGGCCAGCTCGGCCGGATTCGAGATGTCGGCCAGCTCGCCCTTGGACGGACTGCGGCGCTTGACCTCCGCGATCACGCCCACGTCCGTGGAGCGGAGCGCGCTGAGCGCGTCCCTCGGCGGCGCCACCTTCGCCGCCTTCTCCTTGAGGACCTCGAACGGAAGCCTCGCTTCGCGGGCCGCGAGATCCTCGCGCACACCGTCGATTATCGACTCGAGAACGCTCACCGCGTTTGCCCCTTCCCGCCGCACTGATGCTAACCCTGCGGCAGTTCTCGGCAGGACGCCGGGTCCGTCCGTGCACACATAGCATGCGCCTGGCGACGCAACGGTTGCGCGACGGGGGTCACATCCGGGGTTCACATCGTGAGTTCACACACCGGAATCACACGGCCGAATCACACAGTCGGGTCCTCGCCGCGTTCGAGCGCGCGCCACATCTCCTTCTCCTGTGACGGTTCCTTCGCGTCCTTCGCCGCGCCGGGCGCCTGGTATCTCGCGCCCAGCCTCGGCATCCTGTGGCCGGCACGGACAAGCATCACGGCTGCCACGACGACGGCCACGCCCGCGAACAACGCCAGGACACGCGGTGGCAGCGCCTGCCCGTCGCCGAAGGCGCCGTTGACGGCCAGCCAACAAGCCGCGAAACCGGTCAGTGCCAACAACACCCCGACGATCCGGCGCGGCCAGCCACTGGTGGCCAGCACCCCGGCGATCCCCGCCAGGTAGATCAACGCCAGCGGGACCAACGCGCCGGCCTGCTCCGCCCCGGTCAGGTCCGACCACTTCAGCCGCGACGAGCCCCACAGCGCGGCCGAAGCCGCCAGCAGCAGGACCGTCACGATCCATAGTGGACGACGGTCCGGCGCCTGCTCAGCCATCGGCGGCCGGCCTGATCGTCTCGGCCATCGCGATCGCCGACAGCACCGCGCCCGCCTTGTTCTGGCACTCGTCGTCCTCGGCCGCCGGGTTGGAGTCGGCCACGATCCCCGCGCCTGCCTGCACGTACGCGACACCGTCCTGGACAAGCGCGGTACGGATGGCGATCGCGGTGTCGGCGTTGCCCGCGAAGTCGAGGTACCCGACCACACCGCCGTACAGGCCCCGCCTGGTCGGTTCGAGCTCCTCGATCAGCTCCATCGCCCGCGGCTTCGGCGCCCCGGACAACGTCCCGGCCGGGAAACAGGCCGTGACGGCGTCGAAGGCCGTCATGCCCGGCGCGAGCCTGCCGGTGACCGTCGAGACGATGTGCATCACGTGGCTGTAGCGCTCGACCCGGAAGAAGTCCACGACGTGCACGGACCCGGGCGCGCACACCCGGCCGAGGTCGTTGCGGCCCAGGTCGACGAGCATCACGTGCTCGGCGCGTTCCTTCTCGTCGGCCAGCAGGTCCTTCTCCAGGATCGCGTCCTCGTCCGCGTCCACGCCGCGCCAGCGGGTGCCCGCGATCGGGTGCGTGGTCGCCACCCCGTCCCGGACCGTGACCAGGGATTCCGGGCTGGAACCGACGATGTCGAAGCCGTCGAGCCGCAGCAGGTACATGTACGGGCTGGGGTTGGTGGTCCGCAGGATCCGGTACACGTCCAGCGGGTCGGCCTGGGTGTGCATCTCGAACCGTTGCGACACCACGATCTGGAAGGCCTCGCCTGCGCGGATCGCCTCCTTGGCCGTCTCGACGGCCTGGCCGAACTCCTCGCGGGTGCGGCGGCGGGTGAACCGCGGCCTGGGGCGTTCGAACACCATCGCCGTCGGCTCGGCGGTGGTGTAGAGGTCGGCGGACATCCTGTTCAGCCGGGCGACCGCGTCGTCGTACGCCTCGTCGACCCGCTGGGGCGAGTTGTCCCAGTTCACCGCGTTGGCGATGAGGGTGATCGTGCCTTCGTGGTGGTCGAGGGCGGCCAGGTCGGTCGCCATCATCATCACCAGCTCGGGGATGCGCAGGTCGTCCTCGGCCAGCTCGGGCAGCCGCTCCAGGCGGCGCACGGTGTCGTAGCCAATGTAACCGACCATCCCGCCGGTCAGCGGCGGCAGGCCCGGCAGCGGTTCGGTGTGCAGCAGCCGGAACGTCTCCCGCAGCGCTTCCAGGGGGTCACCGTCGCCGTTGAGGCCGTCGGGGACCTTGCCGGACCAGGTGGCCCGGCCGTCCTGGGACGTCAGCCAGGCGGCGCAGCTGGCCCCCACGAAGGACCATCGCGACCATGAGCGGCCGTTCTCGGCGGATTCGAGCAGGAACGTCCCGACGCGGTCGCCCGCGAGCTTGCGGTACACCCCGACCGGGGTCTCGGCGTCCGCCAGCAGCTTGCGGGTGACCGGGATCACCCTGCGGTCGCGGGCGAGGGCGTGGAACTCCTCGCGGGTGGGGCTGATCGTGCCCATCCCGGTGTGCACGGGCAGGTCCGATCCGATCACGCTGGCCATGCGGCCATTGTGCCGGGAAGGGGAAGGCGGGCACGACCGGGCCCATTAATTCATCACGTGTTGAAAAGTTTGCCCCGGCGGGTGATGATGGCCGGGTGACAACGGGCGCGGAACAAGAGGGTAAGCGGCGCGGGCGCCGTCCCGCCGGGGCGGACACCAAGACCGCGCTGATCGAAGCCGCTCGGGCGGTGTTCACCGAGCAGGGCTACGAGGGCGCCACGGTCCGCACGATCGCGAGACGGGCCGGGGTGGACCCCGCCATGGTCAACCACTGGTTCGGCGGCAAGGAAGGCCTGTTCGCCAAGTCCGTGCTGCAACTGCCGATCGACCCGTCGACGATCGTGAGCCAGCTGCTGGAAGGCGACCTGGACACGATCGGGGAACGGGTGGTCCGGACGTTCCTGACGGTGTGGGACAGCACCGGCGGCGGTCACTTCGCCGCACTCGTGCGCAGTGTCGCCTCGCACCAGCTGGCCGTGGAAGGCCTGCGGGACCTGTTCCTGAAACAGATCTTCGGCCGGATCGTCGCCAAGGTGGGCGTCGACAACGGCCTGTTCCGCGCCAACCTGGTCGCGTCCCAGCTGATCGGGATGGGCATGGTCCGGTACGTGACCCAGTTCGAACCGTTGAAGAACACCGACATCGAGACGGTCGTGGCAGCGGTCGGCCCGACGATCCAGCGCTACTTCACCGGCGAGATAACCGCTCCTCAGCCGCATGGGTCAGCGTGACGTCGCAGCGGCGCGGAAATCGCCGTCGCGCGTGGGGCGCCATCCTCCACGGGGAATTTCACGGTGCCGCAAAGGTCGACACGGGGTGCCGCAAAGGTGGACACGGGGTGCAGCAAAGGTGGACACGGCGTGCAGGAAGGGCCAGCCGCCGCGAGTGCCCTTGGGGTCTGCTAGTTCAGGTGAGCCGCTCTGGCCGCGGTCCTGAGCGGTGCCAGCATCCGAGCCACCGGGGACAGTTCGACGACCTCGCGGCTGCACTGCGCGCAGACCTCGATGTGCTCGTGGAACTCCTTGCTCTCCCGGACGTTCAGCACTCCGAGCACGTAGCCGCCCACCGTGACGGTGTACGAACACGCGGACGTCATGGTGCCTCCTTTGTAGACGGGCGAGTGGTGGCCCGGGGGTGTAGCCACCACTCGCCCTCGGCGTGGCGACTGCTGGGAGGCAAAGTCACCACTCGTCGCCGCGGTCAGTTCTTGGGGCGCACTGACGGCGGCGGGCCGGTATCGGGTTTCCCTGTCGGCAGGTCGTCCGCACGACCTTGGGTGGGAGCGGGCCGGTCCGGTCTCGGCTCCCCTTGTCTTGGCTCGTCCTGGTTCTGCTCGCCCGGTTTCGGAGCGTTCGACTGCTGCGGTTCGATCGGCTTCTGTTGTTCGGCAGGTTTCGGTTGCCCAGTCGGCAGCTGCGGTTGCACAGGCAGCTGCTGTTCGGCGGACTTCCCCGGTTCGCCGAACAGGTTCCCGCAGTACGCCGGAACGTTGTCCTTGCCGCCCGCGGCGGAGACCAGGTCGCCGAACACGGGACTGTCGAGCCGCTTGCCCTGCTCGCCGACCGGTCCCGAACCGGACAGCTCGCACAGTTCCCTGAGGGAGGGCGCCGGAGTGGCACCGTGGTCGCTGGTTCCGTTGCCCGGCTTCGGGTTGACGGTCGATTCACCTTGCGCGGGTTGCTCGCTCCGCGCGGCCGTGGACATCGTCGCACCGGTCGTCGAATGGTCGGTCGTCGAATAGCCGGTCGCAGCAGGGCCGGTCGGCACACCGGTCACCGCGGGGCCGGTCGTCGTACTGGTCGTCGCAGGGCCGGTCGAACCGCCCTGCGACGGCAGGTTTCCGGTCGCCGCGGCGAAAGCGACGCCACCGACAGCCATCGCGCCAATGGCCGCGGCCGCCACCTTCACGGTGGCGAGCTTTGTCAAGCCGTGCATCGAAGATCTCCGCGGCCGACCGGTTTCGGCGAGACGAGCCGTCCGAAACGCGGCCACTGCGGCTTCCTCACCCGCGAGTTCGCCGGGACGGGCCGGCGCGGACGCGTCCGCGAGCAGCTCACCCAGCGCACCCCGCGCCCGGTCCGGCACACCGTCGAGCCCCTGCTGCCCGGCGGTGTGCCGGTCCACCCGGCGGAAACGTTTCGCGCTCATCTCACGTACCTCAGCGTCACCGGCGGCAAAAGTGTCACACTGCCTGGTCAGGGCCCTTTTCCAGCAACTCGGCGAGGGCCCGCAGACCACGGTGGGCGGACGTGCGCACGGCCCCGGGCCGCTTGCCGAGCACCTTGCCCGCGGCCTTCGCGTCGAGCCCGACGACGACCCGCAACAGCACCGCCTCGGCCTGGTCGCGCGGCAGCTTCGCGATCATCGCGAGCGCGGCGTCGGTGGCCAGTGAGTCCACCGCGGACGCCGCGGTGTCACCGGGACCGGGCCGTTCGGCCAGTTCCTCGATCTGTCCCGCTTGGACCGGCCGCCGCTGCTGGCCGCGGAGGTGGTCCATCGCCCGGTTGCGCGCGACCGTGGTCGCCCAGCCACGGAAACCGTCCGCGTCACCACGGAAAGCGGGCAGGTCCCTGGCGATCTGCAGCCATGCCTCGGAAGCGACGTCCTCGGCGTCCTGCCCGACGAGCACCCGCAGGTAGCGCAACAGCGCGGGCTGGACGGACCGGTAGAGGACCCGGAAGGCGTTCTCGTTGCCACGCCGGGCCTGTGCGATGGCACTGGCCAGCTCCGATTCCGAACCTGAGTCTGTTGTGGACCTGGCGCGCCACGAGGGTCGCACGTTCCCACTGTCACCGAACACGGCGGCACTCTGCACGCGCGACATCCTTAGTCATCGTGCGACTGAAAGGAAAGCCCTGTCGCCGAATGAGATCAGCCCGGCAACAGAACGTCCGCGTCGAAGCACGTACGGTCACCGGTGTGGCACGCCGCGCCCTCCTGGTCCACGATCACCAGGATCGTGTCGCCATCGCAGTCGAGCCGGACTTCCCGGACGTGCTGCACGTGTCCCGAGGTCTCGCCCTTGACCCAGAGCTTCTGGCGGCTGCGGGAGAAGTACGTGCCCTTGCGGGTGGTCAGCGTCAGGTCGAGGGCCTCGTCGTTCATCCACGCCACCATCAGCACTTCGCCCGTGCCGTGTTGCTGCGCCACCGCGCACACCAGGCCGTCGGCGTTGCGCTTCAGGCGTGCGGCGATCTTCGGGTCGAGGCTCATTTCGGCTGCTCCAGGTAGTCCCGTGCCGGTTCGGTGTTCACCAGCACGGCCGTGTAGAGGTATCCGGCGGTGAGCAGGCCGGAGGCCGCGCGAACCCACCAGGGCGCGCCGTCGGACAACGCGATCAGCAGGTGCGCGAGGGCGAACAGGCCGGCCACGGCGATCGTGACGACCCGGACGAATCTCAACCGGACGAACAGGCCGACGCACACGGCCACCGCCACGATGCCGGTGCCGATCGGGAAACGCAGGTTCTGCGCGTCCCACAGCAGCGCGACCACCACGAACAGCACCGCGCCGACGCCGAAGACCCCGAGGGAGACCTTGACCTCGGTCGGGGCGTTCACCGGACCTCGATCCCGCCGGCCCGCATGGCGTCCTTCACCTCGCCGATCCGCAACTGTCCGAAGTGGAACACGCTGGCGGCGAGCACGGCGTCCGCGCCGGCCCGCACCGCCGGGGCGAAGTGCGAGACGTCGCCCGCGCCGCCGCTGGCGATCAACGGGATGTCCACGACCGCGCGGACGCGTTCGATCAGCTCGATGTCGAACCCGGCCTTGGTGCCGTCCGCGTCCATCGAGTTGAGCAGGATCTCGCCGACGCCGAGCTCCTGGCCACGTGCGGCCCACTCGATCGCGTCGATGCCGGTCCCCCGCTTGCCGCCGTGCGTGGTGACCTCGAAGCCGTCGCCGGTCCGCCGGGCGTCCACGGACAGCACGACGCACTGGGCGCCGAACCGCTGGGACGCCTCCCGCAGCAGCTCCGGCCGCAGGATTCCGGCGGTGTTGATGCTGACCTTGTCCGCGCCCGCGCGCAGCAGCCGGTCGATGTCGTCGACCGTGCGCACGCCGCCGCCGACGGTCAGCGGGATGAAGACCTGCTCGGCGGTGCGCCGGACCACGTCGAAGGTGGTCTCCCGGTCCGAAGAGGACGCCGTGACGTCCAGGAAGGTCAGTTCGTCCGCGCCCTCGGCGTCGTAGGCGGCGGCCAGTTCGACCGGGTCGCCTGCGTCGACCAGGTCGGCGAAGTTCACGCCCTTGACCACCCGCCCGGCGTCGACGTCCAGACAGGGGATCACACGTACCGCGACAGCCATGGCCAAAGCCTACGTGGACGAGACCGCGTAGCAGACTGTCCCCTTGGCGCCGCGGAACAGTCTGCTGCTGTAGATCACCAGCCAGCCGCCCGGGCCGTACTTGCGGGCCATCACCCGCCGGATCCGGTCGGTCCCGGCCGCGTCCAGCGCACGCGCGACGCCGGTGATCGGCTCGCTCTTCGGGTTGCCGCGCACGTCACACTCGGCCAGTTCGACGTTCTGGTTCCGGCGCAGACGTTTCACCTTGCCGGACTCCGACCGGGTCCAGAACACCAGGTCCTCGCCGTCCCGCGCGCACCAGACCGGGGTCGGCACCTTTGTCCCGTCCTTGCGGTACGTGGTGACCAGCACGTATTTGCTCTCGGCCAACCTGGCCAGCTCGGCGTCCACGCGGTGGGAGATTAGACCGGTTCGAGTGGTCGGTGTGGTTCGGCGGGCAGCTCGACGCGGATCTCGTCGCCCGGCCGGACGACACCTCCGGTGAGCACCACCGACATGATCCCCGCCTTGCGGACCACGGTGCCGTCCTCGTCACGGTCGACCACCTGCTTGAGCAGGCCCTGCTGGAACAGGTCGATCTGGATGCACGGGTTGCGCAGCCCGGTCACCTCGACCACGGCCTCGGAGCCGAGGTGCAGGCGGGTCCCGGTCGGCAGGCCGAGCAGGTCGATGCCACGCGTGGTCACGTTCTCGCCGATCTGCCCGGGCCGCACGGTGAACCCGGCGTCCCGCATCTCGTCGAACAGTTCCGCGTGGATCAGGTGCACCTGCCGGAGGTTGGGCTGGCTCGGGTCACGGGCGACCCTCGACCGGTGCTTCACCGTCACACCCTGGTGGACGTCGCCGTCGACGCCGAGCCCTTCGAGCAGCGTGATGCTGTCCGTGTTCGGTTTGGTGAACGTGTACTCCGCGCTTCGGCTCACGGCCGTGACCACCCCAGACATGACACCCACGATACTCAAGGGCCGCGTCAACCCTGTGTCTGCGGAACCTTCGCGTCGACCTTGGCGAGCGCGACCACGAGCACCGGCGCCAGCAACGCGACGGCGACCCACGGGAACGACGCGGGACCGAAGGCGTCGAGGAAGATCCCGCCGACCAGGCCACCGGCCGCCATCGACCCGTTCCACGCCGTCACGAGCATCGACTGGGCCGTGTCGCCGCCGTGCCCGATCGCGGTCTGCAGCAGAGTCGGCACGCCTCCCCAGCCCAAGCCCCACAGCACGGCCGCGACGTAAGGACTGCCTGTCAGCCCGACGGCCGCCACGGCGACCAGCACCGTGCTCGCGATCAGGAGGAGCCGTAGCCTGCGGTCGATGTACACGCCGACGATCCAGATGCCCGCCATCGACGCGGCGCCCAGCAACAGCAACACCAGGTCCACGTCTCCACCGGCGTAGGCGAGGAACGGCGCGATGTACGTGTAGAGCACGTTGTGCGCCAACACGAATGCCACGACGACGAACAGAATCGCCGCCACGCCCGGGATCGTGAGCGTCCGCCGGAACGAGACCCGCTCCCCGGCCCGCTGGCCGGGATAGTCCGGCACCAGCATGGCGATCCACACGATCAGCACCGCCGCGATGCCGGACACGACCGCGAACGTCACCCGCCAGCCGACGAGCCCGCCGAGGAACGTCCCCGCGGGCACACCCAGCGACAACGCGATCGGGATACCGGCCATCACCACGGCCATCGCCTTGCCCTGCAAGCCTTCCGGCGCCATCCGGCGGGCGTAGCCGGCCAGCAGCGACCACACCACGCCCGCCGCGACGCCGGCGACGAACCGGGCGGTCATCGTGAGCGCATAGCTCGTCGAGATGACGGTGACGGTGTTGGCCACCGCGAATCCGACGATGGCCGACAACAACAGGTGCTTACGCCGCCACTTCGCTGTCACGGCCGACAACGGGATCGCGGCGAGGGCGGTGGCGAGCGCGTAGACGGTCACCGACTGGCCCATCGCGGACTCGCTGACGGCCAGGTCGGTACTCATCCCGGGGAGTAGTCCGGCGGGCAGGGCCTCGGTCAGAATGGTGACAAAAGCGGCTGTGGCCAACGCGATCAGCGCTCGTAGCGGCAGTTTCCGATCCATGCCGGGTATGCTCAAACCTTGACATCGGTGTGAAGGTCAACGTGGCGTGAGGGGGACCACAGATGCGGATCGGTGAGCTGTCGGAACGCACCGGCACGCCCCGCAGGCTGCTGCGTTACTACGAGGAACAAGGCCTGATCAAGGCCGACCGGCTCGCCAACGGCTACCGCGACTACGACGAGGCCTATGTGGACCGGGTGCTGCAGATCCGCGGCCTGCTCGACACGGGCCTGTCGACCCGGATCATCAAGCAGATCCTGCCGTGTCTCAACAAACCCCGTGAGATCCACTTCGACGAGGCGACCCCGGAAACGCTCGCGTTGCTGGCGTCGGAGCGCGACAGGATGACGGCGCGGATCAGGTGCCTGACCCGCAACCGGGACGCCATCGCGGAATACCTGGAGATGGTCAGCCGAGCGTGAGCTCGTCCAGCGGCAGGGACCGCAGGAAGTCCTTCGCGTCGAAGATCTCCCCAGCGGTCACGACACCGGAGGCGTCGCCTTCGAGGATTCTCCCGACGGCCTCCACCACGATCGGCGCGGTGAAGGCGTAGATGTCACGGCCACGCGCCGACGCCCGCCGTTCCTCGTCGCCACGCCGGACCGCGACTTCGACGAGGAAGACCTGGTCGGATCGGCCGCTGTCGTCGGCGGCCCGCGGCCCCTTGGTGTCCGGGTCGCTGAGGTCCCTGAGCGGGGCGGTGTTCAGGAAGGCGTTGACGCGCGGCGTTTCCAGGTGCCGGGAGATGGTGATCACGTCGGTGGTGGAGAACTCGCCGACGACCTCCTGCCGCCCGAACGGTTCGGGGAACGTCCACGTCCCGGTCGGCGACGCCACGTCGGGCGCGAGCACGCGCAGGTGGCCGTCGGTGAAGACCACCCGCCGCCCGGCCCTGCGCTTGCCCGCGAGCAGCGTTCCCTTGGTCGGGTGCCAGCTGTCGAGCGCCACGGCGATGGAGATCTCGTCGGCCGACGGCCAGTCACCGATCGCCGCGGTGGCGAGGAGGTCGCCCAGCGCGCCGTAGAACGCCATCACCGGCGCCACCACGATGCCCGCCTCCTTCACCCGGGGATCGTCCTGGTAGGTGTCGAAGGTGTTGATCGCGACGAGCGTCTCACCGGTGACGTCCAGGTAGTGGATTCCGGCGCGCAACGCGGCCTCGACCAGCGGCGGTGTGGTCTCGGCGAACGGCCCGGCGCAGTTGATCACCGCGGCCGTCCCGGCGATCGCCTGGTCGAGCGATGCCGGGTCGTCGACCGAGGCGACCCTCGTGTCCATGCCGGGGTACGCGGCCGCCAGCTTCGCCGCGTCCCGCCCGGACAACACCGGCGTGAAGCCGCGCTCCAGCAGCTCGGCGGCCACGAACCGGGCGGTGTGCCCGTACGCGCCGAACAGCGCGATCTTCGTCATCAGTCTTTCCTCCAGTACTCGTCGGACGCGCTGTCGATCCTGCTCACCAGGACGTCGCGGGAACAGCGGGATTGACGTCAGCCTCCGCTAGGTTCGCGTCATGCGTGCGCATTCCGTCGTCATGGCCGTCACCGAGGACATGCCGGTCTTCGAAGCGGCCGTCCCGTGCCAGGTCTTCGGTGTCGACCGGCCGCACCTGGCCGATCCCTGGTACTCGTTCACCGTGGTCCCGGTCGGGAACAGGCCGGTCCGGCTGAGCCCTGGCTTCACCGTCGCGCCGGTCAGCGGCGGGTGGGATCTCGGCACGACGGACACCTTGGTGGTCCCGGCGTGCACGAACGTCCACGACGCCCCGCCCGCCGAGCTGGTCGCCGTGGTCCGGGAGGCGTACGAGCGCGGAATCCGAATCCTGTCCATCTGCTCGGGCGCTTTCATCCTGGCCGCCGCGGGCGTGCTCGACGGGCGCCGCGCGACCACCCACTGGCTGCACGCGGACGAGCTGAGCCGCCGCTATCCCGCCGTCCGCGTCGATCCGTCCGTTCTGTACGTGGAGGACGCCAACGTGATCACGTCCGCGGGGACCGTGGCGGGGATCGACGCGTGCTTGCACGTGGTGCGTATCGACCACGGCGCCGCCGTGGCCGCCGAGCTGGCCCGGCGGCTCGTCACCCCGCCGCATCGGGACGGCGGACAGGCCCAGTACCGCCCGGCCGCGCCCGTGGTCCGCGACGACTGGCTGGCCCCGCTGCTGGACTGGGCCGACGAACACCTGCATCTGCCGCTGACCACCGCCGACCTGGCCGCGCGGGCGAACGTCAGCGTGCGCACGGTGGAGCGCCGGTTCGCCGAGGCGCTCGGGATGTCGCCGCTGCGCTGGCTGCTTCAGCAGCGGGTGCGCCGGGCTCAGCAGCTGCTGGAGACCAGCGACCGGCCGGTCAGCTGGATCGCCGACACGTGCGGGTTCGGGGGCGCGGCCGGTCTGCGGGCGCATTTCGCGCGGATCGTCGGGATGTCGCCGACGACGTACCGGCGCACGTTTGTCCTAGATCGTCAACCCGAGGTTGACGCTACGCGGGTCGTCAACCTACAGTTGACGGATGACGGACGCACCCCGCCTCGGCGAACTCATCGACGCAGTGGAGAAGCTGCACCCGGCCGGCGACCCGTTGAAGCGGCTCACTGACGCCATGCTGATCGCCCAGCACCTCGGCGAGCTGGCCGACCACCTGATCGGTCACTTCGTGGACCGCGCAAGGCATTCCGGCGCGTCGTGGACCGAGATCGGGCAGAGCATGGGCGTGACCAAGCAGGCCGCGCAGAAGCGGTTCACGTCCAACGCGCCCGAACAGCTGGACGTCTCGCAGTTCGCCCGCTTCACCGACATGGCCCGGGTGGCCACGGTGGCGGCGCAGAAGGAAGCCGAGCGGCTCAAGCACGCCGAGATCGCCCCGGGCCACATCTTGCTCGGCCTGCTGACAGTGCCGGACGGCTTGGCCGCCAAGGCGATCAAGACACTCGGCGGCGAGGTCGAGACCGTCCGTGCCGCGGTGATGGCCAAGCTGGGCCCGGCCGTGGACGCTCCGCCGAGCGTGCACATCCCGTTCTCCGGTCAGTCCAAAAAGGTCCTGGAGCTGACGGTGCGGGAAGCGTTGCGGCTGGGGCACAACTACATCGGCACCGAGCACATCCTGCTGGGACTGCTCGCCCTCGGCGACAGCACGGTCAACGACACCCTGACCGAATCACGTGTCCCCGCCGACCGGATCGAGACCACCATCCTCAACGCACTCCCCCAAGATCCCCCCTCGTGAGTGTTTATCAGGGTTAGAACACGCATAAACACTCACGAGCAGTAGAGTCGTCGCGTGACTCTGACGCTGCTTCCCGCCGTCGATGTGGCTGACGGCAAGGCCGTCCGCCTCGTGCAGGGCGAGGCCGGTACCGAGACCGCGTACGGCGACCCGCGCGATGCCGCGCTGGCCTGGCAGCGTGACGGCGCGGAGTGGATCCACCTGGTCGACCTCGACGCCGCCTTCGGCCGTGGGTCCAACCGGGACCTGATCGCCCGCGTGGTCGGCGAACTGGACGTGCAGGTCGAGTTGTCCGGCGGGATCAGGGACGACGAGTCGCTGAAGGCGGCGCTGTCCACCGGCTGCCGCCGGGTGAACCTGGGCACGGCGGCCCTGGAGAACCCGGAGTGGTGCGCCAAGGCGATCGCCGAGCACGGCGACAAGATCGCGGTGGGCCTGGACGTGCGGATCACCGACGAAGGTCACCGGGTCAAGACCCGCGGCTGGACCAAGGACGGCGGCGACCTGTGGGACGTGCTCGACCGGCTGGACCGTGACGGCTGCTGCCGTTACGTGGTCACCGACGTCAGCAAGGACGGCACGCTGAAGGGCCCAAACCTCGACCTGCTGACCGAGATCTGCGCGCGGACGGACGCCGCGATCATCGCCTCAGGTGGTGTGTCCAGTGTGGATGACCTGATCGCGATCGCTCGTCTGGAGTCCGACGGCGTCGAAGGCGCGATCATCGGAAAAGCCTTGTACACCGGCGCGTTCACCTTGCCGGAGGCGCTCGCGGCAACACGCTGAGAGGTGAGCTAGACCAGCTCGCCCAGGTCTATGGTGACGGTGACGGGATGGTCAACGACCATCGTGCCGGTGCTGACACCTGCTGATGCATAGCTCCCGGTTGTCGGGTCGAGCCGGTAGCGGAACACAGCCAGCTTTGCGGCGTCCTCGTGCACGTTCTCGACCCGCCAGAAGTGCTCGATTCCCGCAGTCGCGTACTCAGCTGGTTTGTCGGTCTGGTCCGTGGTGACCGAGCCAGGCGACATGACCTCGACTACGAGGTGGCAGTGTTGCGGACGCAACAACGCGTCGTCCGGCAACGTCGAGTCGTACACGACGATGTCGGGTCGCCGGTTGAGCAACGGTATGTCCCGCAGACGAAGATCCACATCCGTGGCCACAGCGAGACCGGTTCCGCAGCTCTCCTCCAGGACGTTCGCGAGCCTCCGCGCGATGAGCTGGTGCAGGCGGCGCGGAGCGGCATTCACGACGATGGCCCCATCAACGATCTCGACTCGGCGGCACACGTCCTCTGGAAGGGCTTCATAGCGTTCGGCGGTCAAACCTTCCGGAGGTAGCACCATCCAGTCGGGTAGCGCAGTCATGGCGACCTCCTCTTCGGTGCTTGCCACAGAATACCAATGACTCCGTCAGCGCACCTGGAGACGCTGAACCAGCTCCCCAGCCCGAAACTCCCAGCGTAAGCCTCGTGAGTGTTTATCCGTGTTCTAACCCCGATAAACACTCACGAGGGGGACGAGGGGCTAGAGGGATTTGAGCCAGTTTTTCAGCAGGTGTGCGCCGGCGTCGCCGGACTTCTCGGGGTGGAACTGCGTCGCGGACAGGGCGCCGTTCTCCACCGCGGCGACGAAGTCACAGCCGTGGTTGGCCCACGTGACCAGCGGCGCCGCGATCGTGCCGCCCGACTCGAGCTCCCACTTGCGCACGCCGTACGAGTGTACGAAGTAGAACCGCGTGTCCTCGTCCATGCCGTCGAACAGCGTGGTGCCCTCCGGGGCACGGACGGTGTTCCA
The DNA here is from genome assembly GCF_013280595.1 of Kibdelosporangium persicum. GTDB lineage: Bacteria > Actinomycetota > Actinomycetes > Mycobacteriales > Pseudonocardiaceae > Kibdelosporangium > Kibdelosporangium persicum. Next base: position 791,317 of record NZ_JAAATY010000001.1, read on the forward strand.
GCCCATGTGCGGGACGACATCGGCCTCAAGGCGTTCGACCGTGCCAGGCCACTCGTTGCAGCCCTCGGTCTCCTCGCCGTGTTCGATGCCACGCTCGAACAGGATCTGCATGCCGACGCAGATGCCGAGCACCGGACGCCCGCCGGCGAGCCGCGTGCCGACCGTACGGTGGCCGTGCACGGACTTCAGGCCCTTCATGCACGCCGCGAACGCCCCCACGCCGGGGACGACCAGCCCGTCCGCGTTGAGCGCCGCATGGCGGTCGGCGGTCACCTCGACGTCGGCGCCGACGCGCTGAAGAGCACGTTCGACGGAACGAAGGTTCCCCGACCCGTAGTCCAAGACGACAACTCGCACGGCTCCCAGAGTACCCGCTGCTCCGAACCGGTCATCGCGCCCGATTCGGCCACCGGCCGGTCGAGCGCATGGAACCCTGGTGACATGGTTCACGAGGCACTCCGCCGGATCGACGAAGCACGCCAGACCCACGCCAGGACCCTCGACCTGAGCCATCTGCGGCTGCGCGAACTGCCGCCCGAACTGGCCAAGCTGACCCATCTGACCGAGTTGCGGCTGAACGACAACCGGCTCACCGAGCTGCCGGACTGGTTCGCCGACCTGGGCGGGCTCGAGGCCCTGGACCTCGGCGTGAACCACTTCGCCACGGTGCCCGAGCCGATCGCCGCGTTGACCGGCCTGACGGCGCTGGACATCGGCTACAACACCTACTCGGCGATCCCCGCCTGGCTCGGTGACCTGAAGAACCTGGAGAAGCTGTACCTGGGCAACGCCAACGCGACGGAAGTCCCGGCATGGCTGGCCGAGATGCCGCATCTGTCCAGGCTGTCCCTCGGCGGCGGCAGGGTGGCCACGTTGCCGACGTGGATGAAGGACATGCCCGAGCTGCGCATGCTCAACGTCAGCAACAACCCCCTCGGCCAGTTGCCCGACTGGCTCGGCGAGCTCACCGGGCTGGACGGGCTGTACGCGGAGAACGTGCAGCTCACCAGTGTGCCGGAAGCGCTGGCCGGGCTTCGAGGCCTGACCCGGCTGATGCTCGGTTACAACAACCTGACCCGGCTGCCGGACTGGCTGCCGGGGCTCCCGCTGCGCAAGCTCGGTGTCCACGCCAACCGGCTGACCGACCTGCCCGCCTTCCCGCGGCTCACCAAACTCCTTGTCGACGGGAACAAGCTGACCCGCGTTCCCGAGTGGCTCTCCGGGCTGACGGAGATGACCAACCTCTGGCTCGGCCGCAACGAGATCACCGAACTGCCCGGCTGGCTCGCCGGGCTCAGCGCGCTGGAACTGCTTGACATCGGCGACTTCCGGCTGATCGCACTGCCGGACTGGTTACGCACTCTGACCAGGCTGACCTACCTGAACGTCAGCGGCAACGGCCTGGTCGAGATCCCGGACTGGATCGGTGAGCTGCGGGCGCTGGGGAACCTGACGCTGAGCGAGAACCGGTTGCAGACCCTGCCGGACAGCTTCAGCCAGCTGACCAACCTGACCCGGTTGAACATCCGCACCAACCGGTTCGCCACCCTGCCGGACTGCCTGGCTTCGCTGCGCAACCTTGAGGCCCTGTACGCCTCGGACAACTACCTGACCTCACTTCCGCCCTGGCTCACCGAACTGCCCGCACTGAAGCACCTCCGGCTGTCGGAGAACCAGCTGACCGATCTGCCGGCGGGCATCGGCCGGCTGACTGAGCTGGAATACCTGGCGCTCAACCGGAACACCCTGCGCACGCTGCCCAGCACCATCGGCGAGCTGTCCAATCTCGACGAACTGCACCTGGCAGGCAACGAACTGCGTGGCCTGCCCGAGAGCATCGTCGGGTTGTCCGGGCTGCGCCTGCTCGACGTCTCCGGCAACCGGCTCGCCGCCGTGCCCGACGCCCTGACCCGGCTCTCCCAGCTGCAGACGTTGGACCTGCACAACAACCGGCTCACCACACTGCCCGCCGGTCTGACGAACCTGAAGCGCCTGACCGGTCTGACCCTCAGCGGCAACCGGTTCATCAGCCCGCCGCCGGAGATCGTCGCGGGCGGCACGGCTTCGGTGATGGCCTTCCTGCGCGCCCGCCGCCAGGGCGTGCTGGCGCAGTGGGTGTCCAAACTGCTCGTCGTGGGCGAAGGCGGCGTCGGCAAGACCTCGTTGGTCAAGGCCCTGACTGGCCATGAGTACGACATAGACGAACCGTCCACCCACGGCATCCGCATCGAGCACCTCGACCTGCCGCATCCCGACCAGCACGACGTCCGGATGCGGCTCAAGACATGGGACTTCGGCGGGCAGGAGATCTACCACGCCACGCACCAGTTCTTCCTGACCAACCGGTCGTTGTTCCTGCTGGTCTGGAACGCCCGGCACGGCTGGGAACAGGGCAGGCTGCGGTACTGGCTCGACATCATCTCCGCACGGGCGCCGGAATCCCCGATCGTCCTGGTGGTCACCCATGTCGCGGACCGGCCGGTGGACTTCCCGCTCGACGAACTGAGGCACGAGTACCCGCGGATCGTGGCGAGCAAGGCCGTGGACAACCGGACCAGGCAAGGGATCGACGAACTGCACGACCTCATCGCGGCCGAGTCGGCGAAGCTGCCGTTGATGGGCTCGGAGTGGCCACGCAAGTGGGTCAGTGCGGCACAGGCACTGTGGGATTCGTCGGCGAACCGGGTCACGCCCGAAGAGATGTGGCAGATGATGGCCGCGGCGGGCGTCGAGGACGCCACGCAGCAGCGCTACCTCGCGGTCGCCCTGCACGAGCTCGGCGACATCCTCTACTACAGCGATGATCCCGAGCTGTGCGACACCGTTGTGCTGCAACCGGAATGGGTGAACGAGTACATCAGCAAAGTGCTCGACAGCCGCGAGGTCGAAGCGGCACACGGCCTGTTGACCCGTCAGCACCTGCGGGAGCTGTGGCGTGGGCTTGATCGCGGCACCAGCGATCACTTCCTTGGCATGATGGACAAGTACGACCTGTCCTACCGGGTCGACGGCCGGCCGGACGACGTCAGCCTGGTCGTCGAGCGCCTGTCCTGGAACCCGCCGCCGTACCAGGACCGCTGGGACGGCATGGCGGGCGCACAGGAGATCAAGGTCCTGTACCGGCTCAACACCATGCCGCCCGGGATTCCGACGTGGTTCATCGCCCGCTCCCATCGCTTCAGCACGAACACCCATTGGCGGACAGGCGCTGTGCTCAAGCACGGTGAGCAGTTGGCGTTGGTTCGGGCCGACGCGCACCGCAAGACCGTGGAACTCACCGTGCGGGGACCGTCGCCCGCGGCCTTTTTCTCGATCCTGGACGACGGTCTCAACAGGACACTGGAACGGTTTCCCGGGCTGGAGATCCGCCGTGAGGTGCCGTGCCGCTGCCAGGAGGGCTGCACTCAGCTTTTCGACTACGACGATCTCGGCAAACGCCTGACGAAGGTGCCGCCGAAGTACACCATCGAGTGCCATCGTTCGGGCGAGGACGTCGACATTCGCGGTCTGCTGCTCGGCTTGGCTCCGTCCAACCGGGACGTCACCGCGATGAGCATCGACCAGATCGACCAGCGACTCATCCGGATCGAGGACAAGGTCACCGAGAACACCGAGTACAACCAACGGATGTTCATGCGGCTGCAGCACATCGCGCAGACGCAACAGGAGACCCGGTGCCCGAGTGTGTTCGCCTTGGTGCCGGTCAAGGGAAAGCGCCGCTACGAACTGAGGCTGTACTGCGAGGAACCCGGCGCGTGGCACCGTCTTCCCGAGCCGCACGGGTGTTACCCGATCAGCCAGCCGTCGGAGTGGTTCCGCAAACTCGGCCCTTACCTCCAGGGAATGCTGAAAGTGCTCAAGCACGCGGCTCCGCTCGCGGGTCCGATCCTGGGAATCACAGTGGATCAGCTCAGCCAGCAACTGAAGGCCGACTGCGACCTGATGAAGGAACTACTCAACCAGGCGCCGGCGAAACTGCGGACCGACGACGAGGTCCGCGGACTGACCGACGTGCCCGCGGTCAGGGCGGAGAACGACGCGGATTTCCGTGTGCTGGAAGCGATGCTGCTCGAACTCGACCCGGACAGGATCTGGGGCGGCCTGTCCCGCACCACCACACCTGAAGGCCTGACCCTGTATCTCTGCGGGGAGCACCGGAAGGCGTATCTACCGTAGCGACACCGGAAGTTCCCGCAGCCGTGTCCCGCCGATGCCGCCGACGCCGATCTGGACGAGCTCGTCGAACGGGACCGCCAGGCGAGCCTCGGGGAAGTCGCGGCGCAGCACGGTCACCAGGGCACGCATCTCGGCCTGCGCCAACTGGGCGCCGATGCAGAAGTGCGGTCCCGAACCGAACGTCAGGCCGAGACCCACCAAGTCCACGAGCACCGGAGCCCGGGCGGGCAGCGACACGCCGTTGATCTCCAACGGTTCCGAGGTGAACCGCCACAGGCTGAAGGGCGCGGGCGTGTACCGCCGCAACGCGTCTTCGACAGGGTCACCGTCCGGGGCACCGAGCGCGTGCGCGATCACGAAACCGAGGGCCGCGTCCGTGGTCACCTGACCTGCGAAGATCAACCCGAACAGGTGGTAGCGCACCTCTTGCTCAGGTGTGCCTTCCGGCAGGCGCCCCCGGAGCTCAGCGGCCAGGCCGTCGTCTCCGGCCGTCCCGGCGATCTCCATCAACGCCGGGATCGCCCCGCTCTGGTCGCCTTCGACCAGCCGACGGCACGCGACGACGGTGGCGTCCAGCTTGTCCAGCGGGATGCCGAGCAGGTCCAGCAGGACGGTGAGCGGGTAGCGGATGGTGAAGTGCACCATCAGGTCGACCACGCCGTTGGGCTGCGCGGCAAGCATGTCCCGCGCGATCTGCTCGATCCGCCCGGTCTGTTCCCGGATGCGCTTGCCGGTGAGCAACGGTGTGTGTGCCCGCCGTAGTTCGGTGTGCCGTGGACCATCCACTGTGGTCAGCGACGGGAACGCCGACGCGGGTGGTTCGAGCCCGGCGACGAGCGGATCCCAGTCCGCCGGCGCCATCGCCGGGTCCTTGACGATCCGCGGATCGGACAGCACCTGTTTGGCCAGTTCCTCGTCGGTCACGATCCACACCGGTCCACCGGCGGGCGCGTCCGCCACGACGACCGGCCCAGCCTCTCGTAACCGGTCAGACAACCGGTTGGGCTCGGTCAGGCCGCGCGTGACGGCTGCAAAAGGATTCATAGTCAACCTTCCTTCTCCAGAAAGTAACTTCACCATGAAGCTATCACTGAAGGGAGGTAGATTGTCAACGACAGCTTGGTTGATGGTGGAGGTAGGGCAGCCAAGTGGCGATGACGCACGCCGAAAACGGCAAACCGCTGCGCCCGCACACGGCGGCGCCCAGTGAGCCGACCGACCACGCATCCCGGATCCTCGACGGGCTGCGTACCTTCGGCGCGGACTACACCGACATCACGAACAAGTTCGCCGCATACCTCGGCCTGCATTCGACCGACGCCGCCGCGCTCGTCGAGATCCTCTACGCCGAGGACCATGGCCGGCCGCTGTCACCGACGCAGCTGAGCACACGGCTCTCACTCACGACGGGCGCGACGACGAACCTGCTGAACCGTCTTGAGCGCCTCGGCCACATCGTGCGGACACGTGAGCACGCCGACAGGCGCAAGGTGACCGTTCGAACGAGCCAGCAGATCGAGGAACCGGCCCGCGAGTTCTTCGGTGAGTTCAGCGCTCAACTGGCCGAGCTGGTCAGCCGATACACGCCGGAGCAACTAGCGCAGTTCGAGGAGTTCCTCGGCGGCCTGCACAAGATCCTGCGCGGGCTCTAGACGAGCCACACGAGGCGTGGTGTGCGGTCGAGCGCGCCGTGGACGTAGTTGAGGGCGTTCTCGGCATCCCCGAGGGCGTAGTAGTTCCGGCCGTTGGCCGAGACCATGTGCGCTTCCTCGGTGAACGCCATGCCCCAGCTGACCACTTCGGGGGCGCTGTCATCCTCGGCCTCAAGCACGACAGCGAACAGGCGAGGCGCCTGAGTCGCGACAGCGGCAACGGTCCGGTCACTGATTTCCTCGTTGAACACGACGGAACTCCTTCACTGGTCGAGCGGGAGTGAGCAGGTGGCGGTGCGCGATCAACCAGACGCGACAAGGAAACTTGTGGTGCTGACGCCGCCATCGATGCGAACAGCCGCGACATCGGCCGTGACTGTCGGGCTGGTGCAGGGCAAGGATTTCCCGGATGGCCGCACTCAGCTCCTGAATATTGGCCTTGTGGGCCAACGCATCCAGTGTCGCCAAGCGGTTGATCATCGCGTCGCGGAGAACGGCACCCAGAACGTAGGTCATGGTCTGCCTCGCCATCTCTCGACAGGACGACCATAGGGCGTGCATTGCACTCGCACAATTCCCCAGATCGAGTGGTGTCCATTGTGACTCAGAGCGATAAGCTTCGGCGATCGCGAGCAGGAGGGGTCGATGCCGAGCATCCAGACGCGCCGGAAGCGCGCATTGGGACAGTTCCTGGCTGAGCTGCGGGAACAGGCCAACCTGAAGCCGGACGACGTGGCCCAGCTGCTGCGCAAGAGCACCTCGACCGTGTCGAGGATCGAGACCGGCCACATCATGTGTGACTACTCTCGGTTGACCGCGATGCTGGGCTTCTACCGCGCGTCGGCGAGCCAGCGCAAGCAGGCCGAGGACCTGTGGGAGGAAGCGCGGCAGGATGCCACATCGATCGAGCACTCGACCGCTATGCCGCCGAAGTACCGCGCCTTCCTCAAGGCCTGGGACGAAGCCAATGCGGCCAGCGTTCTCGAACAGACAATGGTCCCTGGTCCGCTGCAGACAGCGGCCTACCGCACGAGGATGTACCAAGCGGCCGCCCGGTTCGTGGAGTCTTCCGATGTGCCGCGCGATGAAGCTTCGATGGACCATCGAAGACAACGCCTGCGTGCGCCAAATGCCCTCGAATACTCAGTCCTGCTCGATGAGGCCGTTCTCCGCAGGCAAGTGGGCGGCCCAGCGGTGATGGCCGAGCAGCTTCGCCATCTGCTCGAATTCGCTTCGTTGCCTAACGTCACGATCCGGGTCATCCCGTTCAGCGCAGGCGAGTACGAGATCATGACAGGTGCGGTCAACTGGCTTGGTTTCGCTGAACCTGACTCCCCCGATGCGGTGTACCTGGAGTACCCCGGCGGGGGAGAATGGATCGAGAAGGCGAGCGACATCGCGAAGTTCGCCGGGGCGGTCGACGATGCCTGGGCCCGGGCTCTGACGGCGAAGCAGTCGGCAGCCCTCATCAGGGAGCAAGCGGAGACTCTGGAGCAGGGGCGATGAACAAGAACCTGACCTGGCGCAAGAGCAGCTACAGTGCGCCAAACAACGCATGTGTCGAGGTGGCGGTCGGCCGCGAGGTGGTCCGGGTCCGGGACAGCAAGACCCCTGACTCCGGCGAATTAGTGTTCAGCCACGACCGGTTCGCGGCCTTCCGCACTTTCCTCTAGAGCATCCAGGCGATCGCACCGCCGACCGCCAGCGCGGCCAGCAGGCCCAGCACCACCGCGAAGACCTTCGCCGTCTTCCAGGCCGCGTAGACACCACCGATCAGGAACCCGGCCACGATCATCAGGCCGATGACCGCCACTTCCTTCGGCACTACAGCACACCCTTCGTCGACGGGACCCCGCTCACCCTAGGGTCCGGCTCGACGGCGGCGCGCAGCGCCCTCGCCACGGCCTTGAACTCGGCCTCGGTGATGTGGTGCGGGTCCCGGCCGTGGATGACCCGGACGTGCAGCGCGATGCCCGCGTGGAACGCGAGCGAGTCGAACACGTGCCGGTTGAGCACGAACGGGTAGTTGTTGCCGATCGTGAAGGTGTTGAACTGCTCGGGCTCGCCGACGTGCACGCAGTACGGGCGGCCGGAGACGTCCACCGCGGCGTGCGCGAGGGTTTCGTCCATCGGAATCCACGCGTCGCCGAAGCGGCGGATGCCCGCCTTGTCGCCCAGGGCTTCCCGGATCGCCTGGCCGAGCACGATGGCCACGTCCTCCACCGTGTGGTGGGCGTCGATCTCCACGTCCCCGGTCGCGCGGACGACCAGGTCGAACGAGCCGTGCGCGCCGAACGCGGTGAGCATGTGGTCGTAGAACGGCACGCCGGTGCCGATGTCGAGCTTGCCGGAGCCGTCCAGGTCGATCTCGACGCGTACGGACGACTCCTTGGTGGTCCGTTCGATCCTGCCGATCCGGTTCACGCGATGATCTCCTTACTGGCGGCCAGGAACGCGTCGTTCTCGTCCGGTGTGCCGACGGTGACCCGCAGGTGCCCGGCGATGCCCACGTCCCTGACCAGCACCCCTCTGTCCAAGTAGGACTGCCAGGCGCCGGACCCGAACGGTCCGAACAGGACGAAGTTGGCGTCGCTCGGCACCGGCGAATATCCCATTCCGGCAAGGGCTTCGACGACCCGGTCCCGTTCGGTGGCGAGTTGGGCGACCGACGCCAGCGTGGCGTCGGCGTGCCGCAGCGCTGCCCGCGCGGCGGCCTGGGTGAGCAACGAAAGGTGGTACGGCAACCGGACCAGCTGCAACGCGTCGACAACGGCGGGCGCGGCGATCAGGTAGCCCAGCCGTCCACCGGCGAACGCGAACGCCTTGCTCATGGTCCGGCAGACGATCAGCTTGTGGCCGAACTCGTCCAGCAGCGACACCGCGCTGGGCTGGGACGAGAACTCCGCGTAGGCCTCGTCCACCACGACGATCCCGGGCGTGGCCTCGACCAGCACCCGCAGCTCGCCGACCGGGACCGACTGGCCGGTCGGGTTGTTCGGGCTGGTCACGAACGTCACGTCCGGCTGCTTCGCCTGGACGATCGCGGCCGCCTCGGCGAGGTCCAGGGAGAAGTCGGCGCGCCGGGGCGTGGGCACCCAGTCGGTCCGCGTGCCCGCCGAGATGATCGGGTGCATCGAGTACGACGGCTCGAACCCGAGGGCCGACCGTCCCGGACCGCCGAAGGCTTGCAGGATCTGTTGCAGGATCTCGTTGGATCCGTTGGCGGCCCACAGGTTCTCGTACGTGACCGGGAAACCGGTGCTTTTCGAGATGTACGCGGCGAGGTCCTCGCGCAGCGCCACGGCGTCGCGGTCCGGGTACCGGTGCAGCTGCTTCGCGACCTCTGCCACGGCGGCGGTCACGTCGGCCACCAGCTCGGGTGGCGGCGGGTACGGGTTCTCGTTGGTGTTCAACCGGATCGGCACGTCCAACTGCGGCGCGCCGTACGGTGTCCGGCCGCGCAGGTCCTCCCGCAGCGGCAGGTCTTCCAGCTTGACGTCTTTCATCACTTCTCGAATCTCGCGGCTACGGCTTGGCCGTGCGCGGGCAGGTCTTCGGCGTTGGCCAGGGCGATCACCTTGTCGGCGACCTCACGCAGGGCGTCCGCGGAGTAGTCCACGACGTGGATGCCCTTCAGGAACGTCTGCACTGACAGGCCGGAGGAATGTCGCGCACAGCCGCCCGTGGGCAGCACGTGGTTCGAGCCGGCGCAGTAGTCGCCCAGCGACACGGGGGAATACGCGCCGATGAAGATCGCGCCCGCGTTGCGGATCCGGGCGGCGACGTCACGGGAGCCGGCCGTCTGGATCTCCAGGTGTTCGGCCGCGTAGGCGTCCACGACCTTGATTCCGGTGTCCACATCGGACACCAGGACACAGCCGGACTGCGTGCCGGACAACGCTGTCGTGACGCGCTCGTCGTGCTTGGTCGCGGTGACCTGGCGGCGCAGCTCGGCGTCGACCTTGTCGGCCAGTTCCTCCGACGTGGTCACCAGCACGCTGGCGGCCAGGGTGTCGTGCTCGGCCTGGCTGATCAGGTCGGCGGCGACGTGCACCGGGTCGGCGGTCTCGTCGGCCAGGATCGCGATCTCGGTCGGGCCCGCCTCGGAGTCGATGCCGATCAACCCGCGGAGCAAGCGCTTGGCCGCGGTCAGGTAGATGTTGCCGGGCCCGGTGACCATGTCCACGGGCGCGAGTTCGGCGCCGTCGGTGTCCGTGCCGCCGTACGCCAGCAACGCCACAGCCTGCGCGCCGCCGACAGCCCACACCTCGTCCACGCCCAGCAGCGCGCACGCCGCCAGGACCGTCGGGTGCGGCAGGCCGTCGAAGTCCGCCTGCGGCGGCGAGCAGACCACGAGCGACTCGACACCGGCCGTCTGCGCCGGGACGACGTTCATGACCACACTGGACGGATAGACCGCCAGGCCGCCAGGCGCGTACAGGCCTACTCGCTGTACCGGGACCCAACGCTCCGTGACCGTCCCGCCCGGCACGACCTGCGTCGTGGTGTCCGTGCGGCGCTGGTCGGCGTGCACCAGACGAGCCCGCTTGATCGTCTCCAGCAGGGCTTCCCGGACCGCGGGATCGAGGTCCCGTTCGGCCTTCTCGACGGCCGCCGCGGGCACCCGGACGGTCCGCGGACGCACGCCGTCGAACTGCTCGGTGAACTCCAGCACGGCCTCGACACCGCGATGATGGACCGCCTCGACCATGGGGCGGACGCGGTCGAGCACCACGTCCACGTCCGTCTCAGCCCTTGGGAGGGCGGCCCGCAGTTCGGCGGGCGACGGCACACGGCCACGCAGATCGATGCGGCTGAGCATGACTCAAGGGTAAGGGTCGGCTCGTCGCGGGCCGAACCTGGCGTGCATCAGGTCCAGGCCGAGGCCGCCGGTCAGCAACCGCTCCTTGGCGTTGCCGAGCAGCTGCCGTGTCCACGTGGTGAAACCACCGTCGCCCAGCGACACGTCACCCGCTCGCAGTTCGAAGCAGGCGTCCACATAGTAGCCCCTGCCCTGCTCACGGGTGTCGTCGAAATCCACCTTGACGTGCGGAAACTCAGTCCTCAGCCGATCAAGGACCCGCTCTTGCACCGCCGTCCGGCGCGTCTCGTCGAGGACCGTGACCAGGACCTGCACGTCGTCCAGGTGGTCGAGCAGCGTGACCATGGCCGTGAGCTGCGTCAACAGGCTGTCGGTCTCGAACCGGAACGACCCTTCGTCCCGGCCCGCGATGGTCAGCGCGAGCAGCCGGAAATGTGACGACCATCCCTCGGGAAACGGCTGCGCGCGGACCAACCTGTGGGACGCGCACAGCCGTACCTGGTCGCGCCCCGACCTGCGGACGGCGGACTCCAAGGCGAGGGCGTTGGTCGAATCGGCCATCACTTCGGTACCCCGCGCGGTCGTGATGACGCGGTTCTGGTCCGTCCCGGACAGCACACTCACCGTGCCCAGTGGACTCACCGGGGACAGCTCGACCGGGGTGTACCCCTTGTCTCTCAGGGTTCTGAAGGCGTACGCGTCGTAGTCGGCGTGCGTGGCGGGGTCCACAGTAGCCACACCGGTGAAGCGGTCCTGCTTGTACTGCTTGAGAACCTGCGCCGGGGTGAGTTTCGCGGCCTGCCGCCGATGGACTTCGAGCAGCAAGGACCTCAGGTCGGCCGGTGCCAGGTCGGCAAGCAGACCGGCGAGGCCGGGAACCCCAGATGTCCGTTCGATCCGGTCGATCAGTGTCACCGCACCGACGGTGCCACATCAACGCCGAGGTCGCCCCCCATTTTCGTGTCCACCATTGCAGCACCCCGTGTCCACCACTGCGACACCACGAAATACACATTCCGGCACACTGAAATCTCCGCAAGCCCCAGTCGTTCACCGCGTGAGGGGAATTTCGGGGTGCCGGAAAGGTGGACACGGGGTGCCGGAAAGGTGGACACGCCGGTCAGCGGGTGGCGACCAGGGTGGTGTAGTACTCCTCCTGGGCCGGGTAGTAGTCGTCGAAGCTCGGCAGCGGCTTGCCTTCGCGTGCGGCGATCAGCATGTCCAGGTAGTACTCCCAGCCGGGGCCCGAACTGCCGACCGCGTCCGTGCGTTCGATGTGCTGGACCAACCGGAGTTCCGTGGTCCCGGCGGTTTCCGCCAGTTGTACTTCCATCCGCCAGACGCCGTTGTCGTCCGTGGTCGAGACGGCCAGCCGGGTCGGCGCCTCGCAGGCGTCGATGTGCAGGTCCATCCACGGCTGGCCTTCCTCGTGGACCATCTGGAGCTTGATCGTGCTCCCCGTGCCGCCTTCGCCTTCCCACGGGCCGAACCACCTGGCGGTCCGCGACGATTCGGTCACGCTGGCCCAGACGTCCTCGATGGGCGCACGGACCGTCCTGGTCAGGACCAGGTCGTATCCCTTATCCGTCGGAACCAGTCTTCCGGTCGGGATGGGCTTCATGCTCGGTTCTCCGTTCGCGTCGGGTCCGGTAGACCTCGGTCTCCAGCGCGTCGAGACGGTGCTCCCAGGCGGCCACGGGCGCGACCATCGAGGCGACCCACTCCGACAGCTCGGTGAGCCGGTCCGGGTCGAGCGCGTACACCCGTTGGCGGCCAACGGTTTCGTCTCGAACAAGGCCACTCTCCCGCAGCACTCGCAGGTGACGGCTGATCGCGGGGCGGGTGATCGAAAAGCGGTTCGCGATCTCCCCGGCCGGCAGCGGCCCGGTCCGCAGCATCTCCAGGATCTGTCTGCGTACCGGGTCGGCGACCGCACCGGCGACGAGGTCCAACACGAGCGGAAGCGTAACCAATGGGTTACACGTCCGTCAACGCCCGCGCGAAGGCCGCGATCTGCGCGGGCGACACGAAATAGTGCGGCGAGGCCCGGACCAACGCCTCGATGCCCCGATGGGTCATGTCGTACTGGGTAGACGTCGCGTACGTCACCGAGACAGCGATTCCCTTGTCCCACAACCGGTCTCGAACCTCCTCGGCGGACCGGCCCGCCTTGGCGAAGCTCACGATCCCGCACTGCTCACGGCCGAGGTCGTGCACGGTCACGCCCGGCACATCGGCCAGCGCGGACCGGGTCAACGCCGCGTTCTCGGAGACCGTCGCGGCGATCTCCGGCATTCCCAGGCCCAGCGCATACCGGGCCGCCGCGATGAGACCGAGCCGTTCCGCGACGCCGTACTCCCACAACTCGAACCCCCGCGCGCCGGGCGCCAACGAGAACCGGTCGGGGTACTCCCACACCGCCGCCTTGCCGTCGATCAGCCGTGGCCGCAGTCCGGACTGGTCACGGACCACGAGCACGCCCGTGCCACGCGGGCCACGCAGCCACTTGCGGCCGGTCCCGGTGATCACGTCCACGCCCAGCTCGACCGCGTCGATCGGCAACTGGCCGATGGACTGGCACGCGTCCAGCAACACCAGCGCGCCCACCGCGTGCGCGGCCTCGACCACGGGTTTGACCGGATTCACCAGGCCGCCGTTGGTGGGCACGTGCACCAGCGACACCAGTCGGACGTCGGAGTCGAGCATGTCCCGCAACGCCGCCACGTCGACCGCGCCCGACGCGTCCGACGGGATCGGTTCGATCTTGACGCCGAGGTTCAGCAGGCCCAACGCGTTGCTGTGGTACTCGACCTCGGTGACCAGAACACGGTCACCGGGCGACAAGGACATCGCGTCGACAGCGGCCAGCCACGACCGTGTCGCGCTGTCGGTGAACGCCACCTCATGCGGTTCGCAGCCGAGTAACGAGGCGAAGACGGAGTAGCCCTCTTCGAGGTCGTCGGCACGTTCCGCGGCGGCTCGGTAGCCGCCTATCCCGGCCTCCCGCCGCAGGTGCGACTGGATCTCGTCGAGCACCGGCGCCGGCGGCAGGGACGAACCGGCACTGTCCAGGAAGATCAGGTCATGGCAGCCAGGGGTGTCCGCGCGTACCGCGCCCAGATCGATCACATACCTCAAGCTACCTGGGTTGCCACCGCGACAGGTTCCACCAAGCGCCCCAAGTGGCGTCCTGGCTGTCCGCGTCCACCACGGCCTGGTAGCCAGTCCAGTTACGGCGCAGCACGTACGTGTGCTCAAGGCCGACGAGCACGACCATGCTCGGCGCCTCGATGTACGTGCGCTGAAGCTTGCGGTACTCCGCGACGCGCTGAGCCGGATCGGCCATCGCCCTGGCCGCCTCCAGCGACGCGGTGATCTTCGCGTCTCCGGTGCGCATCAGCGGGTACAAGGCCAGATCCGGGTCGAACGGGTTACCCGCCCCGATCACAGCGGCCTCACCAGCCCCGGCCACCCCAATACGCGTCTGGACTTGCACGCCGACCGCGTCCGCGTCGGCCGCGAACGCCGTCGCCAAGTCACGGGCGACCGTGTCACCAGCCGGATACGTCAGGATGAACCGCGCGGGAACGCCGTTCTTGGTACGGATTCCGTCCGAACCCGGGATCCACCCGCCTGTGTCGAGGAACGACTTGGCGGTCGGTACGTCGTGCGAGAACTTCGCGGTCGGTTCGTAGAACTCGGCCAGCACAGGCGACACGGGTGTGGACGCCTCGATGCCGTGGCCCGCGAGCGGACCGTCGATCATCTTTCGCCTGTTCACCGCGTAGTTCAACGCCAGCCGGATGTGCGGATCGGCCGTCACCGGGTTGTCCGCGGGCATCTGGATCGCGCGTACGGCCGCGCTGCGCTGGCGCAGGACCGCGAAAACGTCGGACTGCTCGAACGACTTCGCCTGCGCGGGCGGCAACGCCGCGCTGTCCAGCTTGCCGTCACGGATCCGCTGCACCCGGGCGTCGTCGTCGGGCATGAACTCGACGGTCACCTTCGCGACCGTCGGCACGCCACCGAAGTAGGAAGTGTTGGCCCGCAACGTCATGCTGGCGCCGTGCTGCCAGGACTCCAGCTGGTACGGCCCGGTGCCGACGGACTTCAACCCGGTGACCGGCCCCGGCTCGGCCACGGTCTCGCTCGGCACGATCCCGAGCACCAGCAGGTCAAGGAACGGCGCGTACGGCCGGGCCAGGTCGAATCGCACGATGCTGCCGACCGGCGCCGTCCTCGGTGGCGGCGCGGGACGGCTGGACGTCGTGGGCGGCGCCGTGGTCGTCGTGGTCACCGGAGGCGGCGTGACGTCGGTAACGCCGGTGATCATGCTGTAGCGGTCGCGCACTGGCGAGCCGAACGCGGGATTGAGCAGCGCTTGGTACGTCGCCACGACGTCCTTGCCGTCGAACGCGCTGCCGTCGTGGAAGCGCACGTCACCGCGCAGCTTCACGGTCCACGACTTGCCGTCTGCCGACGGCGTCGGCATCTCGGTGGCCAACGCCGGGCGCAGTCCCGAGTCCGCCTGGTGCTCCAGCAGCCCGTCGAAGACCTGCGCGGCGCCGTGGATGCCGTAGCCCGCCAACGGGTGCACGTTGGCGGGCTCGGACGGCACAGCGAGCACGAGCGCGGTGCTGTCGGTGCTGCCTGAAGCGGTCGGTGTCGGCGCAGCCGTGCAACCGACCAGGCCGAGAACGGCACAGAGCGCGCCAGAGCTCAACAGGATTCGACGACTGGGCACATCCGCACCCTAGCGGGCCGCGTTGGCCCCTGCCGTGGTTTTGACCGGGGCAAGATCCATCCCGATGTCCACGATCGGCGCCGAATGCGTGAGACCACCCACAGCGAGGTAATGCACACCGGTTTCGGCGTATGCCCGCGCGACAGCCAACGTCAACCCGCCGGACGCCTCCAGCTCGGTACGGCCGCCCGCGGCCATCCGGACCGCTTCGGCGCACTGCGCGGGCGTGAAGTTGTCCAGCAGGACCAGTTCCACACCGAGCCCGAGGGCCTCTTCGAGCTGCTCCAGCGTGTCCACCTCGACCTCGCACGGCAGGTTCGGCGCGTGCTGTTTCGCCGCGGTGAACGCGGCCGTGATCGAACCGGCGGCCAGCACGTGGTTGTCCTTGATCAGAACGGCGTCACCCAGGCCGAGCCGGTGGTTCTGGCCGCCGCCCATCCGGACCGCGTGCTTCTCCAGCAGCCGCAGGCCGGGCATGGTCTTGCGGGTGTCCCGGATCACGCAGCCGGTGCCCGCGATCGCGTCCACCCACGCCTTGGTGAGGCTCGCCACCCCGGACAGGTGCGAGACCAGGTTCAACGCCGTGCGCTCGGCGGTCAGCAGGCCGCGCAACGAGCCACGGACCACCAGGACGGGTTCACCGGGCGTCATGGCGATGCCGTCCGGCGCGTGCGTCAGGACGTCGAGGTCTTCCACGCGGCGGCGGAAAACCGCCAGCGCGACCTCGTTACCGGCGAGCACACCGGTCTTGCGGGGCGTGATCGCCGCGGTCCCGATCGCGTCGGCCGGGACCGTGGCCTCGGTGGTGACGTCCGGGCCGTACCGCAGGTCCTCGGCCAGTGCGCGGTCCGCCACGGCCACTGCCTCGGCCATCTCGTCCTTGTTCACGCAGCACTCCTCACCAACGTGTTGGCCGCCAGCACCGGTTGGCCGGACGGGTTGAGCCGGACCGCGAGGCTGTGCCGCCACGCGGGGCTGGTGTCGGGGAAATCAGTCCGCACGTGGCAGCCACGGCTTTCCGTACGGGCCGCGGCGGCCGCGATGAGGGCTCGCGCGGCCAGCGTCAGCGCCGCGTCCTCGACGCGTTGCCTGGTCTTCAGCACAGTGTCCACAGCGGACACATCGAGCACCGAGCCGACCACCGCCAGCCCCTCGGCGTCCCGGCCGATCCCGGCGTAACGGCTCATCACACGCTGCAGCACGTCCCGGTCGGCGACCGGAGCCGCCGGAAGGGGAGCCTTCACCGCGGCCTTGGGGTCGGCGAGCACACCCGCGGCCAGGTCCGCCGCGATCGCCTTCGCCGCACGGGCACCGACCACGAGTCCTTCGAGCAAGCTGTTGGACGCCAGCCGGTTGGCGCCGTGCAACCCGGTTCGCGCGACCTCGCCGACGGCGTAGAGCCCGGTCACGCCGGTCCGGCCGTCCACTGTGGACGTCACACCGCCGCACGCGAAGTGCGCCGCCGGGGACACCGGGATCGGGTCGGTGGACGGATCCACCCCGACCGACCGGCAGGCCGCGAGCACGGTCGGGAACCGCCGCCGGAACAGCTTCGCGTCCAGATGGGTCGCGTCCAGGTACACGTGGTCGCCGACACCACCCGGTTCCAGCGCCATCCTGCGCGTGATCGCGGCGGACACCACGTCCCGTGGCGCCAGATCCTCAAGCGGGTGCACGCCTTTCATCACCCGCTCGCCCAGCGCGTCGACGAGTACCGCGCCTTCACCCCGGACCGCCTCGGTCACCAGCGGGCAGCGTCCACGCGCGCCCGGGCCGGTGTACAGGACGGTCGGGTGGAACTGCACGAACTCGACGTCCGCCACGGGCGCACCGGCTCGCAGGGCCAGCGCCAGCCCGTCCGCGGTCGCCACCTCGGGATTCGAGGTCGCCTGGAACAACTGGCCCAGTCCGCCGGTCGCCAGCAACACGGCCGGCGCGCTCACCACACCAGGCACACCGTTCGGGTCCAGCACGAGCAACCCGACAACCGAGCCGGTGGGGGTACGAACCGTGTCGACCGCGATGTGGTTCTCCAGCAACGGAACCCGCCCGTCCTGAGTCGCCGACAGCAACGCCCGCTCGATCTCGGCGCCGGTCGCGTCACCGCCCGCGTGCACGACACGGAACGCGCTGTGGCCGCCTTCCCGCGTCCTGGCCAGCTGTCCGTTCGAACCGGGGTCGAAGACCGCGCCGAGCTTGCGCAGCCGCGTCACCGCTGTCGCGCCGTCCGCCAGGATCGCCGCGACCGCGTCGTCGTCACCGAGGCCAACGCCCGCCACCAGCGTGTCCTCCACGTGCGCCGCGACCGAATCGCCTTCGTCGTGCTCGTCGGGCAGGACGACCGCGACACCGCCCTGCGCCCAGCGCGTGTTCCCGGCACCCGCCGACGCCTTGGTGATGACCAGGACCCGCAGGCCCCGTTCACGGGCCTCCAGCGCCGCGGTCAGCCCGGCCACGCCGGTACCGACCACGATCACGTCCGCGCGAGCCTCCCAGCGCGGGCTCACTCGCCACCGCCGGGCCGGCCGATCTCGATCATCCGCTGGACCGACGCCCGCGCGCGGGCCGCGGTGTCCGGGTCGACGTGCACCTCGTCCTTGTTCTCCCGCAGGCTGCGCAGCAACGCGGCGGGTGTGATCATCTTCATGTAGCGGCACGACGCGCGGTCGTTCACCGCCCGGAAGTCGATCTCCGGCGCGGCCTTGCGCAACTGGTGCAGCATGCCGATCTCGGTGGCCACGAGCACCGACTTCGCGTGGGTCGCCTTGGCCTCCTTGACCATGTCACCGGTGGAGAGGATCTTCACCTTCTCCGCCGGGACGATGCCCTCGCCCGCCAGGTACAGCGCCGAGGTCGCGCAGCCGCACTCCGGGTGCACGAACAGGTCCGCCGACGGGTCCTGCGAGGCTCGTTCGGCCAGTTCAGGGCCGTTGATCGCGGCGTGGACGTGGCACTCGCCCGCCCAGACGTGGATGTTGTCCCGGCCGGTCACCCGCTTGACGTGCGCGCCGAGGAACTGATCGGGGCAGAACAGCACCTCCTTGTCCGCGGGAATCGAGGCGACTACGTCAACTGCGTTCGAGGAAGTGCAGCAGATGTCGGTCTCGGCCTTCACCTCGGCCGTGGTGTTCACATAGGACACCACCACCGCGTCCGGGTGCTGCGCCTTCCACGCCCGCAGGTCCGCCGCGGTGATCGAGTCGGCGAGCGAACACCCCGCCCGCTCGTCCGGGATCAGCACGGTCTTGCCCGGCGACAGGATCTTGGCCGTCTCGGCCATGAAGTGCACACCGCAGAACACGATGGTGGACGCGCTGCTTTCGGCGGCGATCCGCGACAGCGCCAGCGAGTCCCCAGTAAAGTCCGCGATGTCCTGGATCTCGGGAAGCTGGTAGTTGTGCGCGAGCAGGACGGCGTCGCGCTGGTCCACCAGGCGCCGAACCTCGTCCCGCCAAGCCGCGTCCGGCTCGACCCCGCTGTAAGGAGTCATGATTGCCGTCATCTGGTCCTCCTAGCTCCGGGTTTCCGCTCCCGAGGTTTTCGACTAAGGATCGAAAACATGGCTGATGCTACCACCGAGCCCCCCTTGCTCGGCCATGAGGTTTTGGCCGCGGTGCTGCAAGTGAGAGAGGGATCACTCCAGGTCCTGCTCTGGCAGAGGGCCAGGGAACCCCATGTGCACCGCTGGTCACTGCCCGGCGGCAGGCTCCGGCTGGACGAGGACGTCGAGCACTCGATCCGCCGTCAGCTCAAGGAGAAGGTCGACGTCCGGCAGCTCGCGCACGTCGAGCAGCTGGCCGTGTTCAGCGCCCCCGGCCGCGTCCCCGGGCCACGGCTGGTCGCGTCGGCGTTCGTCGGGCTGGTGCCGTCCGACAACGATCCCGAGGTCCCGCCGGACACCCGGTGGCACCCGGTGGACGCGCTGCCCACCACCGCCTTCGACCACGAGTCGATCGTGCTGCGGGCCCGGCACCGGCTGCGGTCGAAGCTGTCGTACACCAACATCGGCTTCGCACTGGCGCCGCCGACGTTCACGATGTCCGAACTGCGGGAGATCTATTCGGCGGCACTCGGTTACAGCGTGTCGTCCACCAACCTGCAACGAGTGCTGTCCAGGCGCGGGCTTCTCGAACCGACCGGCGAAACCACCAAGCCGGGACGGTCCGGCGGCCGCCCGGCCGCGCTGTTCCGGTTCACCGTGCGGGGCATGCAGGTCACCGACGAGTTCGCGGTGTTGCGCCCGCCCGCTGCGAAAACCCGGTGATGCACGTACTTTGAGTGGTGTGCCCGAGACACTTCCGCTGTTTCCCCTGCAGACAGTGCTGCTGCCGGGCGCGAACCTGCCGCTGCACATCTTCGAGCCGCGCTACCGGCAGCTGACCGTCGACCTGGTCACCGGGACCGTGCCGGAGAAGCGCTTCGGCGTGGTCGGGATCAAGGCCCCGGTCACCGAGGAGGTCGACAAGGTCGACCAACTGCTGGCCGTCGGCTGCTCGGCCGTGCTGCGTCAGGCGACGCGGCTGCCGGACGGCCGTTACGACATCATCACCACCGGTGAGCGCAGGTTCCGCCTGCTCGACCTCGACGCGACCAGCGCGCCGTACCTGATGGGCACGGTCGACTGGATCCGGGACGCCGAGATCCCGCCCGGCGGGGCCGAACGCATCGGATCGCTGGCCCAGTCGGCACGGGCGGCGTACCGCCGTTACTGCGAAACCGCCTGGGAACGCGAGGACTGGGACGAGCCGGCGGCGGAGACCGACCCGGCCGACCTCGCGCACCTGCTGGCGGCCGACGCCCTGCTGCCGATGGAGGACCGGCAGGCCGTGCTGGAGGAGATCCGTCCGATGCACCGGTTGCGAATGGTCTACTCGCTGCTCACGCGAGAAGCAGGGATCATCGCGGCCCTGCACGCGGTCCCCGCTCCCGCCTCGGCCTTCGCAGCCCCCATAACCCTCAACTAACCCTCGTGAGTGTTTATCCGTGTTCTAACCCGGATAAACACTCACGAGGCGGAGCTGGGGTGGCTGGGGCCTAACCGAGGCGGCGGCCCAGGTCGTCCATGCCGTTCCAGGCCGCCAGCACGCCGTAGGCCAGGGCCGTGGCCAGCGGCTGCGCGAGGATCACCCAGACCGACTCCAGCGTCGGGGCCACCGTGACGGTGTCACCGACGTTGGTCGTCGCCGGGACCTCGTAGATCCAGCCGGTGAACATGCCGACCATCAACGTGGCCAGGTACGCCGAACCCAGCGAACCCAGCACCGCGGCGACCATCGTGACCGGGCCACGGCGTTCCCGCAGGAACCACGTGCCCACCCCGACGATGAGCCCGGCGCCCAGGCCGAGCAGGACGAACAGCGCCATCGAGTCGAACCGGTGGTAACTCTCGGCGGTCAACGGGATCAGGCCGCGCGTCGTGACCTGCTTGAGCTGGTCAGGCGCCAGCAGCGCCCACAACCACGCCAGCGGGATACCGAGCAGGCTGATCGACGACAGGATGCTGACCGCGGGCAACAGATCCGCTTTGATCACCACGCGTGACCGGGGCGGCTGCGGGAGGTGGTACGGCAGGCCGTACACCGCGTAGGGCGGAACCTCCGCTGGCGCATCCCGTTGCCGCGCCTCGACGGGCTGTTCCGCCACAGCCGTACCTCCCCTGGTCGACTTCCCAGGGAGCCGAGCTTAGTTGGTTGCCGGTGCGGATGTTGACTCGCCGTGCCGGCTGCAGCGCGCAGTCCACCCGGCCGGGGTCACCTGAACGACCATCCGTCGCGCGCACCGCGGACAGAACCTCGGCGGGTCGACCAGTGCCAGTCGCCTACGGCACAGTTCGTGACCGGTTTCCCCGTCGGGTTTCCCGCACCAGCCGCAGTAGCTCACAGCTTCGGTCACAGGGTCTCGTTCAGTGCTTTGATCGGCATCTTCAGGTCGGCCAGCATCTCCAGGTCCTGGCTGGCCGGACGGCCGAGGTTGGTCAGGTAGTTGCCGACGATGATCGCGTTGATGCCGCCGAGCATGCCCTGCTCCGCGCCCAGGTCACCGAGCGTGAGCTCACGGCCGCCGGCGAACCGCAACATCGTGCGCGGCATGGCCAGCCGGAACGCGGCGACCGTACGCAGCGCCTCGGCGCCTTCCACGATCGGGTAGTTCTCGTACGGCGTGCCGGGGTTCGGGATGAGGAAGTTCATCGGCACCTCGTCCGGCTCCAGCTCGGCGAGCTGCACCGCGAACTCGGCGCGCTGCTCGATCGACTCGCCCATGCCGATGATGCCGCCGGAGCACACCTCCATGCCCGCCGCGCGGACCATCCGCAAGGTCTCCCAGCGCTCGTCCCACGAGTGCGTGGTGACCACGTTCGGGAAGTGCGAACGCGCGGTCTCCAGGTTGTGGTTGTAGCGGTGGCAGCCCATGTCGACCAGCTCGTCGACCTGCTCCTGTGTGAGCATGCCCAGCGAACAGGCGATCTGGATGTCGTTGCCGTCGTCCCTGATCGCCTGGATACCGGCCCTGACCTGGTCCAGCAAACGCTTGTCCGGGCCGCGGACGGCGGCGACGATGCAGAACTCGGTGGCGCCAGTGGCCTTGGTCTGCCGGGCGGCCTTCACCAGACCCGGGATGTCCAGCCACGCGGAGCGCACCGGCGTGGGGAACCGGCCGGACTGCGAGCAGAAGTGGCAGTCCTCCGGGCAGCCGCCGGTCTTCAGGCTGACGATGCCCTCCACCTCGACCTCGGGGCCACACCAGCGCATCCGGACCTCGTGCGCGAGGCCAAGCAGTTCCTCGAGGCGGTCGTCGTCCAGCGTGAGCACCTGGACGAGCTGCTCCTGGGACAGTCCGGCCCCACGCTCGAGCACCTGCTCGCGCGCGACCTTCAGGATGCCGGTCTTCTCAGCTGCGGCCGTCAATGGTCCTCCTTGAGCCCCGGTGCTGCGTTCGGTCGATCAGTCTGCCCGAAGAACAGGCTGACGGAGAGGGACGTAGCTCACGCGGAGGGTCACGAGGACTTGTAGGTCATCGCGAACTGCTCCGGGTCGAAGTCGCCGCCGAACCAGGGCGACAACCCGGCACGCGCGATCTGGCGGAACCGCTGGGGATCCAGCCCGCCGGCGTCCTGCGGCAGGGCACCGAGCAACGGCGCGCCGGCGGCGACCGGCAGGTCCTCGAGGTTGCAGCGGGTGGCCAGATCGGGCTCGGCCGGCCAACTGCCGACCACGACACCCAGGGACTCGATACCCCGGCGCAGGAGCGCCTCGGCGGTCAACGCGGTCGCGTTCAGCGTGCCCAGCCCGGCCTGCGCAACGACGAGCACGGGGACACCCATGGCCCACGCGGCGTCCGCGATCGTCGAGCCGTTGCTGTCGTAACGCACCAACAGGCCGCCTGCGCCCTCGACGAGGACGAGGTCGTGATCCTGGTCCAGCCGAGAGGCCGCCCCGGCGATGTCGGCGGGCCCGATCGTGGGCATGCCACTGCGGCGCGCGGCGGTCTCCGGGGCGAGCGGATCGAGATACCGGACCAGTTCCCGGGTGGTCACGTCACCCGCGAGTCGCCGGACGGTGTCCAGGTCGCCGGTGCCGTCGTCGTTGAGGCCCGCCTGGGCGGGCTTGATCACCGCGACTCGCCTGCCATCGGCCTTGGCCAGCGCGGCGATCGCCGCGGTGACGATCGTCTTGCCCACACCGGTCCCGGTACCGGTGACCACGAGGACGCTCACGTCGAACCAGACTACGAGTCGTACTCACGGTACGACACGCAGGGGGCCGAGAAAGCGCTTACTCGTCCACTTGTCACTGCGTTTGCCTCCGCGGTGGCGCGACGGACTCGCGAACCATCAGTTCAGCGGGCATCCACAGCTTGGTCGGGCCCGTGACGACCTCCACTCCGCTGGCGATCCGGCCCGCGCGCCGTGCACCCTGGTCCAGCGGCAGACGGACTGTGGTGAGCGCCGGCACGACGTCCACCGCCGCGGGCAGGTCGTCGAACCCGGCGACCGAAATGTCCTGCGGTACCCGGATACCGCGCTGCCGCAACGCCGCGATCACGCCGAGCGCCATCAGGTCGTTGCCCGCGATGATCGCCGTGACGCCGGAGTCGGCCAGTTCCATCGCCGCGTCGAAGCCGGACGCCCGGGAGAAGTCGCCGTGCACCACCACGGACGTCTCGACTTCGCCCTCCTCCAACGCCTTGCCGTGCCCGGCAAGCCTCGCCGTGGTCGTGCTGTTGCCCGCGGGCCCCGCCACGTACGCGATCCGCTTGTGCCCCATCGTCAGGACGTGCCGTGTCAGCGCACGAGCACCGCCTTCGTTGTCAAACGCCACACAGGGCACGTCGACGTCCGGCGGCGCGGGACGGCCGCACATCACCACCTTGGTGCCCGCCGAGAGGGCCTGGCCGATGAGTTTCGTGATCGCCCGCAGGTGCTCCGGCTCCTCGCGGCTGCCGCCGGTCAGCACCACACCACGCACCCTTTGGCGCAACAGCATGCTGATGTACTTCAGCTCGTCCGACGGCGACCCGGCGGTGTTGCAGATCACGGCGAGCAGGTCCGCGCTCGCGGCCTCCCACTGCGTGCCGCTGGCCTGGATGGAGAAGAACGGGTCGGACACGTCGTTGACGATCACGCCGATCACCTCGGTCGTGGCCGCGGCCAGCGCCCTCGCCGGGCCGTTGACGACGTAGTCGAGCTCGCCCAACGCCCGGTGCACCCGTTCGCGCGTCACCGCCGAGACCGGGTAATTGCCGTTCAGCACCCGGGACACGGTCGCGGTCGACACGCCCGCGCGTGCCGCTACGTCCGCCAATGTCGCCGCCATCCGGCTACCTCCCAGCACAGCCTATTGACACCCGGTCCGGTGCCTGCCTAGCTTACGCTGATAGTAAGCGCTTTCTACGACAGGCCGGGCGAGTCTCCGGCCGAGCCGGCACAGGGGATGGGCTGGGAAGGGGAGACGATGGCGGATCGTAGGCCGGTCGGTATCGCGATGAACGGCATCACCGGGCGGATGGGCCTGCGGCAGCACCTGCTGCGGTCGATACTGGCCATCCGGGAGCAGGGCGGCATCCCGGTCGGCGACGGCAGCGTGATCTGGCCGGAACCGGTGCTGGTCGGCCGCAGCGAGCACAAGGTCAAGGCGATCGCCGACGAGCACGACCTGCCGTGGACGACCAACCTGACCGAGGCACTGGCCGATCCGGGCGTGCAGGTGTACTTCGACTCGCTGGTGACCGGCGAACGGCAGAAGACCGTGCGCCAGGCGATCGCCGCGGGCAAGCACGTCTACTGCGAGAAGCCGACTGCGTCCAGTTTGGACACCGCGCTGGAGCTGGCCAGACTGGCCAAGGACGCGGGCGTGAAGAACGGCGTGGTGCAGGACAAGATCTTCCTGCCCGGTCTGCTGAAGCTCAAGCGGCTGGTGGACGGCGGGTTCTTCGGCCGGATCCTGTCGGTGCGCGGCGAGTTCGGCTACTGGGTCTTCGAAGGCGACTGGCAGCCGATCAACCGGCCGTCCTGGAACTACCGGGCGGAGGACGACGGCGGGATCATCCTGGACATGTTCTGCCACTGGCAGTACGTGCTCAACCACGTCTTCGGCAAACCACTGAGCGTGCAGGCACTCGCCGCCACCCACATCCCCACCCGCTGGGACGAGCAGGGCGCCCCGTACGAAGCGACCGCGGACGACGCGGCGTACGGGATCTTCGAGCTCGAAGGCGGGATCGTCGCGCAGATCAACTCCTCGTGGACCACGCGGGTGTTCCGCGACGAGCTCGTCGAGTTCCAAGTGGACGGTACCGAAGGCAGTGCGGTGGCGGGACTGCGGCGCTGCCGCGTGCAACACCGGTCGGCCACGCCGATGCCGGTGTGGAACCCTGACCTGCCGCCGACCGAGGACTTCCGGTCGCAGTGGCAGGAAGTACCGGACAACGCGGTGTTCGACAACGGTTTCAAGACCCAGTGGGAACTCTTCCTGAAGCACGTCGCGCTGGACACGCCGTGGCACTGGGATCTGCTGGCGGGTGCACGGGGCGTGCAACTGGCCGAGCTCGGCCTGCGGTCCGCGCGCGAGGGCCGTCGGCTGCCGATCCCGGAACTGGAGCTGTGAGTGATCATCGAACTGCCTACCGGTCCGTACACGGTGCAGTCGTCCGGCGGATACGCCCCCGGGCCGGCGCCGTTGAGCCGCCGCCTGTTCGCCGCCGCGCACGTGGTGGCGGATCCGTTGGGCGACAACACTCCCGGCAGCCCGGCGGCCGTTGACTGGGACGCCACACTCGCCTACCGGAACCACTTGTGGGAGCACGGTTTCGGCGTCGCGGAAGCGATGGACACGGCCCAGCGCGGCATGGGCCTGGACTGGGCCGCGACCCAGGAACTGATCCGCCGCACCGGAGCCGCGGCCGCGGGACCGTTCGCCTGCGGCGCGGGCACCGACCAGCTCGCACCGGGACCGCACACGGTCGACGAGGTGATCCAGGCCTACATGGACCAGATCGCCGTGATCGAGGAGACCGGCGGCCAGGTGATCCTGATGGCCAGCCGTGCCTTGGCGGCGACCGCCACCGGCCCGGACGACTACCACCGGGTGTACGCGCACCTGTTGTCCCAGACGTCCAAGCCGGTGATCCTGCACTGGCTGGGCCCGATGTTCGACCCGGCGCTGGAAGGCTACTGGGGATCATCGGACCTGGACGTGGCCACGGACGTGTTCCTGGAGATCATCAAGGCGCACGCGTCCGCAGTGGACGGTGTGAAGATCTCACTGCTGGACGCCTCCCGCGAGGTGGCGATGCGCCGCAGGCTGCCCGCCGAGGTGCGCTGCTACACGGGCGACGACTTCCACTACCCCGAACTGATCCGGGGTGACTCCTCCGGCTACAGCGACGCCCTGCTCGGCATCTTCGACGCCATCGCACCGGCGGCCGCCGCGGCCGTCCGCGCCCTGGATTCGTCGGACGTGGCGACGTACGAGTCGATCTTCGCCCCGACAGTGCCGTTGTCCCGGCACATCTTTGGAACGCCGACGTACTACTACAAGACGGGAATCGTCTTCCTGGCCTGGCTGGCGGGGCACCAGTCGCATTTCAAGATGGTGGGCGGCCTGGAAAGCGCCCGCTCGGTGCCGCACCTGGTGGAACTGTTCAAACTGGCCGACGCCGCCGGGCTGTTCCCCGATCCCTCGCTCGCGGTGCACCGGATGCGCGCGTTCCTGGAGGTCTCCACGTGAACTCGCGGTTGAGCCTGAACCAGGCCACCACAACCCAATGGGACGTTCCATCCTTTGTGGATGGATGCGCGCGCGCCGGGATCACGCAGGTCGGCCTGTGGCGCGGCCCGGTGACCGACTACGGTCTCGAACGCTCGGCGAAACTGGTTCGTGACGCGGGCCTGACCGTGACCTCGCTGTGCCGCGGCGGTTTTTTCGCCGACCCGGACGCGATCGCAGACAACCGCCGCGCGATCGACGAGGCGGCGGCCTTGGGCACGTCGATCCTGATCCTGGTGTCCGGCGGGCTGCCCCAGGGCAGCAGGGACATCGACGGCGCACGGCAGCACGTCATCGACTCGATCGCCGAGCTCGCGCCTTATGCGGCCGCGCAAGGTGTCCAGCTCTCCATCGAACCTCTGCACCCGATGTTCGCCTCGGACCGGTGTGTCGTGTCCACTTTGGATCAGGCACTGGACATGGCCTTCTTGTTTCCCGCGAACCAGGTCGGTGTGTGCGTGGACACCTACCACATCTGGTGGGACCCCGGTGTGTACCAGGCGATCGCGCGGGCGGCCGGGCGGATTTCGATCTTCCAGGTCTGCGACTGGATCACGCCGTTGCCCGAGGGCGTGTTGCTGGGTCGCGGCATGATGGGTGACGGCTGCATCGAATTGCGCAGGCTTCGCGAGGCCGTGGACGCCACCGGTTATGCGGGCCCGATCGAGGTGGAGATCTTCAACCAGTCCATCTGGGACTCCCCCGGCGACGACGTCGTCAACCGCGTGATCAGAACGTTTGAGGAGCACGTGCTCTGAGCGGCTGAACACAGGGTTCTGAATTCTGAACACAGCACTCTGGACACAGCACTCTGGACACAGGTTCGGAGTGCTGTGTTCAGAACGCGGCGTCCGAAGCCGGTGCACGTTCGATCGTTCAGGAGATGCACGCGGGCCGCAGTCCCCGTTGAGGGAACCCGCCGACGGAATCGGTAGGCGCCATGCCCCGGCAGCAGGGGCGTTCGGCCGTTCACATCCCTCGGACGTGACCGTACTCGCGGTCACTGGTTTGGCGACCGTCCGCCTTGCTTGCTGGTGTGGTTGGCTCGACGCCGTGGACGCGGTCGAGGTCACGCAATCGATCAGGGCCCAACACCTCTGCCGGAGCAGAACCGCCGCCGGTGGACAGCCACACACTGATCGTGTTGGTGGCGCCGGAGTTTCGTCGCCAGCGACTGCGCCCACGCGCCGGCGACCTGTGGAGTCGTGTTCCGGCAGGCCCGGCTGAGGACGAGCATGGCGATCGGTCGTGCCGCGATGTGGACAGTTACCGCGCCGCCCGGGTGAAGTCCCAATGAGGTACCCGATGGGGGACCGCTGAGCGAGTACCCGGCGAACGCGGCGACTGTCGATAATCCACTTAGCTCACTCGGGTAGTGCGCGTTCCCGGACGGGTGCATGGCCTTGCTGTCACGGCACAAGCACGGCAATGTCGATCGGGCGGCCGACACGGCACTACCGATCGGAATCATCGGCCTTGTTCTGTACAGCGCGTATGTACAACAGATCCTGAAAGGACATCCATGTACCGCTTGAAAAGATTGGCCACGGTGTTCAGTGCCATCGCTCTCATGCTGGGAGGCGCCATTGCCGCCGCGGTACCCGCGCAGGCCGTTCCCGCCGGCTTCCTGATTCGCAGTGACCTCAATGGCAAGTGTCTCGACATCGAGGGGGCGAACCCCGGCAACAGGGCCAACGTGATCATGTACACGTGTCACGGCGGGGCCAACCAGCGCTGGTATTGGGACGGCAGGCTGATTCGCAGTGACCTCAACTACAAGTGTCTGGACATCGAGGGGGCGAACCCCGGCAACAGGGCCAACGTGATCATGTACACGTGTCACGGCGGGGCCAATCAGCGCTGGTACCTGGACGGCAGGATGCTGCGCAGTGACCTCAACGGCAAGTGTCTGGACATCGAAGGGGCAAACCCCGGCAACAGGGCCAACGTGATCATGTACACGTGTCACGGCGGGGCCAACCAGCGCTGGTACTGATCGGCGACCGCGCTCGTGAAGATCCAGTCAGGTCGATGACCTGGTGACGTGCAGGAAACTTCGAGCTGATCTCGGTGGCCGTCTCAGCCTGCTCGTCGGCGCGGTCGCGGCCGAAGCGACGTTCGTAGGCCTGGAGGCCAGTCGGTATACAGGCAGTACTCGGAGAAGTCAGTCTCCAGGCCTTGGCCCTTGCCCCCATCAACGCGGCTGTATCCGCCGCCGATGAGCACATATCCCTCACCGGCGGCGTTGCCCGGCAGATCCGTGGCGAGCACGACCAGCAGTTCTGCTGCATTCAGCCCGCGGCCACAGCGGCGCACAGCGCCTTGGTGATCAGCGCGAGGTCCTCGTCCGAAGTGATGTAGGGCGGCATCGTGTAGATCAGGTCCCGGAACGGCCGCAACCACACGCCTGCCTCAACCGTCGCCTTCGTCGCCTCGGCGATGTCCACCTGGTGGTCGAGTTGCACGACCCCGATCGCCCCGAGCACCCGCACGTCGAGCACGCCGGGCAGATCCAGAGCGGGTTCGAGGCCCGTGATGAGCCCGTGCTCGATCCGCCGGACTTCGGCGGCCCAGTCGCTCTCCAGCAGCAGGTCGATCGAAGCGTTCGCGACGGCCGCGGAAAGCGGGTTGCCCATGAAGGTCGGCCCGTGCGCGAGGACCGGCAGCTCGCCCTGGGAGATCCCGTCGGCCACCTGCGCCGTGCACAACGTCGCGGCCATCGACATGTAGCCGCCGGTCAGCGCCTTGCCGAGGCACATCACGTCCGGGCTGACCGCGGCGTGGTCGGCGGCGAACAGGGTGCCGGTGCGGCCGAAGCCGGTGGCGATCTCGTCGAAGATCAGCAGGACGTCGTTGGCCAGCGTGAGCTCGCGCAGCACGTGCAGGTACCGCGGGTCATGGAACCGCATCCCGCCCGCGCCTTGCACGAGGGGTTCGACGATCACGGCGGCCAGTTCGTCGGCGTGCTGTTCGATCGTGTCGGCGAGGGTCGCGACGTAGTCATGGTCGACACCCGCGTCGAATCCAGCCGGGGGCGTGGGGACGAACAGCTGTTCCGGCAGGACGCCACGCCAGAGGGAATGCATCCCGCCGTCGGGGTCGCAGACGCTCATCGGGTGGAACGTGTCGCCGTGGTAGCCGCCGCGCCATGTCAGCATGCGGCGCTTCTCCGGCCGTCCGATCGAGCGCCAGTACTGCAGGCACATCTTCACGGCGACTTCGACGGACACCGAACCGGAGTCACAGAGGAACACGTGCCGCAGCGGCGTCGGCGTGATCTGCACGAGCCGTGACGCGAGCCGGACGGCGGGTTCGTGTGTCAGCCCGCCGAACATCACGTGGCTCATCCGGCCTGCCTGGTCGGCCATGGCCTGGTCCAGCCGCGGGTGCCGGTAGCCGTGGATGGCCGCCCACCATGACGACATGCCGTCCACGAGGTCACGCCCGTCAGCCAGGTGCAGTCGGACCCCCGACGCGGATTCCACAACGTACGGGTCTCTGGTGCCCGGCATCGGCCCATACGGATGCCAGACGTGCGCGCGGTCCAACGCGATCAGCTCGGCGACGTCCACGGATCGACATTAGTGCCAAATGGCCCTGTTCAGGGCTCTATTTCGACACATCGACTGCATATACCGGCACCTGCGGCGTTCGCACGGCAGGTACCGTCGTGGGCCATGACCGAGTGGACCGCACTGCACCCGATCATCGACGGCGGCGACCCGGACAACGTCGTACGGCTGGTCCAGGGCATGGACGCGACTACTCGCAAGGCGCTGGCCGAGCCGCTACGGGCCTACGAGAAGCAGTTGCGGACCGCCGCCTTCGTGAGCAAGCGGTTCTGGGGTCCTCGGCTGTGCGCGCTGACCGTCGCCGGCGCCGCGTTGCTGCCGACCGCGTCCAGCGTCGCGGTGTGGATCGCACGCAACGGCCTGCGTGAGGACGAGACCGGCACAGACGTGATCGACCTGGTCGTCGAGGTGCTACGCGACCGTCAGGTGACGTGGTTGCCCGACCTTGTCGACCGACTCGCGCTACGGCTGCCGTCCGACCGTCTCGACCCCGACATGCAGCAGCTGGTCACGAGCCTTGCCACACACACTGGCATCGCCCCGCTGGCCACCGACGGTCTTGTCTACGCCTGGATCGCCACCGGCGAGGCGCACACCAGCCGGTCGTCGCTGGCCCGCCGCCTGTTCGAAGTGGACGGAATCGGCGTCCTGCTCGAACCCGGCGGCTGGCCCGGCAAGCTGGCCGGGGACCCGGCACTGGACCGCGTCATGCTGCTCGAAGGCTGCCTGTTCCGCCTCCGGCGGGGCGGCAGGGCCGCCGACCTCAACGGCTTCCTCCTGCTGCACAAGGCCCTCGCCCCGACCACGGACGAAGTGGCCATGCTCGCCGGGGACTACGAGGCCCTGCTCTCGAACTCGCACGCCCCCACCGCGGCCATGGCCCGGCACGAGCTCCTGCTGGCCAGCCAGGCCGGGCTCAGCCGTTAGGCCAGGCAGCCCGGCCCGAGCAGCGCCTTCAAGTCGCCCATCAGCGCCGGGTTCGGCGTGACCCGCAGGGTGTCGTCGAGCCGCAGCAACGTCTTGCGCTGACCGTTGATCAGGCGCAGGTGCACCTCGGTCGTGCCCGGGTGCGTGGACAGGGCGTCCTTGAGCTGGGCGACGACGGTCGGCGTGCACTTCGACGCGGGCATGCTGACCCGGAACGGCTGGCTGCCCGCCAACGATTCGAGGTCGGGCACCACGAGGTCGTTGGCGATCAGTGAGATCCGGTCCTCGCGCTTGGCGACCCGGGCCTTGACGAGCACGATCGCGTCCTCGACCACGCTCATCCCGACCACCGAGTACGTCTTCGGGAAGAACAGCACCTCGATGCCACCGGCGAGGTCCTCGAGCTGGGCGGACGCCCACGGCTCACCGTTCTTGTTCACCCGCCGGGTCACCGAGGCGAGGATGCCGCCGATGGTCACCTGGGCGCCGTCGGCGACGCTGCCTTCCAGGATGCCCGCGATCGGGGTGTCGGACTGCGCGGACAGGATGTGCTCGACGCCGTCCAGCGGATGCCCGGACACGTACAGACCCAGCATCTCCCGCTCCAGGGCGAGCTGGTGCTTGGTCTCCCACACGTCGTCGGGGACCTTCACGTCGAACACCGACGCCACGTCGTCGGTCGCGTCGCCCCCGCCGAACAGGTCGAACTGGCCGACGGCCTCGGCGCGCTTGGTCTCCATCACCGCGTCGATCGCGTCGGTGTGCACCAGGAACAGGCCCTTGCGCGGGTGCTTGAGCGAGTCGAACGCACCGGCCTTGATCAGCGATTCGACGACCTTCTTGTTGCAGGCCTGGGCGTCGACCTTGCGCAGGAAGTCGGAGAAGTCGACGAACGCGCCCTTCTCGACACGCGCCTTGATGATCGAGTCGACCACGTTGGCGCCGACGTTGCGGATCGCGCCGAGGCCGAACCGGATGTCGTCGCCGACCGGGGCGAAGTCACGCTCCGACTCGTTGACGTCCGGCGGCAGCACCGTGATGCCCATCTTGCGGCACTCGGCCAGGTAGACCGCGGCCTTGTCCTTGTCGTCACGGACCGACGTCAGCAGCGCCGCCATGTACTCGGCGGGGTGGTTCGCCTTGAGGTACGCCGTCCAGTACGACACCAGGCCGTACGCGGCCGAGTGGGCTTTGTTGAACGCGTAGTCGGCGAACGGGACCAGGATCTCCCAGAGGGTCTTGACGGCGTCCTTCGGGTAGCCGTTGTCCAGCATGCCCTTCTCGAAGCCGGCGTACTCCTTGTCCAGGATCTCCTTCTTCTTCTTGCCCATCGCCCGGCGGAGCAGGTCTGCTTGTCCGAGCGTGTACCCGGCCAGCTTCTGGGCGATCGCCATGACCTGCTCCTGGTACACGATCAGGCCGTAGGTCGTGCCCAGGATGTCCTTGAGCGGCTCCTCCAGCGCCGGGTGGATCGGCGTGATCTCCTGCTGGCCGTTCTTGCGCAGCGCGTAGTTCGTGTGCGACTTCGCACCCATCGGACCCGGCCGGTACAGCGCGCCCACGGCCGAGATGTCCTCGAAGTTGTCCGGGCGCATCAGCCGCAGCAGGTCCCGCATGGGCCCGCCATCGAGCTGGAACACACCCAGCGTGTCGCCGCGGGAGAGCAGCTCGTACGTGGCCTTGTCGTCGAGCGGTACTGTCTGCAGGTCGATGGGTTGTTTGCCGTTGCGCTCCATGTTGCGCAGGCAGTCGTCGATCACCGTCAGGTTGCGCAGGCCCAGGAAGTCCATCTTCAGCAGGCCCAGCGACTCGCACGTGGGGTAGTCGAACTGGGTGATGATCGAGCCGTCCTGCGGGCGCTTCCACAGCGGGATCACGTCCAGCAGCGGCTCGGCGCTCAGGATCACCGCGCAGGCGTGCACACCGGCGTTGCGGATCAGGCCCTCCAGGCCGCGGCCGGTGTCGATGATCTGCTTGACCTGCGGGTCGGACTCGTAGAGCGCCCGGATCTCGGTGGCCTCGTTGTACCGCTTGTGGCTCGGGTCGTGGATGCCGGACAGCGGGATGTCCTTGGCCATCACGGCGGGCGGGTAGGCCTTGGAGATCCGGTCGGCGATCGCGTAGCCGGGCTGGCCGAACAGCACCCGGGCGGCGTCCTTGATCGCGGCCTTCGCCTTGATCGTGCCGAACGTGATCACCTGGGCGACCTTGTCCTCGCCCCACTTCTCGGTCACGTACCGGATCACGTCACCGCGGCGGCGCTCGTCGAAGTCGATGTCGATGTCGGGCGGGGACACGCGGTCCGGGTTGAGGAACCGCTCGAAGATCAGCCCGTGGGCCAGCGGGTCGAGGTCCGTGATGCCCATCGCGTACGCGATCAGCGCGCCTGCGGCCGAACCACGGCCGGGGCCGACGCGGATGCCGTTGGACTTGGCCCAGTTGATCAGGTCGGCGACCACGAGGAAGTACGCCGGGAAGCCCATCTGCAGGATGACGCCGATCTCGAACTCCACCTGCTTGCGGTGGATCTCGTCGACGCCGTCCGGGAAGCGGCGGTTCATGCCCTCCCAGACCTTCTGTTTGAAGTACTCGCCCTCGGTCATCCCCTCGGGGATGGGGAAGTTCGGCATCAGGTTGCGGAACTGGAACATCCCCTCGGTGCTGACCTTCTCCGCGATCAGCAGGGTGTTGCGGCAGCCCTCCTGCCAGGCGTCGGACGAGTCGATCGCCCGCATCTCCTCCGGCGACTTGAGGTAGTAACCCGAGCCGTCGAACTTGAACCGGGTCGGGTCCTGCATGGTCTTGCCGGTCTGCACGCAGAGCAACGCGTCGTGGGCGTCGCGTTCGTGCTCGTACGTGTAGTGCGAGTCGTTGGTGACCACGAAGGGGATGCCGACCTTCTTGGCCACTTCGAGCAGGTCGTTGCGGACCTTGAGCTCGATGTCGATGCCGTGGTTCATCAGCTCGACGTAGAAGTTGTCCTTGCCGTAGATGTCCTGCCACTCGCCCGCGGCCTTCACGGCCTCGTCGAACTGGCCGAGGCGCAGCCGCGTCTGCACCTCGCCGGACGGGCAGCCGGTGGTGGCCATCAGGCCCTCGGAGTGCTGGGCGATGAGCTCCTTGTCCATCCGCGGCCACTTGCCGAGCTGGCCCTCGAACGAGGCCAGGCTGGCGGCGCGCATCAGGTTGCGCAGGCCGGTCGCGTCGCGTGCCCAGATCGTCTGGTGGGTGTACGCGCCGCTGGCGGAGACGTCGTCGGCCTTCTGCGACGGGTCGCCCCAGCGGACCCGGTCCTTGACGTGGCGTGAGCCGGGCGCGAGGTACGCCTCGATGCCGAGGATCGGCTTGATGCCCGCGGCGGTCGCCTGCTTGAAGAAGTCGTAGACCCCGTTCATGTGACCGTGGTCGGTGATCGCGACCGAGGTCATGCCCAGCTTCTCGCACTGGGCGAACATGTCTTTCAGCTTCGCCGCCCCGTCGAGCATCGAGTACTCGGTGTGCACATGCAGGTGAGTGAAGGAGTCAGCGGCCACGATCCACCACCCTAAACGTCTCCTGCCCGGACTCGTCGGCGACATCCCGGTTGTACACCCGGGGTCTGACAATCTGGACGGGTGCGCTTCCAACCTGTGTCCTTCGTCGCACTGACCGATCATGTCGTCTCACGCATAACCGCTGTGCCCGGCCAGATCCGCGTCGCGGTGGACGGTGCGGCCGCAGCTCGGCCGGGGCTACTGGCCGAGGCCCTGATGGACCCCTTGAGGGTGCTGGGCCGTCCGGTGATCCACGTGCGCGCCCAGGACTTCCTGCGACCGGCGTCGCTGCGGTTCGAGCACGGCAGGACCGACGAGGAGTCCCGGTATTCGTCCTGGCTGGACGAAGGCGCGCTGCGGCGGGAGGTGCTGACCGGTGACAAGGTTCTGCCGTCCTTGTGGAACGCCGAGACCGACCGCGCGACCAGGGCCGATTACGTCCCGTTGCCGGCCGGCGGCGTAGTGGTCGTCGACGGGGAGTTGTTGCTGGGCCGGGGATTGCCGTTCGACCTGACGGTCCACCTCTGGCTCTCCCCCGGCGCGCTCGCCCGCCGGACACCGCCGGACGACGCGTGGAGCCTGCCCGTCTTCGCCCGTTACGACGCCGAAGTCGACCCGTTGACCACCGCCGACGTGGCGGTCCGCTACGACGATCCCCGGCATCCGGCGATGCGGGTCGCCTGACGCCTGGTCACCGGAGAACGGTGCCGTCCTCCTTGCCGTACAGCAGAAGGCGGCCCTGCTCGGGCACCGCGGTGACAGTGGATCCGATCGCCGGTTCGTGTTGCTCACGGACAGTCAGCCCCAGCAGGCTGCCGTCCGGGCACTCCAGCGTGACAAGCGAGCTCACGCCGAGGTTCTCGATGGTCGACACGGTTCCGGTGATCCCCTGGCCCGCCGGCTCCAGCGAGAGGTACTCCGGCCGGATACCGACCGTCACTTTCGTGTCGTCCGGGAGGTCCACCGGTGACGGCAGGGTCGCGCCGGCGACCGACAGTGAACCGTTCTCGATGGTGCCGTCGAGCAGGTTCATCGGAGTCGAGCCGATGAAGTTCGCGACGAACGTGTCCGAGGGGCGGCGGAACACGTCACGCGGGCTGCCCAGCTGACGGATTCGGCCGGCCTCCATGACCGCGATCCGGTCGGCCAGCGCGAGGGCCTCGGCCTGGTCGTGGGTGACGAAGACCGTGGTGATGCCGATGTCCTTCTGCAGCCGCTTGAGGAACGTCCGCGCCTCCAGCCGCAACCGTGCGTCCAAATTGGACAGCGGTTCGTCCAGCAGCAGGACGTCCGCGTCGATCGCGACCGCACGCGCCAGCGCGACCCGCTGCTGCTGGCCGCCGGAGAGCTGGCCCGGCCTGCGTTCCAGCAGACCGCCGAGGCTCAGGCTGCCGGCGGTGCGCTCGGCCACTTCCCGTTGCCGTGTCTTGGGCTGGCGCCGGACCTTCAGTGGGTACGCGATGTTCTCCGACACGGTCATGTGCGGGAACAAGGCGTAGTCCTGGAACACCATCGCGACGTTGCGACGGCCGGGTTCGAACGAAGTCACGTCCTTGTCACCGATCGACACCGAGCCCCCACTGGCCTGTTCCAGGCCCGCGATGGTGCGCAGCAACGTGGTCTTGCCGCAGCCGGAGGGCCCGAGCAGGGCGAAGAACTCACCGTCGGCGATCTCCAGGTCGAGCGAGTCCACCGCACGCACGCCATTCGGGTACACAGTGGACAGCTGGTCGATCTTGATCCGGGCCATCAGCTCTTGATCCCTCCGTGGAACCGGAAGCCGTAACGCTTGCTCACAAACAGGTACAGCACGACCACCGGGATCGAGTACAGCAACGAGAACACCGGGATGACCGTCAGGTTGGCGCTGCCGCCTTCGTCGTAGAGCGTGCGCATCAGCACTGCGGCGGGTTGGCTGTTGATGTCACGCAGCAACAGGAACGGCAGCAGGAAATTGCCCCACGCCTGCACGAACGACCACACCACGATGGTGGCGATGCCGGGGCGTGCGATCGGCAGGACCACATGCAGCAGGATCTGCCCGGGTGACGCGCCGAAGACCCGCGCGGACTCCTCGTAGGAGCGCGGGACGGCGTCCACGAAGTCCTTCAGAATGAAGATCGCCGCGGGCAGCATCCCGCCCGCGATCACCAGCGCGGTGCCGTACTGCGAGTTGATCAGGCCCAGCTGGTACATCATCACGAAGATCGGCACCATCGCCGCGGTCCCGGTGACCACACTGGACAGCAGCAGCAACAGGTACAGCAGCACGTCCCGGCCGGGAATCCGTACCCGCGAAAGGGCGTAGGCCGCACACGCGGCGAGGACCGTCGTGACGATCATCGCCAATCCGCACAGCAGCAACGAGTTCACCAGCGAAGTCAGCGCGTACGGATGTTCCAGCGTGGCGGTCACGTTGCCGAACGTCCAGTCCGGCCACCGCAGCCCCAGGCCCGGCTTGCTGTCGAACGGCGCACTGGCCAGCCACAGCATCGGGATCGCGAAGAACGCCAGGATCACCGCGAAGAACACGGTGTACCCGATCCGGCGCAGGACCAGGGAAGTCATCCGCGCCTCCGCAGCAACCGCAGGTACACCAAGGCGATCACCAGGTTGACCAGCAACAGCAGGAACGAGATCGCCGACGCGTACCCGAGCGCGCCCGAACCCAGCGCCTGCTGGTAGATGAAGACCGGCAACGTCTCCGACCGGTGGTCCGGCCCGCCCGCGGTCAGCAGGAACGGGGTGAAGTCGTTGGCCGTCCACAACGTGATCAGCAGCGTGTTGGTCAGCACGTGCCCGCGGATGTGCGGGAACACGACGTCCTTGAGCGTGCTGAACCGGCCCGCACCGACCATCCTCGCCGTCTCCAGCTGCGACGGCGGTACGACGTCGAGCGCCGAGCTGTACAGCAGCATCGAGAAAGCCGTGCCACGCCACAGGTTGAACACGATCAGGCTGATCATCGGGTACTGCACCAGCCAGGCCGTGCCCGGCGTGTTCAGCAGGGCGTTGAGCGTGCCGCCGTCCCTGTCCAGCACCGCGACCCACAGGTACGCGACCACCGTGCTCGGCAGGATCCACGCCAGCAGGACCAGACCTTCGACCAGGCGCCGTAACCACCGCCGCGCCCCGCGCAGCATCCACGCCAGCGTGAACCCGAGGATGTTCTGGCCGATCAGGGCCGACCCGAACACGAAGAGCAGCGTCAGCCACAAGGAGTTGCCGAACAGCGGGTCGCTCAACGCCCCGGTGATGTTGTCGGCGCCCACGATCCGCGGATTGACCGACGACGGCCCGGTCAGGGTGTAGTCGGTCAGTCCGATGTAGATGCTCCACAGCGCGGGGAAGACCAGGAAGATCCCGATCAGCACCAGCGCGGGCGCGACGAACGCCAGCGCCCGGCCCCGGCCGAGCCCGGCCGAGTCGGTCGCCGGCACCCTCGATCGTGGTTCTCGCTGCGGGGCGACAGGTGTCGCCGTGGTCGTCACCGGATCAACCGGTGGCGACGTTGGCTTCGCCGACAGCCTTGACCACGGCCTGCTGGTAGGCCGCCGCGGCCTCGTCGGGACTCTTGCCCGCGACCACGTCCGCGGTCGCCTGCTGCAACGCGGCCGACACCGGCGTGTACTGCGCGAGACCCGGCCGGTACCGGGTGATCGGCAGGACCTCCTTGGACACGTACGTCAGCATCGGGTCGCCCTTGAGCACCTCGTCGTTCACGTCGCTGCGCACAGTGATCTGGGGAGTGTCGGCCACGCGCGCCCTGGTGGCGTCGAACGAGTTCATGAACTGCAGCAACTCCCACGCCTGCCGCGGGTACTTGGTGTTCGGGTTGACCATCCGGATCGACCCGCCGGACATGCTCACGAAGTCCTGGCCGCCGACGCCCGAACCGGGCCGCTGGGCCGGAATCCGGGCCCAGCCGACAGCGGAGTCGCGATCGGCCATCTTGGCGACGCCGTTGGCCGGGTTGAGCACCGCGCGCCAGAAGTAGTCGCTCTCCAGCAGGATGCCGATCTTGTTGTCGGCGAACTGCGCGAAGGACTTGTCCCGGCCCTTGGCCTCCTGCTGCAGCAGCGGGTCACCGAGGCCGCCGGAGTAGATCGTCTGGTACAAGCCGAGAACGTCCTTCACGTTCTGCGTGGCGCCTTGCCACTTGCCGTTGTCGTAGACGGGTTTGCCGGTGCCGGCGAGTAACGGCAGCACACCCTGCATCGTCGTCGCCTCGGTCATCGCGGTGCCCGCGTTCAGCTGGATCGGCACGATGCCGGGAACGGCCTTGAGCTTCCGCGCGGCGTCGAGGATCTCGTCCCAGCTGCGCGGCTGCCAGTCGGCCGGCAGCCCGGCCTGCGCGAAGAGCTTCTTGTTGAAGTACAGGACGCGGCCGTCGGTGCCGACCGGAACACCGTAACGCCTGCCTTCGAAGTCACCGAGCGCCGCGACGGCGGGCGGGATCCTCGACCAGCCCTCCCACGCGTCCACTTTGTCCTGCCCGACCAGATCGGCCAGCGGCTTGGCCTGCCCGGCCTGGGCGAACTCACCCAGCCAGATGCCGTCGATCTCCTGGACGTCGGCGCCGCCGCCGGTCTTCAGGTCGAGCGCGACCTTGGTCTTGTAGTCCTTGTCGTCCGCGCCGTTGCCCTCGAACCGGACCGTGGCGTTGATCCCCTTGGCCTTCTGGGCCTCGACGAACTTCGGGATCACGTACTCGGTAGTCCACTTGGCCATGGCGGCGTTCTTGCCGCCCGCCAGCGCGTTGGACGAGATCGTGAGGGTGTACTCCCTGACGTCGGCGTTCTGACCGGTGTCGGTCCCGGCGGGTTTGCCGACGCATCCCGCGGCCGGCAACGTCAGCGCCACCAGCAAGGACATCAAGGACCTTCGTCGCATCGTCGCGCCTCCCAGGTGGAAACTTCACCGGAACCACTGGCGGTTGGTGGCCGTATCCTCTGTCAGAAGGTGATCAATGACAAGAGAGCGGAGCAGCCCGTTCGGGCGAGAGGGATACGGCGGTGCACGCACTGATCACTACGACGGGGTAGCGTTTCCAGCCGTGGTGACCCCCGATCCCGTGGACATGCGCCTGCTCAGCCTGATCGCCGAGATGGGCAGGGCCGCCGTGCACGAGGTCGCCGCCCGGATGGGGATGGACCCCAGGGAGGTGGCGTCCCGGCTTGTCGCACTCTCCGCCAACGGATTGCCGCTGGTCGTCGGAGTGGAATGCGACCCGAACGGGATACGGGCCGCGCTGGCGGCCGTCGCGCCACCGAGCTACCCGGTCCAGGGCACACCGTCCGGTGTCTATCCGCCGAACGCCTTCCCGCCTGGTGCGTATCCGCCACCGTCCGCTGGGCACGCCTATCCCATGGGGCCGCCGTCGGGCGCCAACGCTTACCAGCACCAGGCCACACCCTCTGGCCCCTACGCACATCCGGCGGGCACACCTTCCGGCGCCTACCCGCCCCCGGCGACTCCGTCAGGGCCGTATCCGGTGCACGGCACGCCCTCCGGCCGCTATCAGGGACCACCTCAACCGCCCAGCCACCCGATTCCCGCCCAGCCCGCGCCACCACCGGACCCCGTGATGACCACGTGGGGGCCGCCGCAGACGTCCACATGGGCCCGCGGCGACCAGCCCGGCCAGGCCCAGGTCACGCACGCCGCACCGGTCGCCCAGGTGCAGGTGCAGCCCGCCCGGCCGGCGCCCCGTCAGCCGTCCGCCCGGACCGGCAAGGTCGGCGGGACGCTCGAAGCCGAAGGCCTGGAAGGCGAGTACCTGGCGATCCAGCTCGTCGAGGTCGTCGACCCGGCGGACTTCCTGTTCACCGCCGCCGGGTACCGATTGCAGGAAGGTGAACGTTCGGTCGTCGTGCACACCGAGATGGTCAACCGGGGCACGCAGGCGTTCAACTCGCTGCCCGACCTGTACCTCGTGCTGATCGCGAAGGACGGCCAGACCGTGTCGAAGGCGCCGGTGTCGCTGTCGTCCCGGCCGCCGCACCGGATCGGTGTCGCGCCCGGTGAGACCGCCGGCGGGCACACGGTGTACGTGCTGCCCGAGAACCTCGAGATCAGCGCCGTCCGGTGGAGCGCCCGGCCGGACGACCTGTCCCGGGCGCTGACCTGGACCGTCGAGCCGTAGACCGCGCTGGTCAGGACTCGGCGCGCAGCCCTTCGAGGGCGACGGCCAGGTCCTCGGGGTACTCGCTGGTGAACTCCACCCACCGGCCGTCCGCCGGATGCTCGAACCCGAGGGACCAGGCGTGCAGCCACTGCCGGGTCACCCCCAGGCGCTTGGCCAGCACCGGATCGGCGCCGTAGGTCAGATCACCGACGCACGGGTGACGCAGCGCCGAGAAGTGCACCCTGATCTGGTGCGTCCGGCCGGTCTCCAGCTTGACCTCGACCAGCGAGGCCGCCCGGAACGCCTCCAGCACGGTGTAGTGCGTGACGCTCGGCTTGCCCAACGCGACCACGGCGAACTTGTAGTCGTGCTTGGGGTGCCGGTCGATCGGCGCGTCGATGGTGCCCGTCGACGGGTCCGGGTGCCCCTGGACGACAGCGTGGTAGATCTTGTCGACGGTGCGTTCCTTGAACGCCCGCTTGAGCACCGTGTACGCGTACTCGCTCTTGGCGACGACCATCACGCCGGTGGTCCCGACGTCGAGCCGATGCACCACACCCTGCCGCTCTGCCGCGCCCGACGTGGAGACCCGCACGCCCGCCGCGGCGAGCCCGCCGATGACCGTCGGACCGGTCCAGCCCGGACTCGGGTGGGCGGCCACGCCGACAGGCTTGTCGACCACCACGATGTCGTCGTCCTCGAAGATGATCCGCAGGCCCTCCACGGGTACCGGGATCATCTCCACCGGGCGTTCCGGCGCGGGCAACGTCACCTCGAGCCAGGTGCCCGCCACAAGCCGGTCGGACTTGCCCGCCGGCCGCCCGTCGATGACGACGTCACCCGCCTCCGCGATCGCCGCGACAGCGGTCCTCGACAGGCCCAGCAACTTGGACAGCCCGGCGTCCACCCGCATGCCGTCGAGGCCGTCGGGGACGGGCAGGGTTCGCAGGTCACTCACTGGACGCGGCCTCCGGCTTCTTGTCGCGGGAACGGCGGCCGTCGTACTCGTGGCCGAGCAGCGACAGCACCACGATCAGGATTCCGCCGACCACGATGCTGGCATCCGCCACGTTGAACACCGGCCAGTACCGGCCGTCCGGGCCGAACAGCGACAGGAAGTCGACCACATGCCCGCGCAGCGGGCCCGGCGCCCGGAAGAACCGGTCCATCAGGTTGCCCAGCGCGCCGGCCAGCACCAGCCCGAGCCCGATGGCCCAGCCACCGGACCGCAGCTTGGGCAGCACCCAGATGATCGCGACCACCACGCCGATGGCGACAAGGGCGAGCACCCACGTCATCCCGGTCGCGATGGAGAACGCGGCACCCGGATTGCGGACAATCTGCAGGTAGACCAGGCCGCCGAGGACCCGGACCGGTTCCCTGCCCTCCAGGTTCGCCAGCGCCACGATCTTGGTCACCAGGTCGACCGCGAAGAACACGACGGCCGTGCCCAACAGGATCGCCGCCTTGCGCGGGGGCCTGGTCTCCTCCGGGTTGCTCTCGGTACTCACCAGTTCATTCTCCACGCATCACCTGGCCGTGCCCGCCACTACCCGGCCCTAACGGTCCGGCCGGGTCACGCGCCGGCGTACGTACCGAACGTCCAGACGTTGCCCTCGGGGTCGGCGATGGCCACGCTGCGCGAACCGTAGTCGGTGTCCTGTGGCTCGGTGACGACCTTTCCACCGGCCTCGACGACCCGCTTGTGGACGGCGTCCACGTCCTTCGTGACGACGTAGACCCACTGGGTTCCGGGTACCGGCTGCGGGTAGTCGGGGTGGGTCCCGCCGGAGCCGTACATGATGCCGCCGCCTTCAGGCCATTTCACCTCCGCGTGCACGATTCGGGTCTTGTCGTTCTCGTCGCGGACGGTCAGTGCCTCGGTGAAGCCGAGCACCTCGGTCAGGAAGACCCGAGCGGCCTCCGCGTCGTTGTAGCTCAAACAGGCCCAGACGCCTGGGGTGTTCTCAGTGGTGTTGTTTTCAGCGGTGTTGTTCTCAGTCATGGGGCGACTGTGCCGAGTCCTCGTCACTCAAGTCTTGGAGAAACGGGAGCTCCTCACGCACCCACGTCGCCGGCGTGCAACCGGCGAACGAACGCCATTCGTTGGTCATGTGCGCCTGGTCGTAGTAGCCGGCCGTGATGGCGGCTTCAGCCAGGGGCTGACCTGCCCGGATGAGCGACGCGCCGCGTTCGAACCGGATCAGCCGGGACACCTGTTTCGGTCCGAGTCCCACCTCCCGCGCGAATCGTGACGTGAAGTGCCGCCTGCTCCAGCCGACCTCGTCGGCCAGATCGTTGACCTGCTGCGCGCCTCGGCCGGTGACCATCCGCCGCCACGCCCACTGCACCTCGGCCACCAGGGTGACCGGCCGCAGCGCCCCAGCGAACTCGGCGTCCAGCAGCGCGAACCGCTCGGCCCACGTCGGTTGCGCGGCCAGCCGGTCCGGCAACGACGCCGCCCATCTCACCGGCAGCTCGGCCACGTCGATCACGTCCGAGGTCAGCTCGGTCGCCGGAACCCCCAGCAGGGCCCGCAGACCGACCGGGTTCAGCTCGATGTGCAGCCCCTGCTGGAACCGGTCCTGTTCGATCAGCGTGGGTTCGAGGTGCAGTCCACCGACCACCGCCTGCCCCGCGCGCCCGCCACCCGGCCCGCCCACCATCCGGATCGGCTCAGCCAAGCTGATGATCAGCGTGACCGTGCCGGACGGCAGCCCCCGGTGCACCGCCAACCCGACGTCATGCTGCGTGTACCCGATATAGCGCCGGACAAGGTGGCGCAGCGCGGGGTGCGGTGCCCGCGTCGCGAAGTCCACATCCGACTCAGCCATCGGGTTCAGCGTAAGCCAGTTCAGTCGCGGTGTAAGACCCCCGCGGCCGACACCAGGCCCGTCTCGTACGCGACGATCACAAGCTGGGCCCGGTCACGCGCCTCGAACTTGCCGAGCAGGTGACTGACGTGGGTTTTCACGGTGCCGAGGCTGACATGCAGCCGTTCGGCGATCTCCGCATTCGAATGCCCTTTGGCGATCAGGGTCAACACCTCCGTCTCCCGTTCAGTGATCTTGGCCAGTTCCTCGGCGGCCCGCCGCGGCACGGGCCGCCCGGCGAACTCGGAGATCAACCGCTTGGTCACCTTGG
This sequence comes from Kibdelosporangium persicum, assembly GCF_013280595.1. Taxonomy (GTDB): domain Bacteria; phylum Actinomycetota; class Actinomycetes; order Mycobacteriales; family Pseudonocardiaceae; genus Kibdelosporangium; species Kibdelosporangium persicum. The sequence continues at coordinate 835,278 of NZ_JAAATY010000001.1, forward strand.
GCGCGAGCAACGCGTCCCCGGCCGAGACAGTCCGAACCGCCGCCAGCAGGTCCCCCGGCCGCGCGTCCTTGAGCAGAAACCCACTCGCCCCGGCCCGAAGCGCGGCATAGACATAAGCGTCCAGATCGAACATAGTCAGGATCAAGACCCGTGTCTCCGGCCGCGCGGCACAGATCAAGCGAGTGGCTTCGATCCCGTCCATCTCCGGCATCCGGACATCCATCAACACGACATCCGGCCGCTCCCGCGCGACAACGTCAACCGCCTCCCGCCCAGTCCCCGCCTCCCCCACAACGGTGAACTCAGGATCAGAATCGATCAGCGCCCGGAAAGTACCGCGCAGCAACGTCTGGTCGTCAGCGATGACAACCCGAACCATGTCCGTCTTCACACATCAACCTCATAACCGCCCTAGCCATCCTGCGTTCCCACCGCCACTCTGCCATCATTCTTGTCCCGTCCGCCTGACCGCCGCACAGGGTTTACTGGCCTCTCGAGCCCGTTCGCCCTCCCTGGCCCCGTCCCGTCCTCCATCACCATGCAAGCCAGGATGTCCATATAGGACGTCCTGATCACGTTGGGGTCGCGGCCTGGCGCACGTCGTCGCCACTCGGAGCTGTTTGATGACAGGGTGTCCTCACACCGGCCAAGGCTGCCCCGGCGACTGGTGCGCGTGAACACCACCGAAGGTGGGATCACGCCTGTAAGCGGCCGTTGACCGTTCCTGCATGAGCTCAGCGGGAACCTTGGTGGTGCTGGACTGCGCGGGAACACTACCGGCCGCGGGCGGTTGCGCCTGTAAGGCGGTGGGTGGCCGCTCCTGCGTGGACCAACTGGGGGCCTTGATGGTGGTGCCGGGCTGGGGTGGGCGGACCGGTCGGCGTGGGCGGGGAGGGAGTGAGTGGGTGTGGTGTTCATGGTGTTTCTCCGTAAGGAAGGGTTGCGTACACGCGGAATCCGCCTTGCGGGCGTGGGCCTGCTTCGAAGGTTCCGTCGTACATCGTTACGCGCTCTCTGATGCCGATCAGGCCGTGGCCGGGTTGACGGGCGGGGATGTTGCCGCCTGAGCCGTCGTCGATCACTTCGATTCGGACCTCTCTTTCCTTGTTCTCCACGATGATTCGGCACGCTGCCGGTGCCGCGTGCTTCACCACGTTGGTCAGTGCCTCCTGGACGATCCGGTAGACCGAGAGACCGATACCTTCAGATAATCGTTCCAGGCCATGGGTTTTCATGGTGACCCGGACGCCGGCCAGCGCCGCCCGGTCCGCCAGTTCGGCCAGACCGCCCGGCTGGGGCGCCGGGGCGAACTCGACCTGCGAGCCGCCGGTTCGGAGTACTCCGAGCATGTGCCGCATCTCCGTCAACGCGTCACGTCCTGTCGTTTCGATGACGTGCAAGGCTTCCCTGGCCTGCCTGGGCTGGACGTCGACCAAGTGGTTCGTCACCCCGGCCTTCACCACGATCAGGCCCATGCTGTGCGCGACCACGTCATGAAGCTCCCGGGCGATGCGCAGACGCTCTTCCGTGACCGCACGATCGGTCGACCGCGCAAGGTATGCACGGCGGTCACGGATCGCCCGGCCGACTGTCCAGGTCACGCCCAGAATCGCCGCGCCGATCAGCAGTTGGCCTGCCGTCGACCATCGCGTGCTGATCGGACTGATCAGCACGACCATGAACAATCCGAGGCTGCTGAGTAAGCCGAGCGTCAACGTCGGTTCCCAGCGGGGTCGCCGTTCTGTCAGAGCCAAGATGTACACAGTGGCCGCCGGGGCGACGAAGAACGTGTCGAGCAGGTCGAGCGTCAGACACAGTGTCGACAGCGCGAGGACGGTTCCGAACACCGGCCGCGGCCAGCGACGGCGGACCGCGATCGGCAGCGTGCTACCGGCCACGAGAACAGCGGCCAGCCACTCCGGCACTGCTTGCGCGGCGTCGCGCAGCACGACCGGGATGAGCGCCAGCAGCGTGTACACGAATGCGAAAGCGCTGTCGCACACGTACTGTTGCTCTCTGGTCAGCCCGCCGATCAGGAACGGTCGGGATGCTGTTTCGTCCACGCCTCCGACGCTAGCGCGGGGGTCCGACAGTCCGCCTCTGTCTGGAGATAGAGATCGCGGTTCTATCTCCAGACAGATGCGCCGACCGGGCCGGGTACGGCAGCGTGGAACCGTGATCGAAACAACGCACCTCACCAAACGCTACGGGTCCACCACCGCGGTGGAAAGCCTTTCCGTACAAGTCAATCCCGGGTGTGTCACCGGCTTCCTCGGCCCAAACGGCGCCGGGAAGTCGACCACCATGAGAATGGTGCTGTGCCTGGCCGCACCGACTTCGGGCGAGGCGTTGGTCCAGGGCCGCCGGTACGACCAGTTGCGCTTTCCCATGCACGAGGTCGGTGCCCTGCTCGACGCCAACGCGGTCCATGGTGGACGAACAGCGGTCGACCACCTCCGTTGCCTGGCACGAACAAACGGCATCGGCGACACCCGCGTGGTGTCCGTCATGGAACAGGTCGGCCTCGCCGGCGTGGCCAAGCGCCGGATAGGCGGCTTCTCACTGGGAATGAGGCAGCGGCTCGGCATCGCCGCGGCCCTGCTGGGCGATCCCGGCGTGCTGATGTTCGACGAACCGGTCAACGGGCTGGATCCGGACGGAGTCCGCTGGATCCGTGAGCTGACCCGGTCGTTGGCCGCCGAGGGCCGCACTGTCCTCGTTTCCAGCCACTTGATGAGTGAGATGGAGCAGACGGCGGACCGGCTGCTGATCATCGGCCGTGGCCGGTTGATCAGCGACACCACAGTCCGCGACCTGCTCAGACAGTTCGGCCGGGGCGTGCTGGTGCGCTCCCCACGGCAGGCCGAGCTCGCCACGGTGCTCACGGCGGCAGGCGGCGAGGTCGACAGCGATCCGGGTGGCGGTTTGTCCGTGAAAGGCCTGGACGTCGCCGAGATCGGCGATGCGGCAGCAGCACATGGCATCGCTGTGCACGAGGTGACTCCGCGCAGCGCGTCCTTGGAGGAGGCATACATGGCGTTGACCGCCGACAGTGTTGACTACCGGGCGGGGGCTCAGCGATGAGAGACGTCCTCTCCGCCGAGTGGCTGAAGATCCGCACCACGCGATCGAGCCAGTACGTCCTGCTCGCGGTGGTCGTGATCGCCGTGGTGGGAATCCTGCTGGCGTACGCGTGGGCACAAACGTGGAACGGCATGTCTCCGCAGAGCCGGGCTCGCCTCACGGACAGTTCGATCGAGGACACCACGGCACCGCTGCTTCACTTCTGCCTGGGCGTGCTCGGTGTCCTGATCATCACGGGCGAGTACGCGACCGGCATGATCCGCACCAGCCTGACGGTCGCGCCAAGGCGACTTACGGTCCTGCTGTCGAAGGCCGTCGTCATCGGTGCCCTTGCGTGGGTTTCGGGGCTCCTGGTGACCTTCTCGACGTATCTGGTGAGCCGGGACATCCTGGCGAGTCGCGGGTTTCCCGCCTACGCGGCCTCGTTCGGGGAAGAGTTACCCGGACTGGTCGGGGCAGGCAGCCTGCCGACGGTGATCGCCCTTGTCGGGCTGGGACTGGGTGCTGTGCTCCGATCCACTGCGGGCGCGTTGTTCGCGATCGCCGCGCTGGTGTTCATCGTGCCGGCCCTCATCGGTTTCCTGCCTGACCCATGGGACGACCGCATCGGTTCGCTGATGCTTCCCCATGTGACCGATCCGCTCGTCGCAACCGGTTATGTCGTTGTGGCACTGGGTGCCGCGGCCGTGGCGATGGTCCGTAGGGACGTCTGACCGACGTTCTTCGTTCTTCGATTTCGGTCGAGTGGGTGAAGATCCGCTCGGTCCGGTCGAGTTATGGCGAGGACAACCCGACGCCCGAACGCAGAACTAGTGTCCAAGCGCCCGTCATGGAGCAGAGCTCGGAGTACTTGCCTCACCGGCGAGTACACGGCCGGGACCGTCGCCTCCAGCGTGACCGTCCGACCACACCGGACTCTCGATCAACTGTGGCGAAGGCGTCGTTGTCGCAGCAGTGTCGCTGGTTTGGTGTTCCGGCTGAGCGCGTTCGGCGTGGCTCGGTGGATCGTCGGCGACGCTGTTGTGGTCGGCTCTCGGTACCGAGCGGATCGCGGGCGGCTCGGTTGCCGCCGCGATCATGCCGGTGGCCTCCGTGACGGTCGCGCTGGGCGGCGCCGTTCTGAGCTCGGTCAGGCGGGCCGTGCCGCAACGCACGGCCTAACGCCGACCGCGCATTGCTTCACCGACTGCGGGAAGGAGGACAACGATCTCTGCGAGCAGCCACAGAACCAGGGACAGCGCCAGAGCGGCGATGAATTCGCCACCGCCGTCCACGAGGACCCGGATGACCGCGTAGATGTAGTAGAGCACCACGACCGCGCCGAGGACCACGAGGATCCACCGGGCGAACGCGAGCCGTGCCGCCAGCAGGATCGCGAACAGCGCGAAGGTGCAGGCGACCGAGATCCCCGTGGCGATACCGAAGTCGACATTGCCGGTGACGTCCTCGGCGAACGCCATGCCGGGCACCGAGATGACCGCTTCCACGCTGGTCGTCGTCCCGTCCCAGGAAATGATCGAGACCACCAGGGAGAACACCGCGCACAGGAAGAACAATGCCGCCGCGATGTAGGCGGGAGCCGTGTTGTGGCGTGGGGCGTAACCGCCGTAGGGCGGCTGCGGCCAACCGGGACCTGGATAACTCATGTGCAGGAGTATCAACGATGACGTCACGCAGGACTGGACGAACCACCAAGAACGGCCGACGCCGGCGGCCGGGTGGACGCCGGGTGCGGTCTCCGACCGCCGCGATCAGTCGATGAGGAACGAAGGCAGCGGCCTGGTGTCGTTCTCCGGGACCCACCGGCCGTCCTCGAGCCGGTAGTTCAGCGCCGGACCATTGGTCACCAGCGTGCGCAGTGCGTGCACGAGGCGGTCCACGTGCTCGGTTGTAGTGCCCAGTCCGATGCTGGCCCGCAGGGCGCGCTGCTCGCTCGACCCGGCTTTGGTGAGCAGGCGGCGAGTCGCGATGTGGGCACAGAACGCGCCGTCGCGGACACCGATGCCGTACTCGGCGGACAACGCGGCTGCGATCAGGCCCGCGTCATGGCCTGCGATCGTGAAGCTGACGACACCGACTCGCGGACCGTCGAAGATGCTGAGCTCTGTCAGGCCTGGCACCTCGCGCAAACCGGTGCGCAGACGGTGCAGCAGGGCGATCTCGTGTGCCTCGATGTCCGCCCACCGTGCGGCGATCGTCTTGCATGCCACGGCAAGGGCGTGCACGCCGACGACGTTCGGAGAGCCGGCCTCGTGCCGCTCGGGCACCGCGGACCATGCGACGCCCAACCGGTCTCCCCAGCTCACCACGTGCTTGGTGGCGCCACCGCCCGCCAGGTATGGCTCCGCCGCCTGCAACCAGTCGGCACGGCCGATCAGCACACCAGCGCCGAAAGGGGCGTACAGCTTATGTCCTGACAACACGACGTAGTCGACGTTCCACGACCGGATGTCGATGGGCCGATGCGGCGCCAACTGTGCCGCGTCCAAGGCGACCCGCGCACCGTGCCGCCGGGCGACCGCGGCGAGTTCCTCGATGGGCCACAACTCACCGGTCACATTGGACGCTCCGGTGATCACCACGAGCCGGGGGCCGATGGGTGCGGCGGCCAAAGCCGCGTCCAGGGCGATGACGGCGTCACCCGGGGACGCCGGAGTCTGGACTCGCCGGACCCACGGGCCCTTCCACGGCAGCAACGCCGCGTGGTGCTCGGTGTCGAACAGCACGACCGCGGTCGCCTTGGGCAGCGACCGGGCAAGGAGGTTGAGTGAATCAGTCGAGTTCCGGGTGAAGACGACCGTGTCACGGGTGCGGGCACCGACGAAGTCACGCAGCACATCGCGGGCACGCTCGTAGACCTTGGTGGAGACCTGGGAGGCGAACCCCGCGCCTCGGTGGACGCTGGCGTACCAGGGCAGGAGTTCGTCAACCGCGTCCTGCACGGCGCTCAGACAGGGCGCGCTGGCGGCGTGGTCGAGGTTCGCGTACTGGATCTGCTCACCGGTGGCGAGCGGGACGGTCAGGGCGGCGCTGACGACCGGCGGCACCTGCACCGGCGCCTGGTCCTGCGCGAACTGGCGTTGACTGGGAAGTGCGAGCGTCATCTCTGGCTCCTCCGGGCCTCAGGGACCCACGAGGGTCCGCGCTTGCCCGGCCACGGTGTTGTGGCGGGCCTGGTCCTCACCCGGGGCACCCCACCGCGGTAGGAGGGTTGCCGGCCAGCAAGCCGGGGCTTGACGCTGGCGCTCATGACCTTCGTTTCGAACAGTAGCGGACGGACGCCGTCTCACGCGACCACCGCACGGGCGAAATGTGCTGTACACCACAGGCCGACAGGCCAGCGGTCCGTTGGCACACGACGAAGGAGGGGTGCGAACGCACAGGTGAGAGTCTGTTTTCGGACAGGTGGCGCCGGGTGTCAGTTCGGTGTCGATCACGGCCGAGCGTGGCGGGCACCGAGACCTCGGCGCGGCGGCGGGCGTGGTCGCACGCGGGGCGGTCGCTGTCAGTGACCGCGCCTGTCCCTTGAGACGGACGCGGTCAGGTGGCGACTCTGTCGTGGAAGGAGGTGGTTCAGTCGCCGTGTTCGCCGCGCCACCGGGCGTGCCGGCCCGCGCGGTCGATCGCGCGGATTCTGCGTTCAGTCGCGTCCCGGGCTTGCCGGGTGGTGACCACGAGGATGTGGTCGTGGATTTGCAGGCGCGTGGTGGGTTCGGGGGTGAAGGCGGCGTCGTCCCGGGTGACCAGGCTGACCGTGGCGCCAGGGGGTAGCCGCAGCTCGGTCAGGTAGACGCCGTGCAGTTTCGAGCCTTCCGGGATCTTGACCTGGATCAGCTCGGCCCCCAGCTCGTCCAGCGGGGCCGAGTCGACCTCCACGTGCTTGGACTGGGCGCCCTTGCTCAGGCCGAGGGTCCGCGCGACCAGCGGGAGCGTGCCGCCTTGCACCAGGGTCAGCACGATCACGAGCACGAACACCGCGTCGACCAGGTTGCGGGCACCGGGCAGGTCCTCGCTGAGCGGGATCATCGCCAGCACGATGGGCACCGCGCCACGGAGGCCCGCCCAGGACAGGAACACCTGTTCTCGCCACGGGACACGGAAGGGCAGCAACGACAGGAAGACCGACAACGGGCGTGCCAGCAGCAGGAGCACTGCCGCCGCGACGAGGCCCGGCACAACGGAATCGAGCAGACGAGCCGGGGAGGCGAACAGGCCGAGCAACACGAACAGGCCGATCTGGGACAGCCAGCCCAGGCCTTCGGCGAACGACAGCGTGTCGGCGCGGTGCGGGAGCTGGGAGTTGCCCAGCACCAGGCCGGCGACGTAGGTGGCGAGCAGGCCGGAGGCGTGCGCGAGCTGGCCGGTGGAAAAGGCGACGACGCACACCGCGACGGTGGCCAGCGGGTACAGGCCGGTGGCGGGCAGGGCGACCCGCCGCAGGATGAGACCGCCGATCCAGCCCAGGCCCACGCCGATCAGTGCGCCCGCCGCGAGCTCGTACACGGCCAGCAGCGGGAAGACCCAGTCGATCGTGGTCGCGGTGGACAGCACGACCACGGCTATGTACGACGGCGCGTCGTTGAAGCCGGATTCGAGTTCGAGTGAACCGACGACCCGTTTGCTGACGCCCAGACCGCGCAGGACGCTGAAGACAGCGGCGGCATCCGTCGAGGCGAGCACGGATCCCCACAGCACGGCCTGTTTCCAGTCCAGGCCGAGGATGAAGTGCAGACCCGCCGCGGTCACCCCGATACTGACCGCTACGGCCACAGTGGACAGTGCGATGCCGATGCCCATGGACAGCCGGACATCCGACCATCGCGTGGTCAGGCCGCCCTCGGTGAGGATCAGCACCAGGGCGGCGAGCCCGAGTGCCTGCGTGAGCTGGGCGTCGTCGAAGCGGATGCCCAGCCCCGCCTCGCCGATCGCGACCCCGATGCCCAGGTACAGCAACAGCGAAGGCAGGCCAAGCCGGACTGACACCCGGACCGCGAGCACGGCCACGAGTACTACGGCAGCCCCGATCCCCAGGGCAAGGGTCAGCCCAGTCACGCCCGCATTGTCTCATCTGTCCTAAGTGCTCTCGGTCAGCAGCTTGTTGAGCCGTTCGGCCGCATCCGCTGGTGCGCGTGACAGCTCGACAATCTTGTCGCGGCCTCGTTCACCCGCCACAAGAGACACATCCGCCTTGCGCACACCAAAAATCTTGGCCAGAACGGCACGAAGGTGCTCGTTCGCCTTCCCTTCGACCGCGGGCGCCGCGACGGCAACGATGAGAGCGTTCTCACCCCAGCGGCCACCGACCCGGTCCTGACGTGCGCCGGGTTTCACCCGGACAGCGAAGCGGAACTCCACCAAGCGATTATCCAGGGTGTTGCCAGTTCACGCCGGTTCTGGCGAAAAACCCAGATGAACCTGACGGGAACGCGACTACGGGAGGCACTGCGAGCGGTACAGACGGCGGTCGACCAGTCGGCTGGACGTGCTGGTGAACAGATGCTTGCCGCACGGCGGCGTGAACGGGAAAGAAACGGCCCGGCTCACCAGGTGAGCCGGGCCGCCGAGAACCCGGGTTGGTGCCGCACTTCGGCATCAGCCCGTTCGACGCAGGTGCGCCGGGTGATCTCAGGTCAGGACAGCGCCACCTCGACGATGCTCCTGACCTGAGCGACGATGTCGATCCGGTTCTGTTCGAAGACCGGGTCGGTGACCGCCGTTGTGTTGTCCGGGGCGAATTGCAGAACCGGTGTGTGCACGTGGCCACCGGGAATCGTCAGTTTCAACGCGTCACGCAGAAGCGTTGTGCGGTAAGCGATTTCGTTGGACAGGTAGCTCCCGCCGCCGCCCGCCCTGGCGATCGAGCCTTCCGTGGGCCCGGTCGGCGAAACCACGGGCGTGGTGGTGCCAGGCCGGATTTCGGTGACCGAGGTGTTGTCGAAGACGGGGAAACGGCCGGTGGACGCGGCGACGATCTTGGCGTACGGCAGCGTCGTCGGCACGAACTCGGGCTGTGGTGTCACCGTCGGCACGCCCGCGGGGATCGGAATCGTCGTGGCGCGGTTCTCGTTGTCGTTGTCCAGGCCGGTGTGCCAGCGGCCGTTGTAGCGCTCGATGTCCACTCTGCCTACACGGCCTTGGCTGACCGTCGTGAACATGTCGAGTTTCGGCAGCGCGGCCAGGAACGTGCGCTCGACCATCCCCGCTTCGAACGGCGTCCACAGCACCGGGAACATCGCCGTCTGCACGACAGCCGGGCCCTGCGGCGTCTTGAGCATCACGCCGTCCAGCGCCAAGGCGGTCGCCCCGGACGGGTTGCTGCGGCGGATGTCCCCGTCGAGCTGGAACGGGTCGAAGCCACTGACCAGGACCCGTTTCACCCCGGCCGGGAACGCGACCGAATCCTGGCCGCGCGAGCTGGTCTCCACCGAGCCGATCAGCTCGGTCCTGGCCGCGTCGGACAGGGCGAAGCTGGGCAACCATTGCCGCAGCGCCTTCGTCAGCGCGAGCCGCGCCCAGTACAGCGGACGGTCGTCGGCGCGGGGCAGGTCACCTCCTGCCGGCCCACGACCCTGCACGCGGTCGACGGCCGCCCGCCACAACCCGGCGGCTTCCTGCTTGACCACATGATCTGCCTGTTGCTTCGACCGGACAACGCACAGCAGTCGTTCGAACCGGCTCCCGAACCGGTCGAAACCACTACGCCGCAACACTTCCTGGGGAACCGCCAGGTCGAGCCTGCGTTCCGAGACGGTCACCGGCACGGCGCGGTCGTAGCAGTCGGCGGCCTGCTCATGGGCGAAGGCGAGCGGAGCCGTGACGATCACCGCCCCGGCGACGATTCCGCAGGTCACGGCCCTGCGCAGCAAAGTTCTCACGAAGATCCTCCTCACGTCGGTCTATGCAACCAGGGCGGACAGTGGTCACACAGGCGCCGAAAGTTTGCTCGATGCGGCAGAGAGGGCCGAGGCCGGCCACTCAGACGGGCCGCTGCAGGACCAACCTCCGGGAGGCGGCTCAGCGGAGCCGCGCGGACCACGGTCAGAAGCCGCTGAGGAACGCCGCAGTGACGGTCACCGCTTTGTCCGACGTCTTGCCGTCCTTCACCAGGACCGCGAACGCCACATCACCGCGGAAGCCGACGAACCAGCCGTGGGCGTTGTCGCCCTGGTTCTCCGTTTCGGCCGTGCCGGTCTTCCCGTGAACCGACCGGAACCTCTTCAGCTCGGTGGCCGTCCCCGACTGCACGACCTCACCCATCATCGCCTGGACCTGGCCGAGCACGGCTGCGGGCGGCGCCTGGTAGCCCGCCAGGACCTGGGTCTGGGCGTCCTTGCGCAGGGTCGGGGTGACCGGCTTCTTCGCCGCCACGGTGGCCGCGACGAGGGCCATTCCCAGTGGCGAGGCGACGACCTTGCCTTGGCCGATGCTGTCCTCGACGCGTTGGACCGCGCTGTCCGCGGCCTCCACCTTGCCCAGCTCCGACTTGATCCCGGGGATGTCGTAGTCGGCGTTGAGGCCGAGCTGGGTGGCCGCCTTCCGCAGTCCGTCGGCCGGGAGCTGGCCGGCGATCTGACCGAAGGTCGTGTTGCACGACCGGGCGAAGGCGTTGCGCAGCTTCGCGTTCGGCACGTCGAAACCGTCGTTCTTCAGGACACGGCCGCTGATGGTGGCCTGGGCCGGGCACGCCACCGGCGAGTCCGGGGTGAGGCCCTGCTGCTGGATCGCGGCGGCCGCGGTCACGATCTTGAACGCGGACCCCGGGGCGTACTGGCCGCTCAGCGGGTTGCTGTCCGGGCCGCTGGCCGCTTCGTTCTGGGCCACGGCGAGTATTCCGCCGGTGGACGGCTTGATCGCCACGATCATCGTGGGCTCGCTCGCCTTGGCGACCGCGTTCTGCGCGGCGACGGCGATCTTGGCGTTCAGCGTCGACTTCACCGCCTCGGTCGAGGTCTGTGCCGGCTTCTCACCGAACAGCGTCTCGACGTCCTTGCCCGCGGCGTCGACGATGGCCACGTACCGGGCGTCGGTGGTGCCGCCGCCGCTCGCACCACCGACGAGGGTGTTCATCAACGACGGGGAGATCTTCGGGTCCAACGGCTTGGCCGTGGAGCCTTCCCAGACGGCGATCGGCGTGCCGTCGTCGCCGAGCACCGCGGGCTGGCCCGCCTGGCCGATCTTGCCGATCACCGCGATGGTCTGCCCGGCCTGCAACTTCCCGTGCAGGACCGTCGGCGCCCACTTCACCTGCCACTTGCCGTTCACCCTGGCCAGTTGGACCGAGACGGACCACTTGTTGGCGCTGGCCACTTTCAGAGTAGCCTCGACAGGAACGGTGACCGTGGCGGCGCCGGGCTGTGGGTCCGCGGACGGCTTACGGGTGTACGTCAGCGTGCCGGCCGGAACGCCTTTGTGAAGAGCCGTGATCGCTTGCCGCGCCGCGTCCGGGTTGTCCGTCAACGCGGCGGCTTCGGCGGCGTTGCCCGAGGACAGGGCCTTGAGGAACGGGTCGATCACCTGGCTGGTCGACGGCCCGTTGCCGACGGTGGGGATCTCCGGGCCGTCTTTCGCCGTGTTTCCAGCGCTGTCCCCCTCGGAGGACGGCGGCCATAAGACAAGAACCCCGGCGACGATGATTGTCACCGCCGCCAGGGCTCCGCCGATCAGGATCGCGCGTCTCTTGCCGTCCGTCACTACGTCCCACCCCCGTCTAATGGGTCACCCCAGACCCATTGGCAGCATGCCAGAGGTGTCAACGTAGCGACAGGTGAGCTACTTCCTGGCCACCCCAACCCGAACTGTTACACCGTCGCCGACCGTGCCCTCGACCGCGTCCGCGCCAACCGGACCGTACGACAGTTCTTCGGCCAGGGTTTCCGAAGCGACGAACTTCTCATGGTGCTGAGCGGCCCGCAACACGTCACCGGACAGGTCAAGCTGGAGCGAGATCCGGTCCGCCACATCCAAACCAGCCGAGCGGCGCGCCTGCTGCACGACCCGGACCAGGTCGCGCACAAGCCCCTCGTCGGACAGCTCGGGCGTCACGTCGGTGTCCAGCACGACCAGCCCCGAACCACCCGGCAACGGAGCCGCCACGCCGTGGTCACCGGTGACCAGCCGACGCTCGTACTCCCCTTCCAGCAGCTCGATCCCGGCCGCCACGACCGCGCCCGTCGAAGACGTCGACCACTCGCCGGCCTTCACGGCCTTGATCACGGTCTGCACGTCCTTGCCCAGCCGCGGACCCGCCGCACGCGCGTTCACCACGAGCTCGAAGTGCCCGTGCGCGGCCACATCCGTGGTCAGCTCGACCTGCTTGACGTTCACCTCGTCCTTCAGCAGCTCGGTGAACGGCTCGAGCACAGCCGCATCCTCCGACGCGATCACCAGACGTGCCAACGGCAACCGCACGCGCAGCTTGTTGGTCTTACGCAACGACAACGCCGCCGAGGCGACCTGACGCACACGGTCCATCCCGGCAACCAACTCGTCGTCGGCGGGCAGCAAGTCCTCCGACGGCCAGTCGGTCATGTGCACGGAACGCTCACCGGTCAGCCCACGCCACACCGTCTCCGTGGTCAACGGAAGCAACGGCGCGGCCAGACGGCTCACGACCTCGAGCACCGTGTGCAGCGTGTCGATCGCGTCCTGGTCACCGGACCAGAAGCGGTCACGAGAGCGCCGCACGTACCAGTTGGTCAGCACCTCCAGGTACTCACGCACCGAGGCACACGCGCCGGAGATGTCGTACGTCTCCAACGCGACGCGCACCGAAGCGGCCAGATCATGAGTCTTGGCAAGGATGTAGCGGTCGAGCACGTGCTGGCTGTCGGTCCGCCAGGTCCCCTCCACGCCCTCGGCGTTGGCGTACAACGCAAGGAAGTAGTACGAGTTCCACAGCGGCAGCACTGCCTGCCGGACGGCGTCCCGGATCCCGCGCTCGGTGACGATCAGGTTGCCACCACGAAGGATCGGCGACGACATCAGGAACCAGCGCATCGCGTCCGAGCCGTCACGCTCGAACACCTCGTTGACGTCCGGGTAATTGCGCAGCGACTTGGACATCTTCTGCCCGTCGTCGCCGAGCACGATCCCGTGCGCCACACAGGAACGGAACGACGGCCGGTCGAACAACGCCGTCGCCAGCACGTGCAGCGTGTAGAACCAGCCACGCGTCTGGCCGTTGTACTCGACGATGAAGTCGCCCGGGTAGTGGTGGTCGAACCAGTCCCGGTTCTCGAACGGGTAGTGCACCTGCGCGAACGGCATCGAGCCGGACTCGAACCAGCAGTCCAGCACCTCCGGCACCCGGCGCATCATCGACTTGCCGGTCGGGTCGTCCGGGTTCGGCCGGACCAGCTCGTCGATCGCCGGCCGGTGCAGATCCGCCGGCCGCACACCGAAATCACGCTCGAGCTCGTCGAGCGAACCGTAGACGTCCGTGCGCGGGTACTCCGGGTTGTCCGAGCGCCACACCGGGATCGGCGAACCCCAGTACCGGTTGCGCGAGATGCCCCAGTCGATCGCGTTGGCCAGCCACTTGCCGAACTGACCGTCGCGAACGTGCCCGGGAACCCAGTTGATCTCCTGGTTCAGCTCGACCATGCGGTCACGGAACTGGGTCACCGCAACGAACCACGACGACACCGCGCGCTGGATCAGCGGGTTGTCGCAACGCCAGCAGTGCGGGTACGGGTGGTCGTAGGTCTCGTGCCGCAGCAGCAAGCCCGCTTCCTTGAGGTCGCGGATGATCACCTTGTTGGCGTCGAACACGTGCATGCCAACGTAAGGCGCGACCTCTTCGGTGAACTCACCGTGCGGGTTGACCGGGCCGACGACCGTGATGCCCGCGGCGTCCGTGACAACCTTGTCCTCTTCACCGTAAGCCGGTGCGATGTGGACGATGCCCGTACCGTCGTCGGTCGTGACGTAGTCCGCCGCGAGAACCTGGTGCGCGTTCGGCTGCTGCCCCTCGAAGAACGGGAACGGCGGCTTGTAGCGGCGCCCGACGAGGTCGCTTCCCTTGTACCGCGCGACGATCCGCTCCGCGGCGTCCTCGCCGAGTTCACGCGAGTACGCGGAAACCCGTGCCTCGGCGAGCACAAACTTGCGGCCTTCGTGCTCCACGGTCACGTAGTCGACGTCCGGGTGCACCGCGGCGGCGAGGTTGCTCGGCAGCGTCCACGGCGTCGTCGTCCAGACCAGCGCCTCTTCGCCGTTGTCCAGCCGCAGGCTGACCGTCACGGCCGGGTCCTGCCGGTCCTTGTAGACCTCGTCCATTTTGGTCTCGGTGTTGGACAGCGGCGTCTCGCAACGCCAGCAGTACCACATCACCTTGAAGCCCTCGTAGACCAAGCCCTTGTCCCACAAGGACTTGAACGCCCACATGACGCTTTCCATGTAGTCGAGGTCGAGCGTCTTGTAGTCGTTGTCGAAGTCGACCCAGCGGGCCTGGCGGGTGACGTAGTCGCGCCATTCGTCGGTGAACCGCAGCACGGACTTGCGGCACGCGTCGTTGAACGCGGCGACACCGAACTGCTCGATGTCCGCCTTGGTCTTGAAGCCGAGTTCCTTCTCGGCGGTCACCTCGGCCGGCATGCCGTGGGTGTCCCAGCCGAACCGGCGTTCGACGTGCTTGCCGCGCATGGTCTGGAAGCGCGGGACGACGTCCTTGACGTAACCGGTCAGCAGGTGGCCGTAGTGCGGCAGGCCGTTGGCGAACGGCGGGCCGTCGTAGAACACGAACTCGTTCGAGCCGTTCTCCCCGGCGGGCCGCGCCTCGACCGAGGCCTGGAAGGTCCGGTCGATCTCCCAGTACTGGAGTACCTCGGCCTCGAGCTTCGGGAAGGAGGGCTGGGCGGGCACGGTCGCCTCGCCGCCGTGCGTCGCCTTGGGGTACGGCATTTCCGGGTGCCTCTCGCGGTCGTCTGCCCAACTGGGGACGACACACCAGGTTTTCCCGGCGTACCGCGGTACCACCCCGATTGCTCTCGTCGAAGGAGACAAAAGCCACTCGTTGACGGCTGTGACGGGCCTACCCGTCCGGTTCTACTGAGGTCCTGGCGGACCCGTTCTTCCGGAGGCTCCCCGGTGATGGCCGGATCGGTGCCTGTACTCCTAGAGTACAAACTCCGGCAAACGGGTTACGAGCGAGCCCTCTGCTGGGCGGCCAGGGTCGCGTCCGGGCTGCACAGCGCGCACGGCGTGAACCCCAGTTCGCGGGCCTCGGACACCGGCAGCGGCAGCACCGGGCGGTTGCCGAGCCAGACACACGAGCCCAAGTGGTAGCGCGGCCGTTCGTCGATCACGACCACCTGGTCGGCCAGCTCACTGACGACCAGCAGGTCGGTGGCGTCCGTGCCTTCCTCGGGCGGCTCGATGTCCGGGTCGAACACCGGCTGCTGCACGGCCGTCACCGGCTCGGGCGGCAGATCGGTGACCGGTTCCTGCACAGCGGTGACCGGTTCCGGCGGGTTCGTGCCGAACGGCGGCTCACCGAAGACCGGCTTCTCGTACGCCGGCCCAGGGCGTTCCACCGGTTCGATCGGCGTGGCCTTGAGCTGGTTCTCGAACGCCTCGAACGACTCGTCGAACTCCTTGTCGGAGACGGCGTCCGCCGCGGCGGACGAGGACGTCGCCCGGACCGGAGGAGGCGGCGGGGCCGGCGGCGGCTCCGCCGGGGACGACCCGGCCGGTGGCTCTCCGACCCGCTCGGGCTCGGGCCTCCGGTCGGCCGCGGGAGCCCCCCGCGACCGACGACGCCTGTTCTGGATCCAGTCGAGCACCAGCAAGGCGCCTGCCACCACGCTGATCAGCACGGAGATCCATGCCCACAGCGTGTTGGCCGTGGTCAGCGCCGCGATCAACAGCCCGAGCGACGCCACCACGAGCACCAGGACCAGATACAGCATCTTCTAGGTCAGACCCTGGATCAGCCGGCCTCGGCCGCGCGTGGGCCGAACGAGTAGCCCTGCTGGCTGGCCGACCGGCTTCCCTCCGACGACGGTGCCGCCGGTGCGCGGTCCTCCAGCTCCCGCAAGGACGACTGCAGCAGCGTCTTCAGGCGCGTGCGGTACTCGCGCTCGAAGGTCCGCAGCGTGTCCAGCTTCTTCTCGAGGGTCAGCCGTTCCTGCTGTGCCGAGCCGATCAGCTCGGTGTGCTTGCGCTGCGCCTCACGCTCCAGCGCGGTCGCCTTGTCACGAGCTTCCCTGGTCAGCGTCTCGGCACGGGTACGCGCGTCGTTCAGCATGGTCTCGGCCCGCGTACGGGACTCGTTGATCATGGTGTCGGACTTCGAGCGGGCCTCGGAGAGCAGCTGCTCGGCCTTGGTCCGGGCCTCGGCCAGCATGCTGTCGGACTCGGCCTTGGCCTCGCCGGTCAGCCGGTCGGCCATCTCCTGCGCCAGACCCAGCACCTTGGCCGCCTGGACGTGGTGGTCGCCCCCGCCGGCACCGGGGTTGGTCTGCTCCATCGCGCTGGGCGGTGGGACAGGGGTCAGCCGCCGGGACGGCACGGGCTCGTCCACGACGCGGGTCGGAGGGCCGGAGGAGAGGTTGGTCCTGGCGTCGTCCAGATCCGCCCGCGCCGACTCGAGCTGCGCATCCAGCTGCTCGACCTGCGCGCGCAGGTCGTTGTTCTCCTCGATCAGCCGGGCCAGTTCGCCCTCGACCAAGTCGAGGAAAGCGTCAACCTCGTCCTCGTTGTAGCCCCGCTTCCCGATAGGAGGCTTGCTGAACGCGACGTTATGCACGTCAGCGGGGGTCAACGACATCAGATCACCTCACGCACTCACGGCCTGCGGGCATCCCGGGTTCCCCGTCACCCGGGATACACCAGTCGCATCCCGATGAACACGACCAGCAGCAGCACCATAATCGATAAGTCCAGTCCTACGCCTCCGATCCGAACCATCGGGATCAACCGACGGAACAGACGGACCGGAGGGTCGGTCACTGTGTAGATGGTCTCCAGCGCGACCGCAACCCCGCCCGCCGGATGCCACTCCCGGGCGAACGCCCGGACGAGCTCCACGATGACACGAGCGGTGAGCAGTAGCCAGAAGGCGAACAACACGTACCAAACGGCTAGAAGCACTGGTTCCACGCTACAACTCTGCCATTCATCAGCCCCTGCTGGCGAACCCGCCCTCAGCCAGTCTGCGCCGGTCCTCGGCGCTGACGTCGACGTTGGGCGGTGAGATCAAGAACACTTTGTTGGTGACCTTGTCCATCGCCCCGCGCAACGCGAAGGCCAGACCGGCCGCGAAGTCCACCAGACGCCGGGCGTCCGCGTCCTCCATCTCGGTCAGGTTCATGATCACCGGAGTGCCCTCGCGGTAGTGCTCGCCGATCGTCCGGGCCTCGATGTAGCTGGTCGGATGCAGTGTGATGATCCGCCCGAGCGGGGTCGCGGCCGGTGCGGACTCCGGCACCGGGCGCAGCCGCCCGGCCGGCTCGCGGTGCGGCTCCACCGCGAGTGCGCCGCGCGTCGGCGGCGTGTCCCCAGCCCATGCCGGTCGGCCCCTGCCCCGGTCGGCTGGCTGGTAGTCCTGCTCGTCGGCCTCCTCACGGAAGCCGGAACGGCGACGGCGCGGGCCACGCTCCGGATACGCTGCGTAGTCGTCCTCGACGTACTCCGAGCGGTAGCCGTCGGAGCGGTACGAGCCGTAGCGGTCGTCGTCGCCCTCGTAGTCCTCGTCTTCCGCCGGGACCATCCCGAAGTAGGCCTTCAGCTTCTGCAAAGCACTCATGCCGTTGCCTTCCCTCCGCGACTCCCCGGCGTGCGGTACAGCTACCCGATCCAGTCATACCCAAAACCGTGGGGACCCGGCCGCGAAACGCACTCAGGGTGAGGTTAACGGCCGGTCCCCTAGCAGAGCGGTTCCGACACGCACGCAGGTGGACCCGTGTGCGATGGCGGACTCCAGATCGGAGCTCATCCCCGCCGACATCTCGGTCGCGCCGGGGTGATCGTTACGGGTCCGCTCGAAGACCTTCGCCAGCAGGTCAAAGGCATGATCGGCGGACCAGCCCAGCGGTGCGACGGCCATCACCCCGCGAAGAGCCAGTTCACCCTTCCGGGCTACCCCTTCGGCCAGCGCCGGAACGTCCTCGACCGGGCATCCGCCGCGCCGCGGGTCACCGTCCAGCGAGACCTGAATGAGGACGTCGAGTGGCGAGTTTCGGTCACCGGCTGTCAACGCCGAGTCCACCGCACGAGCGAGGGCGTCAGCCAGTCGTGGCGAGTCGACGGACTGCACGACGGACGCCCACCTGACCACCGAACGGGCCTTGTTGCGCTGGAGCTGACCCACCATGTGCCACCGCACGTCGACGCCAGGCAGCAGTTCACCGACTGCTTGGGCCTTCGGTCCGGCTTCCTGATCACGGTTCTCGGCCAGGTGGACCAGTCCCAGCCCGGCGAGCAGCGCGGCGTCCGAAGCCGGGAACCGTTTGGTCACCGGCAGCAACGTCACTTCGTCGGCCGACCGGTTGACCTGCGCACATGCCGCCTCGATGCGATCTTGGACGACGCGGATCGCGGCCGCGAGCTGTTCCCGCCGGTTGATCATGCCGGATCGACCCAAGTCAGTGCGGCCAATCGCCCAGTGGTCCCTTCCCTGCGGTGACTGAACAGTGAACGGTCCTCCACGGTGCACCGTGGATCGATTCCGATCTTGCCTACCCCGATCGCGGCGAGCTGTTCCCAGAGCCCGGCACGAAGATCCAGACCGGGCTTGCCGGACCTGGTCCGGCACGCGCTGCCGGGCAGGTGTTTGTCTACATCAGCCTGCATGTCCGCCGGAACTTCGTAGCACTGGCCGCACACCGACGGCCCGAGCAGAACCTCGATCCGATTCATGCGCGCTCCCGCATCCTTCATCGCCTGGAGGGCCGCCGGCAAGACACCGACACGAGCTCCGACCCGGCCGGCGTGCACCGCGCCGACGACTCCGGCTTCCGGGTCGGCGAGCAACACCGGCACGCAGTCGGCCACGAGGACCGCGACCGCGATACCCGGCTCGCTCGTCACGAGCGCGTCGGTCGCTTCGGCCGGCGAGGTCCGCGGGCCGTCGACGACCGTGACCGTCCGGCCGTGCACCTGCTCCATCCAGACCACGTGGTCCTCGGGGAGCTTCAGATCACGGGCGAGCCGCCGCCGGTTGGCGGCGACGGCCTCCGGGTCGTCGCCGACATGGTCGCCGAGGTTGAACGAGTCGTACGGCTTGGCGGAAACCCCGCCTGCCCGTGTCGTGACCACCCGCCTGATGCGCAAATCCCACTCCCCATAAAAAGACTCGTGAGTGGTTATCAGGGTTAGAACCCCGATAACCACTCACGAGGATATTCAGGTCAGCGACGCATGAAGGGCGGGACGTCGACCTCGTCGTCCGGGTCGTCGGTCACCGGGACCGGCCGGCTGGGCAGGTGCCCGCGCCCGGCGCCCTCCAGACCGGTCGCCCGCGGACCGGGCAGGCTCGTCGGCCGCTCGGACGGGCGGGGCGCCGCGTACTGCGACGGCGGCGGCTGCGTCGAGTGCTGCGGGGTGGCCGGCGGGGTGTAGGTGGTCGACGGCGGAGTCGGCGGCTGCGCCTGCAACTGCGGCTGGACCGCCGGCTGCGGCTTCGGCTCGGGGGCCGGTTGCGGCGCCGGCCGCGACACCTCCCCGGCCTCAGCGGTCGCTGTCGGCGGGTTGGCCGGCGTGCGGGACGCGACCAGTTGCGGGTCGAGCTTCTTGTGTGTGGGCGTGCCACCGTCGAAGCCCGCGGCGATCACGGTCACCCGGACCTCGTCGCCCAGTGAGTCGTCGATCACCGTACCGAAGATGATGTTGGCTTCCGGGTGTGCCGACTCCTGCACCAGCGAGGCGGCCTCGTTGATCTCGAACAGGCCGAGGTCCGAACCACCCGCGATGGCCAGCAGCACCCCGTGCGCACCGTCCATCGACGCCTCCAGCAGTGGCGAGTTGATCGCCTTCTGCGCCGCCTGGATCGCTCTGCCCTCGCCACGGGACGAGCCGATGCCCATCAACGCCGAACCGGCGCCGGACATGACGCTCTTCACATCGGCGAAGTCCAGGTTGATCAGACCGGGCGTGGTGATCAGGTCGGTGATGCCCTGGACACCGGACAGCAGCACCTCGTCCGCCGAGCGGAACGCGTCCATCAGGCTCACGCCGACGTCGCCGAGCTGAAGCAGCCGGTCGTTCGGGATCACGATCAGGGTGTCGCACTCGTTGCGCAGCTCGGTGATGCCCTCTTCGGCCTGCCGCGCACGGCGCTTGCCCTCGAAGGAGAACGGCCGCGTGACGACACCGATCGTCAGCGCGCCGAGCTTGCGCGCGACCGACGCGACGACCGGGGCGCCACCGGTTCCGGTGCCACCACCCTCGCCCGCGGTCACGAACACCATGTCCGCGCCCTTGAGGACTTCCTCGATCTCCTCGCGGTGGTCCTCGGCGGCCTTGTGGCCGACCTCGGGATTGGCACCGGCACCGAGGCCGCGGGTCAGTTCACGGCCGATGTCGAGCTTGACGTCGGCGTCTGACATCAACAGGGCCTGCGCGTCGGTGTTCACCGCGATGAACTCGACACCCTTGAGGCCGACCTCGATCATCCGGTTGACAGCGTTGACCCCGCCGCCGCCGATACCGACGACCTTGATCACCGCCAAGTAGTTGTGCGGGGGCGTCATCGGTTCCGCCTTCCTCCAGTCATAGGTTCACACGTGGTTCACGCCGTCTGCGTCCGGCGGCCACGCAAACCCTCAACCTCAACCAGAGATTCAGAGTCATGTCAACCCCGTACGTCCTCAACCGTGGACGGTAAAGACGGAACGTGCCCGGGTCCAGCAGCCACGCCGTGTGTGACGCAGGCGATCACCCGGCAGCACCAAAAATACCGGGAATCCCGCCGGTCTTCAGATCGCCCGATCCCACTTCATAGGACGTGTCAGGAAATCGTGGGCAGATCCGGGGCGGCCACGTCGTAGACCTTGCCCGGCCTGGTGAGCAACGCCGCCAGCACCATCGCCTTGCGCTCCGAGTCGGCCGCGTTCCCCCACTTCACCAGCTGCCCGTCGACGAGTTTGAGCTGCACGTCGCCCGGGGTCTTCGCGGACAGCGTGACGACTCGTTGCTTGAGCTGTGGCGGAATCCTGCCGAGCACGTCGACCACCGCGCGGGTCGCCGGGTCACCGGACCCGAGCGTCGCCACCTCGATCGACGGCAGTCCAGGTGGCGCCTGCGGCACGACGGCGTAGTCGACTCCGGTCCCGTCCACCATGTGCGCGCCGTCGGCCAGCTTGGCGTACGCCACCGGCTCCCGTTCGCTGACGATGATCTCCACGGTGCCCGGCCAGGACCGTTCGACGCTCACCTTCGCGACGCGCGGCAAGGTGGCGACCCGCCCGGCGATCTCGTCGGTGTCCAGCCGGATCAACGGTTTGCCCATCTCCACGGCCGCGACCGCACGCACCTCGTCGGGCGTCAGGCCTTGCGTGCCCTGCACGTCGACCGTGCGGGCGCCGAGCACCGGCGTGAAGAACACCACGTAGAGCAGTGCGAGCACGCCTACGAAGGCGAGCACGACCGTCCAGCGGCGTATCAACGCCCTGCGGCGCGTGGGCCGCAGGAGTGCCCGCCGCTCCCTGCGCTCGCGAGCCGCCGCGCCCGCGCTGCTGGCGGGGCGGCGGCTCGCGGGACGCGTGGGGCTCGTCATTGCCGGTCCAGCGCCGCAATCAGTTCGCCACCGAGCGCGGTGACGTCACCGGCACCCATGGTCAGGACGAGATCGCCGTCCTTGACCAACGAGGCGACCAGCCCGGGCACCTTGTCGAACGCGGGCTCGTAGTGCACCTGCTCCTTCGGCAACGGCACGGCGTCGGCGATCAGCGCGCCGCTGACGCCCGGCTCCGGCACTTCCCGCGCCCCGAACACGTCCAGCACCACCACTTCGTCGGCCAGCGCGAGCGCCTCACCGAACTCCTTGGCGAACGTGCGGGTCCGTGAGTACAGGTGCGGCTGGAACACGACGAGCACCCGTCCGCCCACGGCCGCGGGACGCACCGCCCGCAGCTGCGCGGCGACCTCAGTCGGGTGGTGGGCGTAGTCGTCGTAGACGCGTACGCCCCGCGAACGGCCCTTGAACTCGAACCGCCGGCGGACACCGCCGAACGCGGCGATGCCTTCCAGCAGGCCCTCCAGCGGCGCACCGAGCTCGAGCCCGGCCAGCAGCGCGGCCAGCCCGTTGGCGGCCATGTGCTCGCCCGGCACCGCGATGCCGACCTCGATCTCCTTGCCCGCCAAGGAGATCACCGCACGGCCTGCGCCGTCGACCGGGTCGTACGACAGCAGCTTGGCCGCGTCGTCGCCTTCCGCGTTCCGGCCGTACCGCCGTACGCGCAGGCCACGAGCCTCGGCACGCAGCGCGAGCGCGGCGGCGCCCGGGTCGTCGGCGCACACGATCAGCACGCCGTCCGGGTTCAGCCGATCCACAAAGGATTCGAAGACCGCGGCGTACGCCTCGGGCGTGCCGTGGTGGTCGAGGTGGTCCGCCTCGACGTTGGTCACCACCGCGACCGACGGCGAGAACACCAGGAACGAGCCGTCGCTCTCGTCCGCCTCGGCGACGAAGATCCCGCCGGTCCCCTGGTGCGCGTTCGCGCCGGATTCGTTGAGGTCACCGCCGATCGCGAACGACGGGTCCAGACGGCAGTGTTGCAGTGCGACGGTCAGCATCGACGTGGTCGACGTTTTGCCGTGCGTGCCGGCGATGCACGCGACCCGGTGACCGACCATCAGCCCGGCCAGCGCCTCCGACCGGTGCAGCACGGTGATCCCGCGCCGCCGCGCCTCGACCAGTTCCGGATTGTCCTCTTTGATCGCCGTGGACACGACGACCGCGGTCGGCCCCTCCTCGAACAGGTCCAGGTTCGTCGCGGTCTGGCCGACCGCGATCCTGGCGCCCTGCGCGCGCAACGCGAGGAAGGTCCGCGACTCCTTCGCGTCCGAACCGGACACGTGCAGGCCACGGGCCAGCAGGATCCGCGCGATGCCGCTCATCCCGGCGCCACCGACGCCGACCAGGTGCGCGCGCTCCAGCACGGCCGGGGTGTTGAGAGTTCCGCTCGTCACTTGCCCACCACGTCCAGCACCATCTTGGCCAGCACGTCCGCCGCCGAGCCGTGCCCGGTGCTCTGCGCGGCGGCACCCATCGCGCCCAGCCTGCGCGGGTTGGTCAGCAACGGCAACAGGGTCTCTTTGACCTTCTCCGGGTTCAGTTCGGCGTCCGGGATCATGATCGCGCCGCCCGCGGTGACCACGGGACGGCAGTTGAACGCCTGCTCGCCGTTGCCGATCGGCAGCGGGACGTACACCGCGGGCAGCCCGACGGCGGAAACCTCGGCCACGGTCATCGCGCCGGACCGGCACAGCACCGCGTCGGCCGCCGCGTAGGCGAGGTCCATCCGCTCCAGGTACGACACGGGCACGTACGGCGGTGCACCCGGGATCTGCTGGACCGCCAGCGAGTGCTTCGGGCCGTGCGCGTGCAGCACACCGATCCCGGCCCTGGCGAACTCGCTCGCCAGCGGCGCCACCGCGTTGTTGATCGACCCGGCGCCCTGCGAACCACCGAACACCAGCAGCGTCGGCGCGTGCGGGTGCAGGCCGAAGAACTGGCGCGCCTCGTCGCGCAGCGCCTGACGATCCAGCTCCGAGATCGACGCGCGCAGCGGGATGCCGATCACCTCGGCGTTGTTCAGGCCCGAGTCCGGCACGGCTGCGGCGACCTTGGCCGCGTACCGGGCACCGACCTTGTTGGCCAGCCCGGCGCGGGCGTTCGCCTCGTGCACCACGATCGGCGTACGGCCACGCGCGGCCAGGTAGGCCGGCAGCGCCACGTATCCGCCGAAGCCGACGACCACGTCCGCACCGACACGGTCGAGCACAGCGCGGGTCTGCTTGATCGCCCGTCGCACGTTCAGCGGCAGCTTGAGCAGGTCCATCGTGGGCTTACGCGGCATCGGCACCGGCGGGATCATCTCCAACTGGTAGCCACGCGCCGGCACGATCCTGCCCTCGAGGCCGCGTTGCGTGCCCAGGGCGACGACCCGGGCGTCCGGCCGGGCACGCATCACCGCGTCGGCCAACGCGAGTGCCGGTTCGATGTGCCCGGCCGTGCCCCCACCGGCCACCACGACACACGGTCCCTGGTTAATGACGTCCTCCTTCGTCCGCACGGGGATGGCCGGTGCGGCCTCGCGCCGAACGGCGACGGTGTTCCGGAACCGGAACGCTACGACGAGTCCTGCGACGCTCGTGCAGCTGACGCTCCGCCGTGCCTGTCCGCCGCGTGGCCGGTTCACGGCGTCCGGCCGTTCGTGGCGGCGTGGACGGGCGCACCGGCTTGCGCTTCTGCGGCGGGTTGTACACGTCGGGGGCGGGCAGCTTCATGAGCCGGCCGAACCGACCTGGTCCCTGCGAGCGTAGTGCGGCCACCGATTCGGGTTCATGGCGAGCACAGTTAGCGAGGATGCCGAACACGAACATGGTGACCACGATCGAGCTGCCACCGGCGGAAATCATCGGCAGCGTGATCCCGGTGACGGGCAGCAGGCCCACCACGTAGGCGATGTTGATCGCGGCCTGGCCGACCAGCCACACCGTCAGGGTGGCGGCCACCATCCGGATCCACGGGTCGATGTTGCGGGCCGCGATCCGCAGGCCCACCACGGCCAGCATGGCGAACAGGCCCAGCACCAGCGCACAGCCCAGGAACCCCAGCTCCTCGCCGATCAGCGCGAAGATGAAGTCGTTGTGCACGTTGGGCAGGTACTCCCATTTCGACTGCCCCTGGCCGAGTCCCTTGCCGAACAGGCCGCCGTCGGCCAGCGCGTACTTCGCCTGCAGGCCCTGCAACCCCTTGCCGCTGGGATCGGCCTCGGGGTTGAGGAACGTCAGCACGCGGGCGAGCCGGTACCCCTCGTTCAGCGACAGCACCACGACACCCGCGACACCGCCGATCGCGGCCGCGCCGAACAGCCGCATCGGCGCACCCGCGAACCACAGCAGCGCGAACAACACGACGATCAACGTGACCGTGCCGCCGAGGTCGGGCTGCATCATGACCAGCGCGAACATCAGCAGCGCGACCGGGACCAGCGGTACGAGCAGATGCCGGTACTGGTGCAGCAGCGCCTTCTTCTGCACCAGCACGTACGCGCCCCACAGCACCAGCGCGAGCTTCGCGACCTCGATCGGCTGGAACGAGATCGGGCCGACCACGAACCAGCTGCGGGCGCCGTAGAACTCCTTGCCGACGATCAGGACCAGCACAAGCATGGCGAAGCACACGGCCAGCGCGGGCGCGGAGAACTGGCGCATCAGCCGCAACGGCATCCGCAGCGCGATCCAGAACGCCACCGACCCGATCGCCACGAACAGCAGCTGCTTCTTGAAGACCGTGTACACCGACGGGCCGGTGTCCAACGAGACGACTGAACTCGCCGACAGCACCATCACCAGGCCGAGCACGGTCAGCAGACCGAACACCGCGAGCACGAGGTGGAAGCTGGCCAGCGGACGGCCGAGCCAGGCGGTCAGGACGGTCAACAGGCCGGCACGCTTGCGCCGGTCCTGCCGGGCGCGTTTACGTTCCTCGGCCGAACTGAGGGTGGCTGTCATCGCAGTGCCTCCCTGTCACGCCGATGCCTGGACTGCTTTCGTGAACGCCTCGCCGCGGTGCACGTAGCTGGAGAACATGTCGTGCGACTTCGCCGCGGGCGCCAGCAGTACGACGTCGCCAGGGCGTGCCAGTTCCCGGGCCGCACGAACCGCTGCAGTCATGGGCTCATCGTCTCCTGAACCGAGCCGCTTGACGGGGACCTCAGGCGCGTGTCGCCCCATGGCTTGCGCGAAAACCTCCTGATCAGCGCCCAGCAGCACGACACCGCGCAGCCTGCCTGCCACGCTCGCGACCAGCTCGTCGACCTCGGCGCCGTGCAGCAGACCGCCCGCGATCCAGACGACGCGGTCGTACGCCATGAGCGACCCGCCTGCGGCGTGGGTGTTCGTGGCTTTGGAGTCGTTGACGTACGCGACTCCGTCGATCTCGCCGACAAACTGCACGCGGTGCGGTGGGGGTTGGTAGTTCCGCAGTCCCTCGCGGACGGCTTCCGGCGTCACGCCGTAGGCCCTGGCGAGGGCTGCGGCGGCGAGGGCGTTGGAGACGTTGTGCGGGCCGGGTGGGCGGACCTCGTCGACCGGGCACATCCGCGTGCCGTCGTCGACGAGCCAGCCGTCGACCACCCCGAACCTGTTCGGCCCCGGCTCTCCCACGGTGAAGCCTTCGCCGCCGTCGGCCAGTTGGACCGACCATTCGTCGTCGGCGTTGTAGATCCGGGTCTTCGCGCCTCGGTAGATCTTGGCCTTGGCGGCGGCGTACTCCTCCACCGTGCCGTGCCATTCGAGGTGGTCCTCGGCGAGGTTGAGCACCACGGCCGCGTCGACCGCCAGCGAGGTCTGCCAGTACAGCTGGTAGCTCGACAGCTCGACGGCCAGCACGTCATAGCCGTCGCGGACGGCGTCGATCACCGGGAGACCGACGTTGCCGCACGCCACGGCCTTCGCGCCGGACGCGAGCAGGATCGATTCGAGCATGCCGACGGTGGTGGTCTTGCCGTCCGTCCCGGTCACCGCCAGCCACGCCTGACCCGGCGACAACCGCTGCGACAGTCGCCAGGCCAGCTCCACCTCACCGATGACCTCGATGCCCATCGAGGCCGCGGCCACGAGCAACGGGCTCGCCGGTTTCCAGCCGGGGCTGGTCACCACCAGATCGGTCCCCGGAGGCGGTTGCGTCAGGCCAGGCCGGGCCATGTCGCCGAAGTCCGTCAACGCCTCGGGACGGCCGTCGGTGACGGTCACGACGGCACCGAGCTCGGCCAGCGCGGCCACGGTCGACCGCCCGGTCACCCCCGCTCCCGCGACCAGGACGTTGCGGTCCCGCCACTCAGCCGTTGCCACTTGCCGCCAGCCACTCGCTGTAGAACAACCCGAGGCCGAACATCGCGCACACGCCACCCAGCAGCCAGAACCGGATGATCACCGTGGTCTCCGCCCAGCCGGCCAGCTCGAAGTGGTGGTGGAACGGCGCCATCCGGAAAATCCGCCTGCCGGTCGTGCGGAAGATCGCGATCTGCAGGATCACCGACAGCATCTCCACCGCGAAGATACCGCCGATCACGATCATCAGCAGCTCGGTGCGGGTCATCATGGACAGGCCCGCGACCAGGCCACCCAGCGCCAGCGACCCCGTGTCACCCATGAAGATCTTGGCGGGCGCGGCGTTCCACCACAGGAAGCCGATGCACGCGCCCATCGCCGCGGCGGCCACGATCGCGAGGTCGAGCGGGTCGCGGGTGTCGTAGCAGGCCGGGCCCAGCGACGTCGAACAGTCGTTACGCAGCTGCCAGAAGCAGATGACCACGTACGTGCCGAAGACCATGGCCGCGGAGCCGCCGGCGAGGCCGTCCAGGCCGTCGGTGAAGTTCACCGCGTTCGACCAGGCACCGATGATGCCGTAGCAGAACACCACGAACCCGACCGTGCCGAACGAGATGAACGAGATGTCCCGGATGAAGGACAGGTTCGGCGACGCCGGGCTCAGGCCGTTCTCGTCGACGAACCGCAGCGCCAGGATGGCGAACGAGACGCCGACGACGAGCTGGCCGACCAGCTTGGCCGTCTTGTTCAGGCCCAGGTTGCGCTGCTTGCGGATCTTGATGAAGTCGTCGAGGAAGCCGACCAGGCCGAGGCCGGTGGTCAGCATCATCACCAGCCAGCCGGAGGCGGTCGGCGACTCGTCCCGGCCCAACAGCATGTTCACGCCGTAGGAGCCGAGGTAGCCGGCCCACATGGCGATCATGATCGCCACGCCGCCCATGGTCGGGGTACCGCGCTTGGACTTGTGCCCCTGCGGGCCTTCCTCCCGGATCTCCTGCCCGAAGCCCTGCCTGGAGAACAGCTTGATCAGGTAGGGCGTGAACAGGATGGAGATCACCAGCGCGATCGCGCCGGCGATACCGATGCCGATCACTTGACGTCCTCCAGGAGGGCGTCGGCGACCCACCACAGCGCCTCGGACTTCGAGGCCTTGACGAGCACGACGTCGCCAGGTCGCAATTCGCTTCGAAGCAGCGCCACGGCCGCGTCGACATCCGGCACCAGCACGGATTCCTCTCCCCACGAGCCTTCGAGGTGGGCGCCCTGGTGCATGGCCCGCGCCTGGTCACCCACCACCACGAGCCGATTGATGTCCAGCCGGACCGCGAGCCGGCCGATCTCGTCGTGCGCGGTGACGTGCTCAGGACCGAGCTCGGCCATCAGCCCCAGCACCGCCCAGGTGCGGCGGCCGCCCTGCCTGGCCATCTCGGCAAGGCTCTTCAACGCGGCCTTGACCGACTCGGGGTTGGCGTTGTACGAGTCGTTCACGACCGTCACGCCGTCCGGCCGGGTCGTGACGTCCATGCGGCGCGCGGACACGCGCTTGGCCTGTGACAGCCACTCGGCGGCCTGCGCGGGCGTCGCGCCGAGTTCCAACGCGACAGCGGCGGCGGTCAGCGCGTTGCCGACGTGATGCGGCCCGTGCAGCGCCAGCTTCACCTCGGCGGCGCCGTGCGGCGTCACGAGCCGGAAGGTGGCCCGTGCCTCGCTGTCCAGCACCACGTTCTCGGCGCGGACTTGCGCGTCGGCGCTCTCGCCGACGAACACGACCCTGGCCTTCGTGCGGGTGGCCATCGCCTTCACCAGCGGATCGTCCGCGTTGAGGATCGCGACACCGTCCTCGGGAAGCGCTTCGACGAGCTCGCCCTTGGCCTTGGCGATGCCTTC
Organism: Kibdelosporangium persicum; assembly: GCF_013280595.1. Lineage (GTDB taxonomy): Bacteria > Actinomycetota > Actinomycetes > Mycobacteriales > Pseudonocardiaceae > Kibdelosporangium > Kibdelosporangium persicum. The sequence continues at coordinate 864,249 of NZ_JAAATY010000001.1, forward strand.
CCGGGAACCGAACTCGCCGACATGCGCGGAGCCGACGTTCAGCACGGCACCGATCCGCGGCGGCGCGACCTCGGTCAGCGCAGCGATGTGCCCCGGTCCACGGGCGGACAGTTCGAGCGCCAGGTACTTGGTCTGCTCGTCGGCCCGCAGCACGGTCCACGGGTGGCCGAGTTCGTTGTTGAACGAGCCAGGCGGCGCGACCGTCGGTCCCATCGGCTCGAGCACCTGCGCGATCAGGTCCTTGGTCGAGGTCTTGCCGGACGAACCGGTGACGCCGACGATCGTCAGCCCGGGAAGCCGGTCCACGACATAACGCGCGAGCGCGGCCAAACCGGCCAGGACCGCGGCACCGGAACCGTCCTTGTCACCGGTCAGCACCATCGCGCGGCGATGCGCGTCGGTGACCGGCGGCACGATCACCGCGGGCGCGTCGACCTCACGCGCCGCGAGCGTCAGCCGCGCCCCGGACGACTTCGCGAAGTCGTGCCCGTCCACTTTCAGGCCCGGCATGGCCACGAACAGGCCGTCCGGTGTGACCTTGCGGGAGTCGAACTCGACCGGGCCGGTGACCACGACGCCGGGTTCGACGTTGTGCAGCCTGCCACCGACCGCTTCGGCGATCTGTCCGGCGGTCAACGGGATCACAGGCTCACCTCACGGATCGCGGCCGAGAGCTCGTCCCGGTCGGAGAACGGGTGCACGACGCCGGCGATCTCCTGGCCGGTCTCATGGCCCTTGCCGGCGACCACTACGGCGTCGCCTGGTTTCGCCTCGGCGACGGCGGCCACGATCGCCGCACGCCGGTCGCCGATCTCCCGCACGTGACCGCGGCCGTCGGCGGCCATGGCGCCGTCGACCATCGCCCGGCGGATCGCGGCGGGGTCCTCGCTACGGGGGTTGTCGTCGGTGACGATCAGTACGTCGCTGCGGATCGCGGCCTCCCTGCCCATCAACGGCCGCTTCGCCGCGTCGCGGTCGCCACCGCAGCCGAGCACCGTGATCACACGGCCGGTCGTCTTCGCGCGGATCGCGTCCAAGGCGAGCGCGACCGCCGCCGGTTTGTGTGAGTAGTCGACGACCGCCGTGAACCGCTGGCCCAGCGCGACGCGTTCCATCCGGCCGGGGACCTGGACCTCGCCGAGGCCACGGGCGATCGCGTCCGGCTCGATCCCGGACACCGTCAGGCACGCGGCCGCCAGCAGCGCGTTGGCCACGTTGAACGCGCCCGGCATCGGGAGCCGCACGGGGAACCGCACGCCGGGGCCGTGCACGGTGAACGTCTGCTCGCCGTCGATGGACGAGGTCAGGTCCGTGGCGGTCCAGTCGGCGCCGCGTTCCGTGGCCACGGTGATGGTGTCCGCCTTGACCAGGCGCGCGCCCCACTCACCGTCGACGTTGACGACCTCCTTGGTGGACCGGCCGTCGAACAGCAGCGCCTTGGCCTGGAAGTAGTCCTCCATGTCCCGGTGGAAGTCCAGGTGGTCCTGCGACAGGTTGGTGAAGGCGCCGACCGAGAACCGCGTGCCGCCGGCCCGGCCCAGCGACAGGGCGTGGCTGGAGACCTCCATCGGCACGTGTGTGACGCCACGTTCGACCATCACCGCGAACAGGGCCTGGAGGTCCGGCGCCTCCGGCGTGGTGAACGCGCTCGCCAGGCGTTCGCCCGCGATCCGCGTCTCCACCGTGCCGACAAGACCAGTCGTGTGCCCGGCGGCCCTCAGGCCGGCGTCGAGCATGTACGTCGTGGTGGTCTTGCCGGACGTGCCGGTCACGCCGAGCACGGACAAGCGCAACGACGGTTCGCCGTAGATCCATGCGGCGACGGACCCGAGCACGCCACGCGGGTCCTTGTGGACGAGGACCGGGACGTCCACGTCCGCCAGCATCCCGGCGCCCTTGCGGTCCGTGAGGATCGCGACGGCGCCGGAGGCCACAGCGGCAGCGGCGAACTCGGCGCCGTGCACGCGCGCACCGGGCAACGCGGCGAAGAGGTCGCCGGGCCGCACGTGCTGGGCACGCAGGGTGGCACCGGTGACCATCCCGTCCAAGTCGCCATGGGCGGGGTGTGCGTCCGCACGGGCCACGAGCGTGGTCAATGGGACGGGTTCTGTTCTGGCAGGGCGGGGCGGCGCGTTCACAGCCTTGCCCTCGAGCTTCGCGGGCACGCGCGAGAGGCTACCTTCGAGCGTTCGGCCGCCACCCGGCGGTGCACCCACAGTGGATCTCCGGATCGTGCTAGGCCACACCTGAGCGGCGCACCGCCTGGGCAATGCGCCGTCCGCATCGCCGGTGTCTCAGCTCAGCGTCAGCGGCACGATCGGCGACTGTTCCGGCGAGAGCGGCAGGTTGAAGCGCTGGGCCAGGTACGAGGCGATGTCGTGGAACAGCGGCGCGGCCGTCTTGCCGTTCTCGCCGCCGTAGTAGTCCGGCTTGTCGATCATGATGCCGACCACGAACCGCGGGTTGTCCGCGGGCAGGATTCCGGCGAACGTGATCCAGTACAGGCTGTTGCTGTACCGGCCGGTCGCCGGGTCGACCTGCTGGGCGGTGCCGGTCTTGCCGGAGATCTGGAACCCGTTGAGCGCCGCGGGGACACCCGTGCCGCTCTGCCCGTCCCTTGGCGACTTCTGGACGACCGCGCGCAGCATGTCCTTGACGGTGTTCGCGGTCTGCTCGCTGACCACCCGGACGCCCTCCGGGCGCGGCTCCTCCCGCCTGGCGCCGTCACGGTCGATCGTGGACCTGATGATCCGCGGCGGGACGCGGACGCCGCCGTTGGCGATCGCCTGGTACATCCCGGCCATCTGCAGCACGGTCATCGAAAGGCCCTGGCCGATCGGCAGGTTGCCGAACGTCGACCCGGACCACTGCTTGCGTTCCGGTACCGACCCGGCGCTCTCCCCGGGCAGTCCGACGCCGGTCTTCTGGCCGAGACCGAACTTCCTCAGCATCTCGGCGTACCGGTCCGGGCCTACCTGCTCGGCCAGCATCAGCGTGCCGACGTTGGAGGACTTGGCGAAGATGCCCGTGGTGGTCATCGTGAGCGGGCCATGCGGCCACGCGTCCTCGATGGTCCGGTCGGCGACCTTGTGCGAGCCCAGGACCCTATGGGTGCTGTCGGGTTTGGTGACGCCGTCCTCGATCGCGGCGGCCGCGGTCACCACCTTGTTCACCGAGCCGGGCTCGTACGGCGTGGTCACCGCCGGGTTGCCGGTCGCCTGCGGGTTGCCGTAACCGTTGGGTCCCCTGGGGTCCGACGGGTCGAAGCTCTTGTCGTTGGCCAGCGCGTACACCTCGCCGGTGTGCGCGTCCAGCACGACCGCGGATCCGCCGCTCGCTTTGGTCTGCGCGACGTACGCGGTGAGTTTCTGCTGCACGTCGTACTGCACGTCGGCGTCGATGGTCAGCTCGATGTCCGAGCCGTCCTTGGCCTGCCGCACATTGCGCTCCGTACCCGGGATGACCACGCCGTCGGTGCCTTCCGCGGTGTCCACGGTCTGGCTGCCCGGTTCACCGGCCAGTTCGGCGTCCCGGTCGTTCTCCATCCCGAACAGGCCGTGCACGTTGTGCTTGCTGCGGTCCTTGTCGTCGCTGCGCCAGTTCGCGTAGCCGAGGATGTTGGACGCGAGCGTGCCGCCCGGGTACTCGCGGCGGGACTGCGGCTCGGAGATGATCTCCTTGTACTTCTTGCGGATCTCGCGTTCCTGCGCCGGCAGCACGTCGCGGACCAGGGTGGTGTAGCCGTCCGACCGCATCCTGGTGAGCAGGTCGTTCTCGTCGACCTGGTCGCCGAGCACCGACTTGATCTTCGCGGCGATCTCCTTGATCCGCGACTCGTAGTCGATCTTGTTCTTCTCGTACTCGGCCCTGACCACCCTCGGCACCCAGGCCAGCGCGCGGGTTTCCACGCTGAACGCCAGCTTCACGCCGTTGCGGTCGATGATGTCGCCGCGGTCGGCCGGGATCGCCAGCGTCAGCGAACGCTGCTTGTCCGCGCGGACCGACAACGCCTCGGCTTCGATGCCCTGCAACTGGACCAACCGCACACCGGCCGCGATCAGCGCGGCGATCAGCACGAACCGCACCGTGACGATCCGCAGCCTCGGGTTGGCCAGCCGGCGCCTGCGGCGCGCCAGCGGCCCACGCCGCTGCGCCTTGGGCGGCGCGGGTCTGCGGGCGGGCGGGCGCTTCGGCTTGCCGGCCGGGCGGTGCTGCACCGCCTGGCGTTGCGCCGCCTGACGCGGCTTGGCCTTCGGGGCCGGCTTGCGCCGGGACGGCGGGATCCACTCGTCGGGCATCAGCCATTGCCTCCCGGCGGCTGCGGGGTCACCGGAGCCGAGGACGCCGCGGGAGGCCGGTTCACCGGCTTCGGTTCCCCGACCACGGTCACCTTGCCGTCCGGCCCGACCACCAGCCGGGACGGGTCGCCCGCCGGGACCATGCCCTGCTGGCGCGCCAGCTCGGCCAGGGTGGACGCGGACTCGAGGCCGGCCACGTCCTGTTGCAGCATCTGGACCCGCTCGGACAGCTCGCTGGCCGCCTTCTTGGCCTGGTCGAGCCGGTACGAGTCGGCGATGGCCTGTGTGGACAGCCACAGCGTGGTGATCACACCCGCGGCCAGCAGGCCCATCACGAGCATGACGAACGAAGCCCGGGACGCGGTGACGCGCTCGTGCTTCTGCTTCGGCTTCTGCCTCTGCGGACGCGGCCGTCGCTGTCCGGGCTCAGCGCCCGAGCGGCCCTCACGCTGGGCACGACGTGCGTACGCCCGCTCGGCCGCGGCAGTGCGCGGACGGCGTTGGGTCCGTGGCGGTGCCTCGGTGGTGTCCGGTGCCGCCGTGGCCGCTTCCGCCTCGGCAGCGGCCTTACGACGTGACTGCGACGAGCGGCCGCGCGAAGACGACCCGCCTACCCTTGCCGGTGCGGTCATGACGCCTCCCTGATCCGTTCCGCCGCCCGCAGCCGTACCGGCGCCGCGCGTGGGTTGTGTTCCATCTCGACTTCGTCCGCCTGTTCGGCGCCCCGGGTGAGCAGGCGGATCTGCGGGCCGTGGCCCGGCAGTTCCACCGGCAGTCCCTCCGGGGTGGTGGACTTGGCCAGCTCCGCGAACGCGCGCTTGACCAGCCGGTCCTCCAGCGACTGGTAGGACTCCACGACGATCCGGCCGCCGACCTTCAGCCGGGCCAGCGCCGCGGGCACGGCCCGGCGCAGGACGTCGAGCTCGCCGTTGACCTCGATGCGCAACGCCTGGAACGTGCGCTTCGCCGGATGCCCGCCGGTCCTCCTGCTCGCCGCGGGCACAGTGTTGTAGAGCAGCTGGACGAGCCGCTCGCTGGTGCTGAACGGCTCACGTCGCCGTTCGGCCGCGATCGCCTTGGCGATCTTGCCCGCGAACCGTTCCTCGCCGTAGTCCCGCAGGATCCGGGCCAGGTCGGGCACGTCGTAGGTGTTCAGCACGTCCGCCGCGGTGATCCCGGTGGTCGGGTCCATCCGCATGTCCAGCGGCGCGTCCTTGGCGTAGGCGAATCCCCGGTCGGCCTCGTCGAGCTGCATCGACGACACCCCGAGGTCGAACAGCATGCCGTCGGCGGTGGCCAGGCCGAGGTCGTCGAGCACGTCCGGCAGCTCGTCGTACACGGCGTGGACCAGGTGGATGCGGTCCTTGTACGGCGCCAGCCGCTCACCCGACAACGCGAGCGCGTTGGGGTCGCGGTCCAGCCCCACCAGGGTCAACCGCGGATGCGCGGCCAGCAGCGCCTCGGCATGGCCACCGAGGCCGAGGGTGGCGTCCACGACGACGGCCTGCTTGTCGGCCAACGCCGGGGCGAGCAGCGCGAGGACCCGCTCCAGCAGCACGGGCACGTGCCGCGGGTTCTCGCGCGTCATGGTCTCGACCCCTCTACGGGTACCGCTCGGATTCGGTCGGAGAAAACAGATGCCGTCAGGTCCCAGCCCGGAGAAGCGAACCTGGCGCCGGGGAAGGTGCGCCAGGGTCGATCGCCACCGGGCCGAGGCCTCACGGCATCCCTCGACCTAGAAGAATCCGGGCAGTACCTCCTCCCGTGCCTGCGCGTAGCTGTCCTCGTGCTCGTCCAGATATGCCTGCCAGGCCTGGGCGTCCCAGATCTCCAGCCGGGTGATCGCGCCGATCACCACGCACTCCTTGGTCAGCCCGGCGTAGCGCCGCAGCTCAGGCGCGATCGCGATCCGTCCCTGGCCATCGGGCCGCTGTTCGTCGGTTCCGGCGAACAGGTACCGCTGGTAGGCACGTACCGCCTCGTTCGTCAGCGGGGCGGCGGCGACCTTCCGGGCCATTTCCTCGAACTCCGCTCGGGGGAAGACGTAGAGGCAGTGATCCTGACCCTTCGTGACCATCAGGCCCCCCGCGAGGGCGTCGCGGAACTTCGCCGGCAGCGTCAGCCTCCCCTTGTCGTCCAGCTTCGGGGTGTGGGTACCGAGAAACATCGGTGCACCACCTCCCCACCAGTCCTGCGGACCGGCCATGGGACACCCTTCCGCCCCACTTGCGGCCACAGTACCCCACTTTTCACCACAGTCAACGCGGATCTCGGTCTGATCGCCCGGTCGAAGGACGCGTTTCCGCAGGTGACACCGGTGGGGGCCAGGTGGGGCGGCCCGCCGGCCGGTCCCCTGCCCCGGTGATGCCTATCCGCTGTTCAGAAGGTGTTCAGTTGTCCACAGTGGGCGTTCACGGGCCGGTGGGGGACGGTGGGGAGGCCGTGGTCCGGCCTCGGCGGCGGGACCGGTTCGGGTGATGACTGACGGTGATCGTCGGTATTGATCATGCGGCGAATGCCCGGCGCGAATGCCGTGCGCCCGCTGTCCAAAGCCTGTCGATCGGCTGTCCGAATGCCCAAGACCGGCCACCCCGGCCGCGTGAACATCCAGAATGACGGCAACCTCCGCCGCGCGGGCGCGTCCAGCAGACGGGGAGCCGGCGAAAGCAGGGCTCTTTGTCGCCAACTGTCCTGCACGTCGAGGGCGTCTTGCCGGATACTGATACTGAGAACGACAACCCCGGGCGACTTCGCCCTGGTTTGACACCACTCGTGTCAAGCTGTGCCGCCCCTGTTCGCCCGATCAGGCGAGCCGGGTGCTGGCATCGCATCGGTGGGATCTGGGAGAGCACCACCGAGGAGCATCAGGAGGTCGAGTGACGTCTTCTACCCCGCCTGCCGCGCTGCCTGGGAGCCCGTACGGGGGCAACGGCGCCGGCTCAGGTTCCGTGCCGCCCGACCACTATGCGCAGTCCGTCAACGGGGCCACCCCCAGCCCGGCGCCGCGGCCGAGCGCGGGCAAGGCGCTCGACGAGGTGCACGCCACCGCGCAGCGCATCGCCGCGAACGTCGAGCGCGTGCTGGTCGGCAAACCGGACGTGGTCCGGATCGCGCTGGTCACGTTGCTCGCCGAGGGCCACCTCCTGGTCGAGGACGTGCCCGGGGTCGGCAAGACGTCACTGGCCAAGGCGCTGGCCAAGTCCATCGACTGCTCGGTCTCGCGGCTGCAGTTCACCCCCGACCTGCTGCCCAGCGACGTGACCGGGGTGTCCATCTTCAACCGGCAGACCACCAACTTCGAGTTCCGGCCCGGCCCGGTGTTCTCGAACATCGTGGTCGGCGACGAGATCAACCGCGCCTCGCCGAAGACCCAGTCCGCGTTGCTGGAGTGCATGGAAGAGCACCAGGTGACGGTGGACGGCAAGACCTACCGGCTGGAGTCGCCGTTCATGGTGATCGCGACCCAGAACCCGATCGAGATGGAGGGCACGTACGCGTTGCCCGAGGCGCAGCGCGACCGCTTCACCGCGCGCGTGTCGATCGGTTACCCGGACCCGAACGCCGAGCTGGCGATGGTCGACGAGCACGCCGGCCACGACCCGCTCGCCACACTGCAGCCCGTCTCGGACGCCGCGCAGGTCCGCGCGCTCGTCGAGGCGGTGCGCGGCGTGCACATGGCCCCGGAGATCAGGCGGTACGCGGTCGAGCTGGTCTCCGCGACTCGCAGGCTGCCGGAGATCCGTCTCGGCGCTTCGCCACGGTCGACGCTGCACCTCGTGCGCGCCGCGCGTGCACAGGCCGCGCTGTCGGGCCGTGACTTCGTCGTTCCGGACGACATGCACGCGGTCGCCGTACCCGTGCTCGCACACCGTCTTGTCCTCACCGCGGAAGCGCAGGCCGCCCGCCGGTCGCCGGCGGACATGATCCGCGGGCTTCTGCAGCGTGTCCCCGTGCCGCAGGGCATGGACCCGTCCGCGCAGTGGGCCTCCGACATGCGCGGGAACAGGCAGTAACGATGGCCGGTCCGCTGGCGGGCATGACCACACGTGGCCGGTGCCTGCTGGCCGCGGGGCTGGCCGCTGCCCTGTGCTCGGTCGTGCTCAACGAACGCGACCTGCTGCGGGTGTCGGTCTTCGTGATCGCGATGCCGCTGCTGGTCTGCTTCCTGGCCGGCCGGTCACGGGTCGGCCTGCACACCGAACGGCACATCAACCCGATGCGGACACCCGTCGGTGGCCGGGCCGAGGTGTCGCTCAACGTGTGGAGCACCGGGCGGCTGCCGACCGGTGGCCTGTTGCTCCAGGACAGCGTGCCGTACACGCTCGGCGGCAGGCCACGGTTCGTCATCGAGCACCTGCCGCGTAACAACGGCATCCAGTTGCGCTACACCGTCGAACCGGCGATGCGCGGCGTGCAGCACCTCGGCCCGTTACGTGCCAAGGTGACCGATCCGTTCGGCTTGTCCGAGTTCGACCGGGAACTCGCCGGCGTCACCCGGCTCGTGGTCGTGCCGCGGGTCGTGCCGCTGATCGGCATGCCCGGCGGTGCCGGGATGGGCGCGGGTGAGGACGGCTCGGTCCGGCTGTCGTCCGGCCAGGGCGAGGACGACGCGGTTGTCCGTCCGTACCGCCAAGGCGACGACCTGCGCAAGGTGCACTGGCGCTCGACCGCGCACCGCGACGAGATGATGGTCCGCGTCGAGGAACGCCCGTGGCGCGGCGGTACGACCGTGCTGCTGGACCACCGGGAGCACGCGCACAAAGGCAGCGGTCCGACGTCCAGCATGGAATGGGCGGTCTCGATGGCCGCGAGCGTCTCGTTGCACCTGCTGCGCAACGGGCACCGCGTGCGGCTCGTGTCGGAGACCGGCAGGCCCATCGCGCCGGAGAGCGCGGACGGCATCCACAGCGACTTCCTCGTGCTCGACTCCCTCGCCGCGTTGCAGGCCTCGCACCACAAGGAGATCGCCATCGCCGGCGACCCGGGCCAAGGCCAGGAACTGGTCGCGATCCTCGGTTCGGCCGACCCGGAGTCGATCGACCAGCTGATCCGTTACCGGCCCCGCGCCAGCCGCAGCCTCGCCATCCTGATGGACACGCGGGCGTGGACGACGCAGGGCGACACCACCGCACTCGACCCCGACGGCGCCGCGACACTGCTCAACGGCGCGGGCTGGAGCACCGTCATCGCCAAACCTGACGTGCCGATGCACCAGGTCTGGAACAACCTGTGCCGCGCGAGTCAGAACCGCGGCACGATGCACGCCAGTGGATGGTCTTGATGGTCTACACACCCGCCCGAGAAGCGCGGCCCGCGCCACCGGCGCAGCCGCCACCACCTCCGCGCACGATCCAACGCGGCCCCGAGCCGATGTCGAACAACGTCACCCCGGTCTTCGCCGCGCTCACGACGCTGTGCGCGTCGACCGCGCTGTCCGGCGTGATCGACGGCGGCGTCTGGCTGGGCCACGCCGCCGTCGCGATCATCGTCGTGGTGGGCACCGGCATCGGCCTGCGTGCCCTGCGTTTCCCCATCCTGCTGATCGGCCTGGCGCAACTGTTCGCGCTGATGTGCCTGGTCGTCGCGCTGTTCACCAGCGAGGGCGTTCTCGGGTTCCTGCCCGGCCCGAAGGCCGTCGGGCAGATCGGTGACGTCTTACGGGACGCGGTCACGGTGGTGCAGACCGGGGTTCCACCGGTGGAACCCACCACACCGATCCTCTGCCTTGTCGTGATCGCGATCGGGTTGGTCGCGGTCCTCGTCGACTCGCTGGCCGTCGCCGCGGGCACGCCGGCAGCCAGCGGTCTCGTGCTGCTCTGTGTCTACGCGGTGCCTGCCTCGCTCGCCGACGAGATGCTGCCGTGGTGGTCGTTCGTGCTCGGCGCTGCTTCGTACGCGATGCTGCTCGCCGTCGACGGCACGCACCGGCACCAACAGTGGCGTGGCCGTTCACCCCGTCCGGCGAGCACCAGTGGTAACGCGGGTGCACCCGTTGCGCTCGTGTCCGTGGCTTTGGTCCTGGCGCTGGCGCTCGGCGCGATCTTCACCCCGATCGGCACAGTGGGGCAGCTGCCCGGCAACGTCGGCGCGGGCGGGATCGCCTCCGGCGGGTTCTCGCTCAAGGCGTTCACCCGGCTGCGCGGCATGCTGGACCAGAAGGGCAACCAGGAGATGTTCCGCGTCCGCGGGCTGTCCGACGACCGGCGGTACCTGCGGGCCACGACACTGAAGACGTACAAGGCGAACGAGGGCTGGGACCTCGGGCCCGGCATGCCCAACGGCCGGCCGTTGAACACCGAGCTGCCGCTCGAACCGGGCCGCAGCCCCGGCAGGGAGAACATCCGGGTCGAGATCGAACCGGTGAACTCCGAGGACAACTGGGCGCCGGTGTACGGCTCGCCGAGGCTGATCGAAGGCCTGCCGAACGACGCCCGGTTCGACGAGCTGAGCGGCGCGGTCTACACCCGCAAGCCCCGCAAGTTCGGCACGTACGTCGAATGGGCGGACCTGAACCAGCCGACTTTCGAGCAGCTGCGCCAGTCGCCCAACGCGTCCGGCAGCGAGGTCGGCCCGCAGTACACCGAACTGCCGCCGCTCGACCAGCGGATCACCGCGCTGGCCCGTGACCTGACCGGGGGCAAGGCGAACCAGTGGGACAAGGTGCTGGCGCTGAAGAACTACTTCGCGCCGGAGAACGGGTTCCAGTACCGCACCGAGACAGCGAGGGCGAGCACCCAGGACGCGCTGGTCGACTTCCTGTTCGACGGCAAGGTCGGCTACTGCGAGCAGTACGCCTCGGCGATGGCGGTGCTCGTGCGTGCGGCGGGAATCCCGGCCCGCGTGGCGATCGGCTACACGTCCGGCTTCCAGGCAGGCGACTACCGCTCGATCACCACGTCGGACGCGCACGCCTGGGTCGAGGTCTTCTTCCCGGAGTACGGCTGGATCACCGTCGACCCGACGCCGCTGAACGACGGCCGTGGCTACACCCCGCCGTACATGAACCCGCAGACGTCGGGCAACCCCCGGCTGCCGGCCGACGAACCCTCGAGCACGTCCACGTCGGAGACGACCGAGAACAGCGCGGTGCCCCAAGCGCCCGACAACGACCCGACGCAGACAGACCCGGGCACGACCCCGCAGGACGACGAGTCCTCCTGGGCCGGATACACCAGCGGTGCCCTGGCAGGCGGTGCGACAGTGCTTTCGCTGCTGTTGCTGACCGGCCTCGGTGTCGCCGGGCTCGGTTTGACAGGGGCGTCGCTCACCGCGACGAAACGCCGTCAGAGAACGATTCTGGTCACCATCGCGAGCGTGCTGTGGTTGCTGGCGGCCGTGTTCGCGGTCGCGATCGTGAGCTGGTGGCTGGCCGTACCGCTTGCCCTGATCGGCCTGTTCCTCTTCCCCGCACTGACTCGCTACTGGCGACGACGTGATCGTCTGCAGGTGGTCTCGGGCGGAACGTCCGAAGCCCCGGTGGCGGCGTGGGACGAACTGATGGCCGAGTCGTGGGACCGCGGTGCGAGCGCACCCGAGACCGACACGATCCGGATGACCGCCCGGCGGCTGGTCCGCGAGCACTCCCTGGACGACGAAGGCAAAGAGGGCCTCCGCACAGTGGTGTCGATCCTCGAGCGCTCGTGGTACGGCGGAGGCAGCGCACCCGGCCCAGAACTGCCGACGGCCGTGGAACACGTCCGCGCGAGCATGAACCGCAACGCGCCGCTGTCGTTCCGGGCCAAGTTCTGGCCCCGCTCGGTGATGAATCCCCGCAAACCCCGGAAGAAGCGGTCCGACGACGCCTCCGGCACCACGTTCGAACCCGCATCTTCCACGACGTAGGTCCGTAGCGGAGAAGGCGCGGTCAGGGCTTCGGCCTTGGCCGCGCCTTTTTCGCGTCACGGCCCCGGATCGTGCCCGCCGCAGATCCAGCGCCTGTGGACAGCTCGCCGCAGTGGATCTTCACGCGCCCGTTCCTGTCGGCCCTCCTCGGTACGCTGGATTCCGGGGGCCGGAGGCCGCGCGCCGTTGCCGGCTCACCACGGAGCCTGCTCATGCTCTGCGACCGTTCTCCCGCACGAACCTGCCCCGACGCGCGCATGCGTGAGAACCACCCGTGGCGTGGTTCTGCCGCGCGGTGGCCCTCAGGACGCCGTGATTCAGTCTTGCTCGAAGCGCTTGCGGAAGCGCTCCTCCATTCGTTGGGAGAAGGAACTCCGGCCGGCGGGGCGACTCTTGCCGTCGCCGTCGGCCTGAGTCGCGCCATCACCGCCACGCCGGATGGCGGTCAGGGTGATCAGCGCGCCGAAGAACATGACTAGGAAGCCGAGCAGGCTGACGGCAGGGAATCCCCAAAACCAGAACTCTTGCACGACGACACCCAGCACCAGCAGGGCGACACCAACCACGAACAGCGCTGCACCCTGGACCCGCCGCCTGCGCGACGGACGCCTCAGGCGCGCACCGCGCACAGTGGAAGCAAACTTGGGGTCTTCGGCATAGAGCGCGCGCTCGATTTGATCGAGCAGTCGCTGCTCGTGCTCGGAGAGTGGCATCTTTCCTCCTCCGGCACAGCTCTCACGGGCGCCGGGCGATTGCGGCCGCCGTACCCGGCGGGCGCCCCATCCCTGGGGCGTCACCTCAAGGATACGAGCCCCGCGCCTGCTCGACTACCCGATCCTGCACTCTGCCGCCGGGTCTTGCCAAGAGATCGCGACTCAGACGACGATGCCCGCCGGACAGGAACACGCGTTCGGCGCAGTCAGCGCGGTGTTCGGGAGCGCCGGATGCGGCATGTCCTGCATGGATGACGGTCGGTGACCATACGTGTCCGCTAGGTCGCCGGTGCCCTTCTCCTGGGTGAAACCTGTCAATTTGCTCAAGTGACTCCCGGCACGCGGCCGGCACTCCGGTCACCGCGGCTTGGGCGCACGGCTCCCGCGACGAATTGTCCTCAAAACCCCCGCGTCAGAGATTTCTGAGTCCTGTCAGGACCCTTTCCATCATCGCCAGATCGGGTTCCTCACCCGCCGACGACTTCGCGCGGTGCACGACGACCATGCCCGCCGACGCCATATCACCGAGAACGACCCGGGCGACTCCGAGCGGTAACGACAACAATGCCGCGACCTCGGCGACCGATCTGGCCGACAGGCAGAGCTCGGCGACCGAACGGTGGTCATGGGTCATTTGCGGACCATTACGCGCCAGGGTGGCGCGATTGGTGGAGATCAGCGCTTCCAGCGGAAGGTCGTACGCGGTCTCGGTCCGCCCGCCGGTCCACGCGTACGGCCGGACTATCGAACGGGTGCGGTCGACCTCGGTCCACCCCGGCTCCGGCCATTGGGTCGCCTGCTGCGGGATCTGCGCTGGTGGTGGCACCCTGGGCGGCGGCGGCTGTGGTCCGGGGACACCGAACCGAGCACCTGTCCGGCCAGTGCCTGGCTTCGCCGTGGGCACGGCGGGCTCACCCCACTTCTCCTCCTCAGCGCGCCCCCGGCTGGCGGGCACGTGGCCGAAGCGCGCCCCGGTGCGCCCGACCTCGGACTTGCTTCGCCGTTCAGAACCGGCCACGTATGTCACGTCCCCCACGGCGGATTCCCAGAAGGTTCATCTGAAGAAGAGGCCAAAACGTTAACCACAATCGCCGCGCCGGGGGTAACGCCACTGTTTCGCCGGCGTTTTATCCCAGTTACCGAAATCGCGGCTGCGCCATCCGGGTGATAAATATGACAAACCGCGAACAGTGCGCATTCGGAGGAAAACGCCTGATCAGCCCGGCGTGCGGTCCGGCCGCGGCTCGGTCTCGCCGGAACGGTCGGGGGCCTGCCGGAGCAACGAGGCGGGCCGGATGGCGGCATGGCCGAACTTCGCCCGCGCGCGGTCGGCGGCCTGGTCGGCTTCCCGCCAGCCGCTCTCCGGCGCGTCGAGCAGCAACTGCTCGCCGCTGTCCTGCGTCAGTTGTTCCATCCGCACGCCGATCAGCCGGACCGCGCCCGGCGGCGTCTGCTCGGCCAGCAACTGGCAGGCGACCTTGAAGATCTCCCGCGTCACATCGGTCGGCACGAGCAACGTCCGCGACCGGGTGATCGTGGTGAAGTCGGCGAACCGCACCTTGATCGACACCGTCCGGCCGCGCAGCCCGCGGCCGCGCAGGGCGGCGGCCGTCTTCTCCGACAGCCGCAGCAGCTCGCGCTTGAGCAGCTCACGGTCCCAGTGATCGACCTCGAACGTCTCCTCGGCGCCGACGGACTTGTCGACCGACTCGGGCTCCACCGCACGGTCGTCGTACCCGTGCGCGAGCGGGTGCAAGTGCTCGGCGAGCGCGTTGCCGATGATCCTGCGCAGCCGGGGCAACGGTGCCGCCGCCACGTCCGCGACCCGCTCGAGCCCGACGTCGGCCAGCCGCTCCGCGGTCTTCTTGCCGACGCCCCACAACGCGGACACCGGCAGCGGGTGCAGGAACTCCAGCACCGACGCCTTGGGCACGACGAGCATCCCGTCCGGCTTGCACAGCCCGGACGCCAGCTTGGCCACGAACTTGGTCGGCGCCACCCCGACCGAGCACGTGATCCCGTGCTCGGCCTCGACCCGTTCGCGGATCAGCTGCCCGATCCGGCCGGAGGTCATGCCCATCCGCCGCAGCGCACCGGAGACGTCCAGGAACGCCTCGTCCAGGCTCAGCGGTTCGACCAGGGGCGTGATGTCCCGGAAGATGCCCAGCACGCCTCTGGACACCTCCTGGTACAGCCCGAACGTCGGCGACACGAACACCGCGTGCGGGCACAACCGCCTCGCCCTACTGGTGGGCATCGCCGACCGCACGCCGTACTTGCGCGCGATGTAGTTGGCCGACGACACGACACCCCGGTTGCCGATCCCGCCGACGACCACGGGCTTGTCCTTCAGCTCCGGCCGTTCCCGGATCTCGACCGAGGCGTAGAAGGCGTCCATGTCGACGTGCAGGATCGAACAGCCCGAGTCGTCCGGCCCGACGCCGTCCCGCACGACGAACCGATCGACCAGCCCGCGGGGTAAGTCACCGCTGCGTCCCATGGATCACCTCCTTTCGTCCGTGCTCGCGCCCGCGCGGACACGCTATCCCCACCCACCGACAGTGCCGGATCGTCCTCACTCCGCCCGGCCAGGCTTGGTAGCCCAACGTGGCCGAATAACCCCAGCTCACCCCTCGTGAGTACTTATCAGGGTTAGAACCCGGATAACCACTCACGAGGGGGTCGTGGGCGGTGGTTACGGTCTGGTCCATGTCCAGGTGGCCGAAGAGCGTCTACGAAGTCGGTGACGAGCCTGATCCCAGGTTCACGCTCGCCAACGAGCGCACGTTCCTGGCGTGGCTGCGCACTTCCATCGCCCTGATGGCCGCCGGAGTGGGCTTCGCGGCGCTCGGCCCGGCTGGCAACGCCCTGGATCTGGCCGTCGCCGTCGCTCTGCTGGCCACGGGGATCGCGTGCAGCCTGAGCGCGCTGCAGCACTGGATCGCCTGCGAGCGGGCGATGCGCCTGGGCGAGCCGCTGCCCTCCCCCTGGATGGCCGCGATTCTGGGCATCGGCCTGGCGATCACCGGCGTGCTGGCCGCGATCCTGGTGCTCAGCCGGTGAAGCGTCAGCCGTGGGACCCCGGCCTGCAGGTCGAGCGGACCGCACTGGCCTGGATGCGGACGTGCCTGTCGCTGGTCGTCGTGGCGTTGGTCGCGTTCCGGTTCGCCGCGCACCACAGCCTGCCGCTCGCGCTCGGGTTGGGAGCCGTCGTGGTCCCGTTGGCGCTGATGGCGCTGTGGCTGGCGTGGCGCCGTTACCGCACGAGCGAAGCGAGCCTGGTAGCGGGCAAACGTTTGCCTGACGGTCTTCTCCCGCTGACCTTGACTGTCATCACGGCACTGACAGGCGCGCTCGGGTTCGTCTACGTGGTGCTGGAGCGCTAGCGACGGCCCACGGCATGCAGCCGTGCGGCGACGTCCAGCAGCGGTGACGTGGTCGCCGCGGCGAGCTCCAACTGGGCGAGCGCCTCCGCGGCGCCCGGGTTGCTCTCCAGCACCGAACCGGGGACCAGGTCGGAGACGACGCCGTGTCCCTGGACCAGCTCGACCTTCAAGCCACCGTCGATCAGCAGCTGGGTCAGCCCCGGGATGTCGTACCGGCGCGACAGGGTCTCCTCGGCCAGCTGCCCGGCCGGGTCGTCCAGCAGCCTGCGGGCGTCGACCAGACGGCCGGAGATCGCGCGGTGCAGGACTGCGGCGTAGCGGTTCGCGACGAGCACCGACACGAGCCCGCCCGGGGTGGTGGCCTCGGCCATCGCCGCGATCGTGGTCTTGGGGTCGTCGACGACCTCAAGCAGGCCGTGCCCGAGCACGAGATCGACCGACCCGGCGGGCACCAGCTGGCCAAGGGCGTCGCTGTCGCCCTGCAGCGCCGTGATCGAGTCGACAACGCCCGCGTCCTTGGCCCGCCGGTTCAGCGTGGCCAGTGCGTTCGGGCTCGGGTCGACCACGGTCACGGCGCAGCCCGAGGCGGCGAGCGGAACGGCCCACACGCCGCTGCCGCCGCCCACATCCAGCACGCGCGGCGGCTCGCCTGCGCGGCGTTCACGCACTGCTGCCAGCTCGGCGTGGAGCACGCGGCGGACGGCATCTGGTCGCATGTTCGAAACCCTAAACGGTGGTCATGACGTTGGTGGACGGGACCCGAGACGGCGACGGTCCTCAGACCGTAGGCTTCCACGAGTGCAGACGGTCGCAGTACTGAGCCTCAAGGGCGGTGTCGGCAAAACGACGGTAGTGCTCGGCCTGGCGTCGGCCGCCTTGCGGCGTGGCGCACGGACCCTGGTTGTCGACCTCGACCCGCAGTGCAACGCCACCGCGACGCTGGACCCCGAGGAGACCGGGACGACTCTGGCCAACGTGCTGGAGAGCCCCCGGTTGCCGGTGGTCCGCGAAGCCATCGCGGCCAGCGCGTGGGGTGAGGGGGTGGACGTGCTGGTGGGCTCCGAGGAAGTCGAGGAGCTCAACCATCCCAATCCGGGTGCCCGGCGGCTCGGCAACCTCGGCCGCGCGTTACAGGAGGTCAACAAGTTCATCGAGGACGGCGAACTGCCGTACGAGCTGGTGCTCCTGGACTGCCCGCCGTCGCTCGGACGGCTGACCCGTTCGGCGCTCGTCGCCGCGGGCGGCGCCCTGCTCGTGACGGAGCCGACCTTGTACGCGGTGTCCGGCGCACAGCGTGCGTTCGACGCCATCGCGGAGACCCGTGAGCAGTACAACGCCGAACTGACCACCTTAGGTGTCGTGGTCAACCGCGTGCGGCCACGGTCCTACGAGCACCAGTTCCGCATCCAGGAACTGCGAGAGCACTTCGGTTCCCTCGTACTGCCTGTGGCTTTGCCAGACCGTCTCGCGGTGCAACAGGCACAAGGCGCGTGCATGCCCATCCACCAATGGGGCACGCCCGGCGCTCGTGAGGTCGCGCTGGCGTTCAACCTCGTACTGGCACGCGTGTTGCGGTCCGGACGACGCGGCAGGCACCACCAATTCGCGTGGCCTGAGGACGACAACGACGAAGCGGCAGATGCCTGAGGGAGACACCGTCTATCAGGCCGGTCGCAAGCTCACGCAAGCGCTGGCCGGTCATGTACTGACCCGTGGTGAACTACGTCACCCTCGTCTGTCGACCACCGATCTCGCCGACCGCACCGTGCTCAACGTACGGACCGTCGGCAAGCACATCTTCATCCGCTTCGACCGCGACCTGAGCCTGCACAACCACCTACGGATGGACGGCTCGTGGCACGTCCACCGTCCCGGCGCTCGGTGGCGCGCACCCGCGTACCACGTGCGCGCCATCCTCGCCCACAAGGCGGCCGAGGCGATCGGCGTACGCCTGCACGACATGGCGTTGTTGGCTACTGACAAGGAATCCACGCTCGTCGGGCACCTCGGGCCGGACCTGCTCGATCCATCGTGGACAGACGAGCACGCGGAGCGCGCCGAACGCGCACTCGCGGCGGATCCGGCCCGCGAGATCGGCGAGGCACTACTGGACCAGCGGGTGATGGCCGGCATCGGAAACGTCTACAAGGCAGAGGTTTGCTTCATGCTCGGCGTGTCGCCGTGGGCACCCGTGTCCGAAGTAGATGTCTCACGGGCGGTGTCGTTGAGCCGGGAAGTGTTGCTGCGCAACGCTTTGAACTCGCGGCGCAGCACGACCGGGTCCACTGTGCACGGACGGGAACTGTGGGTGTACGGACAGGCCCGGCGCGGCTGCCTCAAGTGCGGCGGCCGGATCATGGCGGCCGGCCAGGGCAGCGGGGTGGAGGCGCGCACGACCTGGTACTGCCCCGTGTGCCAGCGGCGCTAGGGAAATACATTGGCGCGGACCCGGCCTCTCGGCATAAGTTGGATGTACACGAGAGAGGAGGTGGTCCAAAGTTGTATACCAACAGGACACGTGAGGTGGCTGTCCGCTAAGGACCACCATCAGGCTCAGCCGGCCGGCGAACACGGCAGACGCTGGTCATCCAGCGCCGTGACGCGGGCGTGTGGTCGGCGAATCCACAGCAGCCACCGGCCCTCGGGGTTTCCGGGAACGTCCAATCCCGGACCTTGTGCTCAGCACAAGGAGTCGCCCCGGGGGCTCTTTCCCTGTCCGGGCCTTGCCGTACGAACGGTCCGTTCGCGAATCCAGTTGTCCGCAACCCGCCAGTAACCCCTGTGACCAGGCCTTATCGCCGGTAGACTGGGCTCGGGGTCGCCCCCCGGGAGTGGTGGGGGCATGTCTGACGCTGGTGTGGCGTAATTCTGTCTCTGGCCGGTCATGCGGCTGTTGTGGTGTGTATCTCTCTTCGCGCTGGGCGTCGATTCCTCTTGCCAGGGCTGGGCGTTCGGGCACCTCAGAGGCTTGGCTGAGGCGATTCGGCGATCGCGGGGTCCGCAAGGCAGCATGTAGGCGTGTACAAGCTGATTCGACGGGCGCTTTTCCGGTTCGGCGGCGGGGACGCGGAGGTCGCGCACCACCGGACCACCGCGATCCTCGCGAAGGCGGCGCCGGTGCTCGCGCCGTTGGGGCGCGTGCTGAGCGTCGAGGCGCCGGTGACGGTGTTCGGTGTGCGGTTCCCCAACCCGGTGGGGCTGGCCGCCGGGATGGACAAGGACGGCGCCGCGCTGCATGCCTGGCCCGCGTTGGGGTTCGGGTTCGTCGAAGTCGGTACGGTCACCGCGATCGCGCAGCCGGGCAATCCCAAGCCGAGGCTGTTCCGGTTGCCGGACAGCGAAGCCGTGATCAACCGGATGGGCTTCAACAACGCGGGCGCCGAAGCCCTGGCCCTGCGGCTGGCCGCGGGCCGCAAACCCCAGGTGCCGTTGGGGATCAGCATCGGCAAGTCCAAGGTCGTGCCGGTCGAGCAGGCCGTCGAGGACTACCGGAAGTCGTTGCGCGCGCTCTACCCGTACGGCGACTACTTCGCCGTGAACGTCAGTTCTCCCAACACTCCTGGGCTGCGTGGCCTGCAGGACCGCAAGGCGCTGAGCGAACTGCTCGCCGAACTGACGTTGGAGTGCAGGGCATTGGCCGAACGGGACAGGTCGAAGCCGAGGCCGCTGCTGGTGAAGATCGCGCCGGACCTGACCGACGACGCGATCGGGGAAGTCCTCGAGGTCTGCGACGAACACGGTGTCAGCGGCGTGATGGCGACGAACACGACCCTCAGCCGGGACGGGCTGGCGCCCACCGACCAGCACCTGGCCGGTGAGGCAGGCGGGCTCAGCGGGCGGCCGTTGACCGTGCGGGCTCGTGAAGTGGTGTCGTTCGTGCACAAGCAGACCGATGGACAGCTGCCGGTCATCGGCGTCGGCGGAATTCTCGACACGGACGACGCGGCGCGGATGTTCGACGCGGGCGCGAGCCTGGTCCAGCTGTACACCGGATTCATCTATCGCGGCCCTGGTCTGGTGCGCCGGATCAGCCAGTCGCGTAGGTGACCGTACGTGCGGAAAGTTCACCCGTTCGTGGCCCGATCATACGATCAGGTGAACTTCGGTCCTTGGTTGTCCCGTCGTGCCCTCAGCCGCCGTACTACCGGATAGAGGACCACGATCACGACCGAGCCCCACGCGACACCGTGCAGCTCCAAGCCCCAGATCGAGACGGTCAGGTCGCCGACCCCGGCCAGCACCGCGGCACCGGCGATCATCAGCGTGACCGGACTGGCCAGGTCCACCTTGGCCTGCGACCAGATCCGCACGCCCAGCATGCCGAGCAACCCGAACAGGCCGATGCCCAGTCCGCCGACCACGCCGGGCGGCATGGTGTCGATCAGCGCGGCGACCTTGGGAACGAACGCCAGCAGCACAGCACAGACCGCGGCCATCGCGCACGCCGCCGTGGACAGGACCTTCGTCGCGGCCATGAGGCCGGTGTTCGCCGGATAAGCCGTGGTCCCCGTGCCGCCGAGGCCACCGGCGAGTGCCGTGGAGATGCCGTTGGCGATCAGTGCGTCACCGATGCTCGGGTCCAGATCCTGCCCGCTGATCGCCGAGACCGCCTTGACGTGTGCCACGATCTCGGCCACCAGCACCAGGACAACGGGCACCGACAGGACCATCACCGACGGCAGCAGTTCGGGAGTGTGGAACTGCGGCACGCCGACCCACGGCGCGTTGATCAACGCGTCGATCTTCGCCGGCTCGATCCGCCCGGTCACGATCGCGACGAACCAGCCGACAGCCACGCCGACCAGCACAGACAGCCGGGCCAGCAATCCGCGTGCCAGCACGAGGCACAACAGGATGACGCCGATCGTGATCGCGCCGATCCCCGGCTGGGCCTCGAACGGGCGGACGGCGTGCGGCGCCATGCTCAGCCCGATCAGCAGCACGAGCCCGCCGGTCACGACCGGCGGCAGGACCGATTCCAGCAGGCGCACGCCCAGCGCCTTCACGGCGATGCCGAACACGATCAGGATGCCGCCCGCCACGACGACCGCACCCAGCTGCGCCGCGACCCCGTGTTGCTTGGCCGCGATGAGCGGCGCCATGAACGCGAAGGACGAGCCCAGGTAGCCGGGCACGCGGTTACGGGTGATGACGAGGAAGACGATCGTGCCGACGCCGGAGAACAGCAGAGTGGTCGTCGGCGGCAGCCCGACGGCGGCCGGGACGAGGATCGTCGCGCTGATCATCGCGGCGACGTGTTGCGCGCCGAACCCGGCCATCACCGGCCAGCTGAGTCGCTCGCGGGCGCCGATCAGCTCACCGTCGCGTACCCGGCGTCCATCGCCGTGTACGGACCACAGCATCACCGTCGAGTCCCTTCCCCGCTGAACCTTGCGGGAATCCTGCCACGTCAGGTAGCCGACGATGCTATGTGACCCTCCTGTTATCACACGTTTGCCGTAACGACCTGGCCCCAAGATGCCACCTCGTGAGTGTTTATCAGGGTTAGAACACCGATAAACACTCACGAGGGGTGCGCTGGTCAAGCGGTGACGGTCGTCAGGGGAAGATCTCGCGCAGGGCCACTGCCAGGCCGTGCAGGCGGTCGGTGGCGTCGGTGAGGGCGTAGTTGTCCGGGCCGCCGGAGGAGCTGGCGGCGACGAGGCGGCCGGCGGCGGCGATGAGGGCGCCGTAGCCTTCGAGGCCCTCGTCGAGTTGGGCACGGAGCCGCACGACACCGTCGGACAGGGCTGCGCGGTCGGCGGCTGGGGCCATGTCGCGGGCGCGTTCGACGGCCTGGAGTTCGGCGGCGACCTCGCGCAGGGCACTGGCGGCTTCGGCGCCGGTGGCGCGGGCCTGTTCGACGGAGTCCGCGGGGACGGTGCTTCGGGGCGAGCTGAGCTGGCGGAGTAAGTCGGCCAGCACGCGTTCGGCGTCGGCCAGGCGTTCCATGGGTTCGCGGGCGGCCGACCGGGCCGGGGGAAGGGCGGTGGGAACCGCGGTGGGAACCGGTGCCTTGTTCAGACGGCGGAGGCGACCGCCGGAACGGACGCCGAGAGCCAGCGAACCCAGCGCGAAGACGCCGATCACCGCGCCGGCCAGCAGGGCCTCGAAGCCCGCCGTCCCGGTCGCGATCACCGCGCCGACCACGCCGAGCAGCAGGCCGAGGAAGATGAAGATCCACATCGCCGCGGCGGCGCGTTTTTTCCTGCGCTCGTGTTTGGCCGCCGGGTCGGTGTAGCGGGCCAGATGGGCGCGCACCTGGTCGGCGACCGGGCCGCGTAGCTGCTTCTCCACCAGCTGGCGAAGTTCCACGAAATCGCCTCTACGCGGCCTGTCCACCGGTCACATCCTTCTGGTCGGTCAGTTGCCCTGCGGGTTCGCCCGCTGTTCCTGCGCCACCCGCTGCTGGATCTCGGCCTGAATGTTGGCCGCGGGCGCCGCCGCCGCTCCCTGCTGCTGGCCGCTGGTCACCTGCTTGGAGCCACCGGCCATCGAGGCGCGGATCTGCTCCAGCCGGGACTGGCCGGCCATCTCCGTGGTGGACGCCTGGACCTCCATCATCCGGCCCTGCACCGAGTTCTGCGCCAGCTCGGCCGCACCGAGGGCGGTGGTGTACCGCTTCTCGATCTTGTCGCGGACCTCCTCCAGCGACGGCGTGTTGCCGGGCGCGGCCAGCTCGCTCATCTGGTTGAGCGACTTGGAGACCTGCTCCTGCATCTTGGCCTGCTCGAGCTGGCTGAGCAGCTTGGTCCGCTCGGCGAGCTTCTGCTGCAGCACCATCGCGTTGCGCTCGACCGCCTGCTTGGCCTGCGCGGCCGCCTGCAGCGACTGGTCGTGCAACGTCTTGAGGTCCTCGATGCCCTGCTCGGCGGTGACCAGCTGGGTCGCGAAGGACTGCGCGGCCTGCTCGAACTGGGTGGCCTTGGCGTCGTCGCCCTTGGCCCGCGCCTCGTCGGCGAGCACGAGCGCCTGCCGGGCCGAGGCCTGCAGCTTCTCCACCTCACCGAGCTGGCGGTTGAGCTTCATCTCCAGCTGACGCTGGTTGCCGATCACAGCGGCGGCCTGCTGCGAGAGGGCCTGGTGCTGGCGCTGCGCCTCCTCGATGGCCTGCTGGATCTGTACCTTCGGGTCGGCGTGCTCGTCGATCTTGGACGAGAACGACGCCATGAGATACTTCCAGAACTTCACAAAAGGGTTGGCCATCTCCTCCGCCTGCCTTCTTGCGTACTACGGCTGCCCACAGGCAACGACCCGGGTACCTGTCCGGGTTCCATCGTGTCAGGTGCGCGATTGTCGTTCCACCGGGCCCAGGGGTAAATCAGGGATGGCCCTGATCGTTATCCGAGCCTCCCCCTACCGAACTTATCCCGCCCACGGCACCCGTAACCGCGGTTTGCGGCAATCGATCAGACAGCGAGAGCCGGCCGGGAATCCCGGCCGGCTCTCGTGATCGTCCTGTTATGCGGCGAACACGCTCGCCCTGGCGATGTCCGGACCGATGCGGTGCGACAACGCGGGCTGGATCCGCAGGTCGGACAGGGTCTCGCCGACCACGGTGTCCAGTCCGATGTCACCGGCACCCAGCAGCTCGTCCGGCACGCCCAGCGAACCGCCGTCCAGCCCGGCCGCGGACATGCTCGCCTCGCCGGCGCCGCCGCCCGAGGTGGCGGGCTCCTTCGAAGCGGGCTGCTCGGACTGGCCCGGCTCCAACTGCGCCGACTCCAACTGGGCCGACTCCAGCAGCTTCTCCGGGTCGAGGCCGCTCATGTCGTTGGCGACGTTGTAGAGCAGCTCCGGCAGCGGCAGCTCGAGCGCGTCGCAGATCGCGGCCAGCAACTCGCTGGACGCCTCCTTCTGCCCACGCTCCACCTCGGAGAGATACCCGAGGCTCACCCGCGCGGTCCGAGAGACCTCGCGCAGCGTGCGGCGCTGGATCGTGCGGGCATGACGGAGCCGATCACCGATCGCCTCACGCAACAGCACACTCATCGCGCCTCCCTTCACCGGCGGGCCCGTGCCGACAACGTTACCGAGACTGGACGACATCACGCACCGAGTTGACACGCCGTACGCCAAGGGCGAACGACTCAGCGTGGTGGAATGTTCCCCCGTCAGGGTGCCGTCCCCCGGCCGGACAGCAGGTCAACCGCCTCGCGGACGCTCGCCGCACGGACTTCGTGCCGATCACCGGCAACAGTGATCGTCGCCACGTTCACGCCCGTGGGACCCGCCAGGCCGAGGTGGACGGTGCCCGGCGCGACGCCGTCCTGCGGGTCGGGACCGGCCACTCCGGTCAGCCCGATCCCCCAGGTGGCCGCGCACCGGTCACGTGCGCCGGCCGCCAGCTGGCCGGCCACGTCCGGGTCGACCGCC
Organism: Kibdelosporangium persicum; assembly: GCF_013280595.1. GTDB lineage: Bacteria > Actinomycetota > Actinomycetes > Mycobacteriales > Pseudonocardiaceae > Kibdelosporangium > Kibdelosporangium persicum. The sequence continues at coordinate 888,864 of NZ_JAAATY010000001.1, forward strand.
CCGCGAGCGGCGAGCAAGTCAGGGTCGACCCCGGCGAGGCCCCATTTGAGGTCGGTCGCGTAGACCACGAAACCGCCACGCACGACGGCGCTGGAGCCCGGCACGGTCGTGAGCACGGCGGTGAGCAGGCCCGCGGTGAGCGACTCGGCCGTGGCGACCGTTTCGTGACGGTCCCGTAAGCCGGCGATCACCGCGACGAGCTTGTCCTCGGACAGGCCGAGCGCCGACGCCAGGACGTTCACTGTGCCGCTCGCCGCGCCCGGATGCCCTTGGCCCGCAGCCGGAAGGCCCGGACCACGTAGTCGAGTCCGGTCACGACGGTCAGCCCGACCGCGAGGCCCATCAGCACCCAGTTGACCACGTCGAAGAACGCGGGCAACGGCGCGAGGAAGAACCCGATCGCGATGATCTGGGCGAGTGTCTTGGCCTTGCCGCCCGGGCTGGCCGGGATCACGCCGTACCGGATCACCCAGAAGCGCAGCAGGGTCACGCCGATCTCCCGGGCGGCGATCACGATGGTCACCCACCACGGCAGTTCGCCGAGGATGCTCAGGCCGAACAGGGCGGCGCCGGTGAGCGCCTTGTCGGCGATCGGGTCGGCGATCTTGCCGAAGTCGGTGACCAGGCCGTGCTTGCGGGCCAGCCAGCCGTCGAGCTGGTCGGTGAACGACGCCACCGCGAAGACGATCGTCGCGGTCAGCCGCCAGCCGAAGGAGTCGCCGCTGTCGGTGAACAGGGCGATCAGGAACACCGGGACCAGGATCAACCGGCTCACGGTGAGGATGTTGGCGACGTTCACCAACGGCACTGGTCGCACGGGGACAACCTCCGCAGCTGGAGGCGGCGGCGCGTGCGTCTCGTGCGACGGATCGGCGGGCGCGGTGCTCACGGGAGGACCTCGAGGGCACGGACGATCAGGTCCACGCCCTCAGCGCCTTCGACACGGCATCGCACGAAGTCACCGACGGCGAGACCGTCGCCGTCCTCGATCACGCATTCGCCGTCGACCTCGGGGGCCTGATGGGCGGCACGCCCGATCACCTCGTCGTCTGCCTGCTCGACCATGACCACGACCTCGTCGCCGACACGGTCCTCGGCGCGTTCCATGGTCAGCTGCTCGACCAGAGCGGAGATCCGCGAGACGCGTTCGGCGACCGTGTCCTCGTCGTGTTTGTCGTCGAAGCCCGCGGCCTCGGTGCCCTCCTCGTCGGAGTAGCCGAACACGCCGACGGCGTCCATCCGCGCGCCGATCAGGAACCGTTCGAGTTCCCGCAGGTCCTCTTCGGTCTCGCCGGGGAAGCCGACGATCACGTTGGTCCGGATGCCCGCGTTGGGCGACAGCGCCCGGATCTGCCCGGTCAGCTTGAGGAAGCTGTCGCAGTCGCCGAACCGGCGCATCCGGCGCAGCACCTTGCCGCTGCCGTGCTGGAAGGACAGGTCGAAGTAGTCGGCCACGCCCGGTGTCGTGGCGATCGTCTCGACCAGCGCCGGACGGGTCTCGGCGGGCTGCAGGTACGACACGCGGACCCGTTTGATCCCGTCGACCGCGGCCAGCCTGGGCAGCAGCCTCTCCAGGTGGTCCATGCCCCGGCCGAGGTCCTTGCCGTACGAAGTGGAGTTCTCGCTGACCAGGAACAGCTCGCGGGCGCCGTGCTCGGCCAGCCACCGTGCCTCGGCGACGATCTCGTCGGGCGTCCGGGACACGAACGCGCCACGGAACGACGGGATGGCGCAGAACGTGCACCGCCGGTCACAGCCGGACGCGATCTTCAGCGCGGCGACCGGCGCGTCGTCCAGCCGGGTCCGCATGACCCGCGGGCCCCAGCCGTGGCCGGGCACGGCCACTTCGCTCTCCTGCCGCCGCACCGGGCTGATCGGCAGCAGCGTGCGGCGGTCGACCGGCACGTGCGACTCGATCTGTTTGCCGTGCACCACCTCGTCCAGCCGCGCGGCCAGCTCGGGGTACTCGTCGAAGCCCAGGACGGCGGACGCCTCCGGCATGCTGTCGGCGAGCTCCTTGCCGTAGCGCTCGGCCATGCACCCGACCGCCACCACCTTGGCGCCGGTGTCGGCCGCGGCCAGCAGCGTGTCCACCGAGTCCTTCTTGGCCTGTTCGACGAAGCCGCAGGTGTTCACCACGATCACCTCGGCGTCGTCCGCCTCGGCCAGCTCCCAGCCGCTGCCGACCAGGCGCCCGGCTAGCTCCTCGGAGTCGACCTCGTTACGGGCACAACCGAGGGTGAACATGGCGACGCGCCGCTTCGCGATGGGTGAAGACACCGAATCAGGGTAACCGCCCGGGTGGCATGACTCCGACCACAGTGCGGGCGCCGGTGTCGTGACGATGGGGCAGTTCACGAAGCTGAGGGCTAGATTGAGGGGAATCGGCAAGGACAACTTGGTTGGTCAGGTGAACGACACGACGGTTGTGCGGCGCGCCCGCACCACGGATGTCCGGGCGATGAAGACGATCATCGACCGGTACGCGGGCAAGGTCCTGCTGACCAAGCAGCTGGTCACGCTGTACGAGGACATCCAGGAGTTCTGGGTGGCCGAACAGGACGGCGAGCTGGTCGGCTGCGGCGCGCTGCACGTGCTCTGGGAGGACATCGCCGAGATCCGCACGATCGCCGTGCTGCCGCAGGCCCTGGGATACGGCATCGGGCACGCGTTGCTCGAGCGGCTGATCGCGACGGCGAAGGAACTGGGCGTGTCCCGGTTGTTCGCGTTGACCTTCGAGGTCCGGTTCTTCGAGCGGCACGGGTTCCACCAGATCGAGGGCACGCCGGTCAGCCCCGAGGTGTACGAGGAGATGCGCCGCTCGCTCGACCAGGGTGTCGCGGAGTTCCTGGACCTGCCCTACGTGAAGCCCAACACCCTCGGCAACAGCCGGATGGTGCTGGAACTCTAGGTCACGAACACGGTGAAGGCCGCGGTCCGGACCACCCCGCCGACCCGGAACTCCAGGAACAGCCGGTGCTCGCCGCGTTCGGCGAAGGCGGCCTGGAACGTCAGCTCCCCGTCCGGCAGGGCCGTTCCGACGCGTTGCGACGGGTGCAGGTGCGTGACCGAGTGCAGGATCGCGTTGAACCCGGTCAGGTGTCCGTAGGCGCCCAGGTGTTCCTCGGGGGACGTCACCGGCGCGCCGGACGCGTCCGTGATGCGCAGCCGGATCGTCGACGGTTTCCCGACCGGCGGCTTGGCCACGCCGTCCGGTCGGGTCACCACGAAACCGTCGACGGCGGAGACCGCCGCCGGTTCAGGCAGCGGCACGAACGTGGTGTCGCCGGGGATGATGAACGCCGAGCCGAGCACGATGGGGTGCGACGGGTCACGGCCGACGAACTCGACGTACATCCGGTAGGCACCGCCGTCGGGCACCGAAGCCGTTGTGTGCCAGGTGTCTCCGCGCAGCTCCGGGTGAACGTGTTGGTAGGACTGCATGTCGTCGCGGACCACGAAGAAGTGCAGCTGCTTGGTCTGGTTCTCCGGGAACGAGGTCTCCGGCCTGCCGGACGGTCCGATGATCTGGAACGCGATCGGCAGGTCGGTACCCCGGGCCTGCGGCACGGTGAGCGGGTGGAAGCGGAAACCGTCCTGGGTGTCGGACAGTCCGTCGCTGTGCGGCGCGACCGGCGCCGGAACGTGGTGCACGACAGGCGAAGGCCGTGTCACCACATAGCCGACGACGCCGGAGACCAGGAGTACCAGGACGATCAGACCTGTTCTGGTGGCCCAGTGCAGTTGCCGCAACGAGATCCCCTAACGACGAGAGCGAACGCCGGTCCGGCGGAGGGAACCGGCAGGGTGACCCCCTCCGCCAGGCCGGCGTTCCTTCAGCTGGTGAGGTTGGGCTTCACCAGCACAAGACCTTGCTCGATCCCGCTGATCGCCACGGTCCCGCTGGCGTAGAACGGATGCACGTTCCACGCGCCGTTGAACCCGCTGGAGTTGCCGGCGGGGTAGATGTCGAAGTACGCGACCTCGGTCAGCCGGTTCTCCGCGATCCCGGTGATGTCCAGGATGCGCAGTCCTGCGCGGTAGTTCGCCTGGTAGGAGTACTTGCCGACGATGTACTGGTTGTGGTCGGTCGCGGTGATCGTCGGCGAGGTGTACACCCCGGTGTTGACCGGGTTGTCCAGGTCCCGCACGTCCCAGATGAACGTCTTGGTGCCCGGCTGGTCTGAGTCGAGCTCGTCGTCCAGCAGCAGCCGCTGGTGGTCACCGGTCAGCCAGCCCTGGTGGCTGTAGCGCACGCCGGTGTAGCCCTTGCGCGCGATCTGCCGCGGGCTCGACTTCGTCGTCACGTCCACAATGGTCAAGGTGTCGACGTTGTAGTTGAAGCAGATCTCGCGTCCCTGGTATGTCGTGTCCGGGCCGCGGTAGACCACGCACTGGTTCTCGTGGACGTAGCCGTCGTTGCTGACACATCCGGCGTTCACGGGGTTCTTCGGGTTACGGACGTCGACCATGTGTACGCCGCCGTTGCACGTGTTCGAGCCGACCGCGTAGATGAAGCCGGTCTCGTTGTTCACGGCGAGCGTGTGCGACGGGCCGAAACCGGTGTACCGCGCGTCCGGCGTGAAGGTCTGCGGCGTCGTGACGGTACGCAGCCTGGTCAGGTCGAACACCTGCATGCCGTGGCCGCTGATGCCGTCGGCACCGATGTAGGCGTGGTTGTTGTGGACCTTGACGTCCCGCCACGAGCTGCTGGTTCCGTTGTGCGACGGCAGGTTTCCGAGGTACCGCGGGGTGGTCGGCGTGGAGATGTCGACGAACGAGGCCCCGTTGGACCGGGCCATGATCGCGTACTCCTTGCCCGTGGACGAGTCCGTCCAGCCCCACAGGCTGTTGCCCTGGCCGCCGCCGATGCTGGACAACGGCAGCACGGCCAGCAGATCCACGTTCTTGCACGGGTACTGGTTGGCCATGCCGTTCACGCACGGCACCGCGGCGGCACCGGCCACCGCGGGCGAGCGGTCCGGAGGTTGCAGGTCGGCCGCGAACTTCGCGTGCGCCGCGCGGCCTTCCGGTGAGTTGGGGTCATGTGCCGAGGCCGGGCTCGACATGATCGCGGCGACACCGACGGCCAGCAGGGCCAGCCCGGTCAGCCGTTCCGGAAACCGCATGGCAGTTCTCCTCAGCGCGGATGCAGGTTCGCGTCAGGTGATTCTTGACGGTAAATCGCCAACAGACGAGCGGGATGCGCCGATCGGAGGGAATCCGAGGTGTTAATTCACCAGTTACGGGTATTCCGGCGGTAAACGGTCATCGGCAAGGCGTCCGGTCGCAGAAAAGCCCTGGTCACCTCCCGTACGCGATGTCCGGGCACCGGATTTGGGACCCAGTTCCGCGACACGGTCACCAACGCGGTCGTCATCTCCGCCATGGCGAATGCCTCCCCTGTACACCGATGACGGCCCGCGCCGAACGGCACCAGCGCGCTGGTCCGTGCCTGCTCATCGAGCGGCCGGTCGGGGTCGAACCGCATCGGGTCAGGAAACAGGTCCGGGTCGCGGTGCAGCGTGGGCAGGCTGATCATCACCTGCGCGCCGGCGTCGATGGTGACGTCGCCGAGCCGGACGGGTTCGAGGGCCTTGCGCATCAGCAACCAGACCGGCGTGTGCCTGCGGACCGTCCCGGCCACCACTCGGTCCACATAGGACAGTCTGGGCAGGTCGGCCGCGGTGACCGGTCTGCCGCCCAGCACGGTGTCGATCTCGGCCAGCATCCTTCGCCGCACCGGTGGATTCACGGCCAGTTCGTGAAACGCCCAGGACAGCGTGATCGCCGTGGTGTCCGTCCCGGCCATCAGGATGTTCAGCACCTGCGTGCGGATCTCCGCGTCCGTCATCGGACTGGCGACCAGCATGGACAGCAGGTCGCCGTGATCGGCGCCGGAGTCGCGGTACGCCTTGGTCACGTCGTCGACGATCGTGGTGAACCAGCGCAGTGCCGCGTCGAACCGGCGGTTGCCCGGTGTGGGGATTCGCTCGTACACGGCCGGTAACATCGCGCGTTTTGTGATTCCGTCCAAAACGGGGCCGAGCGAACGGCAGACCTCCCCGACCGCGGCCGATCCCAGATCGGCACGGAACAAAGCCTTCGCGGTGACCGCGAGCGTGATCCGGGAAACCTCACGGTCGAGCACGACGACTTCACCGGCCCGCCACCTATCCACGAACCGTTGTATTTCCGTGCGCATGATGTCGACATACGCGTCTGTCCGGTCACGGTGAAAAGCCGGTTGCATGATCCGCCGCTGCCGCATGCGCACCGGTTCGTCCGCGGTCGCCAATCCGTCGCCGAACAATTGTCGAGCATTCGCAAATATCCGGTTCCGGCCGAACCGGTGCGCGTCCGTGACGAGAACCCGGCGGATCAGTTCCGGAGAATTGATCTGATGCACCGGAACAGTGCCGAGACAGCACGTGACCACATCGCCCTGGTCACGCAGGCGCCGCAGGAACCGCATCGGATCACGGGCCATGGCGGGACCATGACCGAGCAGGGGCATCCGGCCGGCAGCGACCCTCACAGCCCCACCCCCGGCTCGGTCTCCCGATCAGGGTTTGCGCGCCACCGCCGCCAGCAACGAGGAGTGCGCAGGCAGATCGTGCACGAGCCGGAGCTGCGTGTCCGGGCGCCACTGCGACGTGTAGACCACCCCAGGTTCCGCCACTTCCAGGCCGCTGAGCACCCCCTCGATCCAGGCCCGTGACCTTGCCACGCCCGCGCTCGACGTCGTCTTGGACGACTCCACCAGGTCCTTCACCTTGTCAGCGCCGTCCGCGCCGCTGTCGCTGATGTGCGAGAGCACGAAATAGCTGCCCGGTGCCACCGCGTCCAGGTAACGCCGGACCGTCCGCTCGGCCTCGTCGTCGTCGAGCACGTAGTGCAGGGAGGACGCCATCAGCACGGCGATCGGCTCCTCGAAGTCGAGCAGCGCCGACGTCGTGGGATGGTTCAGCACGCCTTCGACGTCCCGCATGTCGGCGCCGATCATCTCCACGCCGGTGACGTCCGCCAGGATCAGGCCGCCGTGGGCGACCGCGACCGGTTCCTGCTCGACGTAGACCACGCGCGCGCCGGAGTCGATGTCCCAGGCCATCTCGTGCACGCTCTTGGCCGTCGGCATACCCGAGCCCAGGTCGAGGAACTGCCGTATGCCGCGAACCGCGCAGAACCGCACCGCACGGCCCAGGAACTGCCGGTTGTAACGGGCGAGATCACCGACCCACGGCATTCGATCAATCGCCTGCCGCGCCATCATTCGGTCGATGTCGAAATTCCAGTTGCCGCCGAGCAGATAGTCGTACACCCGTGCCGGGCTCGCTCGTTCCACGTCGATGTCGACGGGTATCCATGGCGCGTGATCGGTCACTGCCGGTTCACATCCCTCGCTGTCCCGGGACTGATGGGATCGGAAAGGCGTAAACGCTACTCGCTCCCGGGCGCCGAATGCGGAACAGTACCCGATCGGACGATTCACGCACACCAGCGACACTCCCCTCGTGAGTGTTTATCGGTGTTAGAACACCGATAAACATTCACGAGGGGACATGTCGCCGGCGGCTGGTTGGTGGCGCCGGCTTCGATCGTCCGCACCCCTACTTCCCCCGATGATCACGGTGGCGGAACTGGTTTTAGGGGTGGCGGAACGAGCGGTTGATCAGCAGAGTGGGCGGACCGGATGAGTCCACAAGGGAGACAGACGTGCCGAACCTGCTCAAGCGCGCCTCAGTCCTGGCCGCCAGTGCCGTCACCGCCGTCGTGCTCGGCACCGGCACGGCCCACGCGGCGTTGACACCGAGCCAGCTGATCGCCGTGACCGACGACTACGCGTTCTCGAAGTCGCTGTCGCAGTTCACCTCGATCCGCAACAACCGGCCGTACGCCAGCCAGTTGGACTGGTCCTCGGACGCCTGCTCCTGGTCGCCGGACAACCCGTTCGGGTTCCAGTTCAAGCCCGCCTGCCACAGGCACGACTTCGGCTACCGCAACAACAAGCGCCAGAACCGCTTCACCTCGGCCCAGAAACTGCGCATCGACGACAAGTTCAAGGCCGACATGTACTCCACCTGCGGCAGCAACAGCGCCTGCAAGGCCACGGCGGAGGTGTACTACGCGGCCGTGCGCCAGTTCGGCTGAGTGGCGCAACGTCGGACGGTGCTCGACCATGGCTTGCGAGCACCGTCCCAAACCCCGTTCAGCTGGGCTCCGTGATTCCTCCGCCTTGGTCACTCCGTTGCTCGAAGGACAACGCATGACTCGAACGACGGTCGACCCGGACGACGGCCACGTGCGATACCTCACGCCCGATACGTGAGGTGACAAGCATGCAAAGTGGGACGTGAGCACGGGTGAGGATGGCCCGAGCTGGTATCGCGGACCGATGAGGAGACACAGTGGCTGATCCGGCGGCTGAGATCGCGGCCTTCTCCTACGAGCTCGGTCTGTTGAAGCGGATGCGACGGACCGGGTGGTGGCACGTCGGCGTGCGCGATCCGGAATCGGTCGCGGAACACAGTATGCGTGTCGCCCAGCTGGCTGGTCTCCTTGCCGCTGAGGGAGGTGCGGACCCGGCGAAGGCCGCATATCTGGCGTTGTGGCATGACACGCAGGAGACACGGACCGGCGACCTCCCGCACACCGCCAAGCCCTATGTGGACAAGCCGGATGCGCGTCGGATCACGGCCGATCAGACCGCGGGGTTGCCGGATCGCGCGAAGGAGTCGGTGCGCCGGGCGGTCGACGAGTACGAAGACGGGCGGACGATCGAAGCGTTGTGCGCCAGGGACGCTGACAAGCTGGAGATGCTGTTGCAGGCGGTCGAGTACCGCGAGATAGGTGTTCAGCGGGTGGACGGCTGGATCGAGTCCGCGCGCGAAAGTCTGAACACCGATATCGCGAAGCGAGTCGCGGAAGCGGCGCTGAACGTGTCGCCGTTGGCGTGGCGTGATCGCTAGCTACGCGTCCTTTCGAGGAGCGCGAACAGGTTCTCCCAGTGGCGCTTCTCCGCGGCCTCGTTGTACGCGGCAGTGTCGGACATCGTGAAGCCGTGCGGGGCGCCCTCGTACACCTCGGAGCGATAGGTCACGCCGGCCTCGTCCAAAGCTGCCTCGAAGACCTTGATCTGTTCGGCCGTCATCGCGTGGTCCTGGTCGGCGTGCGCGAAGTACGCCTCCCCCGTGATGTTCCCGACCCGCAGATGCGGGCTGTCGGGCTCGTCGGTCGCCAGGCGACCGGCGTGGAACGTGGCCACAGCCTTGATCCGCGAAGGGTGGGCCTCAATGGCGCGCAACGCGTTCGTGCCGCCCATGCAGTAGCCGACCACGACCACGGGCTCCGGGGACACCCCCGGCTGAGCGGCGAAGAAGTCCAAGTAGGACTCTGTGTCCGCGGTGATCGCCGCCGTGTCCAGTTGCTGGATGAAGGGCATGATCTTGCCGAACAGGGCTCCGCGGCGTTCGGGGTCCCGCATGTCCGCCATGTCGAACTGGGGGCAGGGACCGCCTCGGTACAGGATGTTCGGCGCCAGCACCGCATAGCCTTGTGCCGCGATGCGATCGGCCATCTCGTACAACCTGGGCCGCAGGCCGAAGGCGTCCTCGAAGAGCAGCACGCCCGGGTGCGGCCCGCCGTCCGGGACGACCAGGCGGGAATCGGCGATTCCGTCCTTTGTGGGCACGTCGACCATCATTCGAAAGCTCCTGTCACCGACGCCGAACCAGTCGGCGACATTACTCCTCGTCCGACGGCTCCGGCCCGCCACCGCGGATCGAGTACAGCACCGACTCCAGTTCCTCCGGTTTGACCAGAACCTCCCGCGCCTTCGAGCCCTCCGACGGCCCGACCACGCCCCGGCTCTCCAGCAGGTCCATCAGGCGCCCGGCCTTCGCGAAGCCGACCCGCAACTTGCGTTGCAGCATCGACGTCGAGCCGAACTGCGATGTCACGATCAGCTCCGCCGCCTGCAGCAGCACGTCGAGGTCGTCGCCGATGTCGGCGTCGATCTCCTTCTTCTCCCCGCCGCCCGCGGTCGTCACGCCGTCGGTGTACTCCGGCTGCGCCTGTTCCTTCGTGAACGCGACGACGGCCTGGATCTCCTCGTCGCTGACGTACGCGCCCTGGATGCGGATCGGTTTCGACGCGCCCATCGGCAGGTAGAGCCCGTCGCCCATGCCGATCAGCTTCTCCGCGCCCGGCTGGTCGAGGATGACCCGGGAGTCGATCAGCGACGACGTGGCGAACGCCAGCCGCGACGGCACGTTCGTCTTGATCAGACCCGTGACCACGTCCACCGACGGCCGCTGGGTCGCCAGCACCAGGTGGATGCCCGCGGCACGGGCCTTCTGCGTGATCCGGACGATCGCGTCCTCCACGTCCCGCGGCGCGGTCATCATCAGGTCGGCGAGCTCGTCGACGATCGCCAGGATGTACGGGTACGGCCGGTATTCGCGCTCGCTGCCCGGCGGCGCGGTGATCTCGCCGGACTTCACCTTCTTGTTGAAGTCGTCGATGTGCCGGACCCGGTTGGCCTGCATGTCCTGGTAGCGCTGTTCCATCTCCTCGACCAGCCACGCCAGCGCGGCCGCCGCCTTCTTCGGCTGCGTGATGATCGGCGTGATCAGGTGCGGGATGCCCTCGTACGGCGTCAGCTCGACCATCTTCGGGTCGACCAGGACCATCCGGACCTCGTCCGGCGTCGCCCGCGCCAGCAGCGACACCAGCAGCGAGTTGACGAAGCTGGACTTACCGGAACCGGTGGAGCCCGCGCAGAGCAGGTGCGGCATCTTGGCCAGGTTCGTGGTGACCATGTTGCCTTCGATGTCCTTGCCGAGGCCCACCACCATCGGATGCGGGTCGTTGACCGCGACCGGCGACCGCAGGATGTCACCGAGCCGGACCATCTCACGGTCGTTGTTCGGCACCTCGATGCCCACCGCGGACTTCCCGGGGATGGGCGCGAGCAACAGGATGTTGTCGGTGGCCACCGCGTAGGCGATGTTCTTGGTCAGCGCGGTGATCTTCTCGACCTTCACGCCGGGACCGAGCTCGACCTCGTAGCGGGTCACGGTCGGGCCCCTGGTGAAGCCGGTGACCTGGGCGTCCACGTTGAACTGGTCCAGCACGCCGGTGATCGCCTCGATGATCATGTCGTTCGCCCGGCTGCGGCTCTTGGGCACGTCGCCCTCGGTGAGCAACGTGGGCGGCGGCAGTTCGTAGTCGCCCTCCACGACCCGCGCCGTGGCCATCGGCAGCTTCTCCTGGACCGCCTGCTTCTTCGGCTTCGGCTCGCGCGCCGGTTTGGCCGGCACCGGCTGCTCGACCGGCGGTGGCGGCGCGGCGGGCGCTTCGGCGGCGGGCGGCTCGGCCATCGAGGCCTGACGGCGCCGGGACGGGCGGCGGAGCTTGACCTCGGCCGGTTCGGCCTCGGGCTCAGGCTCGGCCTGCTGCTCGTCGATCAGGTCCTCGGGGTCCCGGCCGAGCTCACGCAGCCGGTTGGGGATCTCCCGGATCGGGGTGCCGGAGAACAGCAGGATGCCGTACGCCAGCGCCAGGATGAGCAGCGGGAACGCCACCCATCCGGTGACGCCCTTGGCGAGCAGGCCGCCGGAGACGTATCCCAGCGCGCCACCGCCGAACATCTGCTCCGCGTTCGTCTCGCCGCCGTTGAGCAGGTGCAGCATGCCCAGCAGTGAGAACGTCATCAGCAGCGAACCGATGACCAGCCTCGGCCGGGCGTCGGGTTTCGGGTCCGACCGCATCAGCGTCACGCCGATGACGATGAGCACGAGCGGGAACGCCACCGCGCCCGCGCCGATCACCGACCGGACGCCGATCTCCACGTTCCGTCCGATTGGACCGGCCGCCCGCCACCACACCGCGGCGGCGATGATCACGGCCAGCGCGATGTAGCCGAACGCGAGACCATCGCGGCGGTGCGCGGGGTCGAGGTCCTTGGTCTTGCCGAGGGTGCGGGCGAGCCCGCCGACCCCCTTGGCCAGCAGGTTCCAGGTGCCCTTGACCGCCTTACCAGCGGTTCCCTTCGACTTGCGGGCCGCCGGGCGGGCCGGGGCGGGCTTCTTCGCCGCCGCGGCGGGCTTCTTGCGTGCGGTGGTTCGCTTGGCGGTGGTGGACCGGCTCGTCGCCATGCGTCCCACGGTAGTCGCCCTCGCCTCTCTGGTCCCAGCCGTAACAGGCCAGCCCAGGTCGCAAGGCCATGACCCGGGCATGCCATGCTCCGCACCATGGTTGCGCTGTACCGGGACGGACACGAGCCGACACGCCGCGCGGACAGGCAGGCATCTGTGCCGCTGATCTGGCGGACGATGCTGGAGATCGACCGCGCGGTGGTCGCGTCGGTCGGCAAACTCACGGTGACCGGTTCCGTGCCGCACGAGCTGCGGAACAAGCCGCTGGTGATGGCGGCCAACCACATCGGTGTGTTCGACGCGCTGGTGCTGATGAAGGCGTGCTACTCGATCGGGATCGCGCCACGGTTCATGCTCGCGGGCGGCCTGCTCGACACCCCGGTGCTCGGCTGGGCGCTGCGCGAGTCCGGCCACCTGCGGGTCGAGCGTGGCAAGGCGACCGTCCTGGAGTCCTTCGCCAACGCGGTGGAGGCGATCAAGCACGCGGACGCCCCGCTGCTGGTGTACCCGGAAGGCCGGATCACGCACGACCCCGGCATGTGGCCGGAACGCGGGAAGACCGGCGTCGCCCGGATCGCCCTGGCCGCCAACGCGCCGGTGATCCCCATTTCGCAGTGGGGCGCGCACGAGGCGGCGTACTGGGGCACGGAGACCGTCACCGGCTGGAACGACGTGAAACCGGTGCTGACGTCCTTCCTGCGGGCACTTCGGCAGCGCCCGAGCTTCAAGGTGCACTTCGGCGACCCGGTGGACCTCTCGGACCTGTCCGCGGCCAAGCCGGGCGACGCGGTCCGCGCCCACAAACGGATCATGCAGGCGATCACCGACAACCTGGTCGCCCTGCGCCCGGACGAGCCGGACCTGCCGAAGTTCCACGACCCGACCCGGCCGACGGACACCGTGTCGCCCTGGCGCGACCGGTGGACCGGCACCCCGTGAGGTGTGTCTCAGCTGGTGAAAAACCCTTCACCGTTCCGGTCCACGGTCACGCAGACTGACATGAGTGACCACTAACACGCAGACACTGGTTACGTCGAGGACCAAGGGCACTGCCCTCGTCCTGGCCGCCTCGGCCTTCTTCGCCACATCGGGACCGTTGGCGAAGCCCGCGATGACCGCCGGGCTGAGTCCACAGCAGGTTGTCAGCGTGCGGATCGGCCTGGCCGCGCTGATCCTCCTCGCCGGGGTCGCGGTGGTCAGGCCGAGCCTGCTGAGGATCAAGCGGGGCGACTGGCGCGTACTGCTGGGTTTCGGCCTGTTCGGCGTCGCCGGGGCGCAGACCTTGTACTTCGCCGCGGTGTCACGGCTGCCGGTGGGCATCGCGATGTTGCTGGAGTTCATGTCGCCGGTGCTGGTCGCCTTGTGGGTGCGGTTCGTCCGGGGCACGGTGCTGCCGGCCAAGGCGTGGGCCGGGACCGCGCTCGCCCTGGTGGGCCTGGCGATGGTCGCGCAGGTCTGGGACGGGCTGCGGCTGGACGTGGTCGGCGTGCTCGCCGGTATCGGTTCGGCGATGTGCGCGGCGTGCTACTTCCTGCTCGGCGAACACGGGCTCACCACAAGACATCCGTTGACGATGGCGACCTACGGCATGCTCGTCGGCGCCGTGCTCCTGATGGCGATCGCGCCGCCGTGGCGGCTGCCAGGCGAGATCCTGGTGGCAGACACCCCGTTCGGTCCTGTGTGGACGCTTCTGGTGACGGTCGCCGTGGTGAGCACGGTGATCGCGTACGCGGTCGGGATGAGCGCGTTACGGCATCTTCCGTCCAATGTGGTCAGTGTGCTGTCGTTGGCCGAGCCGGTGGTCGCCACGACCCTCGCGTGGGCGTTCCTGGCCGAACAGCTGGATGTGATCCAGATCATCGGCGGCCTGACGCTGCTGGCGGGAGCCTTTCTGGTCCAGCGTGCGTCTCAACCCTCAGCAGGAGGACAACTCCACCCGACGACCGAAGACCTGGCCGCGGTCGCCCAACGAGACTGAACAGCGAGACTGAACAGCGAGACCGAGCCTCGGGACGGCACGCGCGAGGCCCGGCAGGACGTCGGGGGAAACTGGGGGTAGGGCCCGGCCGCGCACGCGGTCGGGCCCTCGCACGCGTCACACCGGAATGACCGTGGGCACGATCATCGGACGCCTGCGGTACTTCTCCGCGACCCAACGGCCGACCACGCGGCGCACAATCTGGGCGATGCGGTGCGTGTCGGTGATGCCTTCCGCCTCGGTGCGCGACAACTCCATCTCCACCAGGGCGACGACCTCGTCCAACGCCTTGGGATCGTCGGAGAACCCGCGCCCGGAGATGGTCGGCGGCGCCACGGCGCGCCCGGTGCTGTCCTCGACCGCCACGGTGATCGAGATGAAGCCGCCCTCCCCCAGGATCAGCCGATCGGACAATGTGGACTCACCGACGTCGCCGACGGACAACCCGTCCACGTAGACGTGCCCGACCTCGACCCGGCCGACGATCTTGGCGATGCCGTCCACCAGGTCGACCACCACGCCGTCCTCGGCCAGCACGACCTGCTCCTCGGGGACACCCGTCGCCACGGCAAGAGCCGCGTTGGCCCGCAGGTGCCGCCACTCGCCGTGCACCGGCATCACATTGGACGGCCGGACCGCGTTGTACAGGAACAACAATTCGCCCGCGGACGCGTGCCCGGACACGTGCACCTTCGCGTTGCCTTGGTGCACAACGTGGGCGCCGAGCCGCGCGAGGCCGTTCACCACACCGAACACCGCGGTCTCGTTGCCGGGGATCAACGAACTGGCCAGCACGACCGTGTCACCCGGCCGGATCGAGATCTGCCGGTGCTCGCCCCGGGCCATCCGGGACAGCGCGGACAGCGGCTCGCCCTGGCTGCCGGTGGAGACGAACAGCACCTCGTGCTCCGGCAGCTCCATCGCCTCGTGCAGGTCGATGAGCAGGTTCTCCGGCATGGTCAGCAGGCCGAGCTCCCCGGCGATGCCCATGTTGCGGACCATCGAGCGGCCGACGAACGCGACGCGCCTGCCGTGGTTCACGGCGATGTCGAGCACCTGCTGCACGCGGTGCACGTGGCTGGCGAAGCACGCCACGATCACCCGCTGGGTCGCCCGCGCGATCACGTTGTCCAGCACCGGGCCGATCTCGCGCTCGGGCGTGACGAAGCCCGGGACCTCGGCGTTGGTCGAGTCCACCAGGAACAGGTCCACGCCTTCGTCACCGAGCTGCGAGAAGCCGCCGAGGTCGGTCAGCCGGCCGTCCAGCGGCAACTGGTCGAGCTTGATGTCCCCGGTGTGCAGGACCAGGCCCGCGGGTGTGCGGATCGCCACCGCCAGTGCGTCCGGAATGGAGTGGTTGACCGCGAAGAACTCCAGGTCGAACGGCCCGGCGACCCGGCGTTCCCGCTCGGTCACCTCGACCAGCACCGGGTCCTGCCGGTGCTCCTTGCACTTGGCGGCCAGCAGCGCGAGGGTGAACCTCGAACCGATCACCGGCACGTCCGCGCGCAGCCTGAGCAGGAACGGGACCGCGCCGATGTGGTCCTCGTGGCCGTGCGTGAGCACGATCCCGTCGATGTCGTCCAGCCGGTCCTCGATGGCCCGGAAGTCCGGCAGGATCAGGTCGACGCCGGGCTGCTGGTCCTCCGGGAACAGCACGCCGCAGTCGACGATCAGGAGCCTGCCGTCGTACTCGAAGACAGTCATGTTGCGGCCGACCTCGCCGATTCCGCCGAGAGCGACCACGCGGAGCCCACCGTCGGCCAGCCGCGGCGGGAGGTTCTGCGAGGTTTCGATCACCTACTAACCGTCTCAGATGACGATCGCACGGTGTCAGGCAGTCCGAGTGTCACGCCCGCGACGGCCAGATCGGCGGCGATCGCGGCGGTCTGCGCCTCGGTCGCGGGCGTGATCGGCAGCCTCGGGTCACCCACGTCCAGGCCGCGCAGCCGCAGGGCGGACTTGACGAACGCCAGGCCGAGCCCGGGGCCCGTCCGGCTCATCGCGCGGTTGACCGGCAGCAGGCCGCGGTTGATCTCCAGGGCCTTGGCGACGTCACCGGCCTCGTAGGCGTCGACCAGCGCACGCAGCCGGTCGGCCGCGACGTGCCCGATCACGCTGGCGAAGCCGACCGCGCCGACCGACAGCCACGGCAGGTTCAGCACGTCGTCACCGGAGTAGTACGCCAGATCGGTGCTGGCGATCACGTCGCACCCGGCGTTCAGGTCGCCCTTGGCGTCCTTCACCGCGACGATCCGCGGGTGCTCGGCCAGGCGGAACAGCGTCGCGGTCTCGATCGGAGTGACCGCGCGGGGCGGGATGTCGTACAGCATCACCGGCAGGTCCGTGGCGTCGGCGATCGCGGTGAAGTGCGCGATCAGGCCCGCCTGGGACGGCCGTGAGTAGTACGGCGTGACGGCCAGCAGGCCGTGTGCGCCCGCGGCGGCCAGCTTCTTGGCGATGTGCACGCTGTGCGCGGTGTCGTACGTGCTGCCGCCGCTGACGATGGTGGCCCGGTCGCCGACGGCCTCGGCGACGGCACGGACGAGGTCGACCTTCTCGTCGTCGGTCGTGGTCGGTGCCTCGCCGGTGGTCCCGTTGACCACCAGACCGTCGTTCCCGAGATCCACCAGGTGCACGGCGAGCTCCTGGGCCTTGGCCAGATCAAGCGCGCCACTCGCGTCGAACGGGGTGACCATCGCGGTCAGAACACGGCCGAACGGGCGGCCGGGAGCAGCGGAAGGACATCTGGTCATGTCGCTGAAGGTACCCCGTCCACCTGCGGGGATTCGCCTCAGCCACCCGGTGGTGGAAATTCGACGGCGACCGGGGATCTCGGCTTTAAAAGCTTCGTTTCGTGCCCCGGATCTCCGCGACAGCGACCTCTTCGCCGGCGAACTCGACGCGTGCCTCGTCGCGCCCGAAGGCGTGCAGCAACAACTCACCGGGCGCACCCGAGATGGTCACGGCCTTCGGGCCGCGCTTGCCCACGATGGTCTCGCCGTCCGGCCGTCGCAACAGCACGCCGACCACGCTGCGGTGGTACGCGCGGCGCGCGACGAACCTGAGCGTGCGCCACAACTGCTCGTCACGGACGGGGTCACTCGGCCGCGGCTCCCAGCCCGGAACGGCACGCCGGACGTCCTCGTGGTGGATGAAGTACTCGGAGCCGTTGACCAGGTCGTTCAGCACACCGACGCTGAGCGGCGACCAGCGCGGCGGGCCGGTGCGGATCAGCTCGACCAGCTCGTCCCACGGCTTGGCGGCCAGTTCGTCCTGGATCCGCTGGGTACGCGGCTTCAGCGCGGAGATCATGATCCCGCCCGCCGCGTCCGGCCTGCGGTCACGAAGGACCAGGTGGGCGGCGAGGTCCTTGGTCCGCCACCCCTCGCACAGGGTCGGCGCGTCCGGGCCGACCTCACCGAACAGGACGCTCAGCCGTTCACGTTCATCGCTCGCGAGACCCATGCCGCCACCGTACTCAGGAATTCTCATCCGGCACGATAGAGCCGGTCATGGTGCTGTTGTCCTGCGGCCACGCCACGCAGAAGATCGACCGCCGCGGTGACTTCTCGGAGTTCCACGCCTCCGGCGAGGGGATCAGCGCCATCACGTTCATCGGCTTGCCGCCTTTGACCACCTCGTCGGAGTTGTAGAACATCGTGCAGGCACTCTCGGCGTAGCGGTCCAGTGCCTTGTCGGCCGGATACCCGGCGCCGGGCTTGTTGTTCTCCTTGTCGGCGGTCTTCATGCCGGTCTTGTACTCCATGAAGACCTCGGCGCGGTGGTCCTTCTTGGCGCAGTCGACGACCGTGTCGTACTGCGCCTTGTCGGCGGGCGGTGTGTCCAGGCAGGAGTGCCCGGCGTTGAAGTACACGTCGAAGACCGGGATGTTGCCGCCGACGCCGTAGGTCAAGGTCGGCTGCAGTTCGCCGGATTCGCCGGCGGCCGTGGTCGTGCCGAACAGGTCACGGCCGAACCATCCTGCCGTCAGCATCGCCACGGCCAGCACCACGACCAGGCCGATCGCCAGCGCACGGCGGCTCTTCGACCGCGGGGCGGGCTGGGTCGCGGGCGGCTGGGACGACGACCAGGCCTGCGCGGTCGGGCCGGTGTTCATCGCGACCTGGGTGGCCTGCCCGAGCAACGCGCGGACCTGCGGCGCGGTCGGCCTGCCGTCCGGGTTCGAGTTCAGCAGGCCCATGATCAACGAGGCCAGCGGGCCGCGGCAGCGGGTCAGGTACGCGACCTCGTTCATGATCGCCTGGATCGACGCGGCCGTGGTCGGCCGGTCGTACGGGCCGTAGCCCTCGACGGCGAAGAACAGCGTGGCGCCCAGCGCCCACAGATCTGACGCGGGCGAGGCGTCATGCCCTTGCAGGCGTTCAGGTGACATGTACGTCGGCGAGCCGATCAGCGTGCCGCTGGTGGTCAGCCGCGGGTCGTCAGTGGACTGCGCGATGCCGAAGTCGGTCAGCTTCACGCGACCGTTCGCGTCGATCATGACGTTGCTGGGTTTGACATCCCGGTGGATCACCCCGGCGCGGTGCGCGGCCTCCAGCGCGGACACCAGCTGCGTGGCGATCTGCGCGGTGTACGCCTCGCCCAAGGCGCCGTGCTGACGCACGATGTCCGACAGCGTGGGCGCCTCGATCAACTCCATCACGATGAACGTGTTGCCTTGCTCCTGCACCACGTCGTACACCGTGACGATCGCGGGGTCGTTGAGCCTGCCCGCGGTGCGGGCCTCACGCAGCACGCGTTCCTCGAAGATGTGCCGTTCCTGCGGATCGATGCCCTCGGGCAGATGCAGTTCCTTGATCGCCACCCGCCTGCCGATCGTCCGGTCCTCGGCCAGCCAGACGATGCCCATCCCGCCGCGGCCGAGCTCGCGGACGATCTGGTAGCGGCCGTTGACAATCCGCTGAGTGGGTGCGTACTCCTGGGACACGCGGGCACTCTAACTCCCGTACGGCCCGGGCCCGAGCAATTCTCCCAGGTTGCACCAAAGGGCAACGCCGGTCAGTTCCCGGCGACCGGGCCGGTCAGTTTGCCACCGTCCGCCGCGGTGACGACACAGAGCGCTTCACGCTGTGCCCCATCCCATGCGGCCTGCGTGGGCACGAGGGTGCGGAACCGCAGAACGCTGTTCTTGTTCTCCACGGACAACCGCTCGAACCTCGCCGCGCAGGCCGACTCGGCGTCCGAGACCATGAAGTCCGGGTAGTCCTGCAGGTCCTGGTAGGAGACGTGCTCGAAGATCTCCGCGTCGTGCTCCTGGCCGCAGTCCTCGGCCCGTTCGGCCAGGTCCGTGCCGTTGTAGCAGTCACCCGCCCGCAGGTCGCGGGTGATGTCCCCGTCCGGCCCGTAAGTCCTGGTCTCCTGCATCGGATTCGCTTGGGCCGGCGGATCCGTCTTGGTCTTCGGGGAGAAAACGCCGGTCAGCGCGAGGATCGCGACCACGGTTCCGGCCAGCACGACCGCGGCGGCGCCGATCGCGAGGCCGCGTCTGTCGCGTCGTTGGACGGGTAACGCCCTGGTGGGCGGCACCACCGGGCCGGTCGCCGGGCCAGACCGGTGCTTGGCTTCCTCGATCAGGCGCCTCGCCCGCTGGGCGTCGATCCTGGTCTTCGGGTCGTTGTCCAGCAGACCCGTGATCAACTCGGCGAGCGGGCCCGAGGCCTGGCGGATTTCGGCGCGTTCGTTGAGCACGGCCTGGATCGACGCGGCCGTCGTGGGACGCTCGTACGCGCTACGGCCCTCGACGGCGAAGAACAGCGTGGCGCCCAACGCCCACAGATCCGACGCAGGCAGGGCGTCCTCACCACGCAGGCGTTCCGGCGAGATGTACGTCGGCGACCCCAGCAGCACACCGCTCCGGGTGAGCTTCGGGTCCTCAATGGACTGCGCGATGCCGAAGTCGGTCAGCTTCACGCGACCGTTCGGCGCCACCATCACGTTGCTGGGCTTGACATCCCGGTGCACGACCCCGGCCGCGTGCGCCGCCTCCAGCGCGGACAGCACCTGATCGGCGATGGCGAGCACCTTGTCGCTGGGCACCGGGCCGTCCTGCCGGACGATCTCCGTCAGGGTCGGCGCGTCGATCAGTTCCATCACGATGAACGTGGCGCCGCCCTCCTGCACCACGTCGTACACCGTGACGATCGCGGGGTCGTTGAGCCTGCCCGCGGTGCGCGCCTCCCGCAGCACGCGCTCTTCGAGATTCGGCCGCTCCCGCGGATCGGTTCCGTGTGGCGGAACGAGTTCCTTGATCGCGACGCGCCTGCCCATGGTCTGGTCCTCGGCCAGCCAGACCACACCCATCCCGCCGCGACCGACCTCCCCGACGATCCGGTAGCGGCCGTTGACCATCCGTTCCTGGGACACGCCGGAACTCTAGCGTCGTCTGCGCCTGGCCGTACGCCGGTTCCCGGACACCGAACCGATCAGGCGTGCACCTCGTGACCTGCTTCGCGCAACGCCACCACCGCCCGGTCGAGGTCAGTCGCCTTGACCAGGATGTGATCGGTGTCGAACGTCGACATCGCGTACAGCGGAACCCCGGCCGCGGCCAGCGATCCGGCCAGTGACGCCATGATCCCGGTGAGCGTGAACTCCAACGGCCCCCGCACGGTCAGCAGCCGCCAGCCCTGGTCCACCTTGGCACCGGCGGGCGCGATGTCCGTCAACGAGACGACCGACACCTCGTCGGGCGTGCTCGTGACGGACACCAGACCGTCCGAAGTGGACAGCGACGGCAGCGGGGAACCCGGCGGCAGCTTGGCGAGCGCGTAGTCACCCGGCCGCACGTCGATGGTCAGCCGATTCATCCTTCGGTGACCAGCGGGCTGTGGGCCACCTCGGTGCCGTCCGGCAACGCGGAGATGGTGAAGTCGCTGAACACGTTCTCGGCCGCCTTCTGCAACTGGCGCAGGCATTCCACGGCGAGCGCGCGGATCTCGACGTCGGCGGCCTCGCTGGCGCGCATCGCGATGAAGTGCCGCCAGGCACGGTAGTTGCCGGTCACGACGATGCGCGTCTCGGTGGCGTTCGGCAGGACCGCACGGGCGGCCTGACGTGCCTGCTTGCGACGCAGCGTCGCGCTCGGCTCGTCGGCGAACTTCTTCTCCAGACCGGCCAGCAGCTCGTTGTACGCCTGGACGGCGGCGTCGGCCGCCTCCATGAACTTGGCGTGCAGCTCCGGGTCGTTGGCGATCACGTCGGGCTCGACCATGGCGGCGTCGCGCTCCGGCACGTACCGCTGGGACAGCTGCGAGTACGAGAAGTGCCGGTGCCGGATCAGCTCGTGGGTCAGCGAGCGCGAGATCCCGGAGATGTAGAAGCTCACCGACCCGTGCTCGAGCACCGAGAGGTGCCCCACCTCGAGGATGTGCCGCAAGTACCCGGCGTTGGTCGCGGTCGCCGGGTTCGGCTTCTTCCACGACTGGTAGCAGGCACGGCCGGCGAACTCGGCGAGCGCCTGCCCGCCGTCGCTGTCGGTCGACCAGGGCACGTCCGCGGGCGGGAAGAACTCGGTCTTGGCGATCAGCTGCACCTTGGGGGCCACGGTCTCGGTCATGCCGATGAGCCTAACCGGAGCCATCCGAAGCCCAGGTCACCCCTCGTGAGTGTTTTTCCGGGTTAGAACACGGATAAACGCTCACGAGGGGGTTGACGTCACTGGTGACGTCTTTGCGCCTTGCGGTGACGTCATTGATGGTGTCATAGTGACGTCATGGATCTCACGCCGTACATCGACTCGCTGCGGGACGACCTCGCCACCACCGCCTCTGCCGGGGACGAGCAGACCCGGCGGGCGGCGGCGGTGTTGTCCGCCGCGTTGGAGCCAGCCTTCCGCCTGGCGTTCATGAACGCCCTGTCCGACGTGGCCGCCGAGGTCACCGCGGCACTGGACGACCACGTGGTCGAGGTGAAACTGGCCGGCCGGGACGTGCGGGTGGTCGTCACACCGACCCGCTCGGCCGCCGGCTCGGAGCCGGAGCCCGAACAGCCGTTGCCGCCGCCGACCGGCGAGAACAGCGCGGAGAACATCAGCCGGATGACGTTGCGGATGTTCGAACAGATCAAGAGCCAGGCCGAGCAGGCGGCGGCGGCACAGGGCGTGTCGCTGAACACGTTCGTGTCCCAGGCCGTGCAGGGCGCGCTGCGCCGCAAGTGGTCCGGGCACCAGCACCACCAGCACCGTCATGAGGACAACGACCGCGGCTCGTCGCGGGTGCACGGTTGGACAGAGGGGTCATGACTTCAGAAGATCGAGTGCGGGAAGAGAACTTCGAGGCGGACGGGCCGCAGGACCTCGAGGTGGTCATCACCTCCGGCGCGGTCGACGTACTGCTGACCGACGAGCCAGGCGTGACCGTCCGAGTCCGGCACCGTCCCGACGCGGAGGCGCCCTGGGCCGAGGGCCTCGCGCAACTGGTCAACCTGTTCACCCCGGGCAAGCAGGGAACGACCGGTGAGGACGGCATCGACCGGACACACATCGAACAGTCCGGCAACCGGGTCGTCGTGCGTACGCCGGACTGGCTGCGCAACGTGCCGCTCGGGGTGACCGTGCGGGCGCCGTCCGGGTCGAATGTCGACGTACGCAGCGGTTCTGGTGACGTTCTCGTGACCGGCTCCGCGGGCCGGTTGTCGGTGCGCACGGGTTCCGGCGAGGTCAAGGTCGACCGGGCGGACGGCGCGGCCACCGTCGTCACCGGGACCGGCGCGGTCCGGCTCGGTCCGATGCTGGGCGGATTGCAGGCCCGGACCGGGAGCGGGGACGTCGAGGTCTCGTCGGTCGGCGGGCCCTCCGCGGCGTTGATCACCGGGTCCGGGGACGTGTGGCTGGGCGCGGTGTCCACGGACGTGATGGCACGGACCGGGTCCGGGGACCTGACCGTCGCGGACGCGGCAGCGGGCAAGATCGAGCTCAACACCGGATCCGGGGAGGTCCGGGTCGGCGTCCGGCACGGGACTCGGGCTGAGATCGACCTGGTTTCGGGGACCGGTCAGGCTCGCAGTGAGTTGACGTTGAAGGACTCGCCGCCCGACGGCGAGGTCGCGCTCCGGGTCCGGGGACGGACCAGGTCCGGTTCGGCCGTGGTGAGCGCGGCTTTCGACGGTTAGCCAGGGATCGAGGGGGCAGTGCCCCCGATGCGGCACCGGCGGCGTCGAACGCTCCGCATGCCGCATTGGGGGCACAACAGTCACTTGACGAGCTTGGCCAACGGTGCCGCGATGTCTCCCCTTCGGCCCACTGTCACGCCGGACAGCCCGAGCCACTCGGCCATCAGCCGCAGCTCGGCCGACAGTTCGGGCAACATCCTGGCTTTGTCCACACCGGACTCCGCGAAGGCACCCTGCACGCGCAACACTCCGGCGGCCCGGTCCGCCTTCAGGTCCACGCGCGCCACCAACTCGCCGTCCAGCAGGAACGGGAAGACGTAGTAACCGTACTCCCGCTTCGGTTCGGGGACGTAGATCTCGATGCGGTAGCGGAAGCCGAAGATCCGTTCGGTGCGGTCGCGTTCCCAGATCAGCGGGTCGAACGGGCACAGCAACGCGCGGCCCTTGACCTGCCGGGGAGTTCTGGCGTCGACGTGCCGGTACGCCTTGCGGTTCCAGCCGGCGACCTGAACGGGTTCCAGAACACCGTCCTCGACTAACGACAGCACTGCGCGGCGATTCGCGTCGGGGGCGAGGCGGTAGTAGTCACGCAGTTCCGGCTCGGTCGCGACTCCCAAGGCTCTCGCGGACCGCTCGACGAGTTCCCGCGCCGCGTCGTCCGGCGCCACCTGGCGGTTGAGGATCTCGGGTGGCACCACTCGCTCGGTCAGGTCGTAGAGACGCTCGAAGCCGCGGCGGGTTCCGGTCGTGAGCTCGCCTAGGCCGAACAGGTACTCGCAGATGTGCTTGACGTCCGAGCGCTCCCACCAGGAGCCCTTCTGACGCTTGTTCCCCTCGCCGAGGATCTCGCGCTCCAGCGCGCCCGCGCCGATCGGGCCGAATTCCTTCACCGCCGCCCGGATCTCCTGGACCAGGCCGGGCGACCGGTCGGCGATCTGCTCGTAGTGCCGCCACCAGCCCGGACGTTTGCCCAGGTGCAGCAACGGCCAGTCCTCGACCGGGATCAGGCTGGCCTCGTGCGCCCACTTCTCCACCAGCAGCCGGGGCCTGCGGGCCGTGTGCGTCCAGGCCGCGTCGTCGATCAGATCCATCGGATACGCGCCGAGCCTGCTGAACACAGGCATGTAGTGCGCCCGGACCGCGACGTTCACCGAGTCGAGCTGGATCAGCTGCACACGGGTGAGCACCCGCAGCAGATGTCGCCGGGACGGCACCGTCGTCGGGCGTGGATCGGTGAACCCCTGTGCGGCCAGCGCGGTGCGCCGGGCGGCGGCCTCGGTCATCGTCAACATAGTGACCGCATAGTGCCATCGAGGTCCGACAGTGTTGGATTGTCCTCGCTTCGCTCGGACGGGCTTGGTCGCCTAGAGCCGGCCGTTTCCACCCCGCCCCACGCAACCGACACCGCACGACGCCTACTCACCGCCGTGGACGGGGCGGCGCCGGGCGCGTTGCGTGGCGTAAACGACCGGCGCGACCAAGCCAAAACCGAATCGCCCTGCTTCGCTCGGACGGGCTTGGTCGCCTAGAGCCGGCCGTTTCCACCCCGCCCCACGCAACCGACACCGCACCGCACCAACTCACCGCCGTGGACGGGGCGGCGCCGGGCGCGTTGCGTGGCGTAAACGACCGGCGCGACCAAGCCAAAAACCGAATCGCCCCAGGTCAGCCCTCGTGAGTACTTATCAGGGTTAGAACACGGATAAACACTCACGAGGGGGGTTCACTAGATTTACTGACCATGGCTGAGGCTGCGGTGCACACCGCCCAACCGGACGACATCGACGAGATCGCCCGCATCCAGGTGGAGACCTGGCGTGCCGCCTACGCCTCCCTGCTGCCCGGTGACGTGCTGGCCGGGCTCGACCAGGCCGAGATCGCCGAGGTCTGGCAGGAGACGATCAAGCAGGGCACCGCCACGGTCCACGTGGCCACCGAAGGCAGCTGGACGGTCGGGTTCTGCGCGGCCGGGCCCGCGCCGGACACGGAGCTGGCAGACGCCGACGGCAAGCTGCCGGAGGACGCCGACGCCGTGGGCATGGTCGCGACGCTGCTCGTCGAGCCGCGGTGGGGTCGGCGCGGGCACGGCGGCCGGTTGCTGGCGACGGCCGCTGAAGGACTGCGTGCGATCGGTAAGTCGCGTGGTGTCGTATGGGTTCCGGAAAACGACGATGTGTCCGTCGCGTTCTACGAACGTGCCGGCTGGCAGCGAGACGGTATGGTCCGCACCCTTGACGCGGGCGGGCGGCCGCTGCGCGAGATCCGGCTGACCGGGGATCTCGACCTCCGGCTGACGTGAATGTCCGTAAGCCGAACTGCCCACGAGTAATTCCGATACCCTGGCCTTACGGGGGTATCTGAACGCAAGGGGCCTTGAACTTGTTCGCAAGCCTGCTCGTGGCAGCTGGTGTGGCGTTCAGTTCTGCGCTGATTCCCCTGGTCAGCACCGAGGTCTTCGTCCTGGCGCTGATCGCCAGGGAACCGGATCTGCCCTGCCTGGCGCTGGGCGCGGTGGTCGCGGTCGCCCAGGTTCTGGGGAAACTGGTCTACTACCTGGCCGCGCGGGGGTCACTTCGGCTTCCGTCGTTCATGCACCGCAAGGAGAAGCCGCTCACCGACCGGCGAATCCGTTGGCAACAACGGACGAAACGGGTGCGTGGCTGGGTGGACAAGCTGACCGAGAAGTGTCATCGGCATCCACATTGGATGACCGGGACGTACGGGGTGAGCGCGGTGGTCGGCCTGCCGCCGTTCATGGCCACGACCGTCCTCGCGGGCCTGGCCAGGATGCCGATGTCCACGTTCCTCGCGGCCGGATTCGTCGGCCGTTGCGTGCGGTTCACCCTGCTGGCGATGTCCCCCGCGCTGATCGCCGGATGGCTGCTCTGACCTCGGCGAGTCGCTGGATTCCTTCGGCGAGCGTGTGTTCCGGCGCGCCACCGAAGGTCAGCCGCACGTAGGAACCGGGTGGTTCGGCGGCAAACCACGGCCTGCCGGGAAAAACAACAACGTCACGGGCCGCGGCGGCGGTGGTGAGCTCGACATCGTCGAGGTCTTCGGGCAGCCGTGCCCAGACGTGCAGACCGCCGGTCGGTGTGGTGACGTCGAAATCCGGCAGATGTGAGCGCAGTGCGCTCAGCAAAACGTCGCGGCGCGACCGCAACGCACCCCGCAACGACCGCAGATGCCTGCGCCAGAAGGGCGAGGTCACCAGGTCGATCGCAGCTTCCTGCAACGGGCCGGAAACATAAAAATCGTCGAGCGAACGCGCTGTGCGCAACCGGATTCCGGCCGGGCCGCGGGCACCGATAACAGCGACACGCAACCCTGGAGCGGCCACTTTGGTCAGTGACCGGACGTAGACGACATGCCCGTCGACGTCTTCGGACGCCAACGTCGGCGGCGTGGCGCCGTCGATCGTCAAACCCCGCCCCCAATCGTCCTCGATGAGGAACGCGCCCGCCGCACGGACGATGGCGAACACCTCGGGCCGTCGAGCCGCGGAAAGCACGGCTCCGTGCGGGTTCGCGTGCAGCGGTTGGCAGTAGAACAACCGCGCGCCCGTACGCTCGAACGCCGCGGCAAGCAGATCAGGCCGCACGCCATCGGCGTCCGTGGGTACGGGAACGACGCGCAACCCAGCGTCTCGCGCAGCGGCGATGGCGCCCAGATACGTCGGCGCTTCAAGCAGCACCACCTCACCCGGCTCGCTCAAGCCACGAAACACCGTCGACAACGCCGGCTGAGCGCCCGAGCACACCGTCATGTCACCCGCCCGCAGTTCACCGCCCGCCTCACGGGCGAACCACGCGCGCAGTTCCTCCCGGCCTTCCAGGGGCACACGGCCCCACGCGGCAGGTCTGCGTGCGGCACGACTCAACGCGGCACCCAGCGCCTCGGTGGGCAGCAGCCCGGGGTCGAGGTAGCCACTGGACAGTTGCAGCACCTCCGGGCGCGGCACCGCGATGAGGCTGCTCACGAGCTCCTCACCGGGCCGGCCGGGGCCCAGGGCGACCGACTGCCAGGACAGGTCCGGAGCACGTGCCGGAGCGGGCCGGGCGGCGACGTAACTGCCACGCCCCGGCCGGACCTCCACCAGGCCCTCCCCTGCCATGCGCCGGATGGCTTGCTGCACGGTGACCGGTGAGGCCTTGTGCCGCGCCATCAACTCCCGCACGGACGGCAGCCGATCGCCGGGCTGGCCCGCGCGGACGACCGAGCGGAGGTCGTCGATAACGCGGAGAGCTGCGTTATCCTCATTCATGAGAGCCGAGAGTAACGTTATCGCGCCCGCGGGGATAACACTGGGCGCGCTGGGGGTCCTCGGGTTCAGCTTCTCGCTTCCGGCCACCCGGCTGGCCGTCGCCGGTCTCGACCCGTGGTTCGTCTCGTTCGGGCGCGCCGTCGGCGCGGGCCTGCTCGCGGTCGCGTATCTCGCCTTCGTCCGCGCCCCGCGCCCCAGTCGCGACCAGGTCAGGCGACTGCTGATCGTCGCGCTCGGAATCGTGGTCGGCTTTCCGCTCTTCACCTCCCTGGCCCTGACAACACAAACGTCCGCGCACGGCGCCGTTGTCATCGCCGGATTGCCCATGTCGACGGCCATCTGGGCGGTGATTCGCGCGGGGGAAAGGCCGCGGCCGGGATTCTGGCTCGCCAGTGGCGCCGGTTTTGTCGCCGTTCTGGCGTTCGTGGCGACAACCGGGGGTATTTCCGGCGGTTTTGAACTGGCCGACGCGTTTCTGCTGATCGCGATCGTGTTGTGCGGACTGGGTTACGCCGAGGGCGGCGCGCTGGCCCGTGACCTCGGCGGCGCCAGGACGGTGTGCTGGGCGCTT
This sequence comes from Kibdelosporangium persicum, assembly GCF_013280595.1. GTDB lineage: Bacteria > Actinomycetota > Actinomycetes > Mycobacteriales > Pseudonocardiaceae > Kibdelosporangium > Kibdelosporangium persicum. Next base: position 916,967 of record NZ_JAAATY010000001.1, read on the forward strand.
GTCGTCTCCTTGCCGGTGACCGTGCCGATCGCCTTGCTCACCAGCGACTTCTCCCGTTCCACCGGATCCGCGTGGTTCGGTTTCGCTTACGTGACGGTCATTTCCATGTTCCTGGGGTTCTTCGCGTGGTACGCCGGGCTGGCTCGCGGCGGAGTCGCGAAGGTCGGCCAGGTTCAACTCGGACAGCCGGTGCTGACCCTGGCGTGGTCGGCGTTTGTGCTGCATGAGCCGGTCGGCTGGCTCACCGTCGCGGCCGCCGCGGCGGTGCTGACCTGCGTCGTCTGGACCCAGCGCAGCAGAGCCTGAGTGCTTGATAACGAAAAGATAACGAACGGGCCACGTTTGAACGACCCAGGCCAACGCGTCCGTATCCCCCTGTGAGCAAGGAAGAAATCCCCCGACCCAGCTTTCGCCCCACAACCCCAGGCAACACCCTTTCGTAGCAGTCCCGCCGAGCTGCTTCGGCGTCCTCGCCTGGCCAAAATCCGGAACGAGGTGAGAAATCGATGGCCCGAAAGTCAGGGCATCACCGAATCTCCCGCAGAACAAAGGTCGCCACGGCGGGTCTGGGACTCGTCCTGGCGATCGGCGGCACAGTGGTCATCACGACCGCCGGTGAACCAGGACAGGCCAGAGCAGATCTCGCGGACAAGTCGTTCTTCGTGGACATCACCACGGTTCAGCCGAACGTCGACCCGCCGCGGCAGCAGGACGACGCGTCGACCGGGACGTTCACGGTGGACTGCGGAAGGAACGAGAACGGCCACTTCAACCCCGACAACTTCATCGCCCAGCCCGGCGTCCGCAACGGCGCCCAGCACCTGCACGACTACGTCGGCAACCTGACCACCGACGCCGACTCCACCAACGAGAGCCTCCAGGCCGGTGGCACCACCTGCAAGAACGGTGACAAGTCCACGTACTTCTGGCCGGTCGTCCGGATCGAGGAGGCCGAGGACGAGCAGCAGGACAACAACGACGACCAGAACCAGGAGGAGCGGAACGAGAACGGCGGCAACGCCGGTCAGGACAACGCCGGACAGCGTGACGGTCAGCGCGCCGATGGGCGTGACCAGCGCCAGAACAACCAGCAGGACAACAACAACCAGCAGGGTGGCGACGAGCAGGACGGCAACGAGGAAGAGCCGCCCGAGCTCGAGGCCCCGAACGAGCAGAACGAACTGGCCGGCAACGACGGCGAGATCCAGCGTCCCGCCGAGGTCGACCTGACGTTCCGCGGCAGCCCGGCCGGTGACGTCGTCGCGATGCCGAAGTTCCTGCGCATCCTCTACGGCGACGCGAAGGTGTCGGCCAACGGAACCAAGAACGCCCGGAATTCCTGGACCTGCCAGGGTTTTGAGGACCGGGTGCTGATCAACAAGTACCCGATCTGCCCGAACGGCGCCCCGGTCAAGCGCATTCACGACTTCCCGAGCTGCTGGGACGGCGAGAACATCGATTCGGAGAACCACCGGGACCACATCGTCTACCCGAACCCCAACGGCCAGTGCCCGGACGGGTTCCAGGCGGTCCCGCAGCTGCGGATCACCCTGACCTACGACATCCCGCAGGAGGTTCAAGAACAGGGCCGGTACAAAGTGGACTCTTTCCCCGAGGAGGAGCACAACCCGTTCTCCGACCACGACGACTTCGCCAACGTGATGTCCGACCAGATCATGAACCGCGTCGTCGACTGCGTCAACCAGGGCCGGACCTGTAACGAATAGCAGCATCGTGCCGTGAGTGCCGCCCAGCGTGCGGCACTCACGGTCTTGCCGGGGTTTACCCGCCGATCCACAAACCCTTGTAGAACCCGAAAATGAAACAACGAGGTGAGTAGTCGATGGCCCGCACCACTGGGCGGCACCGCATCTCCCGCCGTACGAAGGTCGCCACCGGGGCATTAGGTCTGGCGCTCGCGGCAGGCACCATCGTGGTCATCACGACCACCGGCAACAGCCCTGACGCGAACGCAGGCGTCGCTGACAGGTCCCTGTTCGTGGACATCACCAAGGTCCAGCAGAACGTGCCGCAGATCCGCAACCAGCGGGGCGGCAGCACGGGCACCTTCACCGTCAACTGCGGCCGCAACGAGAACGGCCACTTCAACGCGGACAACTTCATCGCCCAGCCAGGTGTGAAGATGGGCGCCGAGCACCTGCACGACTACGTCGGCAACCTGTCCAGCAACGCCGACTCGAACAACAAGAGCCTCGCCAAGGCGGGGACCACCTGCAAGAACGGCGACAAGTCCACGTACTTCTGGCCGGTGGTGCGGATCGTCAAGAACGAGCCCGCCGCGCAGACGAACGGCACGAAGGACTCCGACGGCAACTGGCAGCGTTACCAGGAGGCCCAGGCCGACGCCGCGGCGGAGAAGAAGGAGCCACGGGTCGACTGCAAGGACGTCGCCAGTGAGCTGCCCGCCGACGTGCCCGAGCAGGCCGCTCCGGTGGTCGAGCAGGAACTGAAGAAGATCGACGAGCAGAAGGCCGCGGCCGAGCAGAAGCTCGAGACGGCCAAGAACGTCGACCAGGAGGTCGTCGGACCGCTGACCGAGCAGCGCAAGCAGGCGCTGGACCGGATCAGCCAGGCGGTCAACCGGCCCGGCCAGCAGCCCAAGGACTTCGGCCAGCTCGCCCCCTGCGGCATCAAGCAGCCCAACAACGGCGGCGTGACCGACAACGGCGACGAGAACAACGAGGTCAACACCGAGGGCACCAAGGAGCACAAGCACAAGGCGGGTGACCCGAACCTCGAGATCGGCATCAACACCGGCGTCATCCAGCGGCCGGCCAAGGTGGAGCTGACCTTCCGCGGCAACCCGACCGAGAAGGTCAAGGCCATGCCCCGGTTCCTGCGCATCCTGACCGGTGACGCCAAGGCGATCCTGAACGCGCCGTCGAAGAACGCCCGCAAGGTCTGGACCTGCAGCGGCTTCGAGGACAAGGTCCTGATGGACAAGTACCCGATCTGCCCGCAGGGCTCGAACGTCATGCGTGTGCACGACTTCCCGAGCTGCTGGGACGGCAAGAACGTCGACTCGGCCAACCACCGCGACCACATCGTGCACCGGCAGGAGAACGGCCAGTGCGCGCGGGGCCTCGTCCCGTTGCCGCAGCTGCGGATCAGCCTGACCTACAACATCCCGCGGGACGTCCAGCAGAAGGGCCTGTACTCGCTCGACTCGTTCGCCTCGGAGAAGAACAACCCGGCCACCGACCACAACGACTTCGCCAACGTGATGTCCGAGTGCATCATGTTCCGCCTGGTCAACTGCATCAACAAGGGCCGGACCTGCCGCGAGTGACCCACCCCTCCCCTCGTGAGTGTTTATCAGGGTTAGAACCCCGATAAACACTCACGAGGTCTTTTCAGGCCAGGGCGAAGCGCACGGCCTCGGGGTCGTAGCGGTCACGCGGGACCGCGAACACCGCCGTCGCGCGTTCACCGTCCCGCTCGGCGGAGTACGTGAGAATCCGCCATTCCCCTTCGTCCCAGGTGTCCAGCACGTCGGACCGCAGCAGCGGATACGCCGACTGGTACACCTGGCTCTTGTGCAGTTGCTGCACGGTCGAAGTCACCGGGATGTGGAACTCGGTGTTCCCCAGTGGATGCAGCAGCTTGACCTTCCAGCGCCGCAACGGGATCAGCCAGTAGCCGTCCAGCTCGGCCGACAGCACCACGATCGCCACCGCTCCGGGAATGACCGCGTACCACGGCAAGAGTTCCGCCGTGACTACCATTCCGGCGAGCACCACAGCCCTCGCCAGCGCCCGCACGCCGACCGGCGCGAACTTGTCGGACAGGCATCCGCAGGACGAGTCCGGCTCGGCGACCCGGGCCCACGAGAGATACCCGAGCAGGCCGAGGAACCAGGCGAACGCCGCCCACTTCCCCACCGGGTTCGGCACCAGCAACCCGGCGGCGAGCAGGACCTCCACGCCGCCGATGAGCCGAAACACCGTAACCACACGGTGTTCGCCCACGATCTTGCCGAGGGCCGACCGCTGCGAGCCACCGCGGAACTTGAACACGGCCGCCCAGACCAGGACGGCTGCGACGAGGACCTCCATCACGCCGCCGCAGCGTAGACGGTCGCGATGTCGACCTCGTTGGTGTCCGGCCGCCAGGCACCGATCACCTGGGCATGCTTGCCGACCTGCAGCAACGACAGGTCGCTGATCGCCGGGGTGCCGTTGTAGACCGCGGCCGTCGTGCCCGACACCACATGGCCGACGATTCGGTGGCCGTGGTGGTCCAGGTGCAGCACGTCGCGGTTGATCGCGACGATGTGCGTCTGCAGATTCACGATGTTGAGCCAGATCGCGTCCGCGGCCAGCACTCCGTCCGGCATCCGCGCGCCACGGGCGTACAGCCCGTCGCCCACTTCCGCCTCGTCGAACGTGGTGTTCCGTAACTTCCAGATACTGGTGCCGCCGGTGACCTGGATGCGGTGGAACGTCCGGTCCGACCCGGTGACCATGAGCATGCTGCCCTGGATGCCGGTGATCCGGCCCTCGGCGAAGTCCGGGTCGACGGCGTCCGGCTCCAGCATCCACTTGTCGTCCGCGAACGCCGTTTCCGGCGCCAGCGAACCGAGTGCGGTCGCGCCGACGACCGTGGTGGCGGTGCCGAGCACGGCACTGGTCAGGAACTTCCGCCGGCCAAGGTTCTCCATTGTGGACACCCTCTCAGCTTCGGATCGACACGGGGATGATGCCGGCGGACAGGCTGCCGAGCCGGGTGAACGCGGCGGGCGTGAAGTCGATCAGCCGGTTGGTCGCGCAGTTTCCGCCGCAGCACCGGCGTTCGCCGCACCACAGGTCGGTCTGCGGACCGCAGTCCCGGATCGTCACCGCGATTTCGGTTGTGCCGCAGAGGTGTTTGACGAAGAACTGGTGACCGCACGTGCGGCGCAACAAATCGTCGCCACACTTGTCCGGCCTGGTGATGTCGAAGCACGCGTCCGAGGTGTTCGGCCACGCGCAGTGCAGGCTGGCCGACTTGCAGGTGCCGCACGCACCGCCACCGGCCGTGCCGCACGGGCCGAACGCCGGTCCACAGCAGAACCAGGACGCTTCGGCCGTTGTCGGTGCCATGACCTCCACAGGGGGTGATGCCACTTCGTCTCCCTTCGAGGCTCCCAGAGAACGCGCAGGGGTTTCGTTCTTCCTCAAAGTGGAAAAGGGCAAGACGCATCGCGAGCCCGGGCGACCGAGCTCGCGGCGCTCCTGTCTGGCCCTCATCGCACGATCGTTGCAGGGTGGGACTTTCGCGCGAACAGACGGGAGTTAGTTATGTTCTGACAAAAGGCACGGTACCTCGCGGCAGCTGATCCCACAGTCGCCCGTACGGGTCAGTACCACCCGCTGCTCGGCCTACCCCGCACGGGGAACCCCAGTTGGGGCATGCTCGGGATGTGCCTTTGCCCAGTTCGGTACAAGCCCGAATCCACGCCGACTACACCAGCGCGGACAGACAGACCGCGACCGCGTTGTTGCCACACGAGGACGAACTGCCACTGACGCCGCCCTACGAAAGCGTCCTCCTGGCGATCCTCACTCTGGCCCAGGGCGACCTCGACGCCTTGCGCCACTACGCCGACAGCGCCCGTTCAGACTGGCGCGATGTCCTGTACTGGTCCTCGACGCCGCCGGACCCGGACGGGCCCAAGACGTATGAGGAACTCCGGCAACGCCTCGGCCTGCCACCCGAATCAGGACAACTCTGAGGCGGACGCTGCCCACACGAGGTGTGGCGTGGTGTTGGTCCGCCCTCGCACGTACATCAGCGCATTCTCCGGCTCGGCCAAGGCGTACTGGTTCCGCCCGTCGACCGTGATCATGTACGCACCTGTGTCCAGTGCCATTCCCCAGGCGACGATCTCAGCCTCGACCAGCTCACCGAACTCAAGCACGACCACGAACACCCGCGGCGCCTGATCAGCGACGATCGCGGTGATCAGCGAAGTGAACTGCGTGTCGTCAGTGGACCGTTCCGTGGCGTTGGACATGAATGATCTCCAGACAGGTACACGATGGTTGTCAATGAAGCAGGACGCCAGACCAACGGTAAGTCCACGTCAGCCCGCGACTCCAGAAGTTTGCTCTATTTTGCTTCGGTCGGCCAGTCACCGATTCGTGCAATTGACAGGTATTCCTTGACTCGTAACCATCAGAGTCGCTGAGCAAAATGGCGCACATACATGAAAGGGTACGACCATGCGGCTGACTTTCCTGGGCAAGGCGACTCAAGGTGGCGGCTCGCCCACGTTGTTCACCACCGACCGCGGAACCTACGTGGTGCAGGGCTGGAAGGTTCCAGGACGAGCCGACCATGTGGAAATCCCGCAACGGCTCCTGAAACATCTGGAAGACGGCACATTCCTGGGCGCCAGGCTCGTTGACAGCGGCCGAGGCGGATTCACGTTGTCCGGCAGGCCGGTCACGGACCCCGAAGCACTTTCCCAGATGGACATACCTGGACACGAAACGTGCGTGGAAGTGCCGGAGAACAAGGAGGTTTGGTTCGGTGGAGCTGCTGCAAGGTGAGGCTTTCGACGGCTTGTTCCGTTCCTTCGAGCGGTCCGCGTTCCATCTGGAAGTGCAGGACAGCTACCACACCTCCGAGGAGTCCGGCCCGTTCCGGCTCTTTCTCACCGGCGCGCCGGACGACTTCGCCTGGCACCAACCATGGCTGGACCTCATCCGCAATGCCACCAACGCAGGCAAGAGCGTGACCCGCGCTCGGGTGGTGACCGTTCCGCACGGCGATTACACCCGATGGGGACTTGCCGTGGCGGATCACAACATCGCCGCCGGCGAGGACATCCGTTGGCTACCGCGCCATCGCATCGATTCCCAGGACCTCACAACAGACGATTTCTGGCTCTTCGACGACCGCTTGGTGGTGTTCACCGTCTTCGAACCCGACGGCCAGTTCGCGGGCGGCGCTTCCACGATCGATCCCATGATCGTCGCCCATTGCCGGTCAGTGCGAGACCGTGTGTGGGCGGCGGCGGTCCCGCACCACGAATACGTCTCCGCATAAGCTATCCCTGTGACCAGCTCGGTTCACCAAGCACGCGAAGCGCTCGGCCACCAACTCCGTGACATCCGCAAGGACGCCGGGCTCACCGGAGTGCAGCTCGCCGCACTCGCCGACTGGCACAGCTCGAAGGTGTCCAAGATCGAATACGGCAAACAGACACCGACCGAACAAGACATCCAGGTCTGGTGCCGCCACGCGGGTGCGGCCGAACGCGTTCCCGACCTCATCGCAGCCGTTCGACACATCGAGACGATGTACGCCGAATGGAAACGAACTCTCGGCGCAGGAACCAAAAGACGTCAGCAAGCGCAGCGCGCCCTTGAGGCACGAACCCGCCTTATGCGCTGGTACGAACCCGTGCTGGTCCCAGGCATCCTGCACACGCCCGAATACGCGGCGGCCGTACTGCGGCGGGTCATCGACTTTTACCAGATCACGGACGACCTCGATGCCGGTGTCGCCGAACGCATGGAACGGCAGCAGGTTCTCTACCGCGGCGACCACCGGTTCCACTTCGTCATCGCGCAGCAAGCCCTGTCCACCATGGTCGGCGGACCTGACGTGATGCTCGGACAGCTCGACCGGCTCCTGGTGGTCATGTCACTGCCGCGCCTGACGCTCGGCATCATCCCCGGACACGCCGACTACAGAGTGCCGACCAATCAGTTCATCATGTACGACGACAAACTGGTGCACGTGGAGACCATCTCGGCTGAGCTCACGGTCAGCCAACCCAGAGAAATCGCGCTCTACGCCAAGGCGTTCGAAGCAATCAGCCAGCAAGCGGTCTACGGGAAAGCCGCACGAGCACTGATCACGGGAGCGCTCGGGAACCTGTAGGTCAGGACGACAGTTCGAGGGCCTTGCGCATGGCTTCGCGGGCGCGGCGGCGGTCGCCGGCGATGTCGTAACCGTGGGCGAGGCGGAACCAGGCTCGCCAGTCCTCCGGCGCCGCTTCGACTTCCAGGCGGCGGTCCTCGAACCAGGCGTCGGCGGCCTTGCGGTCGATGCGGCCGGAGGGCATGCGGGGCAGGTCGGACGTGTCCGGCAACGTGCCTTCGTCGGCCAGGCGCTGGGCCAGCCGCTCGGTGCGCAGTCCGAATCGGACTGTCGCGACGGCGACCCAGATGCCGATCAACGGCAACAGCAGAACACCGATACCGAGGCCGATTCCCACCCCGGTACCGGTTTCCAGCAACGCGACGGCCCGTCCGGTCAGCAGGACGAAGTACACCGCCAGCACTGCCGTCAGCAGCAGTGCCGTAGTCCGCGCGGACAGCCTCACAGGTCCATCAGCTTGTCGAGGCCGACGACCAGGCCGGGACGGTCGGCGATCGACCGCACCGCCAGCAGCACGCCGGGCATGAACGAGTTGCGGTCCATCGAGTCGTGCCGGATCGTCAGCGTTTCGCCTTCGCGGCCGAACAGGATCTCCTCGTGGGCGATCAGGCCGGAGAGCCTGACCGAGTGCACGCGGACGTCATCGACCAACGCGCCGCGGGCGCCGTCGAGTTCCTGGGTCGTGGCGTCGGGCGACGGGCCCAGCTCTGCCGCCGCCCGTGCCGCGCCGATGATGCGGGCGGTGTGAGCGGCGGTTCCGGACGGGGCATCGGCTTTACGAGGGTGGTGCAGCTCGATGATCTCCGCCGACTCGTAGTACTTCGCCGCCAGCCCGGCGAAGTGCATGGCCAGCACCGCACCGATCGCGAAGTTCGGGGCGATGACCACGCCGACCTCAGGCTTGGCCGACAGCCAGGAAGCCACCGTTTCCAAGCGCTCGGCGGTGAAGCCTGTTGTGCCGACCACGCTGTGGATGCCGTTCTCCACCGCGAAACGGAGGTTGTCCATCACCGCGTCGGGGTGCGTGAAGTCCACGACGACGTCCGCGCCGGTGATGTCGGAGATCGCGTCGCCGACGTCGACCTTGGCGAAGATCTCCATGTCCGGCGCGGCTTCGACCGCACGGCACACTTCGGCACCCATCCGGCCCTTCGCGCCGAGCACGCCAACGCGGATCGTCATCGCAACACCTCGTGAACTTCGACCGGCACATCGTCGGCGTGATCGTACGGGCCGACGACCGCCGCCGCGATCGGACGGGACAGCAGTTCCTTGGCCAGCAAGGCGATATCCTCACCGGTCACCGCGTCGATACGGCCCAGCGTCTCGCTGATGGTCAGGTAGTCGCCGTACGTCAGCTCGCCCTTGCCGATCCGCGACATCCGGGAACTGGTGTCCTCCAAGCCAAGCACCAGACCACCACGCAACTGTCCCTTGCCGCGCGCGACCTCGGCGTCGGACAGGCCCTCACGAGCGACCTGTGCGAGCACCTCACGGATCACCGTGGTGGTCTCGCCGAGCCGGTCCGGTTGCACGCCGGCGTAAACCGACAGATGCCCAGTGTCCGAATAGGACGCGACAGACGAGTAGACCTGGTACGCCAGGCCGCGCTTCTCGCGAATCTCCTGGAACAGCCGGGAACTCATCCCGCCGCCCAGTGCCGCGTTCAGCACGCCCAGCGTGAACCGCCGCTCGTCGTGCCGGTCCAGGGCACGCACCCCGAGCATGAGATGCGTCTGCTCAGTGTCCTCCGTGTGCACGACAAGCTTTGGCGACGAAGGAATCCGGGCACGCCCCTTGCGCGGCGCGATCGGAGCGACATCACCGACCAAGCGGGCCTTGAGAGCCTTACGCACCAAGCGAAGCACGTCGGCGTGCTTGATGTTCCCGGCGACCGCGAAGACCATCCGCGGCAACGTGTAGCGGCGCTTGTAGAAGCCGTACAACGCGTTGCGGCTCAACTCGGTGATGGACTTCTCGCTGCCGAGCACCGGACGGCCGAGCGTGTGATCCGGCAGCAGTGCCGCACAGAACGCGTCGTGCAGCAGGTCTTCCGGGTCGTCGTCGCGCATCGCGATCTCTTCGAGCACGACGCTGCGCTCGGTCTCCATGTCCTTCTCGGTGCACAGTGCCTCGAAGACCACGTCGCACACCAGGTCCACGGCCAACGGCAGGTCCTCGTCGAGGACGTGCGCGTAGTAGCAGGTGTGTTCCTTGGCGGTGAACGCGTTCAGCTCGCCGCCGACCGCGTCGATCTCCTCGGCGATCTGCTGCGCACTGCGCCGCGCGGTGCTCTTGAAGAGCAGGTGCTCCAGGTAGTGCGCGGCCCCGGCGACGCTCGGCTGCTCGTCCCGGGACCCGACCGCGACCCACATGCCGACCGAGGCCGACCGCACACCGGGCACGTGCTCGGTCACCACTCGCAGGCCACCGGGCAGCAAGGTCCGACGGACCTCACCGGCGTCGGTGCGTTCCAACGTGCGAGTGGTGCCGGGCTTCTGCAGAAAGCCGCGGGCAGAGCCCGCGGCTGTCGTACTGCGAACCGTCACGTGGTCGCGGGCTCCTCTGCCGATGCCTTGTCGTCCGTGCTGTCCTTGGCGGACTCGTCGGCCTTCTTCTCGGCGTCCTCGTCCTTGACCAGGACCAGGCTGATCTTGCCGCGCGAGTCGATGTCGGCGATCTCCACGCGGAGCTTGTCGCCGACCTTGACCACGTCCTCGACCTTGCCGATGCGCTTGCCGTTGCCCAGCTTGGAGATGTGCACCAGGCCGTCCTTGCCCGGCAGCAGCGAGACGAACGCGCCGAAGGCGGCGGTCTTGACAACCGTGCCGAGGAAGCGCTCGCCGACCTTCGGCAGCTGCGGGTTGGCGATGGCGTTGATCTTGGAGATCGCCGCCTCGGCCGACGGGCCGTCCGCCGCACCGACGTAGATCGTGCCGTCGTCCTCGATGGAGATGTCGGCGCCGGTCTCCTCGGTGATCGAGTTGATCATCTTGCCCTTCGGGCCGATCACCTCGCCGATCTTGTCGACCGGGATCTTCACGCTGGTCACGCGCGGCGCGAACGGGCTCATCTCGTCCGGCTTGTCGATCGCCTCGGCGATCACCTCGAGGATGGTCAGCCGGGCGTCGTACGCCTGCTTCAGCGCGGCGGCCAGCACCTCGGACGGGATGCCGTCGAGCTTGGTGTCCAGCTGCAGCGCGGTCACGAAGTCCTTGGTGCCCGCGACCTTGAAGTCCATGTCGCCGAAGGCGTCCTCGGCGCCGAGGATGTCGGTCAGCGCGACGTACTCGGTCTTGCCGTCGACCTCGTCGGACACCAGGCCCATCGCGATGCCCGCGACGGGCGCCTTGAGCGGCACGCCGGCGTTGAGCAGCGACAGGGTGGACGCACACACCGAGCCCATCGAGGTGGAACCGTTGGAGCCCAACGCCTCCGACACCTGGCGCAGCGCGTACGGGAACTCGTCCCGCTTGGGCAGCACCGGCACGATCGCCCGCTCGGCGAGCGCGCCGTGGCCGATCTCGCGGCGCTTGGGCGAGCCGACCCGGCCGGTCTCACCGGTCGAGTACGGCGGGAAGTTGTAGTGGTGCAGGTACCGCTTGGTGGTCTCCGGCGACAGCGAGTCGATCTGCTGTTCCATCCGCAGCATGTTCAGCGTGGTGACGCCCAGGATCTGGGTCTCGCCGCGCTCGAACAGCGCCGAGCCGTGCGCCCGCGGGATCACGGCGACCTCGGCGGACAGCTGACGGATGTCGGTCAGGCCACGGCCGTCGATGCGGACCTTGTCCCGCAGGATCCGCTGCCGGACCAGCTTCTTGTTCAGCGAACGGAACGCCGCGCCGAGCTCCTTCTCGCGGCCCTCGAACTCCTCGCGCTCGCCGACCGTCTCCAGCACACCGGCCTTGACCTCGTCGATCGCGGCCTCGCGCTCCTGCTTGCCCGCGATGGTCAGCGCCTCGGCCAGCTTCTGGGCCGCCGCGGCCTCGACGGCCTCGTAGGCGTCCGGCTGGTAGGCCGGGAACACCGGGAACTCGGCGGTCTCCTTGGCGGCGAGCTTGGCCAGCTCCTGCTGGGCCTCGCAGAGCGAGCGGATGAACGGCTTGGCGGCCTCCAGGCCCTCGGCCACGACCTGCTCGGTCGGCGCCGGGGCACCGTCGCCCACCAGGTCGATCACGTTCTCGGTGGCCTCGGCCTCGACCATCATGATCGCGACGTCGTCACCGACGATGCGGCCGGCGACGACCATGTCGAACACGGCCTTCTCCAGCTGCGTGTAGGTCGGGAACGCGACCCACTGGCTCGCGCCGTCCTCACCGGGGATGAGGGCCACACGCACGCCCCCGACCGGGCCGGAGAACGGCAGGCCGGCGAGCTGGGTGGAGGCGGAGGCGGCGTTGATCGCCACGACGTCGTACAGGTCCTGCGGGGCCAGGCTCATCACCGTGACGACGACCTGGATCTCGTTGCGCAGGCCGTCGACGAACGACGGGCGCAGCGGCCGGTCGATCAACCGGCAGGCCAGGATGGCGTCGGTGGACGGGCGGCCCTCACGGCGGAAGAACGCGCCGGGGATGCGGCCGACCGAGTACATCCGCTCTTCGACGTCGACCGTCAGCGGGAAGAAGTCGAAGTGCTCCTTCGGGTGCTTCGACGCGGTGGTCGCCGAGAGCAGCATGGTCTCCTCGTCGAGGTAGGCCACGACGCTGCCTGCTGCCTGGCGAGCGAGGCGGCCGGTCTCGAACCGGACGACGCGCTTGCCGAACTTGCCGTTGTCGATCACGGCAGTGGTCTCGTGGACCCCAGGTTCCTGGGAGTCAGTCATGTAGTTGTTTCTCCTCGTCTTACGGGCCCGCGGCCGGAACTTCCGCCGTCGACGCGGTGTGGACGAGGCCGGTCTTCGATCGAAGCCCCCGGGTCTCCTCTTTCCCGCCCGGAAGCCACTACCGAGGACCGGCGCAGATTCTGCCCCGTCCGCCAAGCCCTGTCGTCTTGTCAATGTGCGGAGGGGGAGCAGCCGCCTGGCCGCTCCCCCTCCCAAGCTCACCTGCGGAGGCCGAGCCGCTGGATCAGCGACCGGTACCGCTGGATGTCCACCTTGGCCACGTAGTTGAGCAACCGGCGGCGGCGACCCACCAGCAGCAACAGGCCGCGGCGGGAGTGGTGGTCGTGCTTGTGCTGCTGAAGGTGCCGGGTCAGGTCACTGATCCGCTTGGTCAGCAGCGCGACCTGAGCCTCGGGTGATCCGGTGTCCGAGTCGTGCAACCCGTACTCGCCGAGGATCGTCTTCTTCTGGTCGGTGGTCAGCGCCACGCGTGTTTCTCCTTGTTCGTGTACATGTCCCGTGAGGACGCCTCGTCGAGGCGTTAGTCGGTACCAGCCGCCACGGACCGCAGCAGGACCCAACTACGAAGGGTATCAGGGCCTACGCACACGCAGGCAACCGAGCGGGCACCACACGCTCGGAACAGTCAGTCCACCAGGCGATGTCCATTCTACTGAATCGAGGTGGCCGGACGCTCGTGCCGGTTTTCAGTAGCCTGGCGCGATGGTCAGTGCACTGCTCGCGTTCGCCGGCGTGGCCCTGCTCGCCACGCTGGTGCCCGGCCCGGACACGGCCGTGGTGATCAAGAACTCCGTCGCCTCCGGCCGCCGGGCCGGGCTGCTGACGGCACTGGGATGCAGCACCGGTCAACTGCTGTGGGGAGCGGCCTCGATCGCCGGGATCGCCGCCGTCCTGGCGTCCTCTGTGGTCGCCTTCGCCATCGTCAAGTGGGTGGGCGTCGCCTACCTCTGCTACCTGGGGATTCGTGCGTTGGTCGCGGCCTTCCGCGGCTCCGGGGCGCCTGCCGCGCCGCAGCCGGGACGGGCCACGCGCAACGCGTACCGCGAAGGGCTGCTGACCAACGCCCTCAACCCGAAGACCGCGCTGTTCATGTCCGCGTTGCTGCCGCAGTTCCTTGAGCCTGGTTCGTCCCTTTTGTTCGCTTTCACCTTGGTCGTCACGACCGGTCTGGTGAGCTTCGCGTTCATGGCGGCGTACGCCGTCGGTTTCTCCACGATCGGACACGTGCTACGGCGACCACCCGTACGACGTGCCATCGACGGCGTCATGGGTACGGTGCTCGTCGGCTTCGGGGCCAGGTTGGCCACAGAGTAGGCGTGGGGGTTAACCGGGTCGTACGTCGTCCCAGGTTGCGCCAAGGTGATGGGCATGTTCACCAGACGCACATGGGCTGAGCTGCTCTACGTGCTCGCCTGCCTGCCGATGTGTGTCGCAGGGCTCGTGGTGATGCTCGTGCCGCTCCTGGTCGGCACGGCGTTGTCCATCACGTTCGTCGGGTTGCCGATCGCCGCGCTCGGTGTGCTCATCGCGCGCGGCCTCGGCAACACCTACCGCCGCCTGGCCGGGTCCCTGCTGGGTGTGCGGGTCGCCAAGCCCGGCCCACCCGCGCCGAGGCGTGGCGTCGTCCCGGCGGTGCTGATCAACGCGGCCAGCTGGCGTTCGGTGCTCTACGTCGTGCTGAAGGCCCCGGTCGGGCTCGTCACGTTCGTCGTTCCCGCCTTGTTCTGGGTGTACGGCCTGTTCATGCTCACGCACGTGACGTACTGGTTCGGCCTGCCCGAGAAGCTGAGCCTGCCGTTCAGCGACATCCGCATCGACACCTGGCCCAACGCCGTCCTGTTCGCCGTGGCCGGAGCCGCCCTGCTGGTGGCGGCGCCGCACGTGACGCACGGCGTGCTGGTGCTCGACCGGCTGCTGGTCCGGGGCCTGCTCGGCCCGACGACCCTCAGCCAGCGGGTCCGTGACCTGGAGGAAACCCGGGCGCACGCGGTCGACGACGCCGCCGCACGACTACGCCAGATCGAACGGGACCTGCACGACGGCACGCAGGCCAGGATGGTCGCGCTGGCCATGCACCTCGGCATGGTGAAGGAGGAACTGGCGGGCGACCCCGATCTCGTGCTGACCCGCAGACTGGTCGACCTCGCGCACACCAACGCCAAGGAGGCGTTGGTCGAGGTCCGTGACCTGGCCAGGGGAATCCACCCGGCCGCGTTGGACAAGGGACTGGACGCCGCACTGGCCACTGTGGCCTCCCGCAGCCCGATCCCGGTCACGTTGGACGTGCGGCTGGAGTCCCGTCCGCCGCAGGCGATCGAGATGATCGCCTACTTCTGCACGGCCGAACTGCTGACCAACATCGCCAAGCACTCGCAGGCGACCGAGGCGTCGGTCACGATCACCGGCCCGGGACCGCGGATCGAGGTGACCGACAACGGGATCGGCGGGGCGTGCGTGAAACCCGGCGCGGGACTCGCCGGACTGCGTGAACGTGTGGCCACAGTGGACGGCACGCTGACGCTGAGCAGCCCGCCGGGAGGCCCCACCACGGTCGTGATCTCATTCCCGGCATGAGGATCGTCATCGCCGAGGACAGCGCCGTGCTGCGGGACGGCCTGTCGCTGCTGCTGACCACGCGCGGCCACGAAGTGCTGGCGACCGTCAGCACAGGCGAGGAACTCCTCGCCGCGGCCACCGAACACGTCCCGGACATCGCCGTGGTCGACGTGCGCATGCCGCCGACGTTCACCGACGAGGGCGTCCGCGCGGCGTTGGCCGTACGCAAGTCGCACCCTTCGGTGGGCCTTTTGGTGTTCTCCCAGCACATCGAGACCCGGTACGCCGCCGAACTGCTGGCCGGCGGCGCGCGGGGCGTCGGCTATCTGTTGAAGGACCGGGTGGCGGACGTCAGCGACTTCATGTCCGCGTGCGAACGGATCGCGGCGGGCGGCACCGTGCTGGATCCCGAAGTGGTGACACAGGTTCTGGGCGCGAGCAGGCATGCGCAGGACTTGTCCGCGCTGACGGCACGGGAACGCGAGGTGCTCGGGTTGATGGCCGAAGGCCGCACGAACACCGCCATCGCGAAGACGTTGTACGTCACCGAAGGCTCAGTGGAGAAGCACATCAGCAGCATCTTCGCCAAGCTCGGCCTGCCGCCGTCGGACACCGACCACCGCCGTGTCCTGGCCGTCCTGCGCTACCTGTCCGGCTGAAGATCTGCCGTCGTCACAGCTGTCTCAAGCGCGTGGAGTGACACGTACCGTTGCCTTTGCACGAACGCAGAGCCACGACCAGTTCCGGCATGCGGCAGCGCACCGCTCAACTGCCGATGAGCGGGATCTCCCGGACGGGACAGCAAGAACACCTGGTATCGGCCATCCGTCCAGGTGTCGGCAGTCTGCCTGATGACGTTCGCGATCTTGCGGTCGAATCGGTCTGTTGACTCCAGCAACCGGGCAGCCTCTTCCAACGTCCACTCGATGTTGTCCCGCCGATGAAGGACAGCTGGAACGTCCGGCTTGATCTCTCGATCGGCGTAGAAGGCCACGCGCTCGACAGGCTGGAAGGCTCGACCTGCCTGACAGATGAACGCACGGCACTCTTCGTAGAGCGGCCAAACACGCTTTGCCGGTACGACAACGGTGTCATCCACTCTGACCGGCCGTTGAGCGTATACGGCCATCACGTCACTACACCGCCCGATCCACTTCGCGGCATTGGTGTCTATGAACGCGGCAAGCTCAACGACTTGCCTGACCTCGAACGGCATGTCTACGTTGATCGTCGAATCATGATGGGCGAGTCGATTGCGGAACCTCCGAACCCGCTCGACGGCGACCGAGACCTGCTTGCGCTTCCCCGATGAGTACGGAAAAGCCTTGTGCAAGCAGTCCCGCCAGAGTTCCTCGTATTTCGGACCGAGCAATCCCGACCAGAATCCGAAGCTCAATCCGGCGATGATCTGGTGCCGCGATTCCTTCCCCTGTGCTCTTAGGCCGTGTATCAAAGCCCCGTTCGCGATAGTCGGGCCGGATGCGGCCCCTGGCGCCACTGCGGAAACGCCCAAAGACAACCAGTATTCGCGGCGTTCCCGCAGCGACGCCAGGAACCACCCCACCGAGCCGACTCCGGCCTCCGGCCGGGGCAGACTCTCATCGAACGGGGACATCGATACACGGCCTAGCCACTCACGCACGACAGCCACCGCCTCAGCCACGTGGTCTCCACCTGGCGTGGGCAGGAGGAACCATGGGATGCCACATTGCTCTTCACGGGAATGCAGCCGAAGACAGTGGTCAAGGGCGTTGCGGAGCAGCACCTCGAGGTGTCCGACGATTTCGAACGCAGCAGCTGACGTGCGAGCACTCCACTCGTACAACTCGAGTGCCGCTTGCTTCTCTCCGGCTGCCGCTCGGAGGTAAGGAGCCATCCGTGGCTCAGAAAGCATGTCCCATACGGCGGGCACATCGAACTCGACGGACGACATAGCGGGATGCTAGTGTCGGAAGCGAACGCCCCAGTGTCGCCTCTGTTGCAAGCGCCTGGGGCTTCTTCATGCCTTCCCGCCCCTGTTCTGCCTGCTCGCGGACGGTACACGGTCGTGTCGCATGGATGCGTCATACACCGATCTGCCATCGCTGGCGCAGCCACAAAAAGATCAGGTTCACCCGATCCGGTGAGCACTGCCGATGTGGACAGCGCCCATCACGCCGCAAAGCGGACTGACGTGTGGCATACGCGTTTCATCATGCCGGGGTCCTGTGCCGCGCCGACAATGGGTTGATGACGGACACGGTGCGGGTGGGTGCGCTCGTTTTCGCTGCGGTACTCCAGGTTTTCGCCGGAGTCGTCGGTGGCGCCGGTTTGTGGGGTGAGTCCGTAGGTGTCGTCGCGAACTCGTATCCCACGCTGATCCTGCCTGGCGGGACCGCCTTCTCCATCTGGTCCTTGATCTACGTCGGTTTCGCCGCCCTCGCCGTCCGGCAGGCGGTTCAGCGCAGCCGTGATGTGCATCGGCGGACGGGGCGGTGGTTGGTCGCGGCGGGTCTGTTGAACGCGACCTGGGTGCTGCTGTTCACCAACCGGCAGTTCCTGCTGGCCCAGCTGGTCATCGTCGGGCTGCTGGCGTGCCTCACCATGGCGGCGTTGCGGCTACAGCCCGCGAACGGCTGTGCTGACCGGCTGCTGCTGCACATCCCGGTGATGGTCTACCTGGGTTGGGTGGCTGTCGCGACGGTCGCGGGTGCGGCCACGACGGCGGCGGCGTTCGGGGCGGCGCCGGGGACTGCCGTCGCGATCGCCGCGCTTCTGCTGACCGGTATCGCCGCTGCTCTGGCCGCACTGCGGCTGCCCGCGGTGGTCGGATTCGCGGCCGCGGTGTGCTGGGCGTTCGCGTGGATCGCCGTGAACACGTCGACAACCTGGGTCCTGGTGGCCGCCTTGGTCGCGATCGCCGCCGTGGCCGTCACTGTCGTGATCCGGATCGAGGGCAGGTCGAACCGGTCCACCGCGGCCTGGGGTTGATGTATATGCCCCATGAGCTATATTCCTCGCATGGCATCTATATTCGAGGTGCTCGCCGAGCCGAGTCGCCGGGAGATCCTCGATCTGCTGCGCACGGGGGAACGTCCGGTCGGTGACCTGGTGGAACGGCTGCGGCTGACCCAGCCGACGGTGTCCAAGCACCTCAAGGTGCTGCGGGGCGCCGGCCTGGTCGAGGTCCGGCAGGACGCGCAACGCCGGTGGTACCGGCTGCGCCTTGAGCCGCTCACCGAACTCGACGCGTGGCTGGAGCCGTACCGGCGGATGTGGACGTCCAGTTTGGACGCCCTGGAACGACACCTGGACACGATGGAGGACTGACCGTGACCGAGCGCGCGACACTGAGCACGATCGACGGCAAGCCCACGCTGCGTTTCGAGCGCAGGCTGCGGCACGCACCCACGAAGGTCTGGCGGGCCGTGACCGATCCGGCGGAACTGGCGCACTGGTTCCCCGCGGCGGTCGAGGCCGAACTGCGGCCGGGTGCGCCGATGCGGTTCACGTTCCCCGAAGAGGCCGTGGTCGACGGCAAGTGGGACGGCGAAGTCCTGGAGGTCGACCCGCCCAAGGTCTTCATGTTCCGCTGGAACCAGGACGTGCTGCGGTTCGAACTGATCCCCGACGGCGCGGGCTGCCTGCTGGTGTTCACCCAGACCGTCGGCGGCGGCTGGATCGGCAAGCTCGGCGCGGGCCGTTCCGCCGCGGGCTGGGACAACTGCCTGGACGCCATGGCCGCGCGGCTCGACGGCGAGACACCTCAGGGGTTCGACAACTGGCTCGGCCCGATCGAGCGCTACGTCGACGAGTTCGGCCTCGGCGAGGGCACCGTCCGGCGCACCGAGGACGGCTTCGAGCTGCACTTCGCCCGTGACCTGGTGTGGAAGCCGGTCGAGGAGGCCTGGGCGTTCCTGGTCGAAGACTCGCCGCTGACCGGCGAACCGCCGCTGCGGGCCACCAACGACCACGCCCCGCCCGGCCGTCTCACGGTCGTGCGAGCGCCGCACACCTTGGAGTACGAGTGGTTGTCGGAGGGCACACCGGCCGGGATCGTCCGGTGGACGTTCGAATCCGACCCCGAACTGGGTGTGCGGGTCGAGCTGACCCAGACCATCCCCGCGGCGCTCGCCGGCGGAGTGGCGGAATCACTGGCCATGTGGCACGTCCATCTGGAGATGTACTTCGCCGCGTTGCACGGTGACGTTCGTTGCCCGTGGCCCGAGGAGCGGGTGAAGGAACTGACCGCCCACTACGAAAACCACCCCTCGTGAGTGTTTAGCCGTGTTCTAACCCTGACAAACACTCACGAGGGGTGACCTGCGGTTTTTCAGTGGGGGGCGGTCGAGCGGTGACGCAGGCGGCTCAGCCGGTGCAGGCCACGCGGCTTGCGCTCGTCCGTTCCCGTTGTGGTGCGGTCCTCGTCGGCCCTGCGCTCGTCGGTCGACGCGACCGTCTGGGGCTGTTGCGCCGGAACAGGGTCCGTGGCCGGTTCCTGGACCGGCGCTGGCTCGGTCTGCACGACCTTGCGCCGCAACGGCACGATCGCGATCATCAGGCCCAGCACGGCGAGGCCGAGGTGCAGCCAGTTGTCCGCGATGTTCAGGTTCAGCGGGTTGCCCAGCTCGGACACCGGGTTGGTTGACGTCAGCCCGACCAGCATCAGGCCCCAGACCAACACCAGCCCGTAACCGGCGAACAGCACCCAGCCGTACAACCGCGCGGTCGCCGAGGTCAACGCCAGCAGCACACCGACGACACCGAACAGCAGGTGCACGACGTTGTGCAACGGGTTGATCGCGAAGACGCCCCACAGCGTCGCGTGGCCGTGCCCGGCGAAGTCGTTCACACCGGTGTGCGCGAAGCCGATGATGCCCAGCACGAGGAACGCCAGCGCGACGAGTCCGGCCAGCACCTGGGTGGGCTGTACACGTGCCCGTACTGACTCAGCCATGACCAACTCCCTGGGGATATGGATGTCCCTGGAAGGATTCCCGGCTGGTCAGGCGGCAAACCTCAGCCGGTCGAGCACGGTGTAGACATACCGCCGGCCGGCGCCGAGCAGGAGCACCTCGTCGACCGTCCACTGAGGACCGGAATAGGGCAGCTCGATCGGCTCGCCGTGCCCGACGGTCAGGTGCGGGTGCCAGTCGTGCCGGTCATTCCACCGCAGTGCCGTGCCGAGGTCCTGGAACGAGGAGTCCACTGCGGACACACCCATCCATACCGTGTGGCCGAAGTTGCCCGCGTCGGTCAACGAGACCGTCGGCGCCACAAGGCCTTTCACTTGCTCACGGACCCACGGCACACGCGTCCCGGGGTCGTCCTCGCCGTAGTAACCGAGGGTGATGTGCCAGCTGTCGCGCGGCACCCAGTCGACCTTGCCGATTCCGGCCAGCGCGGCGGCCAGGTGATCGGCCACGTCCGGCGGCGGGACCGCGGCGGTGAACAGCCTCACGCGAGGGCACCGGCGCGGCGCAGCACCTCGGCCAGCGCCGGATAGCGGCCGTCGAGCAGCCTCGCGGCCTCGGTGAGTTCGTCGGCCGTCGCCGCCCGGCGCAGCAGTGCCAGCGCGGCCCGGTCGGCCCGGCCGGGATCGACCGGCAGCATGTCCCTGCTGACCGTCGGCTTGGAGTCCCTGACGTCCTCGAGGGCCTTCTGTAACGCCTCCTTGCGACCGGACGCGACCTCCGGGGTGAGCACCTTGCGTTCCAGCATGATCAGCCTGGCCAGCACCGACGGGTTGCCGATCTTGGCGCGCCGCCCGCTCATCACCTGGCTGAGCATCGGCGCGCTGATCCCCAGTACGTCGGCGAGGTTCGCCTGCGAGACGTCGAACGCCACCACGAGCCGCCGGACACGGTCGCCGAGCGGCTCGCCGTACCACTGTTTCTGCAGCTCCAGGTTCCGCTGGACGATCTTCTGGTCCTCCACCTTTGCCCCTCGTCGCAGGTCGTTCCCCTGCATCTTGCCAGGCCAGAACCCCTGGCGAGGCTGTTTGCCACATCCTGCGCGCTCAGGGGCCGCTCAGGACCTCTCGCGCCTTGGCCACATCCCGGTGCATCTGCTCGACCAGGGCGTCGACGGTGTCGTACCGCTCCATGGGCCGCAGCCGCTCGATGAAGTCGAGTCCGACCCGCTGGCCGTAGAAGTCCTCGTCGACGTCGAGCACGAACGCCTCCACCCGGCGTTCACGCCCCGAGAAGGTCGGGTTGGTGCCCACCGAGACCGCGGACATCATCGGCGGCCGCTCAGGGCTGCCGAGCAACGTGAACCGGCACGCGTAGACACCGTCCGCGGGCACGGCGGTGTATCTGGGCGTCGAGAGGTTCGCCGTCGGGAAGCCCAGTTCGTGACCACGGCGGTCGCCGCGCACCACGATGCCTTCCAGCCGGTGCGGGCGCCCCAGCGCGGCCTCGGCGGCGACCACGTCACCGGCGTCCACACAGGCCCGGATGTAGGTGGACGAGAACGTGATCTCGCCGTTCGCCGGGGACGTCAGCAGCTTGGCGCCCTCGGTGGTGAACCCGAACCGGTGGCCGAGCTTGGTCAGCAGCTCGATGTCGCCCTGCGCCTTGTGGCCGAACCGGAAGTTCTCGCCGACCACGACCGCGGACGCGTGCAACCGGTCGACCAGGACCTCGTGCACGAACTCGTCCCCCGGCATCTTGGACAGCTCGACGGTGAACGGCAGCACGCAGAACACGTCCACGCCCAGCTGCTCGACCAGCTCGGCCTTGCGCCGGAGCGTGGTCAGCTGGGCCGGGTGGCTGCCCGGCCGGACGACCTCGGACGGATGCGGATCGAACGTGACGACCACACTGGGCACGTCCCGTTGGCCCGCCAGCTCGACCGCTCGCTGGATCAGGCCCTGATGTCCCCGGTGCACTCCGTCGAACACGCCGATGGTGGCGACGCATCGCCCCCAGCCGCCCGGAATGTGCTCCAACCCGCGCCATCGCTGCACGATCGAGAGCGTACGTGGTCGAGGGGCGTTTATCCCGCGGGGGCAAGCACGACTATGGGCCGCGCCACAGAACCCTCGTCGGTCGCGAGCGCGAGCACATGGCCCTGCGGGTCGAACACCCCGTACGTCCCCTGCACACCGGCGGCCGGGATTCGCTGGCCGTAGCGCAGAGCGGCGGTCTGCCGTTCGTCGACGTCGTACCGCTTGAACGCGGTCGCCACCGATTTGTCCAGGTCAAGCGACAGGCCAGGCTCCTGCTCGAGCTGCTCCAGGGTGCGCGCGACCCGCAGATCGAACGGACCGACACGGGTACGCCGGAGCGCCGCGAGGTGCCCGCCCACGCCCAGGTCCGCGCCCAGGTCACGGGCCAGCGCACGGACGTACGTGCCGGACGAGCAGTCCACCATGGCGTCGATCTCGACCACGGTGCCTTCGCGCCGGATGGCCAGCACGTCGAACCGGTTGACGGTGACCGGACGCGCCGGGATCTCGACCTGTTCGCCCTCACGGACCCGCGCGTACGCCCGTTTCCCGTCGATCTTGACGGCACTGACCGAGCTCGGCACCTGCATGATGTCGCCGGTCAGCTTGGCGATCCCGGCGTGCACCGCCTCGTCGGCGACGGCCGAGGCGTCCACTTCGGACAGCACCTCGCCCTCGGCGTCATCGGTGGTCGTGGCCGAGCCGAGCCGGATGGTGCCGAGGTAGACCTTGGTGTCGAGAGCCAGGTGGCCGAGCAGCTTGGTGGCCCGTTCGACACCGAGGACAAGTACCCCGGTGGCCATCGGGTCGAGCGTGCCGGCGTGGCCGACCTTGCGGGTACCGAGGATCCGGCGCACTTTGGCGACCACATCGTGCGACGTCATTCCCGGCGCCTTGTCGATCACGACAAGACCGGGTGGAACAGTGGAGCGTTTCGCGGACACGCCGGAATCCTCGCATTCCCCTCGGCGGATGCGTCAAAGGTATGCCGCACCGGCCGGCTCGCCGGGCACGATCCGGCGGTGGCCCGGGTTGTCGCCGATCTTGGCGAGTGTTCGCCAGTCTGGCGTTCACTCGTCCAACTGCCTCCACATCCACCGGGCCCGCTTGGCCAGATCCGGCCGCTGCCCCGACTCGATGAACTTCCGAGCGGCCTCTTTCCAAGCACCCCCGATGAAGGGCGTCCGCTGGTGGTAGTCCAGGTCGAACAACCGCAGCTGGCACTCCAGCCGCAGTTCGAACGGCCAGGTGTCGTCCAGCAGGAGGTCGAGTATTCCCAACAGCCCGTCATCCACGGCCGGATCACGCCCGAGCGTGTCCATGACACATCTGACCAAGGGTTCGACCGGCGGCCTCACGGGCAAGCAGGCCTCGATGATCTCCGCAACCACGCCCGCCGGGATGTCCCGGTCGGTCCGGATCCGGTCGATGATCAGCCTGAGCTGGTGACCGTCCAGCAGACGCACACACCAGAGATAGGTCCATGACCGGAAGTCACGGGTCGAATCCGTTACCGGTGAGAGCACGGCCTGCAGCAGCACGTTTCCGAACGCTCGATAGTCCGTCTCGTCGAAGGACACATACAGGTTGGCGGCGTCACCCACATACATCGTGAGCGGCTCGACCAGGTGCGCGAGATGGTCATCGCCCGGACTGCAGAAGAAGTTCTGCCGGTTGCTCAGAGTGGCGTCGCGGTACCGGGTCCACCGCGTCGAGGAACCAGAACGCAGTTCCCGCGGGTGCGACCACATCGGATCGACTCCCCTGTGCTTCGTGATATCCAGGCTGAGCTCGATGTCACGCTCGTTCTCGTGCCAGACCCGGCGCAACGCCAGGATGTCGATCGTGTCGTAGTAGTCGAACTGGGAGCGCCACAGCAGCGCTTCCTTCATCCAGCGCACGACCACGTCTTCACCCCGGCCGAAAAGCTGGCTGCCTCGCACTCTGCCCAGCAGAGCGGTAATGGCGATGACCAGGTTCACGCTGTAGGCCGCACATCTGCGGGGAACAGACAGAGCCAGCGGTTCATAGCGACTGCCGCCCCGCTCGCGGCGCTGATCGTGCGCGGTCCGCAACAACCGGATCAGGACAGCGGCGATCTCCTGCCGTTCGTTCGACGGCACCTGTTCGGCCATCTGCGCAAGGAACCTCACCACCGGTCCGCGGGAAGCCAAGGGAGCGAAGGACAAGAAGGCGTACAGGGCGGAATCGTCCACCAGGCCCTGGTCGAAGAAACTCGTGTCGCTGACGTACGCCTTGGCCGCGAGCACCCGGATTTCGTGCCAGGTCATCCGGGCGACCAGGTATTCGCCGAAGGTCGCGTGCAGGAACTCGTACGTCGAAACCTGTTGGTCGGCCTGGTGCGCACGTGCCCGGTGGATGAAGAAGAACTTTCCGATCGCCAGCTCGGCCCCGCTCAGCGAGCGACGCATGCCCGCCGATTCGGACTGCCTGGTCACGCCCAACGCGGTGAAATCGTCGTTCAGGGCGTCCTGGGTGATCCACTGCGTGCCCCGGTTGAACATCGCGAACGCCACGACCGACAGCCGCCGCAACTCCAGTTCGGCGCGACGCCGCAGGTCCTCCTCCGGGTAGCCGACGCAGTGTTTCGCGACTTCCCGGTACGCGAACCGCATGAGCAATCGCTCGTACAACGCACTGCGGCTGATCGGTCCTTCCTCGCGCAGCGCGTTCCCGTCGGCGTCGTAGAGCGCCAGCATGAGGAGCAGCAACGGCTGCTCCGCCAGTTCGCGGTAGGTCAGCACGGAGTCGACGTCGAGCGGTTCGATGCTCGTGTTCTCGGCGTTCCACATCCGCACCCAGAGCCGGATCTGGCTGTCGTCGAAGGGCTCCAGCCGCACCGCGACGGACTCCTCGGGGAAGCGCGCCAGCTCGGCGACCGCTGTCCGGGTGGTCACCACGACAGCCACCGGCCGGTCCTGATCCGCTTCCCGCTGCTGGAACCGGCTCACCTTCGCCAGGTAGTCGGTCTGGTGCACACCGGTGGCCTGCAACAGCTCGTCGAACCCGTCGAGCAGGATCACCGGCAGGGCATCGCCCGCGGCCTGCGCCAGGTCGGGCCACTGCACCCGTTCCCCGGTCGCGAGCCGGACGGCGTGCTCGATCTGTTCCTGGATGTCCGCCTCAGCGGGAACGTCTCGAAGCTCCACGCGGACAGGCATGAAGTCGGTCGCGGGCAGCCGCGCGGCCAGCACCTTGGTCAGCATCGACTTGCCGGAACCAGGTTGGCCCAACACAACCAGCGGGGCCCTGGTGGCTCGTGGCGAAGTCAGGTGGCCGACCAGGAAACGCTGGACGTCCCCGGCGTCATCGGCCTCGGTCCACCAGGATTCCCGGCTCGGGTTGCTGTCGCGGTCGACCACCCGCACCCGGAACCGGGGATTGACGTAGGCCCGTTCCACGGCCGGCAGGCTCAGTTCGGCGGGGATGTCGTCCGAGGGCAGGACCGGCTCCTTGAGCAAGGACCGGTAGGCACGCGACAACGCCGCACGGCGGCGCTCCGGCGAACGCCCGGCCACCACCTCGGCCAGCATCCGCTCCAGTCCTTCAAGGCTCGTGCGCACCTCGTGGCGCGTGGCCTCGTGCTCGATCAGATTCGCCCAGCACGCCACTTCGGGGTAGTCCGCGACAAGCGCGCGGAAGTGGTCCTCGTAGCGCGCACGAGCCCGCTGCGGCACAAGCCTGAGCTGCGCGTACAGCTTTTCGCGGTGTACTTCGTCGAGAGCCCCGCCGACGGACACCTCGAGCACCAGCGAAGACAGCTCCACGATCATCTCCGTGTAGCGTTTCGCGACACGTTTGACGTTCGCCGTGTACGGCTGAGCGGGATCCGGGAGCACGCCCGGGTCGGCCAGCCACCGCCCGACCCCGCTCGTGGATTCGGTTCCGAACACCTGTTTCTGGTCGTGCGCGCTGAGCTTGAGCTTCACCGGCAGGTCGAACTCGTCGAGTGTCTCGAAGAACGCCGCCATCACGATCACCGTGTGCGCGGCCTCGATGCGCTGGGTGCGGGAGAACCGGCGCAGGCTCCGCCGGTTCTCCGACAGGTGCCCCAGCAGGTCGTTCGAGAGCCGCACGAAGTCCGACTTGGCGTCGAACCACGACAACAGGTCCTCGACCTTGACCATCCCGCCCAGCAGCACACCACTGGTGATCTTGTCCAACGCCGCTATCAGCTTGTTCTGCCTGCCGCCGAGCAGAATCGCCACATCGCGGTAACTGACCGTCCGCACCCGAGTACTCGACCGCGCCTTGCGTGACGTGTCAAGGCAGTTCACCAGTCCAGGGCATCGGCACGGCCTCGGACTCAGGCACTGCCGACGTACGGATTCTCAACTCGTGACGCAGCTACTTACCGTGCGGGTATGGGCACCCCGAGTCTTCCGAACTACCACGGCAGGCGGTTGCTGCGAGAGGTCAAGCGGTTGCGCGAACTGGCGGGCCTGACGCAGGAGCAGGCCAGCACCCGGCTGCACCTGACCCTGCAGAAACTCAGCCGGATCGAGAACGGGCAACTGCCCGGTTATCACGAGCTGCGCGCGATGCTCCGGCTCTACGGCGTGCCGAGGCTGGACTGGGAACCGCTGCTCGATCTGTGGGAACGGGCGAGAAAACGCGGCTGGTGGCGGGACTTCGGCCTGAAGGACTCCGGTTACGTCTGCATGGAGCAGGAGGCCGCGAGCGTCACGGAGTTCCAGCTCGGTCTGCTGCCCGCGCTCGTCCAGACCGAGCGGTACGCGCGGGCCAGCTTGCAGCATGCCGACGATGCAGAAACCGCTGTCAGCGTACGGATGCGTCGTCAGCAGCGGCTCTTCGAGAATCCCTTGGTGCTGCACGCCCTGATCCACGAACCGACGCTGCAGCAAGGCGTCGACCGCGAGCAGTTGGTTCAGCTGGTCGACCGTGCCCAGTTGCCGAACGTCACCCTGCGGATCGTCCCGCAGTCGGCCGGACTGCACAGCGGGCTCGAAGGGTCGGTGACGCTGCTGTCGTTCACCGACCCGCGGGAGCCGGACATCGTCTTCACCGAAACAGTCCTCGGTCTCGCCCAAACACAGGACATCGCCAGAACCTCGGCCGTGCGACGGCGCCTGGAACAGCTGGCCACGCTCGCACTGTCCGCTGAGGACTCCCTGGACACCTTCAAGGCACTGATCTGGTAGCGCTGATCAGGACGGGCTGAGCGCGGCGGAATCCCAGCGGCGTTGCCTGATCCGCACCGGGACCTCCTCGCCGCGGGCCTGCGCGGCGAACACCTCGGCCCTGGCGCGGCGCCACCACACCGCGGTTCGCCAGGTTCCCAGCACTGTCAGCACGCCTGACACCAGCAGCGCGTACGTGAACGAGTCGGTGACGTCCAGCACGAGACCGATACCAAAAGCCGCAAGCGTTGTCGCGAAGAACCCGCCGACGTTGACGGCACCGCTGGCCGTGCCCACACGCGCCAGCGGGTTGTAGTCACGCGCGATCGAGAACCCGATGGCCGACACCGGCAACCCGAGCGACAGCACCGCGAAGACGACACTGAGCAG
Source organism: Kibdelosporangium persicum (assembly GCF_013280595.1). Taxonomy (GTDB): domain Bacteria; phylum Actinomycetota; class Actinomycetes; order Mycobacteriales; family Pseudonocardiaceae; genus Kibdelosporangium; species Kibdelosporangium persicum. The sequence goes on from NZ_JAAATY010000001.1 coordinate 944,745, forward strand.
CACCGGCGGCAGCGGGCCCGTCAGCAGCACGGCCCACAAGCCGACCGCGACGACCAGGTAACCGGCGACCAGCATCATCCGCAGCTCCGGGCGGCGCCCGATCACGGCACCGATCAGCGGCCCGCTGACGATCGTCATGATGACCATCACACCGAGCACCGAACTGGCGACCGCTTCGGACAGCCCGTGCGCACCGACGAGATACGGGAAGCCCCACAGCAGAGCCAGTACGGCGGGCAGCTGCATGGTGGCGAAGTGCACCCAGAAACCCAAGCGGGTGCCGGGAACGCGCCACGACTCGCGCACGCTCAGGACGACCTGACGGATCTTCATCGCCTCGGTGCGCGGGGCAGGACCGTCCGGGGTGTCCTTGAGCCGCGACGCGACCAGTGCGTAGGCGGCCGTCACCAGGCCCCCGATCAGGAAGGTCGTCGTCCAGCCGGTGTTGTTCAGCAGCAACGTCAACGGCACGGTGGCCGCCAGGTTGCCGAGGCCGCCGAGCGCCGCGGTGAACGAGACCACAAGCGAGTACTGGCGCGCGGAGAAATGCGCGGATGTCAGGCGCAGCAGGCTGATGAACGTCATCGCGTCGCCGAAACCGAGCACGGCACGGGCGATCAGGCCGAGCGGGTACGAGGTCGCGAGCGCGAACAGCACCTGACCCGTTCCCATCAGCAACGCCGCCGCGACAAGCACCTTGCGTGGGCCGAACCGGTCGACCAGGAGCCCGGTGGGCACCTGCATCGCCGCGTAGACAAGCAGTTGCAGCACGGTGAACGTGCCGAGCGCGGCCGGGCCGACACCGAACCGGTTCGTCGCTTCCAGGCTTGCCACGCCGAGCGAGCCGCGATGGAAGACCGCCGCCATGTAGACGACCACTGCCATTCCCCAGACCACCCACGCCTTAGTGGCGGCGCGCACACGGACCCCTCTCCGGTCAATTAGATAGCAAACCTATGCTAACGAACCGCTCCCACCACCGCCCACCTGCCGGAACGTGTGCGCAAGAGCACAGCGACGAGCCGGATGACCATGAACACGGCCAGCCCCGTCCAGATCCCGGACAGTCCCCAGCCGAAGAACAGCGACGCCCAGATGAACGGCAGGAAGCCGATGATCGCCGCGAGCAGCGTGGCATTGCGCATGAACGCCGCGTCCCCCGCGCCGAGCAGCACGCCGTCGAGCGCGAACACCACCCCGCAGATCGGCTGCAGCGCGACAAAGAACCACCAGGCGTTCGGGATTTCGGCGAGCACCGAAGCGTCCGGCGTGAACACTCTCGGCAACACCCCGGCCAGTGCGGCGAACACCACACCGAGCAGACAGCCGAACACCAGCCCGTACCTGGTGACCTGCCAGGCGACCTTGTGGGCCTGACGTTCGTCCTCCGCGCCCAGCGCCTCACCGACCAGCGACTGCGCCGCGATCGCCAGCGAGTCGAGGACAAGGGCGAGGAACGTCCACAGTTGCAGCACCACCTGGTGCGCGCCGACCGCGGCCGTCGAGGTGTGCGCCGCGACCGTGGTCGCGGAGATGAAGCACGCCTGGAACGCCAGGCTGCGCAGCACCAGGTCCCGGCCGAGCCCGAGTTGCGCCCGCATCCTGGCGAACTCCGGCTTCAGCGGGACCTTCTCGACGACCAGCGCACGCACGAACATGATGGCCGAGATCACCTGAGCGACGACGTTCGCGATCGCCGATCCCTCCAGGCCCCAGCCGGCCACGTGCACCAGGATCGGACAGAGCAACGCGGACAAAGCGTTGCCCGCCAGGACATAACGCAGCGGACGGACGGTGTCCTGAACGCCACGCATCCAGCCGTTGCCCGCCATGGTGATCAAGATGAACGGAACGCCGAGCAGGGCGATCCGCAGCCAGCCGACGGCCGCGTCGGCGACCTCCGGTGAGCCGGACAGCAACTCGGCGATCGGGCGGGCCAGCGCCTGCCCCGCGATCACCAGGACGAGCCCGACGGACACCGCCAGCCAGGTGGCCTGCACGCCTTCAGCGACCGCGTCAGCCCGTCTGCCTGCGCCGTGCAGCCGCGCGACACGCGCGGTCGTGCCGTACGACAGGAAGGTCATCTGGGTCGAGACCTGCGCGAGCACGATGCCCGCGACGGACAGCCCGGCCAGCGGGATCGCACCAAGATGGCCGACAACGGCCGTGTCGACCAGGAGGTACAGCGGCTCCGCGGCGAGCACGCCCAACGCCGGGACGGCCAACGAGAGCAAGCGCCGAAGCGGCGTCACAGACATCCCCCTGGGTAAGGTGTGTAATCCGGTTTGACCCCTGACAGCATAGATGTAAGGACCGCTCGTGGACAATGCCGATTACGTCGACGTCGCCGTGCGGCTGGCCAACGCCGCCCTGACCGACGTCTCCGCACTTCAGGACGCCTTACACGAGGAACCGTGGTGGGCGTCCCGGGTGACCGCCGAGGACTTGGCCGCTCTGCGGCCGGTCGCCGACAGCCTGCGTACGGTCCTCGCCGCGGCAGTCGCCGACGACACTCCAGGCACCCGTTCGGCGGTGAACGCGCTGCTTGAGGCCTACCCGCTGCGGCCACGCCTGTCCGCGGGACACGATTCGGAGCCGAACTGGCACATCCACGTCGCCGACCCGGACCAACCGCCCGCCACCGAGGTCGCCGCCGCGGCCGCGTGGGGAATCGCGCAGGGAATCGTGCGCTACGGCCTGGCCCGCTGGGGCCAGTGCGCCGACGCGAACTGCGAGAACTACTTCCTCGACACGTCGACCAACCGGGCGAAGCGGTACTGCTCGGCGCGGTGCGCCAACCGGGTGCACGTCGCCGCGCACCGCTCCCGCCAGCGATCCGTCGACCTGGGCCTAGGCTGACCTGTGTGAGTGATCTCGGTGATATCGCCGGCGCGGCGGAGCTGCTGCGCACGGCCACGGATGTGACCCTGCTGGCCCACGTCAACCCGGACGCCGACGCACTGGGCAGCGCGCTGGCCCTCGGCCTGGCGCTGCACCGTCGTGGCGCGGCCGTGCGGGTGTCGTTCGGGTCGCCGGACACCGTGCCGGAGACGTTGCGTCCCTTGGACTACGCCGGACTGCTGGTGCCCGCGGCCGACGTCCCCGAGGTCACGCCGCTGCTGATCGCGCTGGACACGGGCAGCGTCGAGCGGCTCGGCAAGCTCGGTGACCGTGTGGCCTCGACGATCGCCGCGGGCGGGAACGTTCTCGTCATCGATCACCACGCCTCGAACACGTATTACGGCACTCATCACGTGGTCAACGAGCATGCCGTCGCGACAGCGGCGCTCGTCGCCGACGTGCTGGACGCGCTCGACGTGTCGCTGGACGCGGAGCTGGCGAGCTGTGTCTATGCCGGGATCGTGACCGATTCGGGCTCGTTCCGCCGTGCCACCCCGGAGACGCACCAGCTCGCCGCACGGCTGCTCGCGGCCGGAGTCAATCCGGACACGACGGCACGGGAGCTGATGGAAGCGCACCCGTTCGCCTACCTGCCAATGCTTTCCACGGTGCTGGGCCGAGCCCGGCTCGACCGCGACGCGGCCGGTGGCCGTGGCGTGGTGTACACGTACGTGACGCTCGAGGACTCCAAGGACGTCAGGGCCGAGGAGATCGAGTCCGTTGTGGACATCGTCCGGACCGCCCGGGAGGCCGAGGTAGCCGCTGTGTTCAAGGAGATCGAGCCGCTGTCGTGGTCGGTCTCGCTGCGCTCGGTGTCCGAAGTGGACGTCAAGGACGTGGCCGTGGCCATGGGCGGCGGCGGGCACCGGCGAGCGGCCGGGTACACCGCCGAAGGCCCGGTGGAGCCGTTGATCGAGACGTTGCTGGCTACGCTGTCCCGCTGATCCGTTCGCCGACGAACGCCACCACCTCGGGCATGATCCCGGTCCAGTACGCCACGTCGTGCGCCCCGGGCGTGAACGACGACTTGGCCGGTTTCGCCTGGTTGGCCAACGCTTTCGCGACGGTGACGAACGGATCGCCGGTGCCACACCACACGCCGAGCGGCACACCGGCGAGCTCGCCGATGTGCCGGAGCGGTTCGTTGGCCTCCCAGTGCGCCCGGCCGGCGAAGACTTGTTTGGACTTCGCCGTCGGCCAGTCCCGGAACAGCGCGGGGCTGATGGCCGCGACCGCCTTCAGGTCACGGCGGCTGCGCGCGAACCGCAGTGCCCCGAAGGCGCCCATCGAGATGCCGAACGCGGCCTGGATCGGGCCGAGTTCGGCCAGCAGCATCTTCTGCGGGTCGTCGCCAGGTTTGCCGTCCACCCAGTAGGTTTCGGGTCCGCCGTCGACGGAGATGACCGCGAACGGCGGCAGTCCCGCCACGACGGCAGCGGTGAGGGCTTGCTGGACACCCAACGCGGGCATCCAGGTCGCGTCGCCGCCACGGCCGTGCAGCGCGACGCATTTCGGCAGTCCTTCGGCGGCGTGGCCGTCCGGCGCCATCGTGATCACGGTGACTTCCCGGCCACGAGCCTGGGACATGAACTTCGTGGACGTCACGGCCGCCGCCGGTTTCGGGGTGGGTGGCGGTTCGTTCGCCGGGAGCGCGCCCTGCGGCGGGGATGTGCACCCCGCGGCGAGCGCCACTCCGGCACCGCCGAGGACCACAGCGCGTCTGGAAACCCCCACCCGGCCACGTTACCCGGTCGTCGCCACCTTGCCGGTCTCCAGGAACGTCTTCAGATCCGACAGCAGCTCGGGCCAGCCGCCGCTCGGCGGCAGCTGACCGCTGATCGCCTTGAGCATCATGCTGTCCGGGTCGAAGTCGTCGTGGATGACGGTGAGCTTGACCTGCCGATCGGTCGGCTCGACCAGGAAGGTCACCTTGGACTGGCGTTCCTTGGCGTACCCGGCCAGCTGTTCCTCGGTCCAGCCGAACACCTCGGCGTGCATCGGCTGGAAACGGTGCCAGCTGTAGGAGAGTTTGCGGTACGGCTCGGCTTCGAGCACGACCTGACCGTGGTCCTCGATCGAGCCGCCTTCCTCGTACTGCAGGTTGACCGGCGAGCCGGCCTGCCAGTCGGAGTGCAGCGCGAGCCCGCCCCAGTACTCGCGGGTGAACTTCGGTTCGGTCAGCGCCTGCCAGAGCTGCTCCGGGGTGGTGCTGATGTAGGTGGTGTAGACGAACTCCGGTTTGTCCATGGGTTGCAGCTCCAATGCGGTCTTCAAGTCGGCGAGCACCTGGACCCGGCCGCGGTGGTACTGGTTGATCCACCGGTCGGCGATGGCGTTGATCGGCTCGGCGTTGAGGTAGTGCAGCTTCTCCCGGCCGCGCCGGACAGTCGTGACCAAGTTGGCGTCGACCAGCACCGCCAGGTGCTTGCTGACCGACTGCCTGGCCATGTCCAGCTCGCCGCACAGTTCACGCAGCGTCTGGCCGCTGCGCTTGTTGAGGCTGTCCAGCAGCCGTCGCCGGCCCGGGTCGGCCAGCGCTCGGAACACCTCGTCCATTGCTTCACCTCGTATATGCAGCCGTTCGGCTGCCTTTTCACAATAGGCAGCCGTGCGGCTGCATGTCAAGCTCGCCGTCCGAAACTGTCGGACCCTCCCGGTAACGTGGAAATCAGGGGGTTCCCCCTCGGGAAATGGTGTTGCGGTCCGGGCTGCGCGGGCGCCGGACGGCGCCAGCCGGAAGTGTCGGTGGGGCGCGCTAGCGTGGTCCGCGTGGCACCGAACTGGGAACAGTCCCTCAGCTCGCTGCTCGGCTCGACGAGCGGGCCGAGCGGGGCTCCGTTGGGCGTCGAACTGACGCTGGCGACGGAGCCGTTGCTGTCACGCGCCCGTGGACCGGCTCCGACCCTGTTCGCCAAAGTGGTGCGGCAAGGGCGGAGCGGCTGGGTGAGCGGTGGTGTCTCGTGGGCCAGGCTGAATCCGTTCGAGGGGTACGACGAATCGCACGTCCGGCTTCTGCGCCAGATGTACGCGGTCTACCAAGCCCAGGACATGTACCAGCGTGACGAGAAGGTCATCGACCTGTCCCTGTTCGACACGCGTCACTTGTGGGCTCTGCTCGACGAGGCGCAGGAGATCGGCGTGACGTTGCTGCACGCGACGTACGGCTCCGCCGAACTGTGCCTCGACGCACACGACGGCAGCGAACTGGTGATCACGCCCGTCGTGCGAGTCAACGGCGTGGCCGATATCGTCCCCGTCCGGTTCCTCGGCGATGGATACGGCCTCGTGTATGTCAACCGGGAGGAACTGGACGAGACCGGCGAGGTCGACGACTGCCAGATCGGCCTGGCCAAGCTGACCAAACAGGCGCCGAAGTCCTTGCAGGACATGCTGTTGGGTGAGCACCGGATGCGGATTCCCGCCGCCGAGCGGTCCCGGTTCGTCGACCGCTACTACCCGCGCCTGCGGCACACCGCGCGGTTCGTCTCGACCGACGGATCGTTCACGCCGCCGTCGATATCCGGGCCGACGCTGCGGCTGAACGCGTCCTATCGGGACGATCACCAGCTCGACCTGGACTGGGAATGGCTCTACCGGATCGGGAACTCCGAACTGCGGGCACCGCTCGGCTCGGAGCCGGAGGCGTACCGCGATCCCGGTCAGGAGCAGGAGATCCTCGCGCGCCTGACGCTCGTCGAACCGGTGGACAAGACCCTGTGGGACCTGGCCACCATGCGGTTCACCACCGAGGTGCTGCCGCAGGTCGAGGAACTGCCCGGCGTGGAGGTCGAGGTGTTCGGCGTCCGGCCGGACTACCGGGAGGCTGGATCGGTCCAAATCGGGGTGTCGACCGAGGAGATCCCGGGCAAGACCGACTGGTTCGACCTGACCGTGTCGGTCACCGTGGACGGCCGAGGTGTGCCGTTCATGGACGTCTTCCTGGCGTTGACCAGGGATCAGCCGTACCTCATCCTGCCGGACGGCGCCTATTTCTCGTTGCAGAAACCGGAACTGCGCACTCTGCACAAGCTGATCATCGAGGCGCGCGGCCTGATCGACCAGCCGGGCGACTCGCTGCGGATCAGTCGGTTCCAGGCAGGGCTGTGGGACGACCTGGCCAATCTCGGCGTGGTGGAACGCCAGGCGCGGGCGTGGCGCGAACAGGTCCGTGGCCTGCTGGATGAGCCTCCGTCGTTCGACGTCCCGGAGTCGCTGGACGCCCGGTTGCGCCCGTACCAGGTCGACGGGTTCCGCTGGCTGACTTTCCTGTGGGAGAACCAGCTCGGCGGCATCCTGGCCGACGACATGGGCCTCGGCAAGACGCTGCAGGCGCTCGCCCTGATCTGCCACGCGGCCGCCGGCACGCCGTTCCTCGTGGTCGCCCCGACCAGCGTGGTGTCCACCTGGGAGGCCGAGGTCGAGCGGTTCGCGCCCGGTCTGCGTATCGTGTCCATTGCGGACACCCTGCGGCACAAGGACCTGGCCTCGATGATCGTCCAGGCCGACGTGGTGGTCACGTCGTACACGTTGATGCGCCTGGACTTCGAGCAGTACGCGAAGCAGCCGTGGGCCGGGATGGTGCTGGACGAGGCGCAGGTGGTCAAGAACCACCAGTCGAAGGTGCACCAGTGTGCCCGGCGGATGCCCGCGCCGTTCAAGGTGGCGATCACCGGGACGCCGATGGAGAACAACCTGATGGAGCTGTGGGCGCTGCTGTCGATCACGGCGCCCGGCCTGTTTCCCGACCCGGTCCGGTTCCAGCAGTACTACGCCCGCCGGATCGAGCGGACCGGCGACCCGGAACTGCTCGCCCAGCTACGGCGCCGGGTCCGGCCGTTGCTCAAACGCCGGACCAAGGAACAGGTCGCGGCCGACCTTCCGGCCAAGCAGGAACAGGTGCTCGAAGTCGAGCTGCATCCCAAGCACCGCAAGGTGTACCAGACCCACCTGCAACGGGAACGCCTGCGGATCCTCGGCATGGTGCACGACATGAACGCCAACCGGTTCACGATCTTCCAGTCGTTGACCAAGCTGCGGCAGCTGAGCCTGCACCCCGCGCTGATCGACGAGAAGCACCAGGATATGCCGTGTGCCAAGCTCGACGCGCTGCTCGACCAGTTGCACGACGTCGTCGCGGGCGGTCACCGCGCACTGGTGTTCAGCCAGTTCACCAGCTTCCTCGAAATCGTGCGCGCCCGGCTTGAGGTCCCGTACTGCTACCTCGACGGCGCCACCCGCAACCGTGGCAAGGTCGTGCGGCAGTTCAAGGACGGCACGGCGCCGGTGTTCCTGATCAGCCTCAAGGCCGGTGGCTTCGGCCTCAACCTGACCGAGGCCGACTACTGCTTCCTGCTCGACCCGTGGTGGAATCCGGCGACCGAGGCCCAGGCGATCGACCGGACGCACCGGATCGGCCAGACCCGGAACGTGATCGTGTACCGCCTGATCGCCAAGGACACGATCGAGGAGAAAGTGATGGCGCTCAAGGCGAAGAAGGCGGAGTTGTTCGCCAGCGTGCTCGACGAGGGCGACATGTTCGGCTCCACACTGGACGCCGACGACATCCGCACCCTGATCTCCTGACCCGGAACGGCTCCCGACGCCCCCACCCGCGCATGTGATCGTGCCGCCAAGGTCGACACACGGTGCCGCAGCGCCACGATCGTCACGTCGTGCCGCACCACGGCCTCCCCTGGCGCGTTGAGTTCGCAGTCGCCGCTGATTTCCCAGCGAGATCGCGCCTCAAGGTACCCCCACGCGGATTGCGCGGTGCCGCAACGCGCATCTCGGGATGCTGGAACCCGCCCCTCGCGGTGCCGGAATGGTCAACACGAGGTGCCACAACGCACATCTCAGGATGCTGGAACCCGCCCCTCGCGGTGCCGGAATGGTCAACACGAGGTGCCACAACGCACATCTCAGGATGCTGGAACCCGCCCCACACAGTGCCGGAACGGTCAACACGAGGTGCCACAACGCGCATCTCAAGGTGCCGCAACGGTGGACACGAGGTGCCACAACGCGCATCTCAGGATGCTGGAACCCGCCCCACACAGTGCCGGAACGGTCAACACGAGGTGCCACAACGCGCATCTCAAGGTGCCACAACGCGCATCTCAAGGTGCCGCAACGCGGATTGCGCGGTGCCGCAATGGTGGACACGCAGTGCCACAACGCGCATCTCAAGGTGCCGCAACGCGGATTGCGCGGTGCCGGAATGGTCGACACGAGGTGCCGCAACGGGTATCTCGGGCGGGGCTGGGCGTTGGCCGCTGTTTGGGTTGTGGGGGTCGTTATTCCGCGTCGGCTGTTACTGCGGTTCGGTCGTCGAACTGGGTTCGGTAGAGCTCGGCGTAGCGGCCGCCTGCCGCCAGGAGTTGTTCATGGGTGCCGCGTTCGATGATGCGGCCGGCTTCGACCACGAGGATGAGGTCGGCGGCGCGGACCGTGGACAGGCGATGGGCGATCACCAGTGCCGTGCGGCCGGCAAGGGCTTCGACAAGGGCTTCCTGGACGGCTGCCTCGGAGGAGGAGTCCAGGTGGGCGGTGGCCTCGTCGAGGATCACCACGCGAGGTTTGGCCAGCAGCAGGCGGGCGATGGTGAGACGTTGGCGCTCGCCGCCGGAGAGGCGGTAACCACGTTCGCCGACGATGGTGTCGATCTGGTCGGGCAAGGAACGGACAAGGTCGGCGAGGCGGGCGCGGGTCAGCGAGTCCCAGATCTCCTCGTCGGTCGCCTTCGGGTTGGCCAGGCGCAGGTTGTCGCCGATGGACTCGTGGAACAGGTGGCCGTCCTGCGTGACCAGGCCGATGGTGTCGCGGATGGACTCGAACGACAGGTCCTTCACGTCCACTCCGGCCAGCCGGACAGCGCCGGAGTCCGCGTCGTAGAGCCGGGGTGTGAGTGACGCGATCGTCGACTTGCCCGCACCGGACGAGCCGACCAAGGCCACCAACTGGCCGGGTTCGGCCCTGAAGGAGATGCCGTGCAGCACTTGGTCCCCACCTCGGGTGTCCAGTGCCGCGACGTCTTCCAGCGACGCCAGCGAGACCTTGTCGGCCGCCGGGTAGGCGAAGTCGACGTTGTCGAACTCGATCGACACCGGGCCGTCCGGCACGGCCTTCGGGTTCGGCTTCTCCTTGATCAACGGCGGCAGGTCGAGCACCTCGAAGACCCGCTCGAAGCTGACCAGCGCGGTCATCACGTCCACGCGCGCGTTCGCCAGCCCGGTCAACGGCTGGTACAGCCTGGTCAGCAACAGCGCCAGGGTGACGACCGTGCCCGCGTCCAGGGAACCTTCCAGGGAAAGGTATCCGCCGAGTCCGTAGACCAGAGCCAACGCCAGCGCGGACACCAGCGACAAGGCAGTCATGAACTGCCACTGGTTCACCGCCGTGCGCACGCCGATGTCCCGCACGCGACGCGCCCGCCTGCCGAACTCCGCCGACTCGTCCTGCGGGCGGCCGAAGAGCTTGATCAGCGTGGCGCCCGGCGCGGAGAACCGCTCGGTCATCTGGGTCGTCATCGCGGCGTTGTGCCCGGCCGCCTCCCGCTCCAGCCCGGCCAGCTTGCGGCCCATCCGGCGCGCGGGCAGGTAGAAGACCGGCAGCATGATCAACGCCAGCAACGTGATCTGCCACGACAGCGCGATCATCACGACCAGCGTGAGCACCAGGGCGATGATGTTGTTGGTCACCATGGACAACGTCATCGTGAAGGCGCGCTGCGCCGCGATCACGTCGTTGTTCAGCCTGCTGACCAACGCGCCGGTCCGGGTGCGGGTGAAGAACGCGACCGGCATCCGCTGCACGTGGTCGAACACGGACTGCCGTAACCGCAGGATCAGTTCCTCGCCGATGCTCGCCGACCGCCAGCGCTCGACCATGCCGACCACGGCGTCGATCACCGCGATCGCGGCGATCACCAGCGCGAGGCCGACGACGACGCTCGAGTCCTCCCGGTTCATGATCGCGTCGACCACCCGGCCCGCGATCACCGGAGTGGCCACGGCGAGCACCGCGGAGATGGCGCTGAACAGCAACAACGCCAGCACGGCGCCGCGCAGCGGCCGGGCGAACCGGACGATCCGGCGGACCGTCTCCCGGCTGACGCGTTGGCCTCCTTCCTGCATGGCGCTCTCCAACGCCATCCAGGACGAGAAGTTCATGTCCACGGTGTGCTCCCCACGCGGATTTCGGACGGGCGCCCTCAGTGTGCGACCTCAACCAAGGTCGAGGTCAACTTTCCGGGCTCCGCGACCTTAGCGCGCGGGTCCGACAATTCCGGACGAATCGCAGGTCAGCCGCTGTATCGCCGGGAACTGTCGGACCCCTGCGGTAACGTTGAAATCAGGGGTTCCCCCTGAGGGAATTCCTGGTGCGGGGAGGGATGGGCTGGGGCGGTTCGCGTGACTGCCGAGGCGCGGGGCCACAGCCTCGACGATCGCCGAGGCGCCGACTCCGCGGTTCAGCCATCGCTGAGGCGCCATCAACAACGGCCGAAGCACCAGGCCCGACGCTTCACCAACCACCGAGGCAGCGGGCCGGCGACCTCGACAACTGCCCGAGCACCGGGCCTGCGGCTTCACCGACCGCCGAGGCGCCAGCCCTGCCCATGTGACTTGGCGTGCCACAGCCGCGCATAAGCCCCATCGGCGGCGATCAGCGACTCGTGCGTGCCGGTTTCGACCACGCGACCGGAGTCGACGACCACGATCTGGTCGGCATCGACGACGTTGTTCAGCCGGTGGGCCACGAGAACCACCGTGCTGTACTGGGCCAACTGGCGGATGGAACGCCGCAGATAAAGCTCGTTCTCGGGGTCGAGTGCGGCGGTCACCTCGTCCAGCAGCACGATCGGTGCCTGTTTGAGCAGAGCCCGTGCGATGGCGACGCGCTGCCGCTCGCCACCGGAGACGGACACTCCGCCTTCGCCGACCCGGGTCTGCCAGCCGTGCGGGAGGCGCGCGACGATCTCGTCCACGCCTGCGAGGCGCGCCGCTTCGGCCAGTTCCGCGTCCGTGGCCTCGGGACGTCCGAGGCGGATGTTGGCCGCGAGGGTGTCGTCGAACAGGTAGACGTCCTGGGAGACCAACGCGAGCTGGCGAGTCAGGTCCTCGGTACGCAGATCGCGCACGTCGACGCCGCCGACCCGGACAACACCCTCCTGAACGTCCCAGAACCGGCTGATCAGCCGGATGACGGTCGTCTTGCCGGACCCCGACGGCCCGACCAGCGCGGTGACCGAGCCGGGCGGCACGGTGAGCGAGAAGGACCGCAGGACTGGCGTTTCCGGCGAGTAGCCGAAGCTGACGCGGTCGAGGTCGATCTGTCCCGGCCGGGTCAACGGCGCGGACGCGGACGGTTCCGGCATCCCGGGTGTCCGGAGCACATCGGTGAGCCGGCGGAGATCATTCCCGGCGATCCGGATCGCACCCGCGTACTCGCTGACGTCGGCGAGCGGCCCGGCGAAACGGAACGCGAGCGCGGTCAGCGCGACAGCGGCGGCGGGCGTGACGGCTCCGTCGAGCGCGAGCCACACGCAGACCAACATGAGCACGGTCACCGCGAGCTGCACGGCGAGACCGCTCACGCTCAGGCCGACCACACCGTGGCCGAGGGTGCGGCGGCGGATTCGCTGCTGCTCCGAGATGGCGTCCTCCAGCGGCTGGTAGCCGTGGACGCCCCGGCCGAACGCACGCAACACCCGCTGGTTACGGCCGAACTCGATGACGCGGGTGCCTGCCTCGACATCGGCGGCGTGGTTACGTGCCTCGCCACGGGCGAGGGTCCATGCAGCGAAGCGGAACGCCAACGCGAGCACCGGAATGGACACCGCGGTCGCGAGTCCCAGGCGCCAGTCGTAGAAGAACAGGGCGATGGTCACAGTGGTGGGCGCCGCGACGCTGATCACCAACGGCGACAACAGGTGCGCGAAGATTCCTGTGATCATCACGGTGCCGTCCGTGGCCACGCGTGTCAGCCGTCCGGTGCGGTCGGAATCGAACCAGCCGAGCGGAAGGCTCACCAAATGGTCGCCGAGACGCTGGTGCAACGACGACATCGTCTTCAGCGCCGCGGCCGAGCCCCGCATGGTTTGCACGTACCGCACGACGCATGCCGCCAGGGTCACGATCGCCAAGGCCGGCAGATGCCTGCCGATGGCGTCCCGTTCGCCGGACGCGAGATCCTCGACCACGGGCACGAGCAAGGCCGCGGCGATACCGCTGAGCACGCCGTATCCGGCAGTCCAAGCCAGGTAACGGTTCAGGATGCGCGGGCCGAGCAGCAGCCGCAGATCGGTGATCACGCTGGAACCTCCTCGTGCGCTGTCCACATGCGCGCGTACTGTCCTTGCGCGGCAAGCAGTTCGGTGTGTGTGCCGGTTTCGACGACCTGTCCGCGGTCGAGTACGACGATCTGGTCGGCGGGGGTGATGGTGGACAGCCGGTGCGCGATCACGAGCACCGTCCGGCCTTCCGCCAGGCGCGAGAGCGCGTCCTGGATCGCGGCCTCCGACTCCGGGTCGGCGAAGGCGGTGGCCTCGTCGAGGACGAGCACGGGCGTGTCGGCCAGCAGCGCCCGGGCGATGCTGACCCGCTGTGCCTCGCCGCCGGAGAGCTGAACGTCCTGTCCGGCAACAGAGTCATAACCACGCGGCAGTGCGGTGATCCGGTCGTGGATCTGTGCCGCACGACAGGCAGCCCGGATCTCCGCGTCTGTCGCTTGTGGACGGCCGAGTGCGACGTTGTCCCGGATCGAGCCGCCCAGCAGTCGCACGTCCTGCAGCACGAACCCGACGTGGCGGTAGAGCTCTGCCGGGTCGATGTGCCGGACGTCCACACCGCCGATCCGGATCGCGCCACCGGTCACGTCGTGGAACCGGAGTAACAGCGTGGCCAGCGTCGACTTCCCGGAGCCGGACGGCCCCACCAGCGCCGTGACCGACCCGGGCTCGCAGGTGAAAGTGACCCCGTGCAGGACATCGTGATCGTCGTAGGCGAACTGAACGTCGTCATACTCGACCCGTCGGCCTGCCGGACGCTGTGGTGACGCGGGCGCGGGCAGCGGCGCGACATCCAGCAACTGCTGGATACGCAGCGCGGCGGCCGCGGCGGCACGTTGGTTCAACGCGCCGAAGCCGAGCGGCTCGATCGCGACCGGGACAACGCACGCCAGCAGCACACAGCCCAGCGCCTCACCGGGACTGACCCAGCCCTGGCCGACGAACCACACCCCGCCGACGATCGTGACCAGGCCGACCACAGGCGCGGAAACAGCCAGTCCCGCCAGCGCTTCGACGCGGTTCATCGGCTGCACCCAGGCGGCGAAGAAGTCCGTGTACTCGGCGGCGGCCTGCCGGTAGGCGGCGTGTGCCTTACGGGCCCGGCCGAACGCCTTCACGACAGCGATGCCCGAAATGAACTCGACCACGGCACTGCTCAGCCGCGCGTTGCTCTCGTCGAGCTTGCGCATGACCTCACTGGAACCGCGCTCCATCCACACATACGCGGCCACATACAACGGGATCGTCGCCACCGCGAGCAAGGCGAGACGCCAGTCGAGCACCACGAGATAGGCCAGCGCGCCCAGCGGCGTCACGGCCGCTGCGGTCATCTCGACCGCGTGATGGGCAACCAGTTGGTGCAGGGCGTCCACGTCACCCATCGCGGTCTTGCGCAGCCGTCCGGAGGAGTTCCGGGCGAACCAGCCGAGCGGGACCCGGCCGAGGTGGGCGATCATCCGGCGGCGCAGGATCGCCTGCAACCGGACATCCGCCACGTGCGTGATCGTCAACGCCGCGCTCAGGAAAACGCCGCGCAGCACCAGTCCGAGGACTATCAGGACCGCCACCACGGCCGCCCGATCCCGGTCGATCGACGGCGCCAGCAACGTATCCGCCAGCTCGACCAGCCCCACGAACGGCGCCAGCCCGGCCAACGCCCCCACGGCGCTGAGCACACACGCCAGCCGGATCCGGCCGATGACGGGACGACGCACTTGTGCAAGCGCTCGTTTGCTCTCGTCTGGGTCATGAACCATGGGCACGACCCTGACGCGGCTCACCCGACGGCGTCTTGAACGATTGTTCCCGGGACGGTCCCGGCCTCGTGCCAGTCGCGGTACAGCGAAGCAGGCGTGTATCCCGCCAGTTCCCGCATGTCACGAGTGAGGTGGGACTGGTCGGCGAACCCGTAGCGGACCGCGACGTCAGCGGGCGCCGTCCCAGCCATGATCGCCTCGATCGCCGGCGAAAGCCGCACGATCATCGCCGCCCGCTTGGGAGTCACGCCGATCTGCGCGGTGAACCGCGACCACAGGCGCTTGCGGCTCCACCCCGTCTCGGCGGCGAGGTCACCGATGCGGCGCCGCCCGCCGCTGGCCGTGAGCTCCCGCCAGACGAACGCCACCTCCGGGTCGACGGAACGGTTCGAGTGCAGCTTCTCGGCGAGAGCCGCACGCAGTTCGCGGAACCGCTCGTCCCATCGCTCGGTGCCGGCGAGCGCGGCTCGGAGCTGACGGGCCTTGACGCCCCACAGGTCCTCGAAGCCGACGACTGTCCCGGCCAGCTCGGCGACCGCCCCGTCGAGGACCGCGTGCGCGGTGAGCGGCGAGAGATGGATGTCCACACAGGTCAGGTCCCGGCCGAGCGCCCGCGCCGAGCTGACTCCCACGCCGCTGGCGATGCCGGCCACCACCGGACGCGTCCGGTCGATCCGCAGCTCGCCGTCGAGGACGAGCACGATCGTCACCCCCGGCTGGGGCATGATCGGCATGTCCAGCCCACGCCCGGCCCGGTCGTGGTAGCCGATCAGTTCCACGCCGTCGTACGCGGGCCGGTCGGCCGTCCGGACGACCTCCCAGCCTCCGGCCTGCTCGGCCCGCAGAACCATGGTCCGAAAGTAGCCCAGGATCGAGGGCCTGTCGAACGATCGGACCAGGTGCGGGAAGATAGGCTGCCACGCCCGAACCCGACCTGGTACTGCGCAGGAGACGATGACCCGCTACGCACTTCTTGTCCTTCCTGCGATGAACCGGGTCTACGCGGAGGCGTCGATCGGGCTGACCATCGCCGAACTCGGCGTGTTCGACCAGGCCGTCCTCGGTGGACGGCTGTCGGAGATCACCGAGACCCGCATCGGCGGCGTGCCGTACATCGTGTTCGAGGCCGACGAGCTCAGCCGGCAGGACGCCGCCTACCTGGCGAACATGTCGACCATCTACGCGCTGTTCCGGCAGGAGGGACGCTTCCTCGACCCCGTCGAGCTGCGTTCGCTCGACAAGTTCAACGACGACCTGATCACCATCCAGAAGTACCAGGGCAAGACCAACGAGCACTTCACCAAGCTGTTGCTGAACGTCACCCTGCTGGCGTCGGCACGGGCGCGGGAGATGCTCGAACACCGGTTCCGGGTGCTCGACCCGTTGTGCGGCCGGGGAACCACGCTCAACCAGGCGTTGATGTACGGCTACGACGCGGCCGGGCTGGACATCGACCAGAAGGACTTCGAGGCGTACGCCACCTTCATCCAGACCTGGCTGAAACGCAAACGCCTCAAGCACGACGCGGAAGTCACGCGCATCCGCAGGGAACACAAGAACATCGGCCGCAGGCTGCACGCGTCGATCGGCGTCACCAAGGAAAGCTACAAAGCGGGTGACGCGCTCGAACTCACGTACGTCAACGGCGACACGGCGAAAGCGGCCGAGTTCTACAGGGCCGGCAGTTTCGACCTGGTTGTCGCGGACGCGCCGTACGGCGTGCAGCACGGCAGCCGGACCCAGCAGCAAGGCCTGCACCGCAGTCCACTCGAACTGGTCAAGGCGGCCGCGCCCGGATGGGCGAAACTGCTCAAACCCGGTGGGGCACTGGGGATTTCGTGGAACACGAACGTGGCGCGCCGGGAGGACGTCGCCGACGTGCTCGCGGACGCCGGGCTCGAACCGGTGGAAAGCGGGCCGTACCTGGACTTCCAGCACCGGGTCGACCAGGCGATCGTGCGCGACATCGTCGTCGCCCGCCGTCCATAGTGGAAAGGCAGGGCCGGGAAGCCCTGCCGCACACCATGATCAGTCCTCGGGGTCCTGCTCGCGGGGCGCCTTGTACGGGTCCGCGTCGCCCGCGGGCTTGGCGCCGGTCGCGATCCTGGCGACCTCCTCGTCGGCCTCCTTGACCTTGGCGAGCAGGTCGTCGATCCGCCGGGCGTCCTCGGGGATCGTGTCGGCCACGAACGTCAGCGTCGGCGTGAACCGCACGCCGGTTCCCTGTCCGACAAGGGAACGGAGCACGCCCTTGGCACTGTCGAGCGCCGCGGCGGCGCCCTTGGTGTCCGGCTCGGCGTTGAGCGAGTCCCCGAAGACCGTGTAGTACACGGTCGCGTCCTGCAGGTCACCGGTCAGCTTGACGTCGGTGATGGTCACCAGCGTCAGCCGAGGGTCCTTGACCTCGTGCTCCAGCGCGGACGCCACGATTTGTTTGATCCGCTTCGCAAGTTTGCGGGCGCGGGCCGGATCGGCCACGGCGCTCCCCTCCTCATCATCACTAAAACTAGTCGTCCTCGGGACCGACGAGCCGGTGCCGGGCGGACAGCAGCTGCAGCTCGGGGCGGCCGGCCACGAGCCGTTCGCACGAGTCGAGCAGCTCACGCACGTGCGCGGCGTCAGGCGCCACTGCCGCGACACCGATCAGCGCCCGGCGGTGCAGATCGAGGTGACCGGCTTCGGCCACACTCACCTCGAACCTGCGCCGCAGCTCGGCGATGACCGGCCGGACAGCCGACCGCTTCTGCTTGAGCGAGTGGACGTCACCGAGCAGGATGTCCAGCTCGAGTGCACCGACGTACAACGGGCATCACCGTGTGGGTAGTCGCCGGAACCCGGGTGGGGCTTGGCGGACCAAGCCCCACCCGGATGGACATCAAGCGCGCGGCTTCTCGCGCATCTCGTAGGTCTCGATCACGTCGTCGACCCGGAGATCGCTGTACGAGCCGAGCGTCAGACCACATTCGTAGCCCTCGCGGACCTCGGTCACGTCGTCCTTGAACCGGCGCAGCGAGCTGACCGGCAGGCTCTCCTGGATCACCTTGCCGTCCCGGATCAACCGGGCCTTGGCGTTGCGCCGGATCTCGCCGGACATCACCAGGCAACCCGCGATCGTGCCGAACTTGGAGGACTTGAACACGTCGCGCACCTCCGCGCGGCCGAGCTCGACCTCCTCGAACTCCGGCTTGAGCATGCCCTTCAGCGCCTGCTCGATCTCGTCGATCGCCTGGTAGATCACCGAGTAGTAGCGGATGTCGATGCCCTCGCGGGTGGCCAGGTCGGCCACCTTCGACTCGGCCCGCACGTTGAAGCCGAGGATGATCGCGCCGGACGCGATCGCCAGGTCGACGTTCGCCTTGGTGATACCACCGACACCGCGGTCGATGACCCGCACCTGGACCTCGTCGCCGACCTCGATCTTCATCAGCGCGTCCTCGAGTGCCTCGACGGTACCCGAGTTGTCGCCCTTGATGATCAGGGTGAGCTCGCCGGTCTCCTTCAGCGCCGAGTCCAGGTCCTCCAGGGAGTACCGCTTGAACTTCGCCGCGTTCTGCGCGTTGCGGGTCCTGGCCTGACGGCGCTCGGCGATCTGCCTGGCCACCCGGTCCTCGTCCACGACGAGGAACGTGTCACCGGCACCCGGCACCGACGTGAAGCCGATGACCTGCACCGGACGGGACGGCGTCGCCACCGTGACGTCCTCGTTGTACTCGTCGACCATCCGGCGCACACGGCCGTACGCGTCACCGGCGACGATCGAGTCACCGACGCGCAGCGAACCGCGCTGCACCAGCACCGTGGCGACCGGGCCGCGGCCGCGGTCCAGGTGCGCCTCGATCGCGACACCCTGCGCTTCCATGGTCGGGTTGGCCCGCAGGTCCAGCGCCGCGTCGGCGGTCAGCAGGATCGCGTCCAGCAGGCCGTCGATGTTGATGCCCTGCTTGGCCGAGATGTCCACGAACATGGTGTCGCCGCCGTACTCCTCGGCGACCAGGCCGTACTCGGTGAGCTGCTGGCGGATCTTGGCGGGGTTCGCCCCCTCCTTGTCGATCTTGTTCACCGCGACCACGATCGGCACGTTGGCCGCCTGGGCGTGGTTGATCGCCTCCACCGTCTGCGGCATCACGCCGTCGTCGGCCGCGACCACGATCACCGCGATGTCCGTGGCCTGCGCACCACGGGCACGCATGGCGGTGAACGCCTCGTGACCCGGGGTGTCGATGAAGGTGATGAGCCGCTCGTTGCCTTCCAGCTCGGCCTTCACCTGGTACGCACCGATGTGCTGGGTGATACCGCCGGCCTCGCCCGCGATCACGTTCGCCTTCCGGATGGTGTCCAGAAGCCGCGTCTTACCGTGGTCGACGTGACCCATGACGGTCACGACCGGTGGCCGTGCCTCCAGCGCCTCTTCGCCGCCGGTGTCCTCGCCGTAGGTGATGTCGAAGGACTCGAGCAGCTCGCGGTCCTCCTCCTCCGGGCTGACGACCTGCACGGTGTAGTTCATCTCGGTACCGAGCAGCTCGAGCACGTCCTCGGAGACGGACTGCGTCGCGGTGACCATCTCACCGAGGTGGAACAGCACCTGCACCAGCGAGGCCGGGTTGGCGTTGATCTTCTCGGCGAAGTCGGTCAGCGAGGCACCGCGCGGCAGCCGGATGGTCTCCCCGTTGCCCTTGGGCAACCGGACACCGCCGACGCTCGGCGCCTGCATGTTGTCCATGTACTCCTGGCGCTTCTGCCGCTTCGACTTGCGGCCACGGCGCGAGGGACCACCGGGACGGCCGAACGCGCCCGCGGCACCGCCGCGACCGCCGCCGCCACCGGGACGGCCACCGCCACCGCGGAAGCCACCACCGCCGGCCGGGGCACCGCCGCCGCCACCGGGGCCACCGCCACCGGGACGGAAGCCGCCACCGCCGCCACCGCCTCCGCCGCGGAAGCCACCGCCTCCGCCGCCACCGCCGCCGCCACGGAAGCCACCGCCTCCGCCGCCGCCACCGGGACGGCCACCGCCGCCACCAGGGCCGCCACGGCCACCGCCACCACCACCGGGACCACCACGGCCACCGCCACCGGGACCACCGGCGGGCCGCTGCGGACGCGGCGGCATCATGCCCGGGTTCGGGCGCGGCGGCATGTTGCCTGGGCTCGGCCTGGGGCCCGACGGACGGTCACCGCGGTCACCGCGCGGCGCGCGGTCCTGCCGGTCGCCACCTGGGCGGGGGCCACGCTCGGGACGGTCGCCGTCGGGACGGCCACCACCCGGACGCGGAGCGGACGGACGAGGCGAGGGAGCGCCGCCGCCGACACCGAACGGGTTGTTGCCCGGCCGCGGCGCGCGCGGTCCAGGCTTGGGGGCCTGCGGACGCGGCGGAACCGTGGTGCCGCCACCGCCGCCGCCCTGCTGGGACTGCTGCTGCTTCGGCCCCGGGCGCGGACCCTGCCGCGAGGGCGCGTCCGTCCGCGCGGCAGCCGGCTTCTGCTGCTGGGGCTGTTGCTGGGTCGTCTGCGGCGCCTGCTGCTGGGGCGGCTTCGGACCGGGCCGCGGGCCGGGCTTGACGCCCGGACCGGCCGGCTTGGCCGGTGCCGCCTGGAAGGTCGCCGTGTTGCTAGCCGTGTTGTTCGCCGATGTGGCGCTCGCCGCCGCCGGAGCGGGCTGTGCCTGCTGGGCCGGCTTGGGCGTGGCGGGCTTGGCCGGTGCGGCCGGAGCCGCCGGGGCGGCGCTCGCCGCGGCCGGAGCCGCCTGCTGGGGCTTCTGGGGTGCCGGCTTCGGGGCCGGCGGACCGGGCCGCGGGCCCGGCTTGGCGCCACTGGGCTTGGCGCCCTTGGCGTCGCCCTGCTTCGGGTACGAATCCCGGAGCCTGCGCGCCACCGGCGCCTCCACGGTGGAGGACGCCGACTTCACGTACTCGCCGAGGTCGGCGAGTTTCGTGAGTACTTCCTTGCTCGTGACACCGAGCTCTTTCGCGAGCTCGTGCACGCGGGCCTTGCCTGCCACTGCTCTCCTCACTGGGGAGGCCGGCGGCAATTACCCGCTCGACCTCGTCCTACCGTCGCACGTTCATGGTGTCGGCTTCACGGCTGACTCATGACGGGTCGACCTGCTTCCTGTGTCCGGCTAGACCAGATCCCTGGTCGTCTGTCGGTCGGGCCTCCGGCCCGATCTGGGCTCGCACCTCGGTGGTGTCGAGCGGTCCCTGGACGCGCAGCGCCCTGGGGAACGCCTTCTTCCGCTCAGCGGAGTCCAGGCACGCCGGTGCGGGGTGCAGCCAAGCGCCCCTCCCAGCGTGCCGCCGCCGCGGATCGGGAAGCAGCTTCCCGCCCTCGGCGACCACGCGCAGTAATTCCTCGGCCAGCGCCCTGGTCCGGCAGCCCACACACGTGCGAACGGGGCCGAGCCCTTCCGGGGGACCCTCTCGACGTGCGGGAACCGGCCCTCGACGACGACCTGCCAAGATTCTACCTACTACCGCCTACTCAGCCGAACCCGATGTCGGTCCGGCCGCGTTCGCGGCGGTCTCGGCGTCGCTCCGGATGTCGATACGCCACCCGGTCAGACGAGCGGCGAGCCTTGCGTTCTGGCCTTCTTTACCGATCGCGAGCGAGAGCTGGAAGTCCGGCACGATCACCCGTGCGGTCTTCGCCCGCTCGTCCACGACCCGTACGGAGACAACCTTCGCAGGTGAGAGGGCATTCCCGACGAACGTGGCCGGATCTTCCGAGTAGTCGATGATGTCGATCTTCTCACCGGCGAGCTCGCTCATCACATTTCGGACTCGAGCTCCCATCGGTCCGATACACGCGCCCTTGGCGTTGACGCCGGCGACCGTGGAGCGCACCGCGATCTTCGATCTGTGGCCTGCCTCACGTGCGACCGCCGGGATCTCGACGGTGCCGTCGGCGATCTCCGGCACCTCCAGCGCGAACAGCCTGCGGACCAGATTGGGGTGGGTCCGGGACAGCGTGATCTGCGGGCCGCGGGAACCGCGGGTGACGCCCAGTACGTAGCACTTGATCCGCACGCCGTGCTCGTAGCGCTCGCCCGGCACCTGCTCGACCTGAGGCAGCACGCCCTCGGTGTCACCGACCTGGACCACGACCATGCCGCGGGAGTTCGCCCGCGCGTCGCGCTGCACGACGCCCGCGACGATCTCGCCCTCCTTGGCGGAGAACTCGCCGAAGGTCTTCTCGTGCTCGGCGTCCCGCAGCCGCTGCAGGATGACCTGGCGCGCGGTGGTCGCGGCGATCCGGCCGAAGCCCTCCGGCGTGTCGTCCCACTCCTCGGCGATCTCGCCACCGGGGCCCAGCTTCTGGGCGAGCACGCGCACCACACCGGTCCGCCGGTCGATGTCGATCTTGGCGTGCGGCTCGTGGCCCTCGGTGTGCTTGTACGCCGTGAGCAGCGCGGTCTCGATGGCCTCGATGACCGTCTCGAAAGGAATGTCCTTGTCGCGCTCGATGGCGCGAAGTGCGGCGATGTCGACGTTCACCGTGTCCCCTCCTGGCTCCCGCCGCCCAGCCGGGCCAACTCCTCCGGCGGTGGTTGTTTGAACTCGACCTCCACGACGGCGTGGTCGACGGCGTCGAACGGCACCTGCCGCAGCTCGCCGCCGACGAGCATCTGCACGTCGTGTTCGCTGGTGTCGCCGACGCGTCCGGTGAACGTCTCGTCGCCCGCGCGCACCTTCACCAGGCGCAGCCGCGCCCGCCGCCAGTGCCTCGGCTTGGTCAGTGGCCGGTCCAGCCCCGGTGAGGTCACTTCCAGGGTGTACGGGCCACCAAGCACGTGATCGTGCTCGTCGAGCACCCCCGACAAGGTCCGGCTGACGCCGGCGACCTCGTCGAGCCCGATCCCGCTCTCGGCGTCCACCACCACCTTGACCAGGCTGCGACGACCCGCGCGCTGAACGTCGAGCTGCTCGAGCTCGAAGCCCGCCGCGCCAACGGCGTCCCGCACGACGGGCTCCAGCGCCGCCCCGGGATCACCTTGCTGGTTCGCCACGTCCGCCGCTCCTGTTCTGGATGATGGTCTCGATCATGTCCGAGTGTGTACAGCCCAGCGTATCTCGTCCAGCGGATACCGCCCGCCCACCCGAGGGGGTGCTGGCAGGATGACCGACTGTGAAGAGCGTTTCCCGGCGAGCCGTACTGGCCGTGATGACTGGGCTGGCCGTGCCGCTGGTGCCCGCGTGCACTTCCGAACCGGACCAGCCGCCGCCCCCGGATCCCTTGGCAGCACTGGCGGAGCAGGCGCGTAAGGACGCCGCCGCGGCGACCGCGCTCGCACAGTCCAGCCCCGATCTGGCGGCTGTCGCGGGCGAGGTGGCGAAGGCACGCACCGAGCACGCGGTCGCACTACAGGCCGAAGTGGACCGGGAACGTCCACCCACGGTGACCACGTCCGCCTCGCCGACCTCGGGCGCGCAGACCGCCCCCGCGACGAAGGCGACGATGATCGAAGCGCTGAAGGCGGCCGAGAAGCAGGCGGGCGAACTCGTCCCGTCCGTGCCGAGGTACCGGGCGGGTCTGCTCGGCTCGGTGGCCGCGGGCTGCGCGAGCCTGCGAGAGGTGATCGCATGACCCAGCCGAGCACGACCGCCGCGTCGGCCAAGGCCGTCCCCGGCGACTCCGTCGACGCGGTGCAGCAGGCCCTGGGCGCCGAACACGCGGCCATCTGGATCTACGGCCTGGTCAGCGCCTTCCTGCCGGCGGCGTTCAACAACCCGCTCAACGAGGGCGTGACCGCACACCGGGCCCGGCGCGACACGCTGGAACGGGCGTTGACGGCCGCCAAGGTCGAGCCCAGGCCGCCGGAGGCCGCGTACGTGTCGCCGAAGCCGGTGACCGACCAGGCGTCGAGCCTGGCGGTGCTGGCGATCGCGGAGTCGGACGCGACGGTGGCGTGGCGGTCCGTGCTGGAGCACACCGACGACGCGGACCTGCGCAAGACGGCTTTGGAGGCGTTGACGAGCTCGGCCGTGCGGGCAACGAGATGGCGCAAGACCGCGGGCGCCACCCCCGCCCACACCATAATGCCTGGTAAACCCTCGTGAGTGTTTATCGGTGTTCTAACCCTGATAAACACTCACGAGTCAGTTCTTGAGCTTGTCGCCGAAGGCCAGGGCGTCGGTGCTGATCTCTTCGAGTTTGGCCTCGTCCTGGTTCTTGCTGCCGCCCTCGAAGTCCGACTCGACGATGATCACGTCGTTGCCGCTGACCTTGGAGGCGAACGCGCCGCCGCCCAGCGACCTGAGTCCCGGCACCTTCACCCGGCCGTCCTTGACGAGGTCGTTGACGTTGCCGGTGCCGTCGGTCCTGGTCAGCTTCTCCAGCTCCTGCGCGTCGGCCGCGTTACTCATCCGCACCACAGCGACTGACGTGTAGGCCTTCCGGCCGTCGACCGTCGCGGTGTAGAGCTCACGGGTCACCCCGGTGCAGGGCTTGCGCTCGAAGAACTTCTTCACGTCCTCGTACGAGACACGCGCGCAGTTGCTGTCCCGCACCGGTTCGGAGACCAGTTCGTGCTTGACGAACCGGAACTTCGTCTGCGGCGAGGCGCTGTCGCTCGGCTGCGGCGAGGTCTCCGTGGAGTTGTTGCTCTGCTGGATCAGCCACCACAGCATGCCCGACACGACCGCGACGAGTACCAGGCCAAGGCCTTTGAGCACGTACTCCCGGGTCTTGTTCTGCCCAGGCTCCGGCGTGCGCCGCGGCGGCACCGGGTGTGACGGCACTCGCGGGATGCGCGTGGTCTGGTCCGGGCTGTGGTACTGCCCAGGGCGGTAGGAGTCGGACACGACAAGCACGGTACCCAGTGCCTCAGTCCCGCAGTGCCGCGAGTACCGATTCGATATCACCGGCGGTGTTGTAGAGGTGGCAGGCGAGCCGGACGCGACCTGCGCGGATACTGGATTTCACGCCCGCGGCCGCCAGTTTCCCCGCCGCGTCCGGGATGTCCAGCGACACGATCGCGGATCCCTTCGGCGCCAAGCCGAGCGCCACCAGCAGGCCGTCGGCCAGTCCGACGCAGTGGTCCCTGACCGCCTCGATGTCCAGGGAAGCCAGCCACGGCACCACAATCGCGGCGGTGAGCTGGGAGAACCACACGGGTGAGAGATCCAGCCTGCGCGCGTCCCCGGCCAGCCGCAAGGGAAGCCCGTACACCGCGGCCCACGGGTCCTCGCCGGCGTACCAGTTCGCCGCGATGGGAACGGTGCGCTCCAACGTTTCCGGCTTCACCGCCATCCAGGCGGCACCACGCGGCGACATCAACCATTTGTAGCAGGCACCGATGACCCAGTCGGCCCAGTCGAGCCGCAACGGCATCCAGCCGGCGGCCTGGGTGACGTCCAGCAGAACCTGGGTTCCGGAGGCGGCCGCCGCTTCACGTAACGATTCGAGATCGACGACGGCGCCGTCGGCCGACTGCACCACGCTGACCGCGACAAGATCAAAACGGTCCACATGCGACGGTAACTCGGCCAGCTCCACCTCGGTCACCGTGACGCCACGATATGCCTGCGAGGCAAAGGGAAACGTCACACTGGTGAACTCGCCGGCCGCGGTCACCACGCGCGTGCCGTCCGGAACACTCGCCGCGACGAGGCTGATCAACTGGGAAACACCGGCGCCCGAGGCGACCGCGCTCTCCTCGACACCGATCAGCGAACCCCACGCCTTGCGCGCGAGCCGGACGTCCGCGTCGAAATCACCCGGCGCGTCCGCACCGGACTGCCAGCGCCGCACCGCCTCCATGAGACCGTCGACGGCTACTTTCGGTGGTATCCCGATACTCGCCGTGTTGAGATACCCGGCTGGGACGTCGAACGACTGGCCGAATGCGATGCGCACGGCAGGGACGTTACCCGGCATGATCCCTGATATGTACAGCCAGGAGTTTCAGATCAGGACCGGATCGGGCGAAGTCGTGCACGACCTGACCGAACTGTGCACGAGGTTCCTGTCCGATGCGGACGCTTCGGACGGACTGCTGCACGTCTGGGTGCCGCACGCGACCGCGGGACTGGCAGTGATCGAGACGGGTGCGGGCAGTGACGACGACCTGTTGAGCGCGCTGGGCGACCTGCTGCCCAAGGACAATCGATGGCAGCACCGGCACGGCTCGCCGGGGCACGGCCGGGACCACGTTCTTCCCGCCTTCCTGCCGCCGTACGCGAGTGTGCCGGTGCTGGACGGCCGGATGGCCCTGGGCACGTGGCAGTCGGTGTGCCTAGTGGACACCAACGGGACAACCCGGTCCGCACCGTCCGCCTCAGTTTCCTGGCGGGCTGACACCGGCCAGAGGATCACCGCCAGCCCGGCCACGGCCATCGCGCCGAGCACGATCGATCCGGTCCCCACGTCCGGCGCGGAACCCGTGCCCTGCAACAGACTGCGCAGTCCTTCGGTCGAGAACCGGAACGGCGTCCACGACCACAGGACGTCCCGGTAGAACGGGTGCAGCAGTTCCGGCACCTGTCCGGCGACCGCGGGTGCGATCAGATACAGCGGCGCGAGCACCGCCGCGGCACGGATTCCGAGCAACCGCAGCAAAGCGCCCTGCACGCCGGTGAA
Source organism: Kibdelosporangium persicum (assembly GCF_013280595.1). Taxonomy (GTDB): domain Bacteria; phylum Actinomycetota; class Actinomycetes; order Mycobacteriales; family Pseudonocardiaceae; genus Kibdelosporangium; species Kibdelosporangium persicum. The sequence goes on from NZ_JAAATY010000001.1 coordinate 971,262, forward strand.
CGCGAGCGCGGCGAGCAGCATGAAGCCGAGCACGTCCCAGCCGAGCGGCAGGCGGGAGTCCCACAGCAGCAACAGAAGCACGACCACGCCGACGGACAGCACGCTGGCCGCCACCGGAAGCGTGACCCGGGTGGCCAGGCGCGGGGTCGCCCCGCTTCGCGTCTTCATGACGGTGAACAGCAATCCGGCGGCCAGACCGGCGATCCACAACAGAGCGCTCCCGGCCAACGGCGCGACACGACCGGCCACACTGGCCGGGTGCAGGGTGATCGTGCGAGGCGGTTGCCCTTTGCTCAGCGCCTGCGCCGCGCCTGTCAGCACCTGTTGCGCGACCTGCGTTCCGCCAGGGTTGATCGCACCCGACAGCACGACTGTGGCCGGTTCACCGAGTTCGAGGACGCCGTAGACCTCTTTGTCCTCAAGCAGTTGACGTCCTTCGGCCGGTGTCACGGCCCGCCACGCGACGTGCTCGCCGCCCTGTCTGGCGAGTTGGTCCGCCACCTGTGACGGGCCGGCGACCGCGAGCGGGACGTGGTCCGGGTCCACCGTGGCCTGCGCACCGAAGGTCAGTAGTCCGAGTACGGCCGCGACCAGTGCCCCGATCAGGCTCGCGGCCAGCGCCTTGGCGGTCATCGCCCCCACCTTTCTCATCGCTTGTTGAATTGAGCGGGAGCGTACGCCCGGACGGGCGCAAAAATCAACCATTGTTGAAATAACACCCCTGTCCAGCCGTGACGGTCACGAGCAGCTACCGTTCAGGTGTGGTTCTGCGACGGCCGACTCGGCTCCTGGTCACCATCGGCGTCGTCGCTGCGCTGCTCGTCGCGGGCGGGATCGCGGCGGCCTCGCTGCTCAGCCGCGGGCAGGACGTCCCGGTTGAGCACTTCGACGTGCCCTCGGCCGCGACACCGCACGACACGTGGCAGACAGTGACGGACACGGCGGCCAAGCTGGCCTTCGACGTGCCGCCGGACTGGGAGCTCGCCGACGAGGACGAGTCGCTCACCACGTCGAACGGCGTCAGGCTCGGCCACCTCGCCGACTGGGGCCGCTACACCTGCCAAGGCGCGGAGTACGGCCGCGCGTTCGCCGCGAGCGGTCTCGCGCAGCCCGACCGCAGGCCCGCCAAGGCCGCGGCCGAGCTCGCCGCCGCCGTGGCGGCCGACCAGTACAGCGACGGCCACCGCACGGCGGCGGTCAATGTCGGACGACCGCGACCACTTTCCGTGCAAGGCGCGCAGGGAGTGGTGGTGCGCGCCGACGCCACGCTCGCGGAACCGACTGATCAGTGCACTGGCAGCAAAGGCACGGTGACCGTGGTCGCGTTGGCCACCCAGGCGGGCAACGCGGTGCTGGTCGTGGCCGCGGACGTGACACCGGGCCCGCAGGAGCCCACTCCCCTCGCCGACACCGCCCGGCTGGACGCGATCGTCAAGAGCCTGCGCGTGGTCCAGTGATGCGGGTTCAGTGATCGTGCCGGGCCACCAGGGCCCGCAGGGCGGACATCTCAGCGGCGAGGGCTTCCCGCCCGGTCTCCGTGATGCTGACCCAGGTGCGTGGCCGCCTGCCTTCGTAGCCCTTCTCGATGTCCAGCAGCCCGGCTTCGTTGAGCACGGTGATGTGCCGCGAGAGGTTGCCGTTGGTCAGGTCCAGCGCCTCCCGCAGATAGCCGAACTCGACCCGTTTGGACTCCGCGGCGATGGTCAGGATGCCGAGCCGGTGCCGTTGGTGGACAACGTCATTGAGACCGTTGGTCGGATGCGCACTCATCACGCGGCACGCCTGGACTGAACGAGTGCGATCACGCCGCCGATGATAAGCACCGCCGCGGGCGGCGCCACATCCATCAGGGCGATCAGCCTGGTGTCGCTGCTGCCCACCAGCAGCCCCACACCTTGCAGGTTCGCGTGCAGGCTCACCGCGGTGAACAGCACGCCGGTCACGGCGATCAGCAGGCTGCGTTCCGCCCAGGCGAGCGCGAGCAGGGCGACCGCGATGATCAGCAGCCCGGCCAGCCCGTTGATCATGTAGACGGCGATCGTGGCGAACGCCACCATCGCGGACAACGCCGCCGCGAAGACACCGATCACCCGCAGGCGTCTCCACCGGGTGCCTGCGAAGATCGCCGTTCCGGACAGGGCGACCGCGCCGATCATGATCGGCAGGTTGATCTCCGGCCTGGAGTACAGGGAGGTGTCCAGAGTGGCGCTGACGATGTGGCTGAGCAGCCGTTCGCCGAACACCATGCCGACCAGGGCGGCCCCGGCCACGGTGAGGTAGCCACGCGTGTCGGTCTCGATGCCCGCGACATCGGCCCGTCTGCGGTACCACCACGCGGAAGCGGCGAAGCAGGTGACCAGCCCGAGCATCCAGTACCACTGGATCAGCACGTTGCTGCCACCCCAGCGCACCCACGGCCGTTCGAAGACCTCGAACGGTCCCCGCTCGATCAGCACGTGGCGCCCGTCCGGCGACATCGTCGGCCACGGATCCGACCCGTAGAGCACCGGAGCGACCAGGATGAGCCCGGCGAACAACAGCAACGGGAACGCGTGACCATGCCGGTCCTGCCTGACCTTGCGCCGAAGTTGCCGCAGGTCGTCCAGCAACTCAGCGGGGCTGTCACTCATCGCCCGGTTCCCTCTGAAGCATCTGACCCCCAAGTAGCTTGTTTCGCAGTCAAGTTTGTATTGCAAACCTGAATGTGTCAACGTCCGTCCCGATGAGCGGGTAGTCATGAGCAGCAGGCTGTGACACGCCGAAGAGGTCGCTCGATCGTGTCACTATGAGCACGTGGGTAACCGAACGCTCGTACTGTGGGATATCGACCTGACGCTGGTCGACCTCGCCGGGATCGGCCGGGAGTGGTACTCCGCCGCGCTGTCCAACGCGCTCGGCCTCACCCTCTCCTACCTGCCGACGTTTCCCGGCAGGACCGAACGGGCGATCACCCACGAGTTGCTGTCCGCGCACGGCGCGCAGGCCACCGAGGAGGAGATCCAGGCGATCTTCACCGAGCTGGTGACCATCGCCGAGGCCGACCAGCACCTGCTGCCGGAACGGGGACGGGTGCTGCCCGGAGTACTGGAGGTCGTGGCCGAACTCGGTGCCCGTGACCACGTCGTGCAGTCGCTGGTGACCGGCAACCTGCCCGAGGTCTCGCACGTCAAGCTGGCCCCGTTCGGCCTGCTCGAACACATCGACCTGGAGATCGGCGGGTACGGGTCGCTGTCGGCCGACCGCAGCGACCTGGTGTCCGCCGCGATGGACCTGGCCGCGCGGAAGCACGGCGGCTTCGAGCCCGAGTCGGTCGTCGTCATCGGCGACACCCCGCATGACGTGCAGGCCGCGCTGCACCACGGCGCCATCGCCATCGGCGTCGGTACAGGCAGGCACAGCTTGGCTTCACTGCGTGAGGCCGGGGCACACGCGGTGTTCCGTGACCTGTCCGACACTGAGAAAGTGCTTTCCGCAGTTCTTGACAGGCAGCTACTCGACGGTCGCTAGTCTCAGTGGCGTGAGTGCTCCAGGTGGGGGATACCAAGGACTCGGTTACTACGACGAGCCACAGCCGAAGAAGCCGACCGGCCTGATCGTGTCGGTCGTGGTGGCCGCCGTCGTGGTGGTCGGCCTCGTGATGACGCTGCTGATCGTGAACCCGACCAGCCAGGTCGCCGGTGAACCGCTGGCCGTGGCCAACCCGACCCTGCCCGCCCCGTCGTCGACGCGGTCGGGCCCGTCGAACAACCCGCTGCAGCCCAAGGCCACCGGCGCGCCGAAGGTCGAGGGCTGGAAGGTGATCGCGGTCAACGACGGCCGGGAGCTGCAGACCACCAAGGCGTACGACGTGCCGCAGACCTGGGAGCCACTCACTTCCAACGCCTCGTTCGGCTCGGGTGACGGCAAGTTCACCATCTACACGCCGGCGATCTACATGAAGGGCTTCTGCTCGGGCGTGCCCAGCTCGTTCCGCGCCCTGGCCGGCCTGCTGACCGTGCAGAACAGCGGGGACAACGCCGCGCAGTCGATCGCGGCGGCGCAACGCCTGGCCGACGGCGTGTACACGACCAAGGCGGGCGCGAAGCCCAAGGTCACCATGGGCCAGCCGCAGCCGGTGGTGGTCGACCGGGACAAGAAGGCGCACACCGTCACGGCGAAGCTGGCGATCACGCCGGGGCCCGAGGACAAGTGCCCGGTGACGTCGGCCGCGGTCAGCGTCGTGGTGCTGGAGTCCAAGCCGACCGACAAGACCAGCGTGGTCGTGGCCGCGTTCGCCGACCAGGGCATTCCCGAGGCCACCGCCGAGGGCGACCTGCAGAAGATCGTGACGAGCCTGCACCCGGCCAACTGATCGGGGCGCAGGCTCCACCTGGACATCAGGTCTCACGGGACAGGCCCGGCACTCACGCGGAGTGCCGGGCCTGTTCGTGGATCAGCGGCGGTAGTCCCACGTCTTGCCGTTGGACAGGTCGTGGTCGATGTTCCCGTTCTGGAACACGCTCCGGCGGATGGTTCCGCCTGCCGATTTCTCGTCTTCGAGCGGGTAGCCGAGATACGACTTCTCCCAGCCCAACGACGACCAGTGCGTCCGGATCGCGCCGTACACCAGGTGTGCCCCGGTGTTCGGGCTCCAGTAGATCGACGCGCCGTCGGTGAAGTGGTTGAACGCGCCGATGCCGTCCGGGGTGCCGGTCGCGTCCTGCACCGGCAGCTTCCACTTGTGCCCGCCCACGGACTGGAACTTGGTCAGGATCGGTCCCCAGACGTTGTGCACGCCGGTCGCCTGGCTCCAGTACGCCCGCGAGTTGTTGAAGTCCTTGTACCGCACGCCACCCTCGACGACCTCGGCGCCCTTCGACGCACCGATGAAGGTGCGCCACGCGTCGTCGTTGTGCCAGCGCAGCATGATCTGCGTGGTGATGATCGGGTTCGGGCCGACCACGCTCCACGTCGACTCGGTCTTGAACGCGGACTGGGTGTCCCACGGATTCTGGCCGCTTTCGTTGGCGGCGTACAACGCGGCGCCGTAGTGCCGCAGGAAACGACCGGGCAGGGCCTTGGACTCCAACGACACACCAGAACCAGAGTGGCCCAGCTTCGGGCACCACGTGGCGTCCTTCTTGAACACGTCACTGCCATCACTGGCGTGCAACTTCACCCGCTGATCCTGCTGACGCAGATAGCTACCGACCTTCGTGGCCGACTCGAACGAGTAGCAGGCCGCGTCGGCCAGGCCGGTGACGACCTTCCAGGTCGCCTCGCCCAGCGGCGCTTCACCTGCTGTGGTGCTGGGTGTTCCCGGCGTGATGACCGCGTCGCCACCGCCGGTCCGCACATGCCAGCCCTTCACCCCCGGCGTCGTGGTCATCAACGCCTGGTTGAGCACGGCATACTGCGTCTCCGACAAGAACCTCGTGACATCCGCCGCAGTACCCGCCAGCGCGGCGTTGGCCGCGGCGACCAAACGCGGCCGCACCCGGCCTGCTTCGGCCTTGGCCTTGATCTCACGGACCTTCTGCCGGTCAGCCTCCTCACGCAGAGCCTTCTCCCGAGCAGCGTCACGCTCATCGGCCGCCTTCATACCGGTGTCGATGAACGCCTTCCAATCCGCCGGATTGGTACTGCGCAACGCGGCGTCCGCGGCGTTCTTCACCTCGATGTGCCGCGGCTGCGCCAGCTCCGGCGTGGTCAGCAACTGACGGATGAAATTGTCGTCCGACAGCGTCAGCCAGCCTTCCGGCGCGATGATCCCCAGCAGCGCGGCCGCGTTCTTCTTCGCCTGCTTGGCAGCCAGAATCCGCGCGGCCTCCTCGCTTTCCTGCTTGGCCTTCTCGATCGCGTCGCGCTGGTCCTCGATGTGCAGGGTGTAGATCGTGGTGGTGATGAACGTCTTCCACGCCACCGCGTCACCACCCCACGCGTCCACCGCGCCCTGCTTGACCTTCGGGCCGGTCGAGCGGCGCCACACCTGGTAGACGAAGTTCTGGTCGTTGCCGTCCAGCATCGCCGCATCCGCCGGGATCTCCGCGAACGCCGCCGCGTTCTGCCGCGCCTCCCGCGCCTGACGCGCCTCTTCCGTACGCCGGGCATACTCAATATGGTCACGATCGACAAAATCATGAATACCAGTACGGATGAACGCCGTCGCATCCGGCGCATCCGGCGTATCCACCACAATCCGGTAAACCCGGTAAGCCTCAGCCTTCGTCAGCGGATACTTGTCCGGACTGATCCGGTCATACACCCGGAACACGAAATTCTTGTCCGACAACATCAACCACTCATCGGTCGCCTCACCGACCTCGATCGCGCGCACCGCACGGACCTTCTCCACCTCAGTGGACTCCGGCATCGCGGTGGCCGCCGG